>JBBQRX010000010.1:0-77449 GCA_038214375.1 Candidatus Limnocylindrales bacterium
GGCCCGAGACCATGGCGGCGCTCGACGCGCCGTCCACCGAACCCGAGGAGGTGAGCCCGGCCCTGCTGATGGCGAGCTGATCAGACCCGGGCGCGAGGATGCGTTGCGCCTGCTGTTACACCACGTCCTGGGACTTGACCGCCCTCGGTTCTCCATAGCACGAACTGGGCGCATATTCCGGAAGAACCGCCGGCAGCACCGGGGAGCCGAAGTCGCCGCGCCGCACGCTCGCCCCCCGCCGCGCCCCCGCCGCGCCGCTCCCCGGCCCCCGCCGCCCCCCGCCGCACCCCCGCCGCGCCCCGCCCGCCCCGAACCCGGCGCGCCGGTACAATCCGGGCCGATGTCGCACCCCCTCGTCGTCATGAAGTTCGGCGGCTCGTCCGTCGCGAACGCCGACCGCATTCGCCGCGTCGCGCGCAGGATCGCGCGTGCCCGCGCCGACGGCGCCGACCTTTGCATCGTCGTCTCGGCGATGGGCGACACCACGGACGAGCTGCTCGCCCTCGCCGCCGCCATCACCGAGGAGCCCGACGCGCGCGAGCTCGACATGCTCCTCGCGACCGGCGAGCACCAGAGCGCCACGCTCGTGTCGATGGCGCTTCACGCGCTGGGCGTGGCCGCGATCAGCCTGACCGGCGCGCAGGCCGGCATCACGACGGATGGAACGTATGGCCGCGCCCGGATCGCGGGGATCGACCCGGCCCGCATCCGGGCGGAGATGGCCGCCGGCCGCGTCGTCATCGTGGCGGGGTTCCAGGGCACCAGTGCGCAGGCGCTGGAGCTCGCCGAGACCACCACACTCGGACGCGGCGGCTCGGACACGACCGCGGTCGCGCTCGCCGCGGCCCTGCGCGCCGACCGCTGCCAGATCTACACGGACGTGAAGGGGATCTACACCGCCGACCCACGGATCGTGGCCGACGCACGGCAGCTGCCCCTGATCGGCTACGAGGAGATGCTCGAGCTCGCACACCAGGGCGCCCAGGTCATGCAGGTCCGGGCCGTCGAGCTCGGCTGGGTCAACAACGTCGTCATCGAGGTCCTCAGCTCCTTCGAGGAGGCGCCCGGGACGCTGATCAGGGAGGACCCGCTCGTGGAGCAACGCAACAAGGTCCGCGGGATCGCCCACGACCGGAACGTCGCCAAAGTGACCCTCGTCGCGGTGCCCGACCGACCCGGCGTCGCGCGCGCCGTGTTCGCGCCGCTTGCCGAGCAGGGCATCAGCGTGGACATGATCGTCCAGAACGTCGGCCACGGCGGCGCCACCGACATGAGCTTCACCGTGCCGCGGGGCGAGCTCGCGAAGGCGAAACGCGTCCTCGAGCCGATCGTCCGCGAGCTGGGCTTCCGCGAGATGACCACCGACGCCTCGATCGCCAAGGTCTCGATCATCGGGGCCGGCCTTCACAACGCCCCCGGCTACGCGGCACGGATGTTCGGGACCCTCGCCGACGCCGGCGTCAACATCGAGATGATCTCCACGTCCGAGGTCCGGATCACCTGCACGATCGCCGAGGACCAGCTCGAAGCCGCCGCGACGGCGCTCCACGCGGCGTTCTCCCTCGCGGTTCCCGACGCCCTCGACGCGGGCGCCCCGGCCCCGGAACCGGCCGGCTGACCGGCAGCCGGTGACGCCCTTCATTGCCCGCCAGGAGCGCTTCGCCCGGATCGCGTCCACCCAGGACGTGGTCCGCGAGTGGCTCGCCGCTGGCACCCCGGAGGTCTGCCTCGCGCTTGCCGACGAGCAGACCGCGGGCCGCGGCCGCTTGGGCCGGACCTGGATCGCGCCGGCCGGGCGCGCGCTCCTGCTCTCGCTCGGCTTCCGCCCGACGTGGCTCGCGCCCGAGCAGGCGTGGCGGCTGGCGGCAACCGTGAGCCTGGCCATGGCGGATGCGGCCGAGGACGCCGCGGGGCTCCGCGACCGCGCGATCCGGCTCAAGTGGCCGAACGACCTCGTGATCGAGGACGATCTGCCGGGCGAGACCGGAACTGGCTTCGGAGGAGGCGCGATCCGCAAGCTCGGCGGCCTCCTCGGCGAAACCGACGGGCTCGGAACAGCGAAACCGCGGGTCATCGTCGGCATCGGGCTGAACACCGATTGGGCCGCCGGCGAGTTCCCGGCCGACCTTGCGGCGACGATGACCAGCCTCCGCGAGGCCTCCGGAGGCCGACCGATCGCGGGAGCCCTGCTGCTCGACGGCTTCCTGTCACGCCTCGAGGCGCGGGTCGAGGCGCTTCGCGCCGGCCGCTTCGACGTCGGCGACTGGGCGGTCCGGCAGCTGACCACCGGCCGGCTCGTCCGGCTCGAGGGGCACGGGCCAATCGCCGAGGAGCGGCTTGCACTCGGCGTCGACCCGGCAAGCGGCGCCCTCCTCGTGGCGGACGACACGGTCCCGGGCGGGGAACGCGCGATCCACGCGGGCGAGGTCGCCCGGATCCGGCTCGCGGACGTGCCAGCGCCAGGCAGTCCGCCGGAAGCGCCGCGGCTCGTGGAGGCGCCGTCCCCCGCGAACCCCGCGAACCAGGCAGACCCGGCACGAGCCTCCGCGGGAACGGCCCGACCGACCTCCGCGGCGCGGCCCGCGGCACGGCCGCCTGTGGCCGGCGCGTAACGGACGGGCGGGCGCGGTGTTAGGACGGATGAGGGAACGCGGGGAGCTCGGCGCGGCCGGGCGCGTGGTCCCGCTCGACCCGGACCGTTCGCTTGTTCGAGCGGCCCAGGCCGACCCGTCGCAGTTCGACCCGCTCTACCGGAAATACCTTGCGCAGGTCTACAACCTTGCCTATCACGAGCTCGGGGATCACCACGAGGCGGAGGACGTGACGGAACGCACGTTCATGCTCGCGCTCGGCGGGCTGCCACGCTTCCACGACACCGCACCCGACGACGCGAATCCGGAGGCGTCCACCTTTCGAGTCTGGCTCTTCCGGATCGCCCGGAACGTCGTCGCGAACCACCGCCGAGCCGTGCGAAGGCGACCGACCGCCCCCCTCGAGGGAGCCGCGAACGTGGCCGCCCCCGACGACGTGGAGGCCGCCGCCATCGCGCGGTCCGAGGCTTCCGCGGCGTGGGCGGCCGTGCGGCGCCTCCCCGGGGATCGACGTCGCGCCGTCGTGCTCCGGTTCGTGGACGAGCTGAGCACCGCCGAGATCGCGGGCATCCTGCAGCGATCCGAGGGCGCAGTCCGCGTGCTGCTCCATCGGGCCATGCGGAGCGTCGCACGCGAGCTTTCACGCGACGACGCCCGCCACGACCCCGACGCCCGCCCCAACGCCGACGCCCGCCCCGACGCCAACGCCCGCCACGACGCCGCCGCCCGCCACGACCCAGACGGCGACGCCCGCCACGACCCCGACGCCCGCCACGATGCGGACGCGCGATGACGCTCCAGTCGACGAGCCTCGACGCGATCGAGGTCGACGCGCTCCAGACGGACCGCTATCTCGACGCGCTGCTGACCGCCGTCGAACGCCGCGCCCAGGACGTGCCGGTCGACCCGGCCGTGGACCCGGCGCTCCGCCGGGCGGCGCGGCGCCTGCGCGACGAGCTGGTCCGAACCCACCCGTCGTTCCGGTTCGAGGAGCGGCTCGCACGCCGGCTCGCGGACGCCGCAGTCCGGATGCGCCTCGCAACCGCCGCCGGGGACGAGGCGGAGGCCGCGCTCATCCCGTTCCCGGTCCCGCTGCTGGCCGACCCGGCGCTCGTCACCGAGCTGGCGAACCCGGAGCTGGCCGCGCTCCTGGGCGTCCATGGTGTCGGTGCGGTCGGCCGGCCGATCGCGGTCGCGCCCGATGCCGACGCGCCTGGGCGGCCGGGCACCATCAGTTCGACCGCCGATGCCGCCCGCGCCGCCGATTCCACCGGGGAGCCGGCCGGCGCCGACTGGGCCTCGGCGCGCACGGCGCCCGTGCCCATGCGCCCGGCGGCGACGCATCCACTGCTCGTCGGCGGCGCGCTCACCTCGGCCGCGCTCTCGCTGGCCGGCGCCGCGTTCGTGGCGTGGCGACTGACCCGGGGGGCCCCGGCCGACCCGATGGCCCGCGCGGTCCGTGCCGCACGCGCCGCCCGCGAGACTGCCACGACGACCGCGTCCCGCATGACCGCAACCCGCGCGACGGCGGCAGCGGCTGCGACCCGCCGAGCGGCCGCGACCCCCGTGAGCGCCGCAGCCCGGCGGCGGAGGCTCGCCTGATGCCGCTCACCCTGCCGTTCCGCCCGCGCCGCGAGACGTACCCGCCGGACATGTGGACCAAGTGCCCCAGCTGCTCCGAGATGCTCTTCAACAAGCACCTCGAGAAGAACCTCCGCGTCTGCGGCACGTGCGGTCACCATTTCCGGATCTCGGCGAAGGCCCGCCTGGACCAGCTCCTGGACCCGGGCACGTTCCGCGAGCGCGACGAGGGGCTCGCCTCGCGCGACCCGCTCGGATTCGTCGATTCGAAGCCGTACATGGACCGCCTCGTGGCGGCCCAGCTGGCGACCGGTCGCCGTGACGCGGCCACCTGGGGGTTCGGGGCGCTCGGCGGCCGGCGCGTCGCGATCTGCGCGCTCGACTTCGGCTTCATGGGCGGCTCGATGGGCTCGGTGGTCGGCGAGAAGGTCACCCGGGCCGCCGAGGGTGCGTTCGTCGAGCGCGTCCCGCTCATCGTGGTCAGCGCCTCGGGCGGTGCCCGGATGCAGGAGGGGACGCTGGCCCTGATGCAGCTCGTCAAGACGATCGGCGCGCTGGAGCGGCTGCGCGCCGCCGGGCTGCCCTACATCTCCGTCCTCGCGGACCCGACGACGGGCGGCGTCTTCGCCTCGTTCGCCGCGCTCGGGGACGTCAACGTGGCCGAGCCGAAGGCCCTGATCGGCTTTGCGGGCGCCCGCGTCTCGGCGGGCACGATCGCGGAGGAGCTGCCGCCCGGCTTCCAGCGCTCCGAGTTCCTGTTCAGCCACGGGTTTGTGGACCGGATTGTGACCCGCGCCGATCTGCGCGACGAACTCGCCCTGCTCCTGGGCCTGCTCGGTCCGGTCGGCGCCACGGACGCCACGCCTGGGGTGGTTCGTCGTGGTTGACCGGCTGCTCGGCCGTCCCCGCGACCGCGAGACGGCGCCGGTCGCCCCGCCGCCCGCCGCGGACCCGCGCGATGCCGTGTGGGCGCGGGTCCAGCTGGCCCGCAGCCCTCGCCGCCCGCACACGCTCGAGCTGATTGGCCACATCACCGACGCGTTCGTGGAGCTCCACGGCGACCGGCTCTTCGGCGACGACGGCGCGATCGTGGGCGGGCCGGCCCGGATCGACGGACGCCGGGTCATGATCGTCGGCCACCAGAAGGGCGCAGACACGGACGAGAACATCCGGCGCAACTTCGGGATGAGCAAGCCCGAAGGCTTCCGCAAGGCGATCCGCCTCTTCGAGCTGGCCGAGCGGCTGGGCCTCCCGGTCGTCACGTTCGTGGACACGCCCGGGGCGTACCCCGGCGCGGAGGCGGAGGAGCGCGGGGTCGCCGACGCGATCGCTCGCTCGATCGGCGCGATGACGCGGCTCCGGGTCCCGATCATCACCCTGATCACCGGCGAGGGCGGCTCGGGTGGCGCGCTCGCGATCGCGGCAGGGGACGTCGTGGTTGCCCTCGAGAACGCGGTGTACGCCGTGATCAGCCCCGAGGGCTGTGCGTCCATCCTGTGGCGAACGGCCGACAAGGCGCCCGACGCGGCCCTCGCCATGCGGATGTCCGCCCAGGACCAGGCAGAGCTCGGCGTGATCGACCGCGTCGTCGCGGAGCCCGGCGACGGCGCCCACACGGACGCTGCCGAAACCGGGCGGCGGCTGCGCGCGGTGATCCTCGAGGAGCTCGACAGGTTGGCGCCGCTCACCCCCGACGAGCTGGTCGCGAAGCGCGGTGGACGGTATCGCGCGTTCGGCGCCTTCGACGACCTGGGCCTGACCGAGCCGATCGCCGGCTCCGACCGTCCGGGCCTGGCCGACCGGCTTCGTCGTGCGCTGGAGCCGATGGGCAAGTCCGTTGGCGATGCGCTGGGCGGCCGCACTGGCCGCGAAGCCCGCGATGCGCGTGATGCGCGGAACACGCTCGACGGGCGCGACGCCCGCGATGGCCGCGAGACCCGCGAGCCCCGTGACGCTCGCGAGGCCCGTGACGGCCGCGACGAGCCGCCCGCTCGCGAGGAGGTCTGACCGTGGCCGCCGAGCGCAGCAGCCCCGTCCCTCGCCGCGCCCAGGACCGGCTCGACGATCATGCCGCGATCGATCACCTCGCGGACGAGCTCCTCCCGGCACTGGTCGCGAAGCTCGGCGCGAGCGGCCTCGGCGAGCTCGAGATCCGCGAGGGGGCCTGGCACGTCCGGCTCCGGATGCCGCCCGACGGGCAGGCCGCTGGCAGCCGCCGCTCGTCGTCGGGGCGCCAGCAGGCTGCCCGTCCCGCGGAAGGGCCGCGCGCCGAGCACGGACGCACGGACGCCCCGGCAGCCGCGGGGACCGGCCAGGTGGTCGCCGCCGGCCACGGGACCGAGGCCGGCCACGGGACGGAGGCCGGCCACGGGACGGAGGCCTCGTCCGCCGTGCGACCGTCCCGGGTCGTGGCGGCCTCGCCCGCCGTCGGCTACTTCCGGCCCCGCACCGACCTCCGTGCGGGCACGAAGGTCCGGGCCGGCGACCGGATCGGCAGCGTGGACGTGCTCGGCATCGGACAGGACCTCGTGGCGCCGGGCGACGGGCTGATCGGCGCGACGCTCGTGGCGGCGGGCGAGCCGGTGGAGTACGGCCAGGCGCTCATCGTCCTCGAGCAGCTCTCGGAGCCACGGGCGCAGGCCCTCGGCGCGCTGGCCGGCGAACCTGTCCCGGCCGAACCAGCTCCAGCCGCCGCGTCGACCGCACCCTCCGCGACCCGCGTCGACCCCGCCGACAGCGCCCCCGTTGACGCCGCGCCCGTCGCCGCGCCCATCGCGTTACCCGCCGCCGCGGCCGCCGACCAGGCCGCCGACGCCGCCGCAGGCAACCCTGCCGCCACGAACGCCGCCGCCCCCGCCGCGAACGTCACTGCCGCCGCGAACGCCGTGCCGCCCACCGGGGCCGCCTGATGTTCGACCGCGTGCTGATCGCGAACCGCGGCGAGATCGCCGTCCGAATCCTGCGTGCCTGTCGGACGATGGGGATCGGCGCCGTCGTCGCGTACAGCGAGGCCGACCGCGACTCGCTCGCCGCCCAGCTCGCCGACGAGGCGATCTGCATCGGCCCGGCGGACGCAAAGCGGAGCTACCTCTCGCCGTCGGCCATCATCTCGGCCGCGATCGTCACGGGCTGCGACGCGATCCATCCCGGCTACGGCTTCCTGTCGGAGGATGGCGGCTTCGCGGAGGCGGTCGCGGCGCATGGGCTCACGTTCATCGGCCCGTCGGCGGAGGTCCTCGAGCGGTTCGCCTCGAAGGAGGCCTCGCGCAGCCTGATGGCCCGCCACGGGCTCCCGACCATCCCCGGATCCGACGGAATGCTCCGCGACGACGAGCATGCCCTCTCCGAGGCCGAGCGCATCGGCTACCCGGTCCTCATCAAGCCGTCGGCCGGCGGCGGCGGCAAGGGGATGCGGATGGTCCGGACGCCGCGCGAGCTGGAGGCATCGCTCCGCGTCTGCCGCTCCGAGGCACGCGCCGCGTTCGGCGACGACTCGCTCTACCTGGAGCGGTGGCTGGAGGACAACCGCCACGTCGAGGTCCAGGTGGTCGTGGACCGCTACGGCCGGGGCGTCCACCTCGGCGAGCGCGACTGCTCGGTCCAGCGGCGCCACCAGAAGATCGTGGAGGAGGCGCCCACGCCCGCCCTGCCTCCCGCGTCGCGCGCCGAGCTCTGCGATCGCGCCGTCGCGGCCGTGGTCGCGGCCGGCTACGAGAACATCGGGACGCTCGAGTTCCTCGTGGACCGCGACGGCCGGTTCTACTTCATCGAGATCAACTGCCGGATCCAGGTGGAGCATCCCGTGACCGAGATGCTCACCGGGATCGACATGGTGGCGACGCAGATCCGGATCGCCGCCGGCGAGCCGCTCGGCTTCGGGCAGGAGGACGTGGAGTTCCGCGGCCATGCCTTCGAGTTCCGGATCAACGCCGAGGACCCCGCGCACGAGTTCCGGCCCCAGGCCGGGCTCGTGGAGCGCTTCTACGCACCGGGCGGCCCGGGCGTCCGCCTCGATTCGCACCTCTACGCCGGCTACGAGGTGCCCTCGTACTACGACTCGCTGCTCGGCAAGCTCGTCGTCTGGGGGCCCGATCGGCCGTCGGCCATCGCCCGCAGCAAGGCCGCGCTCGACGAGCTGGTCGTGGACGGCATCGTCACGAACCGCTCGTTCCACCGCGCGCTCCTCGAGAACGCCGCGTTCGTCGAAGGCCGGGTGACCACGAACCTGATCGATCGGGTCGGGACCGCGGCGTTCCTGGTCCCGCGGAGCTGAGGCGACCCGTGCAGGCCTGCAATCATCCACTCGCTCGGCGCGCGATCGCCGGGCGACACTGAGCCCGACGAAGCGGAGTCCCACGTGACCGAAGCCATCCACACCACCCGCGAGATCGAGGCGCTGATCCCGCACCGCTGGCCGTTCCTTCTCGTGGACCGGATCGACGAGTACGACGCGGACGCGCGCCGGATCGTCGGCTGCAAGGCCGTGACCGCCACCGAGTGGTTCTTCCAGGGACACTTCCCCGGGATGCCGGTTATGCCCGGCGTGCTCCAGGTGGAGGCGCTCGCCCAGACGATGGCGGTCTTCGTGGCCAAGCAGGACGGCTTCGGCGACAGGATCGGGCTGTTCGCCGGCGTCGACGAGTGCCGCTTCAAGCGCGTCGTCAAGCCGGGCGACGTCCTCCGCCTCGAGGTCACGATGGACAAGCTCGGCAGGCGCTTCGGGCGCGGACGGGCCGTGGCGAGCGTGGACGGCGAGACCTGCTGCGAGGCGACGCTGAGCTTCGTCATCCCCGACGCATCGGTGCTCCGCTGATGACGCGACTGGCGCTCTTCTCCGACATCCACGGCGTGGCCCAGGCGCTCGAAGCGGTCCGGGCCGCGATCGCCGCCGCGGCGCCCGACGTCATCGCGGTGGCCGGCGACTATGCCGTCAATGGCGCCGATCCAGCTGCCGTGATCGACGGCATCCGCGACCTCGAGTCGCGCGGTGCGCTGATCGTGGCCGGCAACACGGACATCGCGGTCGCGGACTTCGACTACGGCGCCGCGTATCCGTGGATGGGTGACGGCATCCCCGAGTCGACGCGCTCCGCCGTCGAATGGGCCCACGATGCGATCGGCCCCGCGCGCGTCGACTGGCTGCGCCGGTTGCCCGCCGAGCGCCGTTTCCGCGCCGATGACGGCACGCTCGTCCTCGTGACGCATGGATCGCCGGGCTCCCAGACCGCGGGCTTCGACCGCGGCCTCGACGAGAGCGTCTTCATGGAACGCCTCGGCCGGACCGACGCGCGGGTCATCTGCTGCGGCCACACCCACGTGCCCGAGGTCCGCGACTTCGGCTGGAAGGTCGTGGTGAACGGCGGCAGCGCGGGCTACGTCTTCGACGGCGACCCGACTGCCTCGTGGGCGCTCGTGGACATCGTGGACGGCGAGGTCACCGCCGAGATCAAGCGGGTGCCCTTCGACGTGCTCGCGGCCGCGGATGCGGTCGCCGCGCGCGGCCTGCCCGGGGACGTCTACCGCGCCGCCACGATCCGGAACGGGAAGCTGGTGCGGTGAGCGCCGCGACGCCGGGCGGGCAGCTCACCACGTCGGACGGCGCGCCGCGGGTCGTCGTGACCGGCACCGGCATGCTGACAGCGCTCGGCGCGGACGTCGCGAGCACCTGGGACGGCCTCGTCGCGGGCCGCTCCGGCATCGCCACGATCACGGCGTTCGACCCGTCCCGGGTCTCGTCGCGGATCGCCGGCGCAGTCCCGGGCTTCGACCCGTCCGGCGTCCTCGACCGCAAGGAGCAGCGCCGCACCGACCGCTACACGCAGCTCGCGCTCGTGGCGGTGCGCCAGGCGCTCGACGAGGCCGGTCTTCCCGGCCGCCTCGATGGCGGGCTCGCCGAGCGGACCGGGATCGTCATCGCGACCGGCATGGGCGGCGCGATCACGTTCGGGGAACAGGTCACGATCAGCGTGGAGAAGGGCCCCGACCGGGTCAGCCCGTTCTTCGTCCCGATGGCGATTCCGAACCTGGCGGCCGGCCAGGCGGCCATCCTCTTCGGCGCGCTCGGCCCGAACTTCGCGATCTCGTCGGCCTGCGCGAGCGGCGGCCACGCGGTGGGCGAGGCGTGGGAGATCATCCGACGCGGTGACGCGGACATGATGCTCGCGGGGTCCGCGGAGGCGGTCGTCTCGGAGCCGCTCGTGGCGGGCTTCGCGGCCATGCGGGCGCTCTCCACCCGCAATGACGACCCGACCGCGGCCTCGCGCCCGTTCGATCGCGGCCGCGACGGGTTCGTGATCGGGGAGGGGGCCGGGGTGCTCGTCCTCGAGACGCTCGCCCACGCGCGGGCTCGGGGCGCGCCGCCGCTCGGCGAGGTGGTTGGCTACGGCGCATCGGCGGACGCGAGCCACGTCACGCTCCCCGCCCCCGGCGGGGTCGGCGCGATCCGGGCGGTCCGGCGGGGGCTCGAGAAGGCGCGCCTCACGGTCGACGACGTCGAGCACGTCAATGCCCACGCGACCTCGACGCCTGAAGGCGACAGGACCGAGCTGGAGATGCTCCGCGGCCTGTTCGGCGCACGGGCGGGCGAGGTGAGCGTCACCGCGATCAAGTCGATGATCGGCCACACGCTCGGCGCGGCCGGCTCGATCGAGGCGATCGTCACGCTCCGGACGCTTCGCGAGGGCATCGTCCCGCCGACGATCAACCTCGACGACCCCGACGAGGCCGCGGCCGGGCTGGACCTGACGCCGAACGTCGCGCGCGAGCGGTCGATGCGGATCGCAGTCAGCACCTCGTTCGGCTTCGGCGGGCAGAACAGCGCGCTCGTGTTCCGGCGGTGGGACGAATGACGGATCCGACGCCCTCGGGCGCGGGCGCGGCCAGCGTACCGGGCCAGGCGGTGGAACCCGCGACCCTGACGGTCGATGCATCGGTGCCGGTTGCGGTGTTCGCGGCCGACGCCGCGAACGCCCCCACCACCGCGGGCCCCGCCCCTGTCCCCGGGCCCGGCGATCCGGCGGGCGACGCGTCCCTGCTCGCCCTCGTCGATCGCCTCGCCGGGATGCTCGAGCGGAGCGACCTCACCGAGCTCGAGATCGAGGCCGGCGGCACGGGCATCATCCTGCGCAAGCCTGCGGCCCTCGCCGGGCCGACGACCATCCTCGCTGCGCCGCCACCCGGCGACCCCGGGCGCCGGTCCGACACCGCCGCCGGGACCGTGCGCCCAGCCGGGTCCGGTTCGTCGGGCGGCTCGAGCGCTTCGTCGGGTTCGCCGTCTGCGTCCGGCGGCGCCGGCGCGCCCGCCACGGCCACCACCGATTTCGTGCTCGCCGTGCGTGCCCCCCTCACGGGGATCTTCTACGCCTCGCCCGGGCCCGGGTCACCGCCGTTCGTGGCAGTCGGGCGCGAGGTCGTCGTCGGCCAGGTGATCGGGCTCATCGAGGCCATGAAGCTGTTCAACGAGATCAAGTCGGACCAGGCCGGCCGGGTCGTTCGGGTCATCGCGGAGGACGGTGCGCTGGTGAAGGCGAAGCAGGCGCTCATCGAGGTCGTGCCGCTATGAGCGACGTCGGCGGCCCGCTCGGGGCACGCCACGCGCGGATCACCGGCTGGGGTTCGTACGCTCCGTCGGCCGTGCTCACGAACGCCGACCTCGAGCGGATCGTCGAGACCTCCGACGAATGGATTGTCAGCCGCACCGGCATTCGCGAGCGCCGCGTCGCCGCAGCGCACGAGACCACCGCGAGCATGGCGGCCGTCGCTGGTGCGCGCGCGATCGCGGTCGCGGGGCTGGATCCCGACGAGATCGACCTGATCCTCGTCGCGACGCTGACGCCCGACTACTGGATGCCGTCCACCGCGGCGCTCGTCAAGGAGGCGATCGGGAACAGTCGGGCAGCGGCGATGGACGTTTCCGCGGCCTGCTCCGGGTTCGTCTATGCGTACGCCACGGCGCACGCATACGTGATGTCCGGCATGGCCCGCCACGTGCTCGTCATCGGCGCGGAGCTGCTTACCCGCTTCCTCGACTACACGGACCGCGGCACGTGCATCCTCTTCGGCGACGGGGCCGGGGCAGTCGTGGTCTCCGCGTCCGAGGGGCCCGCCGTCCCGCACGGGATCGAGATGACGACCGAGCCCTCGGGCGCGTACATGATCTGGCTGCCGGCGGGCGGCTCCAAGAGCCCGCCATCATCGAAGACCGTCAGTCGCGGAGAACATTTCATCCGGATGGAGGGCAAGGAGACCTACCGCTTCGCGACGAAGACGCTCGCCTCCACGGCCCTCGCCGCCATCGCGAAGGCCGGGCTCCGACCCGACCAGATCGACCTCTTCATCCCGCACCAGGCAAACATCCGGATCATCGAGGCGGTGGCCAAGGGCCTGGGCCTGCCGATGGAGCGAATGTTCGTCAACCTTGACCGATACGGGAACACCTCCGCCGCGTCCGTCCCGCTCGCGCTCGCCGAGGCGGTCGACGCCGGGCGGATCAAGCAGGGCGACAACGTCGTGATCGTGGCGTTCGGTGCCGGCTTCACCTCCGGCGCGGTCGCCTTCGAATGGACCGCCGACCCCGCGGCCGGCGCCCGCGCCGCGTCCATCCGGCCGGAATCGATCCACGTCCGACTCCCCGTCGACTGGGACTCGGTGGACCCGATCCCACCGCAGCTCGCCGCCGTCCTCGCCGCGCCCGGCCCCGTGTCCGTGCCGCTCGACGATGTGGTACCCGGCGATCCGCCGGCACGGTCGGCCGCGTCCTGACGAGGAGGTCTCCGACACCGCGCTCGGCGGCTCGCGACGGCACGATCGGACCCGTGAGCAAACCCGGGAAGCAAACCCGGGAGCAGCTTTCCTCGCCAATGCTTTGCCTGCAATCACTATCCGAGAAGCGCGGGCCCGGTCCGGCGCTCCGGACGCCTCGGATGCGGAATCCGCGCGTGATTTCCTCGCTTGTGCGTTGCCGGCGCCGTCTTGACGAGGATCTGGGGGCACGGGCGGGGTTCTGGTCGCGATCTCGGGCGTCCAGTGGCCGCGGTATCGGGGATAGTGATGCCAGGGACCACATTGGCGAGGAAATCAGGCTCCGTAGGGTCGGCGGCCAGGCACCTGACGCCCGCGTCCCAAGGCGCTGCACCACGGGCCGAGCGGCTGCCTATCGCGGTGGCTCGTCGCCTGGGGCACATGTGCTACGGTGTGCCATATGCAAGCCGGAACGCGTGAGCTTCGCAACAACACCCGGGCGCTCCTGGCCCGCGTCGAGGCCGGCGAGACGGTGACGATCACGGTCGATGGCCGCCCCGCCGCCGCCCTCGTGCCGCTGCCGAACCGTCCGCAGTGGCTCCGGCGCGAGGATCTCTTCGCCCGCCTGGAAGGCCACCTGGCCGATCGGGGCGTGCTCGAGGACCTGGCCGCCCTGTCGCCCGACACGACCGACGACCTGGCGCTCCCGTGACGCGCGGGCTCGCCGACACCTCGTTCTTCATCGCGAGAGAGGCGTCGCGGCCGCTCGCGAGCGAAGGAGTTCCCGACGAGCTGGCGGTCTCAGTCGTGACGATCGGCGAGCTGCGTGCGGGCGTGCTCGCGGCGACCGAGGTCGAGACCCGGGATCGTCGCCTGTCGACCCTTCTCGTGGCGCTCACGATGTCGCCCCTGCCGGTCGACGAACGGGTCGCCGACGCTTGGGCACGCCTCCGCATCGCCTTGCGGGACGGCGGACAGCGCATGGACGTGAACGATTCGTGGATCGCCGCGACCGCGCTGGCGTACGGCATTCCCGTTGTCACGCAGGACGACGGTTTTGTCGAGGCGGCCGGGCTTGTCGTCGTGCGGGTCTGAGCACCTGAACCCACAGGAACGGCGGAGCATAGATACGACTTGAGGTATTAGAACTCCAGGCGTACATCGCTGCCAGGGCCAGGGCCCCAGCCGCAACCAATCCGTTCGGTTGACAACTTCGGCATATCGGGTATCGTGCCGGATAACGAAGTTGGAAGAACGTGACGTGAAATTCAGCAAGTCGTTCTACTCGCCACACGAAGTGGCTGAGATGGCGAGCGTCCATCCGTCCACGATCCTGAACTACATCGCGGCCGGCCGCCTGTACGCCGTCAAGCTCTCGGAGCGCACGTACAGGATCCCCGTCCGGGCGGTCATCCGCCTGTTGGAGCCCGAGCGGGTCGCGCCCTCGTTGATCACCGTCGAGCCGGATGTTGATGTCGAGACCGAGCTCGCGCGGGAGCAGGATACCGAGCCCGTCAGCGTGTGAGGCCCCTGTCGGCCCACGCCTTCAATCAGCGACGGGACGGCCTGTTCGCCCGGCTCGATCGGCTCGGGCGAGCGGAGGTCCGGGACGAAGGCGCAAACAAACGAGTTCGGAAGGTCATTGCCGACCTCGTCGTCCCCGGCCAGGTTGGCGATCCGGGACTGCCCGACGAGGTCCGCTTCCGCTACCAGGAGTGGTGGCGACGGTCGGGGTTCGGCTGGCTTCGCGTTCGGTACGACTACGACTACTTCGATCTCGTCAACGCCGGGCGGCGTGGCTATCACCTCCATCCGCTCGGTGGTCGTGAACCCGTCCCGCACGCCGTATGCGTGTCGGCCGACGGGTCGGGCAGAGGCCGACACTTCTTCGCGCACGAGGTTGACCTGTTGGCAGCCCACGAAGAGTTCGAGGCCCAGTACGCCACGGGTCGGCCCATCGATTGCCGTGGCCTGCGGCCGATCGACTGATCCGCTGCGCCGTCGTTCGTGCTCGTCGGCACCAGCGATCAGGTATCGCTCGTGACCGCCGCCAGACCGGCCGAGACCAGGTCCGCGTCGTAGGCGAAGGCGCGGACGATCCCATGACGCGCCGCGAACCCGAGCGTCACCCGGTCAACGAGGCTCGTGCCGCCCGCGATCCGGCGGAAGTCGTCGAGCGACGCATCGTGGAGTGGCCGATCGACCATCTCCACGCGGATTGCCGGCAGGAGATCATCCACGAGGGCCGCGACCGCGGTGGCCCCGAGGCGCGACCGCACCAGAGCGACGCTCTCGACGACGACGTACGCGTGGGTCACGAGGTCGTCGTCGTCGGGGTCGATCCAGAAGGCCGCCGCGGATGCGTGATGCGCGTCGCGCCGGTCGAGCAGCGCGAACAGCGCGCTCGTGTCGACGACAATGCTCACCACCGTTCCCCGCTCAGCAGTTCGTCGTGACGCTCGGAGATGTCGCTTCGGCCTGAGTCGAACGCGCCCAGCACGGCGGCTGACTGGCGACGCGCCGCACGGCGGGCCTCGAGCTCATTCGGAAATGTCGCGTCGACCGCCTCGCGGATCAGCGCGCCGATGCTCACATGCCGTCGCGCCGCCTCGCTTCCGAGCCGGGCGTGCTGGGAGTCGGTCAGGCCGATCGGGATGCGCCGCACCCCGCGACGGTACCACATTCGCGTACTCTGATATCAGTTCTGGAGGTCGGCGTGCGACGAGGAGCATACTCGCGCTCGATCACCTGGCCGTTACCGGCGTCGCACCATCTGACTGCTCCTGAATGCCCTGGTCGCAAAGCACTTGCGCCGGATCGTCCAGGATGATTATCCTGCAGTCGAATGGTCGGATAGTCGGAACGCAGGAGAAGAGCAGGCTGTGTCGGTCTCGGTCATGCGTGCAAAGGGCCAGGTGACCATTCCCCAGGACATCCGCGCGGCCGCGCATCTGGAGGAGGGTGACCCGATCGTGATCGAGATCACGCCTGACGGCATCCTTCTCCGGCCAAAGAGGCTCATCGATGCGTCGCAGGCGTGGTTCTGGTCGCAGGAGTGGCAGCAGGGCGAGCACGAGGCGTCAGCGGACATCAAGGACGGACGGGTGACGGTCTCGGAGTCGCCGGAGGCGTTCATCGACTCCCTGCAGGACTGATCCGCTCGATGCCCACCTACGCGCAAACCGACCGATTCCGGCGCGATTTCGCGAAGCTGACACCCGCTCAGAAGGCTGACTTTCGAGCGGCCGCCGTGAAGTTCGTCGCTGATCTCCAGGCAGGGCAGTTCCGCCCCGAGCTCCGCGTCACGGGAGTCCAGGGCACGAAAGACGTATTCGAGATGACCTGGGCCGACGACGGACGGGCCACCTTCGAGTACGGCACCCCAGCGCGCGCCGGCGAAACCCACGTCGTCTGGCGGCGCGTCGGATCGCACGACATCTTCGCCCGGCCTTGATCGTGGCCGGAACCGCCAGTGCATCCGCCGACATGAGGTTGGGTCGGCGTGCCACGAGATCCTGCGGCGACCTCAGCGGATGCACCGCAGGCGCTCGCACCCCAGCGGGCCCGTCTGCCCCCATAGGATCGTGAAGCGACGGATCGCCTCGGCGGCGTCTATTGGAAGTCCGTAGTAGTGGCCGCACGTCGGCATGCCGAGGTCTTCCTCACAGTGTTCGTGGACGGCGACACCGAAGTCCCGAAGGAAGTGGCTCTCCGAATGACGATGGAATGCGCGCCTGCGGTTGAGCGGACGCTCGATGAAGTCGTATGCGTACTCAAACGCGGGCCAACTGCCCCGCAGCTGGCGCCCAGATCTCCGCGAGCCTGATGATCGCGGGCTGTGGAGCGGCGGAGCCGGGCATCGTGGCTGTGAAAGAGAAGCCCACTTCCCCGAAGTCGTACGAGTCCAGGGTCGGGACCGGAAACTCGGCCCCGAAGTTCCAGAGCGTCGCTGCGAGACGCCCGAGATGCGACCGAACCTGCGGCAGCGTCGACACTTATGCAGGTCGGACGAGCGCGGACCGTTCCGGGTTGGGCAGCGACTCGTCTTCACCGATGGCGGGTCGCGGCGCAAGGCCGCCCATCGGCGCAGGTTCGGCCGACCGCAATCGGCCCGCCTTGTACAGCTCGAAGCTCTCGGCCGGGATTCGAAAGATGCGCTCGGACACGGCGATTGCCGGGATCTCACCCGCATGGATCTTCCGCATGACGGTGGTGGAGCTGATGTCCAGCTCCCTGGCAATGTCGGCCGGTCTCAGGAACAGCTTCGCGTGCATCGTGTGCACCCCCTGATGTATCGAATACGATACGGCATGGCCTTCAGGTGTCAAGTGCGATGATGCACGCATGTCCGAGGCTCCTGGCCGCTGATGGCCAGACGAAAGGATGACCCGCATGCTCGACTTCACCGGTAAGGTCGCCGTCATCACCGGCGGCTCGCGCGGCATCGGCCGGGCGGTGGCACTGATGCTCGGCCGGCAGGGCGCCAACATCGCGTTCCTCGATCGGCTCGCCTGCACGGTCGACGACCACACGCGCGAGGACGTCGAGAAGCTCGGCCGGCTCGCCGTGTGCACCGGCGGCGACGTCACCGATCCGGCGGCCTGTGCGGAGCTCGTCGAGCTGACGCTGAAGGAGTTCGGCCGGATCGACATCCTCGTCAACAACGCCGGCATCACCCGCGACGACCTGATCATGCGGATGACCGACGAGGCCTGGCGCGACGTCCTCAACGTCAACCTGACCGGAGCCTTCAACATGACCCGCGCGGTCATGCGCCCGATGATCAAGGCACGCTCGGGGCGGATCATCAACATGTCGAGCGTGTCCGGGCAGATGGGCAACGCGGGCCAGGCGAACTACTCGGCCTCGAAGGCCGGCCTGATCGGGCTCACCAAGGCGACCGCTCGCGAGGTCGCCTCGCGGGGCATCACCGTCAACGCCGTCGCACCCGGTTTCGTGATCACCGAGCTCACCGACGGGTTGCCCGACACCGTCAAGGACGCGATCAAGGCCGCCACCCCGCTGGGCCGCTTCGCCTCCGTGGACGAGATCGCCGCGGCCGTCGCGTTCCTCGCCTCCGACGAGGCCGGCTACATCACCGGCCAGGTCCTCGGCGTGGACGGCGGCCTCGCGATGATGTAGGCGTGGCTCCCGGGGCGGACGGCCGCGCCGACGCTCACTTGCCAGGTCGCCGATGTCTCCGCCCCCGTCCGTCCGGGTTCCACCCGCCCCCGGTTTCCTCGTCAATGTCGACGACCTGATCACTAACCCGGATCCTGGGCGCCCCGCGAGGCCCGAGCCGTCCCGGATCGGCCCTGGAGGCCCCGATTTCCTCGCTTGTGCGTGCCCATCGCCGCATTCGCGAGGATCGGACGGGGTCGGACGCGCTTCGTCGGGCCGAGACGTGGGTTAGTGATCCCTGGGCCCGCATTGGCGAGGAAAGCCAGCCCGTTGACCGCGTGGCTGACGCCACCCCCCGCGTGGCTGACGCCACCCGCCGCGCCACCCGCCGCGTGGCTGACGCCACCCCCCGCGCCCCCCGGATCGCGAAGCCATCGGCGAAGCACCCGACCGTCGAGAGGGAACGCGTTACGGAGCATCACCCGGTGCCGCGCCAGCTGCCGCCGGTTCATGTCCGACTCCGCGAGCAGCACCCACGTCGCGACTGACGCCGCGTGCCAGCCGCGCTCCCGGCCGATCTCCGGTGCCAGTCGCCGATACCGGTCGACCTGCGCGATGAGGCCGGCCGGGTCCGGAATCTCCGTCTTCAGCTCGATCACGAGCAGCATGCGCCGTGCCGCGTGCCAGGCAAGGATGTCGATCACCCCGCGCTCGCCCCAGGACGAGAACGAGACCTCCGTCGCGAACTCCCAGCCGTGCGTGCGCGCGAGATGCGCCGCGAACAGCTCGTGGAGGCGCGAGTGCCGCTCGTTGACGACGCGAGCCACCTCGCCGCCGCGCCACGTCGGCACGATCTCGAGGCCGACCTCGAGCACGCCGGCGATCGCCCGCAGGCGCCCCGTCGAGACGTCGCGCACGTGGCCGCGCTCGATTCTCGACACCCACGACCGGTCGACCCCGGCGCCGGCCGCAACGTCCTCCTGTCGAAGGTGACGTCGAATCCGGATCGCCCGAAGGAGCGCGCCGAGGCGCTGGTCGTCCATCGCGCGATCATGCCGATCGGCCATCACCCGCCGATTACCGCGGAAGTATCGGCTGGCACCGCAGCTCACAGGTACCCCGAGGATCGATACCGTTCCGGTGGTGAATGAGCGACCCGGAAGACACGACCCGAGCCCGCGCCCGGTGGCGATGGCTGCGCCAACGCCCGGTTGGGCGCATAGTGAGGCGCGGTGTACGAGTGAGCGAGGGGACGTTCCGAGCGGTCGTGGCGTCGGTGCTGATCGGTGCCCTCGCGTTGGCTGTCGTCGTCGCGGGCAGCCTCCTCCTGCCGCGTTCGCCGACGCCAGCACCGAGTGCCTCGGTCGCGACCAGCAGCCCCCTCCGTCCGACCCCCACGCCGGCGCCGACCCCCAGCCCCGGACCCGCGTTCGGGACCGATATCATCAGCGTGGGCCAGATCCCGCGCGGCGGCGAATCGGGCAAGACGCTCGTCCTGCAGTTCCTCGAGTCGGGAGTCGACGCCATACCCGACGCCGCAGGGTCATTCCGGGTGACCCTGATCGATCACGCAGGCGACGGCACCACGGTGCGGTTCGTGGGCACTCCTGCGGTCGAGGCGCCCGGCTCAGTGGGTGCCACCGTCACCCTCGCCGCCGCCAATGTCCTCCAGGTGAGCATCGTCGCATCTGACCGCTTCAACGTGGAGTCGATCAGCATTCGTGGCCTCGGGATCGGCGTGTCGACGTCCGCGGCGCTGGGGGCACTCGAGGCTCGGATTGACGACCGGTCCGGGTCGCTTGCCACTGGCGTCCCGGGCAACCTCACCGGGTCGCCGGGAATCGTGGTCGCAAGCCCATAGGCGGCGCTGCGGCGCCATATCCTTTGCTCGACCGTCCCGCATCGCCTGGCCCACGGCCGTTTGACGCGAAGCGCCCCGACCCGGGGAACTCGGCCGTCGCCGGGCACGTCTGGTGCCAATGGCCTCCGACGACCCCAGCGCCCGCAACCTCCGTGGCGCACGCAGCGCAGAGTCCACGACCCACGCAGCCGACGTCGGTGGCCCGAATTCGACACCTGCCCCCCGACCATTGACCGGCACACGACTGGACCCCGTGTGGCAGACTCTGTTCGAGCCGCCGGTCCGGGCGGCCAATATGGCGTGTGCCGCCAACCGGGAATACGTCCGGGGAGGCGTCGCGCGTCAACCGGGACCGACCGGGTCCGGGACAAACCGGGAACGGGCTGCTCGGAGGACATGCTTGGACGAGTGGGGACGCGACGAGCACGAGCTCGTCCGGCGTTGCAAGGAAGGGTCCGAGGCGGCCTACGCCGTCCTCGTTCGACTCCACCGACCCCGCCTGTATACGCTCGCCTATCGCCTGCTGCTCGACCGCGAGTCCGCCGAGGACGTGGTCCAGGAGACGTTCATCGCCGCCTTCCGGCAGATGGAGCGCTTCGAGCCGCGGCCGTCGCTCGCCGCCTGGCTGAACACCATTGCGCTGCGAACCGCGAACCGCGCCGCGGCCCGCCAGCGCTCGCGCCCGAAGGCGTCGATCGACGCGCCGGCCTTTCGCGACAACGGCCACACGGCGACCGACTGGGCCGACGACCAGCTGGGCCCTGGCGCCCTGGCCGACACGAGCCCCGGCGCCGATCCCATCGCCGCGGCCGAGGCCGCCGACCTCCGTCGCGCGGTGTCACTCGCCATCGGCGAGCTGCCCTTCAAGTACCGCGCAGCTGTCGTGCTCCGCCACGTGATGGGCCTCGACTACGCCGAGGCGGCCCGCGCGCTCGACCTGCCACTCAACACGTTCAAGAGCCATCTCCTCCGCGGCACGAAGCTGCTCCGCGAGGGCCTGGCCGCCGAGCTGGACGCGCCACGCTCCGTCGAGCACCCACGCTCGGTCGAGCCACTCCCCGCGCGAGACGCGCAACGCTCACCTGCGATGGCCGGCTCGAACGGACGCCATCCCGCCGGAGTTGGCGAGACGACGGATGTCAACGACGGCGGCCCGATCCGACCGGTCCCGGAGCGGATCGCCGGCCGCTGACCGGGGATCCGGGACTCGCGAAAGCTCGCAGGAAGGCGCGAGACCTGCCCGAGAGCATGCAGATCCTCCTCGAGAGCCTGTTCGAATGACGATCAACTACCGTCCGCAGACGACAGTCGACACGATGGCGCGGATTCGCGCGGGCGTTGACCCCTGGATCGCGTTCCGGGACTTCCTCGAGGATTGGACCTACCTCCCCGAGTCGAGGATCGGGCTCGTCTCACATCGACCCGAGTTCGCAACGCCCGACGAGAATCGCTGGGCGGCCTTGCTGGCGGCGGCGACAGAGGCGCTCTGCGTACGCGAAGGACTCTTGGCGCCAACCTGGACGCGGGACCCCGCCCTCCTTCTCGACGAGCCGTGGTACCTGTACGAGGGCACAGGTCGAATTCGAGGTTGGCTCCGCGAGACCACACCCCCGGAGTTCTCCTCCCGCAATATCTGGAGTGGCGATCGGCTCCTGCTGAGGACCTGACGGGGGACCCTCGCAGTCAGGCCGCCCGCAAGGGACTGCCGCGCTCCTGTGCCAACGGATTGCGGCATTGATGGCGAATGCGGTGAGCTCCGGCGGCTCAGTGATTTTCACTCAGCGGTGACCCAACCCGAATTGCCGAGCAACACTAAACCGCCGATGACCCGGCGGTCTGGCGGTCTGGCGGTCTATGCGAATTCGTGCCCGCCGGCGCATACCGCGAAGAAGGCTCCGATTTCGGGTATGTCCGCAACGTAAATATTGATAGTGGTGAAATATCTCGGGTCGGCAATACACCTACTGATGATTGCCGACATGACGGCAATCGTGGTACCTTCATTGCCGACATGACGACAGCGACGACCCTCTCGGAGTTGCGACGGTGAACGACGCCCAACTGTTCACTCGACTCTCCGAGAATTGCAGCTGGTGGCGCGACACGGCCGGCTGGGAGCGGGACGACCCGGACCTCAAGCCGGTACGGACAGCCTCCATCCTGTACGAACCGGCGCCGCTGGCCGACATCCGGCCCAACGGACTGTACCTGCTGCTTGGGCCACGACGCGTTGGCAAGAGCGTCGAGCTGAAGCGAGCGATCGCATCGGCCGTGTCGGCTGCCACCAACCCGCGCTCGATCCTCTACTTTTCATGCGATGGACTGCGGCGCGACGACCTCCGACGCATGCTCCGCCTCGGACGGAGCCGCTTTCCTGCCATCGTGGGGCCGCGCTTCTGGTTCATCGACGAGATCAGCGCGATCGACGACTGGCACGCGATCGTCAAAGACGAGCGGGACTCGACGGCCTTCCGCGAGGACTGTGTCGTCCTCACTGGGTCTTCGTCGGCCGGAATCCAGGACGGAGTTGCCAATCTGGCCGGCCGCCACGGCGAGCCGGCAGACGCGGGCGACCGCCTCCTGCTCCCAATGTCGTTCCGCTCCTTCTGCGCCGTGACGGGAGCGGACGCCAACGTCCCCCCGGTCCGGCCCTTGCGTCCGCGAGACGTGTTCGCCGACGCTCCGCCGCTCCTGGAGGAGCTCCAGGTGTTCATCCCCCAACTCGCCGACGCGTGGGAGAACTACCTGCATGTCGGCGGGTACCCGAAGGCCGTCGCCTCATTCATGGGCACCGGCGACGTCGCTCCGGCCTTCGTCCGCGACCTCTGGAATGTCGTCCGAGGCGAGGCGTTCCGGTCGATGAGGACTACGCCACCGGAGGCTCTCGCCTTCATCGAGCGATTGGCACGATCGCTTTCAGGCCCGATCAACCTCTCCGACCTGGCGCGCGACGTGGGCTTCACCGACAACGAACAGGCCGATGCACGCATCACCGAGCTTGTCACGGCATTCCTCGGCTTCCGCTGTTACAAGGACAACGACGGCCGGCCGAACGTTAAGGCGCAGCGGAAGTTCTACTTCACTGACCCGCTGCTGGCACGTCTCCCCCGACTCGTGGACTCGAGCGCGGCCGAGCCGTCCGCTTCGGACATCAGCGAGCAGCAGACGGCGCTCGCTCTGCATCGCGCGATCGAGCACGAACTTCCGGGAGCGTTCGTGGAGAGGGCCGAGGTGCGGTACTGGGTGAACCCGAACTCAGGTACCGAGATCGACTTCGTCGGCGCACGGCTGGGTCTTGGCGTCGAGTCCAAGTACGTGGATACCGGCTGGCGCGCTGCGAGTCGGGCGATCGCAGCTCGGGGTGCCGGTGGAGTCGTCGCCACCCGTCGCGCCCTCGCGCGCGACGAGGACCTACTCGCCGTCCCGTCGGCACTCCTCGCCTGGCTCCTCGGGTCATAGGAACGCGTGCACCTATGCGAAGTGGTGCTCGCTGGCGCATACCGCGCACAAGGCTCCGATTTCGGGTATGTCCGCAACGTGAATATTGATGCTGGTGAATATCTCGGCGGGTGCGGGTGCGGGTGCGGGTGCGGGTGCGGGTGCGTATCCGGTTGACTCCGCGCTGAACGGGCAGTAGCGTCGGCGCGTGCCCCGCCAGCCCTACCCCCGCAACGTCGCCGACTTCAACCGGATGTTCCCCGACGAGGACGCCTGTGTCGCATACCTCGCGGCGTGCCGCTGGCCCGACGGGCTCCGATGTCCGAGGTGCGGCCACGATGAGGCCTTCGCCCTCCCGCGCCGGCGGCTCTGGCAGTGCAAGGCCTGCGGCCACCAGACCTCGGTCACGGCAGGCACGGTCATGCACCGCACCCGGACGCCCCTCCTGACGTGGTTCCGGGCCGCGTTCTGGATGACTACGCGCACGCCACGTCTGTCAGCGCTCCAGCTCCAGGACATGCTCGGACTCGCGCGCTACGAGACCGCCTGGCTCATCCTCCACAAGCTCCGGCGGGCAATGGTCGATGCGAACGGCGAGCCGCTCACGGGCACGGTCGAGATCGACGCGACGTCCATCGGCGGCGAGCAGCTCGGCCGGCGTGGAGGACGGCAGCTCACCGGTCGCAAGGCGCTCCTGGTGGCGATCGCGGTCGAGGTGCGCGGCAAGAGCTCGGGCCGCATCCGTGCCCAGGTGATCGCCGACGCGACCACCCCGACCCTCTCGCGCTTCATCGTCGCCAATGTCGCGCAGGGATCAATCGTGGTCTCGGTCGGCCAGCGCGGCGACCAGGGCCAGGGCGGCGTGGCGGCCCAGGGCTACACGCACCCACCGCGGACCCAGGAGAGCATCCGGCTGGCCGGCACGGAGGATGTGGTGCCGCACGCCCATGATGTGGTGCCGCACGCCCATCGGGCGATCGCGGACCTCAAGGCGTGGCTCCTGGGCACGCACCGCGGCGTCGGAGCCGACCAGCTCCCGGCCTACCTCGATGAGTTCGTCTTTCGGTGGAACCGCCGCCGCAATCCGATGGCCGGCTTCCAGGCCCTGCTGGGCCTGGGCATGCACCACGAACCGACGACCTACGAGGAGATCCTGGGGGAGGCTTCGCCCGGCGTCTCGAGGACGAGAGGGCGCGAGGCCGGCCTCTCCAGATCCCCTGCTACGGGCGATCCTCGGCCAGCAGGTTGAGGACCAGGCGGATCACGAGATCCTTGTGCGATGCCTCGCTCTCGGCCACGAGCAGGGCAAGCGCGACGAGCGCCGTGTCCGAGAACCGCGGCTGCCCCGACGATCCGGCGAGAGCGTTGTTCCGGCGCAGGTAGTCGAGGAACAGGAGCGATCCCGTCCGCTTGTTCCCGTCGGAGAGCGGATGGTCCTTGATCACGAAGTAGAGGAGGTGCGCTGCGCGCGACTCGATCGTCGGGTAGAGGGGCTCGCCGCCCCACGTCTGCTCGATGTTGAGCAGGACTGACTCGAGCCCGTCGCCACGCTCCTGGCCGAACAGCCCCGGGTCCTCACCGCGCGCGATTATGCTGTCATGGAGCGTGCGGATGGCATCACGCGCAGATGTGATGTCGAGCGTGGCGGATGGTGCGCTGGTCTGGCCGGGAGTCGAGGAGAGCTCGTCCTCGTCGTAGGCGCGGAGGATCCGCCAGGTGCGCGCGTAGTGCTCGACGACCTCGAGAACGGCCTTGCCCTCGTCGGTGACGAGCCGCTGGTTGCGCAGCGTCGAGGACAGCAGGGCGACCGCCTGGTCGAACTCCACGCCACGTGCCAGCAGACGTTTCTCGTTGATGGTGTAGCCGCGCAGCAGGTGGTCGCGGAGAACGCCGTTCGCCCAGATCCGAAACTGGGTACCGCGCCTGGACTTCACGCGATAGCCGACCGAGATGATCACGTCGAGGTTGTAGTGGTGTATGCGCCGGCGGACCTGGCGAGCGCCTTCGGATCGAACTATTAGGGATTCCTGAATAGTTGCCTGCTCCGCGATCTCGCCCTCGAGGAAGGCATTCTTGATGTGCTCGTTGATGGTCGGCACCGAAGTGTCGAACAGGTCGGCCATTTGCCGCTGCGTCAGCCAGACCGTGTCGTCCCCGACGACGACCTCGACCCGCGGGCCGCCGTCGGGTCCCTCGTAGACGACGATCTCGCCGCCAGCTGCGCCCGCGCCGCGCTCCTCGGTCATGCGCCAATCCTACGGGGTCGTTGGCTAGGAGTCAACCGGATAACCACGCCGTGGCGCCGATCGGCGTCCCCACGCGGCCGGCGCGGCCACGGGCGCCCTCGACATGCCCTTGGCCGCGGGCTCCGCGATGATGCGAGCCTCGAGCCGAAAGGGCGCCTTGAACGGTCCTTACTTCGAGGTAAAGAACTTTGGAGTAAAGTCCTCCACCGCGCCCCGCACGTTGCTGCGCCGCGCTCGGCGACGACGGCCGGCTCGAACGGACCCCATCCCGCCAAAGTCGACGACACGGTCGAAACAAACGACGACCGCCGGCCCGGGTCGTACCGGAGCGGATTGCCGGCGGCTGAACGTGAGGGAGACGGCGACCGAATGCCCCAGATCTGCACGTTCTACGGCATCACGATTTACATCTACTACGACGATCATCCCGACCCCCACTTCCACGCGTTCTACGGGGGCAACGAAGTCGTCGTCGCCATCCCGGGACCTGCGAGTGATGGATGGAGCCATCTCCGCCCGCGCGATGGGACTCGTCGTCGAGTGGGCGACCAAGAGCTCGGGCGCGCTCCTGCAGGACTGGGGTCTCGCGGAAAAGCACCTTCCCCTCAAGAAGATCGCGCCGCTCAGGTAGGGCCGCTCAGATAGAATCGTCTTCACTATGCTTCGCATCCGCAGGGCCACCCCAATCGCGGACCACACTGTCCGCCTTACTCTGACCGATGGCGACGTGGTCGAGCGTGATCTCAGCGCCCTTCTGTGGGGTTCCGTCTTCGAGCGACTCCGGTTGGATGACGCTCTATTTCGCCAGGTGGCGGTCAGGCGTGGCACCCTCGAGTGGCCCGGCGACGTCGATTTCGACCCAGATACGCTCATCTGGGGAGGCGCGCGTCCGATCGACCTGGATGCCCGCCCACCGCGGTTCCTGGCTCTCAAGAGCCGACGGACCTCTCCGGCGAGCGCGTAGGTATCGTCGACGGCCGTTGCCCGCATTGGCCCGTTGAGACCGTGCAGGCTGCCACCCCTCGCGGCCGCGCCGACCTTTCTGCAACTTTCCCGCCACTGCCTGCCATTCATAGGATGTGAGCCAGACTCCGTCCACGCGCGAGCCCCTCGATCACGCTGCCGCACGGCGCCTGATCGACGCGTTCCTCGTGGACGAGCTCCCTGCTCCGGACGCCGCGCGGCTCGCGGCCCACGTCAAGGAATGCGCGGCCTGCGCGACCGCGATCGGCGGCGCGACGCGACTCCTGGCACTCCTCGGCAGCCTCCCGACGCCGCCGGCCGCGCCGGACCTCGACGAGCGGATCTTCACGGCCGCCATCGCGGATCGGGCCCGACGGCACGATCGCCGCTCGTGGCTCCAGAACCTCCAGACGCAGGTCTTCCGGGGCGCTGTCCGCACCACCGGCACGCTCGTGGTAGCCATCGTGACCGTCGGATTGCTCGGCGGAGCCGCCGTCCTGGCCGCGGCGCTGCTCACGCAGCCCGCCCCGCCGCCCTCGCCGCATGTTCCAAGTGTTACAGTCGTGCCCAGCATGACGCCGACGCTCGCGCCGAGCATCGCCCAGCCGGTCGTGTCCGCGGCACCCTCCGTCAAGGAGACGCCGCCGGCAGTCGTCACGACACCGGTCCCCACCGCAACGCCGGTGGTCACCCCCGCACCAAACCCGGTCCCTTCGGCATCGACCAAACCAAGCCCCAGCCCCGAACCTTCACCCACCGCGACACCCGCCCCGTCGCCGAGCGCGACCGCGGAACCGTCGCCGACCCCCACGCCATCACCATCCCCGTCGCCGACGGAGAAGCCACGGCGGACACCTCCGCCATCGGCCAGCCCGTCGCCGACCCCCACGCCGGCGCCTTCAGTGGCGCCGTCCCCCACATTGCCGTAACAACGGGGCGGGCAGGGCCCGCCACGTCGTTCCGGGCCTTGCGCAAGGCAATGGAACGAGACAGACAGCCGGATCGGTCGACACGACGAAAGGAGCCCAACGGACCGACCCGCAGCCGGGAGCTGATAGCCCCGGTCCACGCATCACCATCAGATATCCCCTAAGGGAGGATTTCACTTGAACCTTATGAAGAAGGCGATCAGCGCAGCCACGAGTGCCGCGCTTCTCGCTTCCCTTCTCGCGACGGCGGTAGCGCCGTCCGCGTTCGCAGCGATCACCGTCGGCAACGTGGGCACGATCGCCCAGGGCGGCACGTCGGCAACGGCCGCCACCTTCACGTTCACCGAGAACTCGGCCACCGCGCTGGGCACGACCGGCACGTTCACGGTGACGATCACGCCTGCCGCCCCAGGGGCTGGCACCGTGACCTTCGTCGGCACGCCGACGGTCTCCGGCCCGGGCTCGCTCGGCGCTACTGCGTCGGCGGCCGGAAACGTCCTCACCATCAACATCGCGGGGTTCGATAACAACAATATCGAGACCCTCGTGATAGGCGGCCTGAAGATCAAGGCGTCGAGCGGCGCGAGCCCCGGCGCGATCGTTGCCACCCTCGGCGGCAACGCTGCGGTCTACCAGGCCTTCGCCAGCACGACCTCGAGCGCGACCGGAAAACTTTCCCAGGCATACGGTCCCACGACGACCAATTGGATCGTGGCGGTCGATTCCACGTCTCCGTGCAACTTCGGCGGCACGAACAACGTCACGGTCGGCAGCGAAACGCTGACCGTCGTGACCGTGTCGGCGAACAACGTTCCGGTCGCCGGCCAGCAGACGTTCACCACGTCGGCGATGGCCAACAACCACCTCGCCAACGAAGTGGTCACCCAGAGCGTCGCGAACTGCACTCTGACGACGATCGCGTCGCCCGGCACGGTCGGGTCTGTCGCCAATCAGGACGCTTCGGTCCAGGAGCAGGGCAACAACCCGACGACCGTCAACCCCGGTGAGCAGAACCAGCCCGCCGGCACCACCACGCTCACCGAGAAGAAGGCCGGATTCGTCCCGGTCGGCACGCTCACCTTCACGCTGAGCGCTCCTGGCGTCCAGTTCTCGACGTCGCCCGCAGTTAGCTCCGCCACGGCGCAGCTTGCTGCGCCCAGCGGCCTGACGGCCACGGCAACCAGCGGTGGCGCGCTTGCCGCAGGCACGTACAACTATGAGATCTCGGCGACCACTGCCAACGGTGAGACCGCCGTGGGCACCAGTGCATCAATCACAACCACCTCGACCGGCGGTGTCGCCCTGAGCTGGACTGCCGTCCCCGGCGCGACCGGGTACAAGGTGTACGGGCGCACCACGTTCGGGCTGATCGCCAGTCCGGCTGGCACGACCTACACCGACACGGGTGTTCCCGCCACCCCGGGAGCAGCCCCGGCCGGAGCCGGCGCAACCGTGCCCGGCCCCACGACCTTCACCGCGACTCCCGCGGCGACCGGCGGGACCCTTATCGCGGGCACGTACTTCTACCAGGTCCAGGCAATCCTGCCTGCGCCGATGAACTTCTCGACTGTGTCGGCGTTCGCCTCCGCAACCCCCGCGAGCGGCGCGACCAATTCGGTCGTCCTCGCCTGGAGCGCGGTCCCCGGCGCCACCGGTTACAACGTTTTCGGTCGTCCGTCGACGGCCGTGGCCGGCACCAAGATCAACACCACCCCGATCACTCTCCTCACCTTTACTGATGATGGCACGCTCACTCCGGCCGGTGCCATCGGAACTGCCGTCACGATTGCCACTCCGGCAGCCCCGACCCTGACGGCGGTGCCCAGTGCGGGCAGCCTCGCGGCTAATACGTACTCCTATGTCGTGACTGCAGTTGACGGCAATGGCTTCCAGACGACCGCTTCGGACGTGGCTTCCGCCACGGTCACCGGTACTGGGTCCATCGCCCTCAGCTGGACCGCCGTCGCTGGCGCAGTCAGCTATGACGTCTATCGCCTTGTGGCGGGCACGTACAACCGCCTCGCGACGGCCGTGACCGCAACGACCTACGTCGACAACGGGAGCGTGACCCCCAACGCGGCGCTCCACCCGCCCACCACCAATGGCACGGGCGGATCCACGACCGGCGCGACGGTGCTCGGCGGGACCTTGTGCAACCTGTCGTTTGACCGCACGAGCTGCTCGGTCGCCGTGACCAAGGTCTCGACCATCCCGTCGATCATCACGCTTGGACCGATCACGCTTGATGTCGCACCGACGGTGCCGGCTGGTACCGCCGTCAACGTCACCGTGACCTCCAGCCCGGCGATGCTCGTCAACGTCCTGTCCAACACGATCGCCTACGTGGCTCGTGTTGCGGTGGGCATTGCCACGCAGCCGGTCATCTACATCAACTACAACGACCAGTCCACCGGCACGATCTCGATCACCGAGCAGGACGCCGGCTTCTTCGTCGGTGGGACCGACACCAACAACACCTTCGGTCTCTGCCTGGCCACGGGTGAGTCCTTCACCCGGGCGCCCTATGCCGTCGTGACCAAGGGTGACCTGTCGATTCGGAACGGCCTCGTTGGGGCCTCGTCCGTCCTCGGCACGCTGTACAACGATACGGCGGGCCACTCGTGCGCCTACTGGACCGTGTGGACGGCCTCGACCGTCGCCTCGACCGTCGAGATCCGTGGCTCGGACTCCACCGGCGCCGTCCTTCCCGCGGGCGCGACCAACGGCCCGCGCCTGAGCGTGCCCGCTGGCCTGCATCCAGGCACCACCCAGGGCGTGATCCTCATCGGCACGTTCAACAACGTCCAGACAGGAATCGCCGTTGTCAACGGTGTCATCCAGGCCGCTAGCCCGAGTGCCTTTTCGAGCCTCGTCTCGATGGCGACGCGTGCGTTCAAGGACAGCGTCATCGTGGCGGCGGTCAGCCAGCCGTTCATCCCGGCCGGCACCGCGGACTCCCTGGCGGGCAACCTGACGATCAGCGAGACGCTGAACGGCCAGTTCAAGCCGGGCCAGCTCATCTGCGTGACGATCCTGCCGCGAACCAGCAATGGCGTGCGGACACAGGACACGTTCATCAAGACGGCGAACACGAACGATCTGCCAGTCATCACGACGAACTCCGCGTCGGGGCTGCTGACAACGGTCGTCACGCCGGGCTGCGCGCCGACCTTCCGTGTCAATGAAGGCTTCTTCGGCCCCTTCCTGCCGAACCCGGGCGCCAGCTTCGGCTTCATGGTCAGCCAGCAGTCCTTCGGGACCCTTGGCGTGATCACCATCAGCAACATCCACCTGGTCACCACGGCTGATGCCCCGAATGGCCCGGTGCTCGTTGACGTGATGGGCAACACCGGCGGTGGTGCCGTCGCGTTCGAGTCCGTTGTCTCGAACGCCAGAATCGGCGTCGAGCCGGCTACGCCGGGTACGCCCGGCGGGACCGCCAATGCGATCACGACTACAGGCACCGCGCTCGGCGCCACCAAGGTAGGGCCCTTCACGATCACCCCCACCAAGTTGGCCAAGCCGGGTCAGTACGTCACCTGGAAGTTCTCGACTGGCTCTGCCCTCGTCGGCAAGGCCGTCCAGATCTGGGTCGCCACGAAGAACTCCGCTGGAAAGTGGAGCGCCTTCGCGCCGTTGACCACCCGGAGGGTTGACACCTCCGGAAACGCGTACTTCTGGTGGAGGACCTCCAGCAAGGCGTGGATCTCCGTCCGCGCCGGGTACCTCACGACCCTGAGCGTGGCCACCCAGGCACGCTGGCTTTGACTTCGTAGCAGTGGCGGCCCTGCCCCCGTGAGGGGCTAGCGCCGAACGCGGAAGAGGCCGGGACGGTTCGCCGTCCCGGCCTCTATCATTCCCGGCGGCAGGCACGCCTCGCAATCCGACAGGAGACACGTCGATGTTCCGGTTTCGGAGGCTTCGCCAGCTCGGGCTCGCACTGTTGATCTGCCCGAGCCTTGTCGGCGTAACCGGAGCGACGGGAGCGGCCGCTGACCAGACATCCGACATCCCTGGCACGCCATTGCCCGGCATCGTCACCTCCGGCCTGCTGGGCGGGCCGATCTTCGACGTCGTGTTCCATTTCGACGTGCCGGCTGGATCAGTCATCGTCGCGAGCCTGGCGGGGCCGGTGGGGACGGACTTCGATCTCTACCTGTTCGACCAGACCGCGACATCGGTCCTCTCGACCGTCGGACTCGTCGCAAAGTCGATCGGGCCGACGAGCTCGGAGACGATCTCGCACCCGTCGAGCGCCGGCGGGACGTTCTACGTCGATCTCAACGGTGCGAGCGATGCCGAGGGAGCCTACACGCTGACCGTGCAGATCGTCCCCGACATGACCCCCCCTAGCCTTTCGCTCCGCCTGGGGCTCGGCCGCGCGACTACGAACCTGACCACGGTGAACGTGGAAGCCTTCGCGACGGACGATCTTTCCGGTGTGAAGGAGATGGCCTTCAGCGCCGATGGCGCAGCGTTCGGTCCGTGGCAGGCGTTCGCCCAGACCTCGAGCTGGACGTTCCCGCCGGGTGACGGGCAGAAGACCCTGTGGGCGAGGGTACGAAACGGCGCGGGGCTGGAGTCGGCCGTGGCGAGCGCGACGATCATCCTGGACACCGTGGCTCCCTCCATCACGGACGTGACGCCGCCACAGGGCGCCCGGGTGGCAGGCCTCCGTCCGACCTTCACCGTCCGCTTCAGCGAGCCAATCGACCCCACAAGCTGGAGCCGCTTCGGGGTGATCGTGCAGGCCGCCTCGGGCGACCTGGTCACCGGTCGCTACAGCCTTGATTCCGCGGGTGAATTCGGGACGTTCGTGCCCGCCGCGGACCTGGTTGCCGGCGCGCCGTACATCGTCACCGTCGGCCCGGTCACGGACCTGGCGGGCAACCAGGTTGCGTCGCGCGGATCGTGGATCGTGATGCCGCTGGTGGCGTCCAGCCTGACGTTGACTGCATCCCCCGCCGTCCTGGCTCGGGGTGCCAGCGCCGTGCTCACGGGCCGTGCCGATGGTCTTGGGGTAGGGGCCACCCTCGAGCTGACGTCCCAACCGGCCGTGGGCGACGTGATCTCCATGGGCTCGCTCCCGGGGCCGGCCAGCGGTCAGGTCAAGTTGACCGTCCTCCCGGCGATGAACACGACCTATCACCTGACCTACGCTGGGACATCGACCGTTGCGCCGGCAGCCGCCTCCGTGCGCATCCTCGTGCGGCGATCACTCACGCTGGTTGGCGTCAGCACCTCGCGCGTTGCGGCGGCGCGCGCGGGACGTTCGGTTCAGGTCGTCGCCGGCATCATTCCCGCGGCGGCGGGCGTGTCGGTGTCGATGCGCCTCTATCGCTATGACACGGGCCGGCGCCTCTGGGTCTATGCCGGCAGCCGAGGACGGACCTCCGATGCCAACGGTCGCGTTTCCACCACCTGGACGCCGGCGTCAGCCGGGTCCTACTACTGGCGCGCGGTTGTCGCCTCAACGGTCGAATTCGCGAACAACGTCAGCAGCGTGTATCGCTGGTCCGTGAGCCGATAGGACGCTATCGCGCGCCCTGCAGGTTGGCCGCCTTCCAGTCTCGCCGGCTTCCAGGTTGGCCTGCTGGCACTGGCCACATCGCTGAGAACGGCAGAATCTTGACGCCGCGTAATGGCGGGGTACGTTAGTCGCCCCGCCGGGGCGGTGCGCGGAAATGCCGTGACGGGTCGCCTGAGCTCGACGAGGGGCAGACTGAGGCCCCCGTCCAATCGGAGCGGGGGCCTCAGTGCGGGTGGCGCGAAGGCTTCGCGTCAGTTGACGGTGTAGCGCTCGACTGGCGACCAGACGCTGTTGGCGTTGTAGGGCGTCGGGTTCGCGATCGACCGGACGTACCACCGGCCGGATGTCGTGAACGTGTATCTCGTGCTCGCCAGCCCGGCTGCGCCGACCATGACGTCACGCTTGGTCACGAGGGTCCAGGTGCTCCCGACCTGGCGGTAGAAGACGAAGGTCACGTTGGCCGGTGCCAGCTCGGGCCGCGACGGTCGAACCGTCGTGGTGAACGTGATCGAGGTGTTCCTGGAGATCGTCCTGATCGCCCCGGAGTTGGTCGGCCGCAGCAGCGCGATCTGCCGCACAACCGTCCGGACCGTGTTGCTGGTGCCGGCCGAAAGGTCCGCGGTCCCCGTGAAGACGGCCCGATAGAAGAGGTTCGTGACAGGTGTGTAGCGGTACGAGGCGTGACCCGCCGAGTCCATGGTCAGGATCGTGATCGTGGTCCACGCGACGCCGTCGCGGGTCCCCTGGAGCTGGACCGACTTCCCCGCCCCGTTCGAGGCGAACTGGACGCCCAGGAAGAAGCCCTGACCCCAGAAGATGACCGGGCTCTTGGCACCGGCCGGGGTCGGGGCGGAGGTCGTGAGGGTGATGGCGGAGGCGACCGGCACCCACGTGACCGTGTTGTCGGTGCTCGTCGAGGCGAGGTTTGATCGGCTGCTGGCATCAAGGGCGACGCCCGCGGCGATCGTCGCGATGACCGTGCCGCTGGTCGTCATCCCGGTGACGGCGACGTTGTAGGTCGTGCCGCTGCCGGTGACGGTGCCGACGAGCGTCCCGCCGGCCGTGCCGGTGAGCGTCACGTCGCCGGTCGCAAAGCCGGTGACAGCAGCACCGAACACCACGGTGAAGTTGATCGGCGAGGTCGCCGTGGGATCGGCCTGGGTGGCCGCCTGGTTGATCGTGACACCTTGCCCCGGCGTCCAGGTGACGGTGTTGTCCGTGCTGGTCGAGGCGGAGCTTGGCCGGCTGCTTGCGTCGGCCGCGGCGCTCGCGGGTACGGTCGCGATGACCGTGCCGCTGCTCGTCATCCCGGTGACGGCGACGTTGTACGTCGTGCCGCTGCCGGTGACAGTGCCGACGAGCGTCCCGCCGGCCGTGCCGGTGAGCGTCACGTCACCGGTCGCAAAGCCCGTGACGCTGGCGCTGAAGACGACCGTGAAGTTGATCGGGGTGGTCCCGGTCGGATCCGCCTGGCCGGCAGCCTGGTTGATCGTGACGGTCGGCCCCGTCGTCCAGGTCACGGAGTTGTCGCTGCTCGTCGAGGCGAGGTTCGGCCGGCTGCTGGCATCGAGCGCGATGCCTCCGCCGATCGACGCGATGACCGTGCCGCCCGTCGTCATGCCGGTGACGGCGACGTTGTACGTCGTGCCGCTGCCCGTGACGGCGCCGACCAGCGTTCCGCCGGCCGTGCCCGTGAGCGACACGTCACCGGTCGCAAAGCCCGTGACGCTGGCGCTGAACACGACGGTGAAGTTGATCGGCGAGGTGCCGGTCGGATCCGCCTGGGCGGTCGCCTGGTTGATCGTGACCGTTGGACCGCCGGGGGCCCATGTCACGGAGTTGTCGGTGCTCCCCGAGGCGAGGTTCTGGTTCCCGGTGGCATCCACCGCCTTGTTGATTCCGATCGACGCGACGACCGTGCCAGTTGTCGTCATGCCGGTGACGGCGACGTTGTACGTCATGCCGCTGCCGGTGACGGTGCCGACGAGGGTCCCGCCGGCCGTGCCGGTGAGCGTCACGTCGCCGGTCGCGAAGCCTGTGACCGACTCGCTGAAGACGACGGTGAAGTTGATCGGCGCGATCCCGGTCGGATCAGTCTGGCCGGTCGCCTGGTCGATCGTGACCGTGGGCTGCGTCACGTCCCAGGCCACCGAGTTGTCGGTGCTCGTCGAGGCGACGTTCGGCCGGCTGCTGGCATCAAGGGCGACGCCCGCGGCGATCGTCGCGATGACCGTGCCGCTCGTCGTCATCCCGGCGACGGCGACGTTGTACGTCGTGCCGCTGCCGGTGACCGTGCCGACGAGCGTCCCGCCGGCCGTGCCGGTGAGCGTGACCTCGCCGGTCGTGAAGCCGGTGACAATCGAGCTGAAGACGACGGTGAAGTCAATCGGGTCGGTCTTGGTCGGATCGGCCTGGCCGGCCGCCTGGTTGATCGTGACCGAGGGACCGCCCGGGGCCCAGAAAACCGTGTCGTCGGAGCTCGTGGAGGCGCCGTTCGGGTTCCCCGCGAGGTCCGTGGCCATGCCTGCGGCGATCGACGCGATGACCGCGCCGCCCGTCGTCATCCCGGTGACGGCGACGTTGTACGTCGTGCCGCTGCCGGTGACCGTGCCGACGAGCGTCCCACCGGCCGAGCCAGTGGTGAGCGTCACGTCGCCGGTGGCGAAGCCGCTGACCGGCTCGCTGAAGACGACCGTGAAGTTGATCGGCGAGGTTCCGGTCGGGTCCACCTGGGCGACCGCCTGGTTGATCGTGACGGTCGGCTGCGTCACGTCCCAGGTCACCGTGCTGTCCGTGCTTGTCGAGGCGACGTTAAGCAGGCCGCCCACGGTGGCGGTGGCGACGTCCGCGGCGATCGTCGCGGTCACCGAGCCGCTCGTGGTCATTCCGGTCACGGCGACGTTGTACGTCGGTCCGGTGCCCGTGACGGTGGCCGTGGTCGCCCCCGCGGTGCCCGATAGCGTGACATCGCCGGTCGCGAAGCCGGTCACGCCGGTGCTGAAGACGACTGTGAAGTTGATCGGTGAAGCGTTCGTCGGATCGGCCTGGCCGGCAGCCTGATCAATGGTCACCGTTGGGCCGCCCGAGGCAGCGAGTGCCACCGCCGGGACGACGAGGCTGCCAACCAGTACCACGCCGAGAAGCAGCGCCCGAAGGCGATGTGACCCGATGGAACGTGCGGCGTTTGGTGTCATGGGCTCGGTTCCTCCCGTAGGGCCATCCAATGTGCGCTCACGATCGCGCGCGACCGTACGGGGCCGCCAAGACGGAGTGTGCTGGGAGCTGACTCGCCTGTCATGACGAGCCGTCACGTGGGCGAGCGGTTGCGCCCCCGCACGAGTGAGCGCGAAACTCCGCGCCAAGGCGCTTGACTGTTCGATTGCTTCCTCAAGGGCGCCTCTGCTCGGGCCACATCGAGGGTACTCCCCGGGCACAACTCCGTGACGGGTTGGCTGGGTCCGCCTCACCACCTCTGGCTCGTCCACCTCGTGGGCCGGAGCGAAGATCGTCCACAACGTGGGCCGCGGCGGCGACATGGGCCGTGCGTCATCGCGACGGCCCGCCAGGAGAATTGTGCTCAGCTGCCCAGGACGCTCGAGGCGACCGTCGGGAGCGGCGCGAGGCCGATCATCTCGCGATAGTAGGCAAGACCCTCGCCGATCGAGCCATGCGCCACCGTCAGCCCGTGGTCCAGGACGATCGCCTCGTCGGCCAGCGACCCGGCGAGGTTGACATCGTGGGTGACGAACAGGAGCGACGTGCCGTCCCGGCGCAGGGCGCGGAAGTGGTCGATGCATTTCGCGACGAACTCGACATCGCCCACCGCCAGGATCTCGTCAACGAGGAGGAGCGGGCCGGGATCCGCCAGGGCCGCCGCCAGGGCCACCCGCGCGCGCATTCCGGCCGAGTAGGTTCGCAGCGGCTCCTCCCAGGCGTCCTCGATCTCCGAGAAGTCGCGGGCCTCGGCGAGACGATGCTGCAGCCCGCGCCCGCTCAGCCCCCGGAGCAGGAGCTCGAGCCGCGCATTCTCCGCGCCGGAGAGCTCCTCGTCGAAGCTCGTCCCAACCTGGAAGAGGAGCGTCGGGTCCGCCCGCTGTTCGACGCGGCCGGAGGTGGGCGAGATTGTCCCTGCCGCGATCCCGAGGAGCGTGGACTTCCCCGACCCATTCCGGCCCAGGATCGCGATCGATTCACCCGAGATGACCTCGAGGTCGAGCGGTGCGAGCGCCCACGGTCGATCGCTGCGCCGGCCCCGGAGGCGGGCCGTCAGACCCACCGCCGAGCCGCTCGGGTACTGCTTGCCAACCCCGGTCAGGCGGATGAGGACGGACATCCCGGGCGTCAGATGTAGTCCGCGAAGTTCGCGGACGTGCGCCGGAAGACCAGGGCTGCCAACCAGAGCGCGACGAGCGGCCCGAGCAGGCCCACGATGGCATGGGCCGGATGATCGGTGATCCAGCGGAGCCCGTAGAGGACCAGGTCCATGGACACGCTCACCGGATTGAGCTTGACGGCGAGGCCCATCAGCCCGCCGCTTTCCGGGCTGACGTACAGGGGTGACACGAACATGATCGCGAGTGTGATCACCGGTGCCGCCAGGATCGCGTCGCGGAGATAGACGCCGAGCGCCGCGAGGGCCAGGCCCACGGCGGTGCCCCAGACGATGGCGACCAGGAGGCCCGCCGCGAAGGCCGCCAGCGTGGCCAGACCGGCCCCGGGACCGTCGCCGAGCGCCACTGCCGCCACCCCGAGCAGGCCGCCCGGGATGATCCGGTAGAGCGAAACCCCGACGGCGGTGGGCGCGAGCAGCTCGAGGGGAAAGAGCGATCCCTTCACCCAGCCCGATCGCTCGGTCACCAGTGTTGGACCACGGCCGATGATCTCGCCCATTCCTTGCGCGATGATCAGGGCGGCGAAGAAGAGTCCGAACCCTGCCAGGGGCGAGACCGCTTCCGGGACCCGAATGGCACCGCGGGTAGCGGCAAACAGGAGAACCGCCTGCGAGCCCGGCTGGATGATGTTCCACGCCCAGCCGAGGATGCTCCGGCGATGCCGTCGGGCCACCTGCGTGCGGACCAGCGTGAGGACCACGGCTCGCTGGTCCCAGAAGAGGTTCCACGGGAAGAACAGGACCCCGAACCCGCGGAGGCGGCGCAGTCGCCATGACGTCGGCGCGGAACGCACCCCGGAGATGCCCTCGTCCGTGCTCACGTGACCGTCCCGACGCTCGTTGCGGCCCGCCGTGCGATCAGCGGACCTGCGGCCATCCCCATCGCTATCCCGCCCATCACCGCGGCGTATGAGCGGACCTGTGGGATGTCCCAGAAGCCGCAGACGAAGAAGATCACGGTCGCCGCGACCAGGTAGAGCGCCATCGTGTGGCGCCCCTTCCAGACCATGAAGGCGGAGTAGACGATCACGGCGCCATTCGTGAGGCCCAGCGGCAAACCGCCCTCCGCGAACCCGTGGAGGATGACGTTGTGCGCGTAGGAGACCTGGTGCTGGGCGAATGTGCCGACCCGCTCGATGCTTCGCCAGCCGCCCCCGACGATCGGGCTGCCGATCGCGATCGCCACCGCCGCTGCCCATGTGTTCACCCGGTCGACGTCACTCCCCATCGCGGCGTTGAAGCTCGCGACGATTGCGTCGAGGCTCGTCCCGTAGCGGAGCGCGACGAACGCGATCATTGCCACGATGGCGATGAGGATGCCGGGGATGACGAGCCGGCGGTCGATCCGACCACCAGCCAGCACCGCAGCAATGATCCCGACGGCGATCGCGACGATCGGGCCCCGCGACACCGTGAGCACCAGCACCGCGACTGCAAGCACGGTGACGAGGAGCGCCAGCCAGCGCGTCCGCCGCCAGGCCGCCGCGACCGCGAACGGGAGGGAGACCGCGACGCCCATCGCGGTCGGAGTCGGGTAGCCCAGGGCCGCAAGACGGTTGTTGATGATGCCCGGGAAGGTCAGGAGGTCGATCCCGGGGAGCCCGACGTAGGCGAGCAGCGCGGCCCCACACGCAACGACGAGCACACCGAGCACCACGTCGATGAACACGTCCTCCTTGCCCGCGATGAGGTGGGAGGCCGCGATCCACGCCGACATCATCGCGATCGGGCCGCCGAGGATCCAGTGGATCCCGGAATCGAAGAACTTGGGACTGCCACCCACGGCCGCCGCGCCAGTCTGGGCCGTCACCGCATACAGAATGGCCGCTCCAGCCGCACATGCGACGACCCAGGTCGGAGGCCCGCGCCTGATGGACCGACCCGTGGACGGCCCCACGAGGTATCGATCGACAAGGATTCGGATCGCGGCGCCGTGGATCGGCAGGACGCGAAGGAGCTCGCCGGTTGTCGGGTCCGTCGCACCGCCGAGGAACGGGATCGTGACGAGGGTGAGGAGGAGCCCGAACCAGGGGCTCAGCAAGCCAAGCGCGAGACCCGCGACGATCCACGCCGGGATCGCGAGATCGGCCCCGATCCCGGGCACGTGGCCCAAGAGCCAGAACAGCGCCGCGATGATCGCGAGGTCGATCTCCCAGTTGCGAAGGGCCGACGTGAGCCTGGCCGCGACGTCAGGGTGTTTCGTCGGGCGGCTGGCGCGCGCGCGAACTGTCGTGCCGCTGAGGGCCGCGCGCGCAGTCGGGCCGGGGCCGCCTCCGGCCTCCGAGCCCTGGACTCGCCTGCGACGGCTCGCCTTGCCCATCCTGTCGCGTCCCCTCCGGGCGGCTCGTGGTCGTTGGTGCGCAGGCGCCGGCTCCCGCAGGCCCACGAGCGGAGAGGATACCCTGCCTACCGGGGGCGAGCAGACCGGGATCCGCCCCATGCCGCAGAAGCAGCTCGCGCATTCGCGAGCGGAAGATGGACACGTCGAAGGTGGCCGCGTGTTCCCTGATGGCGGTTGGATCGAGCGCGAGCGTGTCGACGCGTGCGATCGCGTCGGCCAGGGATCCCGCAGTCGGTTCGTCGAAGAAGACACCGGTCCGGCCGTCCACCACCGTCTCCGTCGCGCCGCCGCCGCGGAACGCGACGACAGGCTTTCCGGCCGCCATCGCCTCGACGGGCGCGATCCCGAAATCCTCGATCCCCGGCACCAGGTACGCGTGGCAACGGGAGAACAGGTCCACCAACGTCGGTCGGTCGACGTGGTTCAGGAAGCGCACGGTCGGACCGGCCGACGCGCGGAGGCGATGCATCTCCGGTCCGTCGCCGACGACGACGAGATCACGGCGGAGGAGGTTCGCCGCCGCGACCGCGAGGTCGACCCGCCGGTAGGCGAGCAGGCGAGCGGCAACCAGCAGGAAGCCGTCGTCGCGCGACGAGAGCGGGATCTCGGCCACGTCCACCGGCGGGTGGATCACCTCCGCGTCACGACCCCAGAGCAGCCGGATCCGCTCGCGGACGATCGCGGAGTTGGCCACCAGCACGTCCGGCTTCCGCGCCGCCCAACGGTCCCACCGTTGGAGGGCGGGCCGGATCGCCCGGGCGCCGAGGCGCGCCGCCGGGGACGCGCTCGAGCCGGCGAGGTACGTGTCGAGGTCCCACGCGTAGCGCATTGGCGTGTGGACGTAGCTGACGTGGAGCGCGTTGGGACGCGTCCGGACGGCATTCGTGAATGCCACCGAGCTGCTCACGACGAGGTCGGCGCCGCGGAGATCGAGCATGGAGAACCACGCCGGGTAGAGCGGGAGCAGGGTGCGGAACCGCGGCGTTGCGCCCAGCACCCGCTGGAGTGGCCAGGTTCGCACCCGTCGAGGATCGATTCGATCGCCGTACATCGCAGCGTCGAAGAAGCTCGTATGGACGCTCGCGCACGGCAGCAGCCGCGCGAGCTCGACGGCAACCCGCTGGCCGCCGGCCTCGCCGACGAAGAAGTCGTGGACCACGGCGGACCGCCCCAGTTTCCCGATGGGACACCTCTCGTGCCTTGGCGCGCGGGTTGACTCGGCGGTCCGGCAGCCGCCAGAGTGAACGGAATGCTAGCCCACGATGCCGGCGCGCAATCGGCCGAGAACTCAGCGCCCCCTGCGGAGAACCTGCTGCCGGCGGCCGAGGATGTGCCGCCTCCCGCGGGAACCTCGACGGTTCGCAGCCTCGCATCCGGGACTGTGGTCCTCGATTGTCGGTGGCTGGGCCTCGGCGGGGCCGGTCGTGTCACCGAGCTGCTGCTGGCCGAGTTTCGCGAGGTGCCACCGCCCGGGACGTGGCTCCTCTGGGGTTCTCCGGCGCGCCTGGATGGCCTGACATTTGCGGGATCGCAGGTCGTGCCCTGGACGGGCGATCCGAAAGGGTGGTTCGGCCAGGCGGATCTCTGGCGAGTTCCCCGCGGCGACGTCGTCATCTATCTTCACCAGCTCAGGCCCCTTCGACCCGGCACCACGATCACGTTCGTCCACGACACCATCCCGGTGCAATTCGAACGGCGCCGACCAGTTCGCGCCCTGAAGTCGCTGTTCTTCCGTGCCGTCTGTGCCCTGAGCGCGCGGATCGTTACAGTCTCGATGTCATCAAAGGACGCGATCGTCCGTGATCTGCGCATCCCGGCGTCGAAGATCGCCGTGACGACGCTCGGGATCGACCCGGCGAGGGCGGCGCGGATCCGCGAGCTTCGGGCACATACGCAGCGGGTTGACGAGGTCCTCTTCGTGGGACGATTTGCCGTGCACAAGAACCTGGAGCGTCTGTGTCGCGCATTCCAGCGGACGGCGTTCCAGCAGGCTGGCGGTCGGCTCGTGCTTGTCGGTGGCGCGCCGGCCGAGACGGCACGGCTGTCGGCGTGGGTGCGGCGGGAAATGCTCTCTGGCATGGACGTCCGGGGTGCGTGCCCCGAGGCGGAGCTCGATCAGCTGCTGGCGACCTGCCGCGCCCTCGTCCTCCCGTCGCTTGCGGAGGGGTACGGATTGCCCGCGGTCGAGGCGGCCGCGGCCGGCGTCCAGGTGGCTCTTTCGAACGTGGGCTGCGCGCCGGAGATCCCGGTCGATCGCGCGGTGATCCTGGATCCGATGGACGAGCGCTCGATCACTGCCGCGATCGACGAGGCGGTTCGCCGGCCGAACCCTGACGAAGCGTGGACCCCGCCGTCCACCCTGGCGGCCGACGTGGTCGCGGCCGTGGCGCACGTGCTACGGGTCACGTAGCCCGCGTTCGCGCAGGCGGAGGTAGTGCTCGACGAGGAACGCCCTCGCGCGGCCGCCGTGGAAGTTCCAGTACCGACGCTGGCTCTGCCGATAGACACGCTCGACAATGGAGCGCCTTCCCTCGCCGCTCGCGCCGCGGCGGTGGACGACCGTGACTGTCGGGTCATACCAGACCGGTCCGATCGTGCGCGAGAGCCGCCGGCAGAAGTCCGCGTCCTCGAAGTAGAGGAAGTAGCCCTCGTCGAAACCGTCTGTGGCATCGAACGCCGACCGCCGGACGAGCATGGATGAGCCCGTGACCCAGGGGACGCGGCGAGGCTTCGAGAAGACATGGTCAATGTAGGCGGCGAGCCGCGCATCGCCCCTATCCAGCCGACGCTGGACGACCATTCGGATCAATTCGAGCGTCAGCGACGGCGCCGGTCCGAACGAGAGCTGGAAGACTCCGTACCCGTCGACCTGGCGGAACCCGATGGCGGAGGCATCCGGTCGCGCTTCCGTTGCCGCGACCATGCGCGCCAGTGCTCCGGCGGGGACCTCGGTGTCCGGGTTGAGCAGCAGCAGCAGGTCGCCGGTTGCCGCCCGGGCCGCCCCGTTCACGCCTGCTGAGAAGCCGCGGTTGTCCGGGAGTGGGATCAGCCGCACGCGAGGGAACTCCTCGGCCACCATCTGAACGCTCCCGTCCGAGGACGCGTTGTCGACGACGACGATCTCGTCTGCCTCGGACAGGCTCGCGAGACAGCGGCGAAGGAGTGGCGCGACGTTGAAGCTGACGACGAGGACGGACAGGCGGCTCACCCAGCGGACCTTCCAGGCCCGGGAGCGATGCCAGAAGCCCCGCCTGACCATCGCCGATCCTTGAGCCGCAGTGCGGGTTGTTCCACGAGCTTCCAGCTCAAGCCTGCCAGGATCAGCGTGAGCGCCGTCGCCGTGGCTCCGAAGGCCAGCGGCAGCGCGGTCAGGCCCAGAAAGGCCAGCGTTTGCTGAACCGGGAACGCCCAGATATACGTCCCGTAGCTCAGATCGTTATGAAAGAACCGCAGGCGGTGCCGCGGCAACACCGCGGCCACCATCGGGAGAAGCAATGCCAACGAGCCGAGGCCAACGGTTCGGAACCAGACGCCGCCCATCACCGTGGCGACGGCGAATACCGCGACCGTGGCCGCGACGAGGGACCAGGTGACTCGCAGGCGAAAGGCCATGGACCCGACGACCGAGCCACACAGGAAGACGAAGAGGAGCTCCGTCATCTCTGGCGGGAGCCAATCGGGCGTCAAGTAGGCGGCTACGTTCGGTGAGAGATGTCCGATGACGAGGAGGCCACCGATCAACGTCAATGCCGTCGCTGCGGTCCTGGCCACGCCAACGGACTTGCCCACTGCGACCACCACCAGGGCGACCACGTAGCACCTGACCTCGATCGGAAGGGACCAGAGTGAGCCATTGATCACGCTTGCGCCGACCTGGAGGCCATACGGTGTGGTCGCGGCAAAGACGTCGTCGATCCCGTACTGCAGGCCGACCGGAAAGAGCAGGTTCTTCGCCAGGTACGTCACCGGACCACCGGGTTGGACAGTGAAATACCCGACGAGCGTGCCGTGGGTCGCCATGTACATCAGCGGGGCAAGCAACGCCGCGCTGAGGACGAGCACAACGACGTAGGCGGGGAACAGCCTCAGGAACCTCGATCTCACGAAACGAGCCGCCGAACCGCGCTGGCCCGACATCGTGACCAGCATCCCGCTCAGAGCGAAGAATGCTCCGACAGCGAACCCGCCGACCGTCGTGCTGGGACGGACGGTCGGCCAGGCCGGATCCGATCCATAGCCGCCGACGGGGTAGGTATGGCTGACGATGACCAGCAGCGCCAGGGCGAGGCGCAGAAGGTTGAGCGGCATCTCCTGCTGCCGCAGGAAGTCGGCCAGCACCGGCGGCGCCAACCCCGGACCCGAGTGGGAGCCTCGACGCCACCAGGAGGAGCTCAGCCCCATTTGACGCAACCCCTAGTACCGGTGTCGCCCGAAATCCCAGCCATGGATCGGCAGGACTGATGGTCCAGACGCGGCGCCGAGGGCGGAGGCGAGCGGATCGTCGAGGGACCTGAGCTCCTCGAGAATGGCGATCGCCTCGGGATCGCGCGAGTGCCGCAACTCTCTGGTCATGTGCGAGAGCGCCCGTGGGTTGTATCGGCGGGCAAGAAGCAGGGCACCCAGGCGTCCATAGTGAGACTCCCTGGCACTGGGGGCAATCCGGCCGGATCCGCAGTCGATGTCCTTGGCGTGGAAGAACCGCGCCGACGGCACATAGCGGATTCCGTGTCCGGCAAGCCTGATGCGAACCGCCAGATCAACGTCATCGCCGTGCAGGAAGAAGAGCGGATCGAACCCACCGACCTCGCTGAAGACCCGGCCCTCGACCATGAAGCACGCGCCGGATGCCCAGACCACCTCGCCGTTCTCGGTGTATGCCTTGGGGTGGTCGAACGGGAGCTGTCTCGCTTCCGCCAGCGCGATGTTCGCACCGTCCGCCAGCGCCCGCATGAGCTGGGTAAGGGTGTCGAACGCGAGCTGGCCGTCCGGGTTCTGGATGACGAGGAAGTCGGTCGGACCCAGCGCTTCCCACAGCCGGTTGTGGCCCTGGCCGTGACCCACGTTGCCCGGCAGTCGCACCACCTCGGGACGCATCGACGTGACGCTCCGCACCACGTCCGAGGCTGCGTCCTGGGATGCCTGGTCCGCGCAGGCGATTCCGATGGACACCTCGAACGCCTGCGTCCGACTGGTCAGATACGCGGCGGACCTTTGGGCAGCAAGGAGGTGCGCGGCAAGGAGCGCGCGGTTCGCGACCGCGGTGGCACCCTCGTAGAGGACTGTCTGGAGTCGCAGGGTCTTCATGGTCATTCCCTGCAGATCGGGGAGGGTTGCTTCGACTCACCTCTCATTGGGCCCGCCAGGGTCCCGGCCGAGTCTGACGAACACCCGCTTTACCAGGAGATGGGCCTGTCGGAGCGGCCAATAGAGTGCGGTTCCCGTGGTTCGATGGGCGATACGAACGCGCAACGTCGTGTACGAGGTCCGGACGCCGGGGCGAGTGCTTTCCAGCCTCGCCAGCGCCTCGAGGAGGGCCTTGCCGTCCATGGTGTAGGGCCGCTCTGCGATTCGCGCGCGCACAATTGCTTCGGCCGCCTCCCAGGATTGCCGTCCCTCCGCGATCATCGATCGGCTGTGGCCACGCGGAGAGATCCGGTAGATGGCGGTGGCAGCCATGACGTCGACCACTGCCATAACGCTTGCCGAGTGCATCAGGAAATCCCAGTCCTCGGTCGCTGCGAGGCCGGAGAGCCAGGCGATGCCGTTGCGTCGCAGGGGGCGCACCGGGAACGCCAGGCTATGGGACGGGGAGCTATTCGAGATCAAGTGCCGCACGAGCGAGAACCTGGGCGGGTACGGAGACGCGAGCACGCCTTCGCTCGACATGTGGGGTTGCGGTCTGTGTCGAGGACGCGTCGGCATGGTCACGGCGCGAGCGCGAAGGATGCTGACGCCGTCCGCATGGCGCTCGAACTGCTCCACCCAGTCGTGGGTGACCAGGTCGTCGTCATCCAGGACGACCAGGTACTGGCCACGAGCCTCGGCAAGGCCCGCATTCAGCAGGTCGGAGCGGTCGTCCGTACCGGGATACAAGAAGTGGCAGCGGCCGCCAAGGAATGGGCTCGAATCGAGAACCGAGCGGAGTCGGTCCGCCTCTTCAATCGCGCCCGGCCGGACGAGGATGACCCACTCAAAGGACCGTCGCGTCTGGGACTCTAGGCACAGCACCAGGTCGTCGTGCGAGCCGAAGTGATCCTGACCCAGCCGGGTGAGGACGGACAGGAAGAATGCCGGGTCTTCCCCGGAATCTGGCGCCCTACCCGCTTCCGCTGTCGTGCCGCCCCGGATCGCATCCAGTTGTTGGCGGTCGGGCGTGCTGACGGTGTGGTCCAACTCGTCCCGCATCACTGCCCATCCAGGGCGGCCGGGATGGTCCTGGCCAGGATCTTCACGTCCAGCCAGAACGACCACCGGTCGATGTAGTCGAGGTCAAGGGTTGCGCGACGCTCGAACGAACCGTCCCGTCGCGCCGTGACCTGCCAGAGGCCGGTGATGCCGGGCTTCATCGAGAGGCGCCGCCGATGCCAGATGTCATAGCCCTCCACCTCTCGCGGCGGAGCGGGGCGAGGGCCGACGAGCGACATCTCGCCGCGCAGGACGTTCCAGAGCTGGGGCAGCTCATCCAGGCTCGTCCTTCGGAGGAAGCGCCCGGGCGGAGTGATTCGGGGGTCGTGGGTCAGCTTGAAGGCCCGCGGGTCGGACAGCCCGACCACCTCGTCGTAGCGCTCCTCCGCATCCCTGGCCATCGTGCGGAACTTGAAGAGGGTGAAGTGTCGCCCGTGGAGGCCGACCCGCACCTGCCGGAACAAGACCGGGTGCCCGTCGAAGGATCGGATCCAGGCGGCGATGAGGATCAGGAAGGGGCTGAGCACGACGAGGCCAGCCGCCGAGACGACAAGGTCGAGCGATCGCTTCCCGGCGAGGCCAAGCAAGCGATCCGGACCTGACACCAGTGATAGCACCGGCACCCCCTCGAGGGCCTCAACCCGCCCGGAAGCAAATGCACGATCGAGGACGTTCATCGGGACGCGGACGATCTTGCCCTCCTCCATCGCGATGCCGGCGATGGCGTCGACGAGGTTCCACTCGGTGAAGGGGAGACAGATCGCCACCTCGTCCACGACCTGGCGGTGGAGCACCGCCTGGAGATCCTCGAGCGGTCCGAGATATGGCCACTCGCTGGGGAGAGGCTGGTCCGGGTCATCGTCGAGGAAACCGGCGATCCGGAGGCCGAGCGCCTGGTGGCCGGCGACCTGCTCAGCAAAGCCTCGCCCCCGGGACCCTGCGCCCACGACCACGAGGTAGCGCACGTTCATGCCGCGGCGGCGGAGCGACTCGAAGGTGAGCCGGAAGAGGGCGCGAGTCCCGAGCGCGAGGGCAGCCTGGGCCGGGAAGAAGATCAGCAGGAACAGGCGGCTGACGTCCGGGAGCCTGAAGAAGAAGAGGAAGCTGAGCGACAGGACCGCCATGACCGCGGACGCACGAAGGATGTCGCGGAACTCGCTCCCGATCGACCAGCGCGCACGCGGCAGGTAGAGGCCGTGGAACCAGAGGACTGCTACCCAGGCGATCGCGTAGATCGCCAGGAAGACCAGCGGCTCGCGAATCGTCTGACGCCAGTAGACGTTCCAATCTGAGCCGAACCGCACATAGGACATGCCCACGAGCACGACGGCGGCCAGCACCGCGTCCACCGCGACGAGCATGACCTGCAGCGTTCGACCGTGGCGGCGGATCACTGGTTCGTTCCTCGCTCGGGACTTCCAGGCGCCCGGTCGCGTGTCGTCGTGTCGATCGCCAGCCAGGCCAGCGCGACGGGCAAGAGCCGGTAAGGGTAGTACAGCACGTTCACGAACAGCAGGATGGCCCTTCCGGCCGTGGCCCTGGCCATGGCGGGAGGCGCCGTGCTCCGGCTATTTGACCGAGTAGCGCTGCGGCGGGGTCCAGTAGCTGTTCGCGTTCATCAGGGTCGGGTCGGCGATGGCGCGCACGTACCATTCTCCCCGGGATGTGAACGTCCAGGTCCAGCTGGCGCGCCCGCTGGCGTCGATGAGGACGTCACGCTTGTTGACCAGGACCCAGTGTCCGCCGAGCTGGCGCCAGGCCTGGAAGGTCACGGCCGCCGGCGGCAGCGTCGGCCCGATCGGGCGGACTGTGGCCGTGAAGGAAACCCGAGTCCCTGCTGACACGGTCCTGACGCGGCCCAGGCTGGTCGGTCGCAGCACGACGACCTGGCGGACGACGACGCGGACGGGTGCGCTCGTTCCCGGGCCCAGGTCGGGCCCGCCCGCGTACACGGCCTGGAACTGGGTGTTGCCGGGCGGCGTGTAGGCGAAGGTCGCGTGGCCGGAGCCGTCAGTCGTCACGACCCCGATGTCGGACCACTGCGTCTCGTTTGCCTGCATGCGCCGGACCGTCACCGTGCGGTTCGCGCCGGATCCGGCAACGTTGATGTTCAGTGTCACCGGCTGCGCCCAGGCGATGACGTTCGTGCTCGCCGTCACGCCGAGCTGCGCAGCGGGAAGCGTGACGGCGAACGCCAGGGCAGCGCTGGTGCCGCCGCCCGGAGGCTGGTTGAGGACCGTCACGGATGCCGTCCCGGGCATGGCGGTCAGGGTAGCCGGCACGACTGCCGTCAGCTGCGTCGAAGATACGACCGTGGTGCCGAGCGGCGTCCCGTTCCAGCTGGCGATCGACGTGCCGGGCGTGAAGCCCGATCCCTGGAGCGAGAGGGTCAGGTCACCGCCACCAACTGGAACCGCGGTCGGGGTGATGCCGGTGAGCACGGGTGCAGCTGGCAGGCTGCCCGTGGGCGCCATGACGTTGAACGAGGCCGGAGCACTGGGGACGCCGCCCGGAGCCTTCTGAACCGTCAGCGACGCCGTCCCGGGGGCCGCGGTCAGGGCAGCCGGCACGACCGCCGCCAGCTGCGTCGGCGAGACGTAGGTCGTGGGCAGCGCGGTCCCGTTCCAGTAGGCGGTCGAGACGGAGCAGGCGAAGTTGGCGCCCTGCAGGGTGATCGAGAGGTCCGATCCGCCGGCTTGAGCGCTGCTCGGCGTCACGCCGTTGAGCACGGGAGCAGCCGTGGGTGGCGCGACTGGCGGCGGGGGCACGTACGTGTAGTTGAACGAGACGGGCGCCAGGTCCGTGCCGTTGTAGCGATCGAGATCGACGCGCCCGGCGATGCCCGCCGTCGAGCCGGTGCTGCTGTACTGCCAGAACGTCCAGCCGCGCCCGCCCCAGTTGCTGGCGGGGATCGTCGGGCTGGAGGTTCCCCAGTGGGCGATCCACAGCACCAGGTAGCCCTGGTCGGCGAACATGGTCGTGTCGCCCATCGCGTTGGTCCAGAAGCTGGGGCTGGCGTAGATCATCGGCCGCACGCCGAGCTTGGCGTACACCTCGCCAAGCCAAGCGCCCACCCAGGCCTGCAGCGCGCCTGGCGAGAGCCCGCCCGTCCGCTCCAGGTCGAGCGCGGGGACGAGGTCCCCGGGCAGCAGCGCCGCGTTGTTGACGAACCAGTCGGCCTGCAGGATCGCCTCGTCCGTCGAGCTGGACGGCTCGGCGAAGTGGTAGGCGGTGACCAGCGTGCCGGCCGCGCGGGCATTCGCATGGTTCGTCGCGTACATCGGATCGAGGCAGGTCTCGCCGTCGGTCGCCTGCAGGATCGCGAAGCGCTTGCCCGCGGCGGCGACGCTCGGCCAGTCGATCGCCCCCTGGTAGTGGCTGACGTCGATCCCCTCGAGGTACGCGGCCGGCGTCGGCGGCGGCGAGGTCGAGACCGCGAAGAGCCCGGTGGCTGCGTAGGCGACGCTCACCCCGAAGAGCGTCGAGACGCTCTGACCGTTGACGGACGTGATCGCGTACCAGGTGCTCCCCGTGACGTCCGACACGCAGGTCGCCGACCACGACCCGCCGGACACGGCGCCGGTGGTGGTGACGATCGTGCCGGTGGGCATGCTCACGAGCGAGGTGGCGGAGGTCGAGGGCGAGTTCCGCAGCCGGGCGGTGCAGCTTGCGGCGTAGTCAGTGCTCGCTGCGGCCGCGGCATCCCGCGGCAGGACGGGGAAGACTGCCAGGGTCACCAGCAGGGCGACGGCCGCCGAGAGGCACCGGCGATGCATGTCCTGCATTCGGGGTTCTCCCGTTCCGTTGGTCTGGACATGGCCGCGGAGCCGCGCCGCAAAGCTACGCGCCGCGTAGGGCCGACCTGGATGCCCGGGGCTTGACCCGGAACCGATGGGTTGCCGGCCCCCGTACCCGAGTGTCCCGTCAATGCTACCAGCCGACCTGAGCGGCGCGACCGGACAGAAGGCCCAGCCTGAGGCCCGGCCGCCCGCGCCCCGCCCCGAGCGGCCTGCCCCTACGCCCCGCCCCCGATCGAGGTCACGATCAGCACGAGCGAGAGCAGGATCAGCACGGCCGTGGCCGTCCAGCCGATGGCGCCGAGGATGCGGCCGCTCGCCAGTGACCCCATGATCTCGCGGTCGCGGGCGAGCAGCATCACGAAGACGAGGATGAACGGCAGCAGCAGCGCATTGAGCACCTGCGCGAGGAACATGACCTGGATGAGCGGCAGGCCCGGGATCATGACGAAGAGCGCGGCGAAGCCGATGAAGAACGCGAGCAGGCCGTAGAACGCGGGCGCCTCGCGCCAGTTCCAATCGACGCCGGTCTCCCAGCCGAACGCCTCGCAGGTGGTGTAGGCGCTGGTCATTGGCACGACGCCCAGGCCGAGGAATGACGCGCCCAGCAGCCCCCCGGCGAAGAGGAGGGTCGCGCCGGTGCCCGCGATCGGCTCGAGGGCCTTCGCGGCGTCGGCGGCGCTCGAGATCGTGATGCCGGCCACGAACAGGGTCGCCGCGCAGGCGACCAGGATGAAGCCCGCGATGACGTTCGTGAGGAGCGCCCCGGCGAAGACATCGAGCCGGCTGGCGGCGAGGTCGTCGGGCCGCAGGCCCTTGTCGGCGACGTATGACTGGATGAACGCCTGGCCCCACGGCGTGATCGTCGTGCCGACGGTGCCGACGACCGCGAGCCAGTAGACGGGCGAGGTCGTGAGGTGGGGGACCACCAGGCTTCGGGCGGCGAGCCCCCAGTCCGGCCCGGCGATGAAGGCCGAGATGACGTAGGCCCCGGACACGAGGATGCCGATCGCGACGAACAGGTCCTGCACGCGGCTGTCGTTGCCGAGGGCGATGAAGCCGACCACGATCACCGCAGCCACGGCCGCGCTGATCTGCGGCGGGATCCCGAACAGGCCGAGGGCCGACCCGATCCCGGCGAACTCGGCGACGGTCGAGCCCAGGTTCGCGGTCAGCATGAGCAGCGCCGCGAACGCGGCCCAGCGGACGCCCCAGCGCTCGCGGATCAGGCCCATCAGGCCCTTGCCAGTGGCGAGCCCGAGTCGCGCGCCCACTTCCTGGGTGAAGAACAGCACGACCTGGCTGGCGAGGATCACCCACAGGAGCTGGTAGCCCAGCTGCGCGCCGACGATCGAATAGGTCGTGATCCCGCCGGCGTCGTTGTCGGCGAAGCCGCTGACGAGACCCGGACCCAGGACCGCGAGGACCGCGATGAGCCGGACCCGCCAGGCGGGCATCCGGGGCAGCGGGCGCGGAACCCGCGGGCGGATGGCACGCGTGGGCACGGTCCGCGTGCCGGGGCGTCGCTGCTGCGTCACCGCGCGCTTACCGGCTGAAGACGCGCGGAAGTCGCTTCTTCCACGCGGTGGGGATGATCGTGTCGAGCGCGTCGTCCACGGTCACGATGCCGACGAGCCGGCCGTCGTCGTCCACGACCGGCACGGCCAGCAGGTTGTAGTGCGCCACGACCTCGGCGACCTCGTCCTGGTCGGCGAGCGCACCGACCGCCACGGGTTCGCGGATCATCACGTCGCCGATGGCGGCCTCCGGCCGCGCCACGATCAGGTCGCGCAGCGAAAGCACGCCCACCAGCCGGCGATCCTCGTCGGTCACGTACACGTAGTAGATCGTCTCGGCGTCGGGCTCGAGCTCCCGGAGCCGGTTGATCGCCTGCGCTGCCGTGAGCTGCGCGCCGATCGCGATGTACTCGGTGGTCATGATCCCGCCGGCGGATTCCTCGGGGTAGCCAAGGAGCTGCTGGACTTCGTCGACCTCGTCCTTCTCCATGTGCGAAAGGATCTCGTCACGGGTGTCCTGGTCGAGGTCGGCCACGAGGTCCGCCGCGTCGTCGGGCGACATCTCCTCGAGGATGTCGGCGGCGCGTTCCGGGGCGAGGTCCTCGAGGACGTCGACCTGGGTCTCGGGCTCCATCTCCTCCATCGCGTCGGCGACCGCTTCGTCGTTCAGGGCGGCGAGGACGCCGGCCCGGTCGCGCGGCGCGAGCTGCTCCACGATCGAGGCGAGGTCGGCCGGATGGAGCTGGGCGAGCTTGCTGTGGGGGACGCGGAGCCGGACGCTGGCGATCGTGCTGTCGAGGGGGTCGACGTCCTCCCAGTCGATGTAGCGCTCCGGGACGCCGCGGCCCAGGTTCCGGGCGAGGACGCGGAACGGCCCTTCGAACCCAAGCCGGCGCATCAGCCCGGCGGCCCCGACGTCCACGGCCACGACATGCAGGGAGCCCTCGATCTCGTCGAGGCTGACGTCGTTGACCCGGATGACCTTGCGTCCCTCGATGTCCACGATCTGCTTGTCCATCAGGTCGCCCTTGAGCAGGATCTCGTTGGGGCGCTGGCGGAACTTGCCGATGTCGATGGTCAGGACGCGCAGGCGCGCGCCCGTTGCGTCCATCTGCGCCACCGAGGCCCAGGGCAAGAAGATGCGGCGGCGATCGGTCACGGCGACAAGGCCGGTCACGGGCGGGTAGCGGTCGCCGATCGCCACGATCAGGTCCGCGACCTTGCCGATCGGCTCGCCCGACGGATCGCGGACGGGCCGGCCGATGCACTGGCTCAGGAAGAGCATGGGCTACCTCGGGGCGGGTCCGACCCGCCTCTGGGTGGCCGCGGAACCGGGCGCATTGCGCGCCGGCACCGCACCGCTCAACGGACGGGGCGGACCTCGTGGGTGATGCCGACGCCGCGCGCGCCGGCGGGACTTGGTCCGGTCTCCACTGGGGGAGAGGTCCTCCGTGCGGGAATGGATGCCGGGCCGGTCCGGGCGCGCGATCAGGGCGGGCGCGTTCCGACGAGGCAGGCCGAGTGTAGTCCCGCGATCGTCGGAGGGTCAATTCGGACGCGGACGTGCCGGGGGGCGGGGACGGGGCATGGGCGGGGACGGGGACGCGGGGAGCGGCGCGGGGGCGGGGGAGCGGCGGGGGAGTGGCGGCCAGGGCCCAAATCCTCGTCAATGATGGCCAGGCAATCACAAACCATGAAGCGGCCGGTCGGCGGGCGGGGACCGGCGGGGGAGTGGCGGCCGGGGCCCCAAATCCTCGTCAATGATGGCCAGGCAATCACAAACCATGAAGCGGCCGATCCGAGGCCCTCCCGGTCGCGGCGAGTGGCCGCTGCAGGCGCCAATATCCTCGCCATTGCTGTCCGTGCCACGCACAGACGAGGAATTTGCCGGCGTTTGTCGGCGTTTCGCCGTGTTTACCCGCGTCCCGGGTCCCGGGACGCCGGGTGGCGGCCTGCCGATCCGGGATAGTGATCGCATGCGCAGCATTGGCGAGGAAACTCGCCCAACTCGCCCACGTGCCCATGGCGCGCGCGGACACGGGCGCGGCCACGGGCGCGGACACGGGCGCGGACACAGGCGCCGCCCGCCACCCAGCCGGAGGCGGTCGAGTCACCCTGGGCGGTTTGGTGCGGTTAGTACCTCGGGGCTGCGGGGCGGGTACTTCCGCCCCCCGCCCATGCGCCACGCTGGGTGGGACGATGTCGGCATGTTCGAGTCGCTCGGCGCGTCGGATTCGGTTGCAGGCCGTCTCGCCTCCGTGCTTCGGTTTGTCCTCCGGGACGCCATCCTCGGCGACGCGCCCGGGCGACTGGTCCGCTCACGTCTCCTGGTCCCGTTCGTCGTGGGTGTGGCCGGCCTCTATGCCGTGGCCAGCTTCATGTTCGCCGCGGCCGACGTCGCGGTCCCGTTCGCATTCCTGCCGCTGGTGCTCGCAGCCTTCCTGCTGCCGGCCGTCCGATCGATCATGGTGGTCGCTTTCACGTACGGCACGGTGTTCGTCGCGGAGGAGCTGACGGTTGAGGCGAACAGGCTGGCGCCGCTCGAGATCGTCGAGCTCGTCGCCATGGGCCTGGTCGCGCTCAGCCTGCGGATCGCGGTGGCCCGGCTGGTCCTCGCGCGCGAGGCGCTCGACGGTCAGGCCGTGGAGCTCGCCACCGCGCAGGCGCAGGTGGTGGAGTCCCGCGACACGACGGAGCGCTGGGTCGCCCAGCTCGAGGCGGCCCAACGTGCCGCGGCCCGGATGAGCGGCCGGCCGACCGTGGAGGCGGTCGCCCAGGCAGTTGCCGACGAGACGCGCGCGATCGTCGAGTATCACAACTGCCGCGTCTACCTGGTCGAGCCGAACGGCGACATGACCCCGGTCATCGCAGCCGGCCGGATCGGGTATTACGAGAAGATCCCGCTCGAGCTGCTACGAACGCATGTCGGCGAGGGGTTCGCGGGGTGGGTTGCGGAGCACGGGACCCCGCTTCTCATTCCCGAGGCGAATGTGGATCCGCGCGGCTTCACGATCCCGGGCACCGACGATGTCGACGAGTCCATGCTGGTCGTCCCGATGCATTACGACGACCGCGTGATCGGGGTGGTCGCGCTCTCCAAGCTCGGCATCGGGCAGTTCGACGATGGCGACCTCCGACTGCTCTCGATCCTGGCCGACCACGCTGCCACGGCCGTCGAGAGCGCCCGCTCGCTGCGTCGCGCCCACGACCTCACGGACGAGCTCCGCACGCTCGCCGACATGAGCTCTGCGCTCTCGGAGAGCCTGGATCCCGCGGAGGTCGCGGACCTCGTCGCGCGCCACATGGGTCGCGCCTTCGGTGTCGAAGAATGCCAGATCGCCTCCTGGGACCGGCCCGGCGATCGGCTCGTGCTCCTGGGCTTCTGGCCGCCGGAGCTGAAGGCCCAACGCGAGCCTTCCTTCGCGCTCGCGGACTACCCGTCGATGCGCCGCTTCCTCGATTCCCAGGAGGCCGAACAGGTCAGCGTCGATGGCGTCGAGGCCGATCGTGCGGTGAGCGAGCTGCTCCGGTCCCACGGTCGCGGGGGGGTCGTTACGCTCCCGCTGGTGGTGAAGGGCGAGACGCTGGGCCTCGTCGCGCTGGTCTCCAACCAGGCGATCGTCCTGGACGAACGTCGCGGGGAGCTCGCCCGGACGATGGCTAACGAGGCGGCGATCGCGCTCGGCAACGCGCACCTCTATGTCACGGCACGGTCGCTCGCGGATCGCGACCCGCTCACGGCGTTCTTCAACCATCGCTATCTCCACGAGCGCCTGGCAGAGGAGATCCTGCGTGCGCAGCGCTCGCGTGAGCCACTTGCCGTGCTCATGCTCGACCTCGACGACTTCAAGCTCGTCAACGACACCCTTGGCCACCTGTTCGGCGACGAGATCCTGCGCTGGACGGCCGAGCAGATCCGGGCCGCGGTTCGGGCCAGCGACGTCCCGACGCGGTACGGCGGCGACGAGTTCGCGATCATCCTCCCCGGTAGCTCGGCCGAGGAAGCGCGCCTGGCGGGCGAGCGGATCCTCGCCGCGCTGGCCGACAACCCGTATGCGGCACCGGAGCGAGGTCCGGTGCCCGTCACCGCGTCGATCGGGAGTGCCTCGTTCCCGACGCACGGGCGGACGCCGCGCGAGCTCATCGCGACCGCGGACCGGGCCCTGTATCGCGTCAAGGCGGGCGGCGGCGCTGCCGTGGAGGGCGGCGCGACGGGCGTGGACGTGACCGGCGCCCTTCCGGAGCGTGACGAGCGGCGCCCGCTGCGCACCACACAGCCACGCCGTTCGAGCGCCGCGCGCGGCAGCGGCGGGCATTCGGCGCCACTCGCGGAACCCGTGTAGGGGTCCCGGGCGAGCCCCCGGCTTCCGGCCGAGTCCCCCGGTCTCCGGCCGAGCCCTCGATTTCCGGCTGAGCCCCGGTCTCCGGCCCCGTCGCCGACCCCGGGACCATCGGAGCGTGGCCCCGGACGAAAGTACTGCCCGCCAACCGCCGGGAGTACGGGAACAGGGGCTGGCGGCTGGAGGTCGGCCGCGCCATCCTTGTGCGACCGTGAGTCTCGATCGTCAGACCCGTCCCGAGGACGACGCCGCGAACCCGCTGGTCCGCCGCGTCTGGCGGCTGCGGTGGCTTCTCGCCGCGTTCTCGACCCTGCTCGGCGTCCTTGTCCTGTACCGACTCGACACGCTCGAACGGCCCATCGATTTCGTGATCCTGGCCCTGCTGCCCCTCATGGCGGCGACGGAGATGGTCAGCTGGCACGCGGTCGAGGCCCGCGAGGGACGCCGCCGCGCCGCCGCCGAGGACATGGCCCGGATCCTCCACGGCTTCTCGCGGGCGGAGTCGCCCGACGGGATCGTCGATGCGATCCTCGCGGAGGTCGCGCGCGGCACGGGCGCCGATCGCCTCGTCGTGGTCCAGCGCCGCCCGGGTACCCCGATCCTCGATGCGACGCTCGTGCCGACGCGATCGGGCGCGCAGGCGTCGTCGGCGTTCCTGCCCGCGTCGGACCTCGAGCCGGCACCTCCGCCCGGGCCGCTGGCCGAGCGGCGCGGCAGCCGCCGAGACCCGCAGCGCACCCCGTTCGCCGGCCCGAAACTCGATGACGATGCCCCCGGCGTCGAGACCGCGGCGACGGATCCCACGGATTCCGCAGAACCCGGTGCGGCGCCGAGCGCCGCTTCGACCGCGAACGGCGCCAACGCGGACGCTGTCCCGGTCGAGGACGCGGAGGCGGGCGCCGGAAGCGAGGTGACGCTGGGCGTCGCGGTCGGTCCGGGGAGGGGCCCCGCCCTCGTCGCTGCCGAGACGCCCGAGGATCAGCGCGCGGCCCGCGCGTCGCTGCGCGGCCAGCCGGATCCGGAGGGCGCCGCGGCCGCCGTCGCCGCTCGCATCGAAGGGCGCGTCCGCCGGGCGTTCGGCATCTCGCACACGCTGGCCGTCCCGCTCGTCGCGCGCGAGGAGATCCTGGGCGTCATCGTGATCTCGCGCCGCCTCCCGGGCGCCTGGCCGGAGGGAACGACCCGCATCCTCCGGGTTGCTGCGGCCGAGGCCGCGACCGCCCTCGCCCGCTTCCACTCGCTGCACGACGCGCAGACCCGTGCCTCGACCGATGCGCTGACGGGCCTGCCGAACCGCCGATACTTCGAGGAGTACGTGGAGCTGTTGGGTCGTGGCCGCCGTGCCGAAGACGCGCTCGGGATCCTGATGGTGGACGTGGATCGGTTCAAGGGCGTCAACGACCGGCACGGCCACGCGGTCGGCGACATCGTGCTCCGCGCGATCGGCCGCACGATCGCCACGACCGTGCGCGACCTCGACCTCCCCGCCCGCTTCGGTGGCGAGGAATTCGTGGTCCTGCTGCGCAACCCGAGCCCGGAAGTGGCCCTCGAGGTCGGGGAGCGGATCCGGGAGGCCGTTGCGCGGATCGACCTGCACGACCTCGGCGTCGGGGCCATCACCGTCTCCGTGGGGGCATCCGTCTCGCGCTCCGACGGCGAGGCGGTCGCCACCCTCGTGGAGCGGGCCGACCACGCTCTCTACCGCGCCAAGCGCCATGGCCGTAACCGGGTCGAAGCCGCCTGACCACTGGCGCACCCAAGCCGCCGCCCGGCGTGCGTCTCGCGGCGGGTACCATCGTCCGCGATGGCTGACGACGGGCCTGCCGGAGGGCCGCAACCCACGAACGAGGTGCCGCTGCTCACGAACGGCGACCTGGCGCGCGTCTTCCACGAGATCGGCGACCTGCTGGAGATCAAGGGCGAGCTCGTCTTCAAGACGGTCGCCTATCACCGTGCCGCCGACGCGATCGCCCACAGCCCCGTCGAGATCGCGCGCGCCTACCGCTCCGGCAGCCTGCCCCGAATCGCCGGCGTCGGGAAGGCCATCTCCGACAAGATCGCGGAGCTCGCGACGACCGGCCGCCTCGCGTTCCTCGACCGGCTCCACGCGGAGGTCCCGCCGACGCTCGTGGAGGTGCTGGCGATCCCCGGTCTCGGTCCGAAGACGGTCAAGCTCCTGTGGGAGAGGCTGGGCATCACGACCCTCGACGGCCTGCGGACCGCCCTCGAATCGGGCGCGCTCCGCGACGTGAAGGGGATCACCGAGAAGGGCGAGCAGGCGATCCGCCTCGGGCTCGACGCGCGGGTGCAGCGCGGCGTGCGGATGACGCTGGGTGACGCCGAGCGGATCGTCGGCAGCATCGTGGAGCTGCTGGCCGACACACCGGGGGTCGTGGCGTTGACCCCGGCCGGCTCGTTCCGGCGCCGCCGCGAGACGATCGGGGACCTGGACATCCTCGCCGAGACGTCCGACCCTGGCGCCCTGATCACGCGCGTCACGGGTCTCGCTCCGGTCGAGCACGTGGTCGGAGCCGGGCCCTACAAGGCCTCCGTGCGGCTCCTGCGCGGCCCGCAGGTGGACCTCATGACGTTCCCGCCCGGGGAGGCGGGCACGTACCTCGTCCACTTCACCGGCAGCAAGGAGCACAACGTCCGCCTGCGCGGGATCGCCCGCGATCGTGGATGGAGCCTGTCGGAGAAGGGCTTCCTCCGGCTCGGCGAGGATGGCGAGCCCGCGACGGGGGCCGAAGCGGAGCTGCGGACCTTGGCGACCGAGGCGGAGGTCTACGCATTCCTGGGTCTTGCGGAGGTGCCGCCCGAGCTGCGCGAGGACCGCGGCGAGATCGAGGCCGCGCGCGACGGCCACCTCCCGCACCTCATCGAGGACGCCGACCTCCGTGGCGACTGTCACGCGCATTCCGATTGGTCCGACGGAATCCACTCGATCGAGCGGATGGCCGAGACGGCCCGCGCCCGCGGCTACGCGTACCTTGTCCTGACCGACCACTCGCATGGGCTCGCGATCGCCCGCGGGCTCACGCCCGAGCGCGTCCGCGAGCAGCGCGAGATCGTGCGCGACCTGAACCTGCGGTTCGCGGCCGAGGAGGACGCGGGGACGGCGCCGGCTGTCACGCCCCCCGGGGGCTTCCGCCTCCTGCATGGCTGCGAGCTGGAGATCCGCGCCGACGGCGCGCTCGACTTCGACGATGAGCTGCTGGCTTCCTTCGACGTGGTAGTCGCGGCGCTCCACCAGGGCCGCCGCCAGCCGCGTGCCCAGCTGACCGAAAGAGTGCTCGGCGCGATCCGGAGCCCGCACGTCGACGTCATTGCACACCCGGCGGGGCGGATGCTCGGCGAGCGAGCGCGGGACGACCTGGACCTCGCCTGGGACGAGATCTTCGCCGCGGCCGCGGAGAACGGGACGCTCCTCGAGATCGACGGCTCGGACCACCGGCTCGACCTCGCGCCCGAACGCGCGCGGCGGGCCGTGGAGGCCGGCTGCTTCCTGACCATCGACTCGGACGCCCACCGGACCGACGAGCTTGCCGGGATTCGCTGGGGCGTGGCGCAGGCCCGCCGGGCGTGGGTCGAGCCGGCTGTCGTGGCGAACACGTGGTCGCGGGACGCGCTCCTGGCATGGGTGGCAGCGAAGCCGGGCAGGCTCCGGTGAGCAGGGACCGGCGCTGATGAGCGGGAACCGGCGCCGATGAGCGGGAACCGGCCGCGGGTGCCGCGTTTCGGTCGAGTCCCACGCTTCGGGCGCCTCCCGTCAGTCCGGGGCCTGCTCGCCCGTCGTCGCCCGCCACTCGCGATCGGCCGGCCGGGCGTCCCGGTCGCGCCGCAGACACCGACCGGACGGACGCGTGCCCCGCATCCCGGCGGCCGCCCCTCGGGGCCCGGCGTGGTCGGACGAGCGCTCCCGCGGAACGCGCTCGGCGCTGGATCGGGGTCGGACGGTGCCCGGAGCGGCGCGGCTGGCGCCGGTTCCGCCGGCCTGGGTGTCGGCCTGGGTGCGGGCGCCGCCGGCCCGGGTGTCGCTGCGGCCGGAGCGAGCGCGTGGCGGGAGCTCGTCACGCTGTCGGTCGTGCTCGTCGGTCTCAGCCGCCTGGCCGAGGGTCCAGCCCTCTGGGCGATGGCGGTGATGGTATTCGCCACGCACGTCTTCGGTACCCTCGAGGTGCTCGGTGCCGACCCGGCCGCGGACGAGGACGGGGTCCCGATCGAGGCGCTGCTCGTCCCCGGCGTGTCGTCCGTCGCGGCGATGGGTGCGCTCCGTCTCGTCCCGGTCGGCATCCTGCTGGTGCCGGCGCTCGTCGCGGCCGGATGCCTGGTCCTGGCCGCCGTCGCAGTCGAGCGACGGATCCTCGGCCGCACGAACGGGGCCACCGCCGACGACCGCGCTGCTCTCCTCAGCATGGTGCTGCTCGTCGCGTTCGTGGCCTTCGCCGGGATCGCGGCCGCCATCCCCGGAGCGCTCGTCGAGCCCGTCGGCGCGAACGCGGCCGGCCGCGCGAGCCTGCCCCTCGAGGGCATGGTCCTGCTGGCGGCCGCCGACGGGCTGCTCGCCGCACTGTTCGGGTACCGACTCGCGGCGCTGCGCGCACCGGACCTCCGGGGAGCGGTGCTGGCCGCCCTGTCGTACGCGGTCGTCGTGGCGATCGCGGCGGCAAGCCTCCGGGCGATGGCGATCCCGCGCCTGCTCGGGCCGGCGCTCCTGACGCTCGTGGTGTACCTGTGGAGCGCCTACCGGGGCGGGCTTCGGTCGGGCCGCGCCGATGCCCGCTGGGCGTGGGAGCTGCTCCTTCTCCTGGCGCTCGGCGCGATCGTGATCGGCTGGAATCTGCTCGCCCAGGGCTGATCGCACGGGTCGGGGTCGGCGCAGCCGGCCAGACGATCGGCTGGCTAAGCAGGCCGATATCCCCGGTGAGGGTCAGGGACCGGCCGCCAGCCGACCGGCCGACCCTACCCGTCCCCGCAGGTCCGTCCTGATGCTCGCGTTTGACGCACGCAGCGTCCGGTGCTACAAACGTGAGTCGCACCCGCAACGCGACCCGATTCGGCGCGCCCGCGCCGCCCCGAAAGGATCCAACCCTCCGTGACGTTTCCCGAGCTCGAGCAGTCGACGCAGAGCGCACCCAGCCTCTCCCGGATCAAGCGGACCCTGACCGAGCAGGCAATCGCCGAAGCAGCCGCCGCGCAATGGGCCGCGGCTGCGGACGTGAACCGGAAGCTCATCGAGTACGGTCCCGACGCCGAGGCGGAGAACCGCCTTGCGAAGTCAATGTGGGAGCTCGGCGACCTTGCCGGCGCCCGCGAGCACTACCAGAAGGCGCTGGCCCTGGACCCGACGAACCGGATCGCCGAGCGCAACATCGACCGATTGAAGATCCTCCTCGTCGAGGCGGGCGACCGCACGACGCCGGCCGAGGTCGGCAGCAAGGCGCCCATCTCCATCTTCGTCGAGGAGACCGGGAAGACTGGCTTCGCGCACCTGATGGAGCTCGCCCGGCCGAAGGTCCTCGCCCAGGTCAACCCGGGGGACATGGTCGAGCTCTTCGCCGAAGGAAAGCACCTCGTCGCGATGTCGAACGGCATCCGGATCGGCGTCGTGGAGCCGCGCGTCGCTGCGCGCCTGCTGAAGCTGATCGCGAACGGCAACAAGTACGCGGCCGGCGTGACGTCGCTCGGGGCGCAGGATGTCCGGATCATCATCCGCGAAGTCTTCCAGGACCCGCGCAACTACGGCAAGGTCAGCTTCCCGACCGCCGCGAAATCCACCGACCTGCGGCCGTATACGAAGGGCACCCTCGTTCGCGAGGACGAGGAGCTCGAGGAAGAGCTCGAGGACGATATCGAGGACGACGAGATCGAGGACCTCGACCGCGTCCTGCCGGCCGACGTGACGCCTGACGAGGCATTCGAAGAGGAGCCCGACGAGCTCGACGAGCCATAGGCTCGGGCACGAGCGTCGCGTCCAGGACGAGCCCCTCGCCCCGGGGAGCCCGCACGCGCGTCGCTCCCCGCACGCGCGTCGCACCCCGCATGCGCGTCGCTCACGGCACGAGCCGCTCGCCCCGGGCGCCCCGCATCGAACGACGGGGAGGGCGTCTGGCAGAATCGGGGGATGGCCGGTCGTGACCTACCCGCGCGGATGGCGCCGACGTTGACGCTGCCCGTCTTCGAGCGGCTCGCCCCGCCCCATGCGAACGCGGCGCTTGCCGCCGAGATCGAGGCGGGCAGTGAGCCGGACGACGTCGTGGTCGACCTCGCCGGCCGGGGCGGCTGGGTGGCGCGGACCGCGCTCGTGCTCGGCCGTCGCGCGCTCTCGATCGAGACCTCCCCGCTGACGCGGCTGCTGGCCGATGTCGTGGTGCGGCCGCCCGACCTGCGCCACCTCGACGCGGCGTTCCAGGGGGTGGGATCGGCGCCGCTCGGGACCACCGGCCTACGTGCCTGGATCAGCGAGCGGTTCGCGACCGAGTGCCCCACCTGCGGCCGGACGCTCGCCGCCGAGGAGCTGGTCTGGGAACCGCCGGCCGGTGGTGGCGCCGCGGTCCCCGTCCGGCGCGCCTTTCGATGCGCCGCCTGCCTGGACCGGCGTGGCCGGGGGAACGAGCTGCGCCACGCGCCCCCGGAGCCGGCGGACATCGAGCGCGCCGGCGCGTTCGGGATCGAGCCGGTCGCGCGCGACGAGCTGCGCCGGCGCTTCCCGGTCATCGGATCCGCGGCCGAGTCACTCCCCGACGCGATCCTCGGCCTTCACTCGGAGCGGCAGCTCGGCGCCCTCCACGCGATCCTGGCCCGCATCGACGGCGACCTGCGCGCGTCCCAGGTCACCTCCGCGCTTCGGCTCGCCTTCCTCCACGCGATCTTCCCGGCCTCGCGCCTGAACGCGTATCCCGGCCGGGCCAGTTCGATCCGGATCGCAGGCGGCCGCCTTCGTCCGCCGGGCTCGCCCGGCTGGCGCGAGCGCAACCCGTGGCTCGCGTTCGAGGAGGGGTACGCCCTCGTTCGCGGATTCGTCCAGGCGCTCGACAACGGACCCCGGGCGGCGGTCCAGGCGCGGCTCGTGGACCGCCTCGACGGCCTGGTCGAGGGCGCCCCCATGATCTCGCTCCGGGTCGCTGCCCCCGACGCGCTGGAAAAGCTTGCCGCCGAGGGCGCCGCGCTCTCCGCGGCCGAACGGGCGCGGGTCCGGCTCGTGGTCGGGCAGTCGCCCGTCGAGTGGACGCCGCCGCGCCTCGCAGAGGCGTACGTCCTCACGGCCTGGTGCCTGGGCAGCGAGGCGGCGCGGCTCCTTCCGCTCGACCCGCTCTTCGACGTCGAAGCGCGGCCTCCCGCCCGCGTCGCCCTCCTCCGCGCCGGGCTGGAAGCCGTGGCCCCCGCGCTCGCGGCCGATGGGCGGGCCATCATCCTGCTCGAGCCCGACGGACCTCCCGGCCTCGCCGGAGCTGCGATCGCGGCCGCATCCGCGGGCTGGCGCGTGGCCAGTGCCCGGCTCGCCGAGCCTGGTGCCCGGACGGGCGGCAGGATCGAGCTGATCGCCCCGTCCGGCCGGTTGGGATCCGGGGCGCGGACCCGCTCGAACCGCGCGCTCCCGCCGGCACGCGGTGGCGCGGGCGACCCGGCGTCGATCCCGGCCCGCGGCGTGTTCGGTGCCCCGGAGGCGATCGATGGCCGATTCTCGCCGACGGAGGCGGCCCGCGCGGTGACGGATGCGGCGGTCGCGGTCCTGCAGGCACGCGGGGAGCCGGCCGAGCGCGACCGGCTGCTCGGGCCCGTCATCGTCGCCCTCGACCGATCCGGCCAGCTCCGCCGCTTCGCGACGGCGACCCCGCCCCCGCCCGGGGCGGCCGCGATCCGCGCGCTGCTGGACCTCGTGGACGACGAGCTCGAGCGCCCCGACCATCGGCGCCTCGCGCGGTCGGACGAGGGCCGCTTCTGGCTCGCCGACCCGGCAGACGAAGCTGCCGCCGCCGCGCCACTTGCCGATCGTCTCGAATGGGCGCTCTTCAGCCTGCTCGGCACCGAGGCGGCCGCGTCCGAGGCGGCCCTCCGCGAGGGGATCGGGACGATGTTCGCGGGGGCGGACGCGCCCGACCCGTGGCTGGTGGACGCCTGCTTCAAGAGCTACGCGGAGGCCGGGATCGGGCGACCGCAGCTTGCGGCCGTGGACCAGCTCCAGCGCCGGACCGAGGAGCACGCAGCGACGATCGGGCTGCTGGCAGATGTGGGCCACCGGCTGGGGCTCCACGTCGCGATCTCGCCGCGCGAGCAGGGCCGCCGCGCCGCCGGCCGACCGCTCGCCACCCACCTCGCCGCCGACGAGCGCGGTCCCGGCCTGGCCTTCCTGGGCCGGGCGGGCGCGGATGCCGTCGAGCAGGTCGACTGCCTCTGGTACGCCCGACCTCGGTTCGCCTTCCTCTTCGAGGTGGAGTGGACCGCGATGCTCGGCGAGCCTGTCCTGCGCCGCGGCCGGATGATCGCGCCGGACGACCGGATCGTGCGGTTCCTCGTGACGGTTCCCGAGCGGTCCGAGCTGCTCCGCGCGAAGCTGCGCCACGCGCCGGTCCTCCGCCGGGCCATGGACGAGGGCAACTGGCACATCCTGCGGCTCGACGCGCTGCGGCGGTTCGCGTCGCTGCCGGCGCCGTCGCTCGACGACCTGCAGCCGTACGTCGGGCTGGACCCGGCGGCCGATCGGCCGGGCGACCAGCTGCCGCTGTTCGAGGGCGAGCCCGCCGGTTGACGGACTCCCGGGACATCCCCGCGAGGCCCGGGTGTCGGCAGCCGCAGGACGCCGACAGGGGCCCCGTGTGACGGCGTACCCTATCGGCTGCATGACTGCATCCGCCGACCTTGCGACCCTCGCGTCGCGCACATGGGAGCGCACGCTCGAGCTCAACCCGACACTCGCCACGATCTATGGCGACGAGCGCTACGACGACCGCCTGGACGATCCGGGACCCGCTGGCCGCGCCGCGCGCCGCGCCCTCGCCGACGAGACGCTCGCGGCAGCCGCCGCCATCCCCGCCGCGACGCTCGACGAGGAGGAGCGAATCACGCGCGAGCTCCTGCAGGTCACCGCGGCCGCGGAGATCGCGGACGACGAGACGCGGATGGACCTGGTCGGGGCCGTGCATCACCAGCATGGCCACCAGTCGCTCCTGCCCGAGCTCGTCCAGTTCCAGCGGGCCGACACACCGGAGCGCCTGGACCGGCTTCTCGCCCGCCTCGCGGCCTACCCGGCGATGGCGGACGCCGCGACCGGCCTCCTCGACGAGGGGCGCGCGGCAGGCCTGACGGCGGCGCGGGTTGTCGCGGAACGGACCGTCGACCAGCTCGAGCGGCTCCTCGGCGCCCCGGCGGCGACCTCGCCGATCGTGACTCTACCGGTGGTTGCCCGGGAGCAGGACCGCGAGCAGATCCTCGCCGCCGTGGAGCGCCACGTCCGGCCGGCTGATGCGCGCTATCTCGAGGCGCTGCGGGCGTACCTGCCCGTGACCCGTGAGATCCCCGGCCTGTGCTCCACGCCGGGCGGCGCGGAGCGCTACGCGGCGCGGGTCCGCGCCTACACCAGCCTCGACGTCTCTGCCGACGAGCTCCACCGGACCGGGCTCGAGGAGCTCGAGACGATCGAGGCCGCGCGGCGGGTCATCGCCCGGGCCGCCGGATTCGGCGACGACACCGCCGCCTACCGCGCCGCCCTCAACGCCGATCCGGCCGAGATCCCGGCGACGCCCGAGGCCCTGGTCGCCCGCTGCTCGGAAGACGTGCAGCGCGCCTTCGATTCCGCGCCGGCCCGCTTCTCGCGGATCCCGAAGGCAGGCTGCGACGTCCGCGCGGTCGATCCGCTGCTCGAGAAGGACGCCCCCGGTGCGTACTACTACCCGCCCACCACGGACGGCTCCCGGGGCGGCATCTACTTCGTGAACACGTACGACCTGCCCAGCCGCGCGTTCTGGACTGCCGCGTCCACGACGTACCACGAGGCGGTGCCGGGCCACCACTTCCAGCTCGCGCTCGAGATGGAGCTCGAGGGCCTGCCGCCCTTCCGGACGCTCGGATTCTGGCCGCAGGGGACTGCGTACGTGGAGGGCTGGGCGCTGTACGCGGAGCTCGTGGCGGACGAGGCAGGCCTTTTCCGGACCGAGGCGGAGCGCTTCGGGATGCTCGACGGCCAGGCGCTCCGGGCCGTCCGCCTCGTGGTCGACACGGGCCTTCACGCGTTCGGCTGGAGCCGCCGGAAGGCGTTCGAGACGATGGTGGCGGCCGGCATCCACCCGACCGACGCCTCGAGCGAGACCGATCGCTACATCGCCTCGCCGGGCCAGGCGCTCGCCTACACGACCGGCCGGCGCGAGATCGAGCGGCTGCGCCGCGAGCGCGAGCGTCGCGAGGGCGCCGACTTCGACATCCGTCGCTTCCACGATGACGTGCTGCGGCACGGCAAGCTTCCGCTGACCATCCTCGCCGGCGTCGTCCTCGGCTGATCCATCCGGGCCCCGTTCACCAGGAGATCGAAGCGCATGTCCACGCCAGACACTGCCGTCAACGCGATCGCCGATCGATTCTGGGAGGGGTTGCTCCGGGAGTCCCCGACGACGGCCACGGTCTACGGCGACGAGCGCTACGACGACCGGCTCGACGATCCCAGCCCTGCCGGTCGAGCCGCCGCGCGAGCGCTCCGGGAGCAGACGCTCGCCGAGATCGCCACGGTCGCGGCCGCCGGCATGTCGGTGGAGGAGCGCATCACTCGCGACATGCTGGAGGTCGTCTGCCGGCTGGGGATCGAGCAGGCAGATGTCCGGATGGACCTGCTGGCCGCAGTGGACCAGATGGGCGGACCGCAGACGCTGCTTCCCCAGATCGTCCAGTTCCAGCGCGCGGATACCCCCGAGCGTCTCGACCGGCTGGTCACGCGACTCGAGGCGTACGGGCCGTTCATGGATGCGTACGTCGCGCTGCTCGCCGAGGGGCGTGCCACCGGGCTGACTGCGCCGCGGATCGCGGTGGACCGGACGATCGCCCAGACCGAGCGCCTCCTCGCGATTCCCGCCGCGGACTCGCCGATCGTGGGGTCCGCCCAGCTCGCCGACGGGGACGCGAGCGGGCGCGAACGGCTCGCCGCGGCCGTGGAGTCGCACGTCCGGCCGGCCCTTGCGCGCTATCTCGATGCCCTTCGCGGCGACTATCTCGCCGCGGCGCGCGAGGAGCCCGGGCTGTGGTCCGCCCCGGACGGCGACGCCCTCTACCGGCTGGCGATGCGGTCGTGGACCACGCTGGACCTGGACCCGGCAGAGATCCACCAGGTGGGGCTCGACGAGCTGGCGGCGGCCGACACCGAGCGCCGTGCGATCGCCCGGGCTGCCGGCTTCGGCGACGACATCGACGCGTACCGACGCCACCTCCAAGCGGATCCGGCGAATGTCGCCGGGTCGAGCGAGGCGCTCGTGGCGCGGGCGCGCGAGGATATCGAGCGGGCGCTGTCCGCGGCGCCGGCGTGGTTCGGACGACTGCCGGTCGCGGCATGCGACGTGCGGCCGGTGGACGCGTTCATGGAGAAGGACGCGCCGTTCGCGTACTACTACCCGCCGGCGATCGACGGCTCGCGGCCGGGGATCTACTACGTCAACACGTACGACCTGCCCAACCGCTTCTTCTCGAGCCTTGGCACGACGACCTACCACGAGGCGGTGCCCGGCCACCACTTCCAGATCGCGCTCGAGATGGAGCACCCGGACCTGCCGGCCTTCCGCCGCCTCGGCTCGCGGCTCGTGGGCGGGGCGTATGCGGAGGGCTGGGGGCTCTACTCCGAGCGGCTCGCCGACGAGATGGGCCTCTTCCGCAACGACGCCGAGCGGTTCGGAATGCTGACCGCACAGGCGTGGCGCGCGGCCCGGCTGATCGTGGACACCGGCATCCACGCGCTGCACAAGGATCGCGAGTGGGGCGTCCGCACACTGCTGGACGCCGGCCTGACCGAGACCGACGCCTCGATCGAGACCGACCGCTACATCACGTGGCCGGGCCAGGCCCTGACGTACAAGGTCGGCCAGCGCGAGATCGAGCGGCTGCGCCTCGAGCTCACCGCGCGTGACGGGGCCGCGTTCGACATCCGCGCCTTCCACGACGAAGTCCTGGGCCACGGCTCGCTGCCCCTCGCCACGCTCGCACGCGAGCTGCCGAACTGGCTGGCCGTGCCCGCGCGGTAGGGAAGCGGGGCCCGGGTTCATCCCTGTCTCGGCCTGAGCCGTCCTGGTCGGTCCGTGCCACACCGCGCCATCCCCTTGCCGTCTCGGGTTCAGGCCTGTCTCGGCCAGGGCAGTCCTGGTCGGTCCGTGCCACACCGCGCCATCCCCTTGCCGTCTCGGGTTCAGCCGCGATATGCGCCGGGAGACTGGTATGCGGACCGGGCGGACCCGGGACCGGCGCCGGGGGCTCCATTCTTCCGCACGCGCCCCTCGCCCGAGCGTGGACGGCGCGCCGTGGCCAGACGAACCATCCCGCGCATCGGGACGACAGAACCGCGAAGCCGCATACCAGTCCCCGGGCGCATATCCGGGAGGACATGAGCCGAAGGTGCCGGCGGTGCAGGGTCGCCGGGTTGCCGGGTCAACGTCCGGACTGACACGTCGCACCGGGTGTCGCAATGATCGCTGCATGCGGACGAAGCGGACCTACAACCTGTCCGAGGGAACAGTTCGGACCGTGCGGGAGCTCGCGGCGAACCATGGCGTGGCAGATACCCAGGACGGCGTGATCGAGCTTGCCGTCGACGAGCTGGCGCGACGGCTGCGGGACGACGCCGAGGGGGAGCGCTGGGCGGAGGCGGCCGCGAGCCCGAAATTCCGCGAGGAGGCAGCGGATCTGGCGGCAGCCTTTGACGCCGCGGACCGCGAGACGTGGCCGCGGGCATGAGGTCGGGGCCGCCCCTTCGCTGGGCCGTGGTCCGCGTCGCTCTCGACCCGGCGACCGGGCACGAGCAGGCCGGGCACGAGCAGGCCGGGCACGAGCAGGCCGGGCACGAGCAGGCCGGGCACGCGCAGGCCGGGCACGAGCAGGCCGGGCACGCGCAGGCCGGGCACGCGCAGGCCGGGCACGCGCAGGCCGGGCACGCGCAGGCCGGGCACGCGCAGGCCGGGCACGCGCAGGCCGGGACGCGTCGGGCGCTGGTCGTCAGCTATGAGCCGTTTCATCGATCCGGACTGGCAACGACCTGCCCGATCACCGCGGCGCGTGACGTGGCGCGCTACCCGGGCGAAGTGCCGATCACGGTCGGGGTGGCGGGGCAGTCACGTGCGGGGCTGATTCTGTGCCACCAGGTCCGGACCATCTCGCTCGAGCGGGTCGAGGGTGCGCCGGACGGGCGGCTGGGCGATCCGCCGCTTCGTCGGGCCGTGCGCGCAGCGCTTGCTCACCACCTCGGCCTGGATATCCCGCCCATCGGCGACGGGGCCTTCGAGCGCAGCGAACCCGGCTAGCTGTCGAAGCCGATCCCCAGGCCGTCGAGCGTCCGCAGCAGCAGGCCTCGGCGGCCGTCGTTCGCATCCGCGCGAGCCAGGTCGTTTCGCACCGTCTCGACGGCGAGCGAGCGGAATGGCTCGGGCGGGAAGGGGACCGGCCGGGAGCGGACGAAGCGGAGCCGGAGCAGGTCCGAATCGGGACGCAGGATGAAGTCGCGCGCGATGCCCGCGGCCCACCGCGAGGCCCCCACGCCGAGGCCCGTGTACCCGAGCACATACGTGACGCGGCCGCCCATCGTCTGGCCGAGGGTCATCGTGAAGCGCGAGGTCGTGTCGATGGCGCCGCCCCACCGGTAGGGCCACCGCAGGTCGGCCAGCTGTGGGAACGTGCGCCGCCAGTTGCCACCCAGCCGCTCGAACGTCGCGGGCCGCCGGTCGTAGGCCGGGCCTACTCCGTCGTGCGGGTGATAGACGGCGTCGAAGCCGCCCCACAGGACGCGGTCGTCGGCCGTCAGGCGGAAGTAGTGGAACTGGTTGTTCGCGTCGGCCAGGCCCTGGCGATTGCGCCAGCCGATGGCGTCGTGCTGCGCCGGGGTCAACGGCTCCGAAACCAGCACGTAGTCGTAGACCGGCACGAAGAGCGGCCGGAGACGCCCGAGCCAGCCGGAGTAGGCGGAGGTCGCGACGACGGCATGTCGGGTCCGGATCTCGCCGGGCGTGCCGTCAGCGGCCGCCGTCCGAACGCGGACCCCGCCGGCGACCCGCTCCAGCGCGGTGACGCGGGTGCCTTCGAACAGGACGGCGCCTCGCTCGCGCGCCACGCGCGCCAGGCCGCGGGCCAGCTTCGCCGGGTCGAGCATCACGCAGCTGTCGGGATGCCAGGCGCCCGCGGTCCAGCGCGGGGAATGGACCTCCGTTCGGGCAGCCTCGCCGTCCAGGTACATTGCCCGCTCCCCGTGCGCGGTCGCGAGCTCGACGTGCTCGCGGAACTCGTCGACCTGGCGCGGGTGGTCGGCCAGGCTCAACTCGCCCGTCTGCTCCAGGTCGCACGCGATCCCGTTCGCACGGGTGAAGTCGACGATCGCGCGCAGGTTTGCCATCCCCTCGCGATGGAGCAGGTCGGCCTCGTCCGGGAAGTGGCGCAAGCCGTTCTCGAGGCCGTGCGTCAGGCTTGCCTGGCAGAAGCCGCCGTTCCGTCCGCTGGCACCGAACCCGACGTGCTCCATCTCCACGATCGCGACGCGGAGCGCCGGATCGGTCTCGAGGAGTCGGATCGCTGTCCAGAGCCCGGTGAACCCGGCCCCGATGATCGCGACGTCGCTTGACACAATGCCTGCAAGGGCCGGCGCGCGCGCGGGCTCGCCGGTTGCCAGCCAGTAGCTCAGGGCGCGGGCGGGATCAACGGACGGCATGGGCTGGATTCTGCCCGAAGCGCGCGGGGTCCGGACGGGAGCCTGCGCGGGTTTGCGCGCGGCGAGGCCGCGGCGGGCCCGAGGCGGGCGCGGGCCGTCCGGACGCGGCTCTTTGGCGGTGGGCGTGTGGCGGGTGCCCAGCGACTGTTCTTCCCGATTTACGCGCCAGGTTCGTGCTATGCAGGATCTTGAGTAGGCGAGCGGGCGAGAGCCGGGTGGGTCGAACGTTTCGTGCTCATCGGCGAGCCGTCCGGCCAGTCCACGCGGTCGACGAACGGGCCGGCGGCGCAATTCGTCGCGTAGCACGAACACTGCGCGTAGCCCGGACAAACTGGCCCGAGCGCGGCGGCGTCGGGCGCGGCGGCGTCGGGCGCGGCGGCGTCGGGCGCGGCGGCCCGATTGCGGCGGCGTCGGGCGCGGCGGCCCGATTGCGGCGGCGTCGGGCGCGGCTGCTCGGCCGTCCAGACGCGGAAATCCTCGCCAATGATGGCCCGGACATCACTATCCGATGTGCTGGCCGAGCGCGAGGGCGGCAACGGCTGCAGGCGTCGCATTCGGGCGTCGGAATCCTCGCCAACGCTGCGCACACGAAGCACAAGCGAGGAAAGGTGCGCGCGCCAGCGGCTCCGGACGCTCCGCGACGCCTGCTCCAGTACGCCCATTCGGGATAGCGATTGCAGGCGCGGCATTGGCGAGGATTGTGGCGATGCCTGGGCGAGCCGTGGCCGACCGCAGCGGTGACAGGACCGCGACTCGCGCCAGGCGTCTTCACCACGTCGACGTCCCCGAAATGCGCGCCACGCACCGCGTCCGGGGCACTGCCACGTGCGCACGCCACGGGGTGCCGATCACGCATTGCGCTATCCGAATGGCACAATGGCACGGATTTCGCACTACGTCACCCGCGCATCAACGGATATCGTTGACGACATTCGGGACCTGTGGCAGGATTGCGGCTCGCCCGCGAGGCATTCCGGACCGGATTCATCGTCGTCGCTGGAGGTTCCATGTCCACTCGATCCGCCGTCGAGACCATCCCGGCGCGTTCGCGCGACGTGCAGCTCGCGACGTGGCGGCGAGCGACCGAGGTGATGCCGGGCGGCACGGATTCGAACTTCCGGGCCTGGGGCGAGGACACCATCTACGTCGATCGGGGCAAGGGCGCCACGGTCTGGGACCTCGACGGCAACGAGTTCATTGACCTGCGGATGGGCTACGGCCCCGTCATCCTCGGGCACGCCGACGACCGGGTGGACGACTACGTCAACGAGCGGATGCGGCGGGGCGTGAGCTTCTCGCTCACGTCGGAGGACGAGATCCGCGCGAACGAGCTGGTCCAGGAGCTGACCGGCTGGGTGGAGCTGTCGCGCCTGACCGTCTCCGGCACGGAGGCGACGATGCATGCGATGCGCGTCGCCCGCGCCTTCACCGGCCGCAACAAGATCGTGAAGTTCGAGGGCCAGTACCACGGGGTCCACGACTATGCGCTGATCAGCGTGCTACCCAACAACGTGGCGGACCTGGGCGACGCCGAGAACCCGTCACGGCTCGCCTGGGGCCGGGGAATCCCGGCGGCCGTCGCCGACACCGTGATCCCGGCCCGCTACAACAACGTCGCGCAGCTCCGGCGGCTCTTCGAGCGCGAGGGCCACGACATCGCCGCGATCATCGTGGAGCCGGTGCTCGGCAACGCCCAGGGGATCATGCCCCAGGCCGGCTTCCACGAGGCGATCCGCTCGCTCACCCGCGAGTTCGGGATCCTGATGATCTTCGACGAGGTGAAGACCGGCTTCCGGCTCGCGAAGGGCGGGGCCGCCGAGTACTTCGGGATCATCCCGGACCTCGCGACCTTTGCGAAGGCGATGGGCAACGGTTACCCGGCGGCGGCGTTCGGCGGCCGGCGCGACATCATGAGCCTCATGCCGGACAGCGTGAGCCACGGCGGCACCTACGCCGGCAACCGGATCGCCGCCGCAGCCGCGGTCCGGACGCTCGAGATCCTGCGCGACACGGACGCGCTGGCGACGATCCACCGCACCGGTGAAGCCGTCCAGGCGGGGATCCGCGCCGTCCTCGACCCGACCGGGCTGCCGTACGTGATCACCGGGCACCCCTCGATGTTCGGGATCATGTTCACCGACACGATGCCCAGCGAGTACCGCGACTGGGCGGCCACGGACCACGACCTCTACGACGCGATCGCGGTGGGCATGCATGCCCGTGGAGCGATGCCCGAGCCCGACAGCCGGGAACCATGGTTCATGTGCGAAGCGCATGCAGGGGGGGACACAGTGGACAGGATCGTCTCGATCTTTGGCGAGTCCGTCGCCGCAGCCCTGGAGGCTCGCTCGCATGGCCGCTGAGCTGCCTTCCGCACCGGCGGCACGACCACCGGTGACGATCTCGATCATCGACCGGCCGGCCGTCGCTCCGCGGCGGCACATCCCGCTCCCGGCGCCGCTCCAGCCGCATGTGCCCGTGCCGGCGAGCCCGCCCGTGTCCACCCAGGCGTTGCCGGCCGCGCGTCCCGATGCAGATCTGCTCGATGGGAGCGCGGTCCGGTCCGTCGACCGCGCGGCCGCGCTCCTCCTCGCGCTCGGCGACTTCCCCGCCGAGGCCGGCGTGACCGAGCTCGCCCGCAAGCTCGGGCTCCACAAGAGCACCGCCTCCCGGCTGCTCGCCACGCTCCAGCGCCGCGGGCTGGTGGAACAGGACGAGGAGACCGGCAAGTACCGCCTGGGGCTCGTCGTGATCCGCCTCGCGGAGCGCGCCGAGAAGACACTCGACCTCCGCACCCTTGCCCGGCCGGACCTGGAGCGGCTCGCGCGCTCGACCCGCGAGACCGTCGGCCTCGCGATCCTCGACGGCGATCGCTGCCTGACCGTCGCCCAGGTGGACGGGCCGAACATGGTCGCCTGCGCCGACTGGACCGGGCGCAGCACGTCGCTTCACTGCGTGGCAGGCGGCAAGGTGCTCCTCGCCTCGATGCCGGAGCGCGACATCATGCGGCTTGTCAAGAAGGGCCTGCAGGCCTGCACCGAGCGGACCATCACGACCCTCGAGCAGCTGTTGGAGGAGCTCGCCCGTGTTCGCCGCCGTGGCTTCGCGACGGCGTTCTCCGAGTGGGAGCCGGGCCAGAACGCGATCGCGGCGCCGGTGCACGACGCACGCGGCCGGGTCGTCGCGGCGGTCGTCATCTGGGGCCCCGCGTACCGGATCACCCCGGCGCGGGTCGCCGAGCTCGCGACAGAAGCGCGGGTCGCGGCGAGCGCGATCTCGACCCGGCTGGGCGGCAGCCCGGCCTGAGCGTCGCCCCGTCAGCGCGCAGCGGTCTGGGGGATACGATCGAGAAGCGGCTGGAGATAGGCGATGCTCCGGGCGGCCTGCTCGACCGTTCCGCACTCAACGCTCAGAAAAAGCTCGCGGTCGAGCGGGGCAAGGATGTCGAGGATTTTCGGGAAGTCAACCATGCCGTCCCCGCAGCCGCAGCCGACTGGCGTGCCGGTCACCAGGCCGCGCTCGGCGCTTGCATGCTCCATGGAGATGTCCTTGGCGTGCAGGTGGTACACGTGGTCCCGAACGTGCTCGAGGCCTTCGTACGGATCCTCGAGGCCGGCGAGGAACGAGTTGCCGGTATCCCAGTTGACCTGGATCCACGGGGAATCCACGAGCTCGACGATCCGGAGGAGGCCCCGCCAGGTCTTCGTGTAGACGCCGTGCGGCTCGATGCAGACGTAGACCTGGTGGCGGGCTGCCACCATCGCGACCTTGGTGAGCGTGTACTTCATGGTCTGGTGGGCGAACTCGTCGTCCATCCAGGCCGGCTTAACCATCTCGTCCGTATTGACGAACCGGGCGCCGATCGCGTCGGCGAAGACGATCGCCTTGGTCAGGCGGTCGACAGCCGCCTCAGGCTTCATCAGCGGGCTGTGGCCGCTGATGCTCGACGCCTGCATGCCGTGACGGTCGAGGATCTCCTTCATGAGGAGCGGGTCCTCTTCCATCGAGAAGCTGTGGAAGTAGTCGACCTCGCTGAGCAAGTCCCAGCCCGTGTGGACCATCGGCTCGACGTAGTGGTAGCCGAGCTCGCGTGCCTTCGCGACGCCCCACTCGAACGGCTTGGCGGCGCTGTGGACGAACTCCATGTTCACGCCGAGCTTGAACGTCGCCATGGCTGCCTCCTGCTGGGTCGGTCGCGATCCGGTGCAGTTTAGGGAGCGGTATGGCGGCGGTCGAGTGACTTTCGGCCCTAACTGAGGGCCTTTTGCAATTGACCGGGCCAAGTACGATAAGCGGGTGCAAAAGTTCCCGGCTACCCTGGAGCCGCCATCCGACCTGCCGCGCCCGCAGTCGCTGGATTCGGCCGCGCGCTCCCGACGTCCGCTCCTTTTCGACGACTCGCTCCTCCAGGTGCTGGCCGCCGTGCGAACCGGGGGCGCCCGGTCGCGCCAGGACGTGGTGCTCCTGACGGGGCTGGGGCGCGGCGTCGTCGCCCAGAGGATCGACGACCTCTTCTCCGTGGGGCTCCTCTGCGAGCGCGGCACGGGCCCGAGTACCGGGGGCCGGCCGCCGCGCCGATTCCGTTTCAACGCCGGCGCCGGCTACATCCTGGCCGGGCTGCTGGGCGCCACGAGTATCGACGTGGCCATCGCGGACGCGGCGGGGGAGGTCCTGTACCGGATCTCCCAGCCCTGCGACATCTCCGAAGGTCCGGATATGGTCCTTGCCAAGCTCGAGGCGCTCTTCGACCAGCTGCGCGCTGACTCAGCCCACACCGGTGACGAGCTCTGGGGCATCGGGATCGGGCTTCCGGGACCGGTCGAGTTCACCACTGGGCGCCCCATCGCGCCGCCCATCATGCCGGGCTGGGACGGCTATCCGATCCGCGAGCGACTGTCGCGGCGCTACGGCGTCCCGGTCTGGGCTGACAACGACGTCAATGTGATGGTCCTCGGGGAGTGGCGCTTCGGCGCCGCGCGCGGCCACGCGAACGCGGTCTTCGTGAAGATCGGGACCGGCATCGGGGCGGGCCTGATCCTTGGCGGACATCTGCATCGGGGCGAGCAGGGCAGCGCCGGTGACCTCGGGCACGTCGAGGTCACCGAGGTCTCGGACGTCGTCTGCCGCTGCGGCAACACCGGGTGCCTCGAGGCGCTCGTGGGAGGCGCGGCGCTCGCGCGCGATGGCGAGCGAGCTGCCCGCGAGGGCCGGAGTCCGCGCCTCCGGGAGATCCTGGATCGAACCGGACAGGTCACCGCGCGCGACCTGTCGACGGCGGCCCGGTACGGCGACGTCGCGAGCATCGAGCTCCTGCAGCGCTGTGGCAGGTATGTCGGGAAGATGCTGGCGGCGGTCGTGAACCTGATGAATCCGTCCCTGATCATCGTTGGTGGCGGCGTAGCCGAGGCGGGCGACCTCCTGATGGCAACGATCCGCCAGGGCATCTACCTCCGCTCGCTGCCGCTCGCAACGCGCAACCTGTCCGTGGAGCCGTCGCGGCTCGGCGACCTGGCGGGCCTGCAAGGAGCCGCGACGATCGTCCTGGACGAGATCTTCTCGCGGGACTGGCTCCGGGCCTGGGTTTCCAGCGGTCACCCCGCTGCCCTGGTGGCTGCCATGGCGGCGAATCATGGCTGAGCCGCTACCCGGCCGCGACATCGGCGCTGCGCCAATCCTCACAGAGGCGGCGCCGATCCTGCGCATGGAAGGCATCTCGAAGAGCTTCTTCGGGGTCAAGGTCCTCTCTGACGTCGACCTGGTCGGCCGGCGCGGCGAGGTGCACGCGATACTGGGGGAGAACGGCGCCGGCAAGTCGACGCTCATGAAGATCCTGGCGGGCGCCTATCAGCCGGACAGCGGGACCATCACCCTCGACGATCGACCCGTCCAGTTCGGCCATCCGCGCGACGCCCAGCTCAAGGGCGTCAGCATCATCTACCAGGAGTTCAACCTCCTGCCGGAGCGAACCGTCGCCCAGAACATCTTCCTGGGCCGCGAGCCGGTTCACGGTGCGCGCCGGGTCGACGCCGCCACGATGGAAGCGGCAACGGCCGCCTTGCTGGCCGAGCTGAACGTCGAGAAGGTCATCTCCCCACACACGCTCGTCAGCCGGCTGTCCGTGGCGCAGCAGCAGACGGTCGAGATCGCCAAGGCGCTCTCGTACGAGGCCAAGATCCTCGTCATGGATGAGCCCACCGCGGCGCTCTCGCCCCACGAGATCGCGGCGCTGTTCGAGCGGGTCAGCGCGCTTCGCGAGCGCGGCCTCTGCGTGCTCTACATCTCGCATCGACTCAAGGAGATCTTCGAGATCGCCCAGCGCGTCACCGTTCTCAAGGACGGTCAGCGCGTGGATTGCGTGGACGTTGGATCGGTCACCACGCGGGAGCTCGTCCGGATGATGGTCGGCCGGGACCTCTCGGCTTACTACCCGCCGCATGCCGTGGCGGCGGACGTCGGGAAGGTTCGCCTGGCGATCAAGGGCGGCGAGGTTCCCGGCCGCCTCCACGACATCAACCTGGAGGTCCGCGCCGGCGAGATCGTCGGGATCGCGGGCCTGGCGGGCGCCGGTCGGACCGAGCTCGCCGAGTCGCTCTTCGGCGCCGTCCCGTTTGCCGCCGCATCCATCCAGATCGACGGAATGCAGGTCCGGATTCGCTCGCCACGGGAGGCGATCAAGCACGGGATGGGGTTCGTGTCGGAGGACCGCAAGGCCGACGGCCTGGTCCTGCCCCTCTCCGTGCGCAACAATGCCCTCCTTGCCGTCCGCAACATGGGCTCGTGGG
>JBBQRX010000011.1:0-74237 GCA_038214375.1 Candidatus Limnocylindrales bacterium
CGCCGGGGCAGCGGCGCGCCGCCGCGGACCCTCGGGTCGGCCGCATGAGCCGTCGGGCAACCGGCGGCCCCAGATGGATGACCGTCGCCGGGCCTTCGGGCCCGGTACAGAACCCGGCGTACAGGCCGCCTCGCTGGCGCCTTCGCCGCCCGCACCGCCGGGCGCCACCACGGCGCGCGCGCAGGCCGGTCGTCAGTCCTCGTCGGCCCGGAAGATGTGTGACCCGGTGCAGGCGTTGCAGATCGGCGTCGCCGCGTGGAGGTCGCCGAGCGGCAGCGGGAGCGTCCGGTCCGGGTAGAGGCAGTCCACGTCGTAGACACGGCCGTTTGCCCGATCCACGGCGATCAGCCGCCGGAAGGTGCACCGGCGAATCCGGATCGCGGCCAGCTGCTGCGGGCGCGTCGCGGGGTCGTCCCCTGGCAGGGACGCATAGCCGGGATCGGCCATGCGGGGCATCGCGGTCATCGGTCTGGGCTGCCTCGGGTGGGTCAATGGGACCGTTCGGCGCCGGAGCGTACACCCGCCCGCACGACCACCGCAAGGTGCCAGTGGTACTGCCACGGTCGGCGCGCGTACGGCGAAATCAGCGTTGACGGGTCCCTGTCGGGGTGTATCATGCCCACGAAGTCCCATGAAGTGGGGACAAGTGGTGAATCTCGGCGACGGAAGAGGGCCCCTGGCCCCAGGTCCGTCGCCGGAACACCGGGCGACGCACCGGCGGATTCGCGGGCACCGGGCCGGCGGACGGCGGTCACGCACACAGGGGGCCCGGCCAGGTTGTTCACCGGCGAGTACCGGCACACGGTGGACGCGAAGGGGCGGCTTGCCGTGCCTTCGAAGTTTCGGGCACAGCTCGCGGGCGGCGCCGTCGTCTCGCGCTGGCTCGACCTCTGCCTGGCGATCTGGCCCCGCGAGGGATGGGAGCGCCTGGCGGGCAAGGTCGCCGCGCTGCCGACCGTCGAGAACGCCGGAGCCCGGGCCTTCAGCCGGTTCGTCTTCGCCAGCGCGGTGGAGATCGAGTTCGACGCCCAGGGCCGGTTCGTGCTGCCCGCCTACCTCCGCGGGGCGGTCGGTCTGGAGGGCGAGGCGGCGGTCGTCGGCTCGCTCGACCACGCGGAGATCTGGGCGCCTGCCACGTGGGACGACTACCGGCAGGCGCTCGAGGCGCCCGATGCGCTTGCACAGCACCTCGCTGGGCTCGGCATCTAGCGCCGCACCACATGCGCTTCCAGGATCCGCTCGGGATCCGCTCGTCGGCGGTGAGGTAGACATGGAGCTTGGGCACCTGCCGGTGCTCGCGGAGGAGGTCTTGCAGATGCTCGCCCCGCGCCCCGGCAGTCTCCATGTCGACGGAACCATCGGCGGCGGTGGGCACACCGAGCGGATCCTGGAGGCTGCCAGCCCGGACGGCCGCGTCCTCGGGCTCGACGCCGACCCCGCCGCCATCGCGCGGACGGGGGAGCGGCTCGTCCGATTCGGCGATCGGCTCGTCCTCCGGCAGGCCAATTTCCGGGACCTCGCGACCGTCGCCCCGGAGGCCGGCTTTCGTGAAGTGGACGGCATCCTGCTCGACCTCGGACTGAGCTCCTACCAGCTCGCCGACGCCGACCGCGGTTTCAGCTTCCGCGCGGACGGCCCGCTCGACATGCGATTCGACCCGACCGCGGGCCGCCCCGCCGCGGAGCTGCTCGCCGAGCTCGACGAGGGAGCCCTCGCTGAGCTCTTCCGGCACTACGGCGAGGAGCCCCATGCGCGGCGGATTGCGCGCGCGGTGGTGGCGACCCGCGACGCGGCGCCCCTCGACACCGCAGACGCGTTTGCCGCGCTCGTCGAGCGGGTCGTCCCGCGACGGCCCGGCCCGGCGGGGCGGATCCATCCCGCCACGCGCGTCTTCCAGGCACTCCGGATCGCCGTCAACGGCGAGCTGGATGCCCTCGAAGCGGCCCTCGACGCCGCGATCACGCTGCTCCGGCCGGGCGGGCGGCTGGTCGTGCTCGCCTACCACTCGCTCGAGGACCGGCTCGTCAAGCGCTTCGTCGCGGCCGAGCGCCGCGGCTGCACCTGTCCGCCCAGCTTTCCCGTGTGTGTCTGCGGCCGGGCCCCCCGCCTCCGCCCCGTCGGCCATCAGCCCGCGGTGCCCTCGGAGGCGGAGGTCGCCGCCAACCCCCGCGCCCGGAGCGCCCGGCTCCGGACCGCGGAACGGCTCGCCGCATGAGCCGTCCGGATCTCGAGGCGAAGGAGGGCTCGCACCGATGAGCAAGCGCCACCAGACGCAGCGGCGGAGGTCGTACGGCCGCCGGGAGCACGAGATCCGCGAGCGTCGCGATCGGACGTGGTCCGCCCTCGACGAGGCGCGGGAGCTTGGCGGGGAGTCCTTCGCCGGGATGGACGTCGCCGTGCGGGAGCTGGGGCTTCCGGCCTACGGCACCGCCTATCTCGGGGCGGAGTGATGGCGGGCTACGCCGGCGCGCGACCGCGTGCCGGGGTCCTGGCGCCGCGCCGCCGGGACGAGACGCCCGTCGAACGGCGCGGAACCGCTCGAAACGACCGGGCGGCCGATCTCCCGCGGCGGGGCCTGCGGGGCGCCTCGGCCGTTCGCTCCCGTCGCCGGCAGGGCCGCGTGGGCATGGCGATCGTCGGCATCGTGGTCACGTTCCTGCTCGGGCTCTTCTCGCTCACCCAGACCGTCCGGGTTTCGGCGACGGACTTCGACGTCGATCGCCTGATCACGGCGCGCCAGGAGCTCCAAGCGAGCGAGCGCGACCTGGTGGCCGACCTCTCGCGCCTGGGTCGCGAGCCGGCGGTCCGGAAGCTGGCCCTGGACGCGGGCCTCGGCCAGCTGGTCGATCCGCTCGTCGTCCCCGCGCGCTAGCCGGCAGCGGCGACGGCCCCATCGCCCATCGAACGAGGTTGCCCACCTGATGCTCGGCCGGACCGACAGCCGCCCGCGGAGCCTGCTCGTCCTCGCGCTGCTGGTCGTCTTCGGCATCGCCTGCATCGCACGCCTCGGCTACTGGCAGTTCGCGCGCCATGACGAGCTCGTGGCGCGGGCTCGCGAGCAGGTGACCGCGCGGATCGAGATCCCGCCCGTCAGGGGGACCATCTACGACCGGAGCGGGACGGTCGTCCTTGCCACGTCCGTCGAGCGCGATCTCCTGAGCGCCTTCCCGGCGCAGATGACCGGGCCAACGGACGCGGACACGGCAGTCATCCGCGAGCGCGTGGCGGACCGGCTGGTCGCCATCCTTGGCCTGGCACCGGCCGACGCCGATGCGCTGCGGGCGAAGCTGCGTGACGGGAAGGCCTATGTCGTCCTGGCGCACGGGCTCACGCCCGACCAGTCGAGCGCGATCAAATCCGGCGTTGCCGACGGCGCGCTGGCGCAGGTTCGCCTGGAGCCCGAGCCGGTCCGCGTCTACCCGCTGGCGGGCGGCGCCTCGGGGACCACGCTTGCGGCGCACCTGCTGGGATTCGTCAACCGCGAAGGAACCGGTCAGTACGGGATCGAGGGGCGCTGGCAGGACCTCCTCGCTGGCGACCCACAGGTCCTGCTCGCCCAGCGCGACGGGGCGGGGCGGCCGATCCTGGAGAACGCGCAGATGGTCCAGCCCGGCTCTCCGGGCACGTCGCTCACGCTGACGATCGACGCGAGCCTCCAGCTCAAGCTCGAGCAGGAGGTGTACGCGGCCTGGGTCGGGAACCACGCGAAGAGCGTCTCGGGCATCGTCATGGATCCGAAGTCGGGCGAGATCCTCGCATCCGCCACCTACCCGAGCTACGACGGGAACGATTACGGCGCGATCGCTGCGAAGGATCCGTCACGCTTCATCGACCCGATCGTCTCGAGCGTGTACGAGCCGGGCTCCGTCTTCAAGCTCCTCACCGCGACCGCTGCCCTCGAGGCGGGCGTCGTCACCCGCAGCACGAAGCTCCGCGACCAGTCGGTCCTCACGCTCGACCACGGGCGGGCACGGGTCCAGAACGCGGACCGGGGCAGCAAGGGCGTGCTCACGTTCCAGGACGCCGTTGCCTGGTCCCGCAACGTCGTGATGTCGAAGGTGGCCCTCATGCTCGCTTCAACCACGCGCCAGGCTGCCACCGTCCTGCACGCCGCGTGGGAACGCCTCGGCTTCGGCGCCCCGACGGGGATCGACGTCGCCGGGGAGGTGCCCGGGCTCGTGCGCGACCCGGCGGTCCAGCCGTGGCAGCAGATCGACCTCGCGAACGGCTCGTTCGGCCAGGGCATCGCGGTGACGCTGATCCAGCTGGCCACCGCCTACAGCGCCATGGTCAACGGCGGCACGCTTCCGACCCCGCACGTGGTGAAGGAGACCGGCGACACGCCCGCCGCGGTCGCGGACCGCGGCCGGGTGATGACCCCCGCGCTCTCGGCCGACCTCACCGCGATCATGGAGCGGGTCGTCAACGTGGTCCCGTTCTACCGGGACCGGACGCTCATCCCCGGGTACCTGGTCGGAGGCAAGACGGGGACGGCCCAGATCTGGGACTCGAAGGCGGGCCGCTTCCGGAGCGACGTCTACAACTTCTCGTTCGTCGGCTTCGTGGGCCGCACCACGCCCGAGCTCGTGGTGGCAGTCCGCGTCACCGAGGGCAGGCCGATCGTGAACGTTGCGGGCGACCTGGAGAACGCCGTCGAGTCGTTCGAGCTCTTCCGGCGCATCGCGTCCGATGCCATGACGACCCTCGACCTGCCGCCGGTCCGCCCGGCTCCCTCGTCGTCGGCGCCCGCCGCGTCGGCGCGCCCGTGAGCGCCCCCTGTGCCACACTCCCCGGCGTGACCACCCTGCCGGTGCCCGGCGGGGGCGGCGACCCGTCCCGGCTGGCTGCCGCTCCCGCGATGCGCGCCGCCGATCTCGTCTCGGCGACCGGCGGCGTGCTGCTCCGGGACGCCGCGCGCCCCATCCGCGGTGGCGCGGTGGACTCGCGGGCGGTCGAGCCGGGCAACCTGTTCGTGGCCATGCCGGGGGAGCGGACGGACGGCCACCGGTTCCTCTCCGCGGCGGCCGCCGCCGGTGCCGCCGCCGTGCTCGTGAGCCGCCCGCTGGATGCGGCCTCGCTTCTCGCGCTGGGCGACGTGACGGTCGTCCGGGTTCCGGACACGCTGCTCGGCCTGCAGGCGATCGCCGCCGCCTGGCGCGCCCGGTTCGATCCGCTCGTCGTCGGGATCACCGGGAGCGTCGCGAAGACCTCCACGAAGGAGGCGACCGCGGCCGTCCTCGGTGCCGCGCTCCCGACGCTCAAGAGCGAGGGCAACGCGAACAACGAGATCGGGCTGCCGCTCACGCTCCTGCGGCTGGGCCCGAACCACCGTGCCGCGGTCCTCGAGATGGGGATGTACGTCGGTGGCGAGATCGCGACGCTCGCCCGGCTCGGCCGGCCCGAGATCGGGGTCGTGACGTCGGTCGCGCCGGTCCACCTGGAGCGCGCCGGCAGCCTGGATGCGATCGAGCGCGCCAAGGCGGAGCTGGTCGAGGCGCTGCCCGAGGACGGCACCGCCGTGCTCAACGATGACGACGAGCGGGTGCGCCGGTTCGGGTCGCGCACGCGGGCCTCCGTGATCTGCTACGGCTTCACGAGCGGGGCGGACGTGACCGCCGAGCGGGTCGTCGGGCGCGGCCTCGCCGGCATGACGTTCGAGGTCGTGGCACGTGCCCCGCGCCGGACGCGCTTCGCGGTCGAGATGGCAGCGCTTGGCCGGCATAGCGTCCAGAACGCCCTCGCCGCTGCGGCGGTCGGGCTCCTGGCAGGGCTCCCGGACGAGTCGATCGCGGCGGGCCTCGCGACAGCCTGGCATGCGGCCTCGCCGCACCGCGGCACGATCGAGGAGGCGCCCGGCCTCACGATCCTCGACGACACGTACAACGCCTCGCCCTCCGCGGTCATCGCGGCGCTCCAGGTGCTCGCGTCGCTGCCGGGACGTCCGGTCGCGGTCCTCGGCGAGATGCTCGAGCTCGGTGACGCGCACGCGGCGAGCCACCGCACCGTTGGCGATGCCGCGGGCCGGACCGCGGCGGAGCTCGTCGTGGTCGGCGACGGCGCCCGGGGGATCGCGGAGGGGGCGCTGGCGTCCGGCCTGTCCGCCGCGCGCGTCCATGTCGCGACCGACCACGGCGCCGCGATCGAGGTGCTGCGGTCCATCCTCCGGCCGGGCGACGTGGTGCTCGTCAAGGCGTCGCGGGGCGCCGCCCTCGAGGTGATCGTGGACACCCTGCGCGCCGGGATCCCGTTGTGACCGTCGAGCTGATCCAGGCGATCCTGCTCGCATTCGCGATCGTCGTGATTTTGATGCCCGCCTACATCCGGCTCATGCGCTGGGCCGGGTTCGCCAAGCAGATCCGCGTGGACGGGCCGGAGACGCACCAGGTCAAGGGCGGGACGCCGACCGCCGGGGGGACGCTCCTGATCGTGGTCGTGGGCGTGCTCGCGCTCGTCTTCAACCTCGTGGACGCCTCGACCTTCGCCCCGCTGGCCGCGCTCGGGCTGGTGGGCGCGCTCGGTTTCGCGGACGATTGGCTCAACGCCCGGACGGGGGACGGGATCCGGGCGCGCCAGAAGCTCCTGTGGCAGACAGCGGTCGCGGTCTTCGCGGCGTGGCAGATCCAGCGCACCTACGACATCGCGGCCGTGGGCGTCCCGTTCGTGGGGGCGGTGCCGATCGCGCCGTGGCTCTACATCGCGTTCGCCGCGTTCGCGATCGTCGCCATGAGCAACGGGGTCAACCTCACCGACGGCCTCGACGGGCTGGCCGGGGGAACCCTGATCTTCGCGTTCGTCTCCTTCCTGATCATCGCCCTGCTCAACAGCCCCGCCCAGCCGAACCTCGCGATCCTGAGCTCGCTCCTTATCGGTGCGCTGCTGGGCTTCCTCTGGTTCAACGTCCATCCGGCCCAGATCTTCATGGGCGACTCGGGATCGCTCAGCCTGGGGGCGACGCTGGCGGTCATCTCGCTGATCACCGGGCAGATCCTGATCCTCCCGCTCATCGGAATCATCTTCGTCGTGGAGGCGGGATCGGTCGTGGTACAGGTCGCCTATTTCAAGGCGACCCACGGAAGGCGGATCCTCCGGATGAGCCCGCTCCACCACCACTACGAGCTGGGCGGCTGGCCCGAGACGAAGATCACGCTCCGCTTCTGGATCGTCGGCGCCCTCGCCGGGCTGATGGGCGTCACGCTCTTCCTGGCCACGCTCCAGCGGCTGGTCTGACGATGCCGAAGCCGGTCGACCTCGACGCGCTGACGCTGGACGCGATCCGTGCCGGCGCGCTGGCCGGCGTGCCGGTGACGGTGCTCGGGCTGGCTCGAACCGGGGTCGGGCTCGCGCGGTTCCTCGCCGACGCCGGCGCTGCGGTCACTGTCTACGACGGCAAGCCTGCGACCGCGCTCGCCGACCGCGTGGCCGCGCTCGGGGGCCGGCCGATCCAGCTCCTGGCGGGACCCGAAGTGGACCCGGAGTCCACGTGGATCGGGGCCGCGCTCGTGGCGTTCTCGCCGTCGATCACGCCCGGCTTCCCGACCACCGAGCCCCGGCTCCGCGCCGCCCTCGACGGCCTGGCGGCCCGCATCGCGCGCGGCGACCCCGACGCGCCGGCGCTCGTCTCCGAGCCCGACCTCACCCTCCGCCTCTGTCCCGCGCCCACGATCGGTGTCACGGGGACGAAGGGGAAGACGACGACCGCGTCGCTCATCGCGCACCTCCTCGCGGCGGATCCGTCGCACCCGGTCGTGCTCGGCGGGAACATCGGCGTGCCCCTGATCGACCGTGTGTCGGACCTCACGCCGGCGCACCGGGTGGTCGTGGAGCTCTCGGAGCTCCAGCTGCCGAGCCTGACGCGGGGCACGACCGTGGCGGTCTACACCAACGTGACCGCGGATCACCTCGATCGCCACGGGTCGCTCGAGGCCTACCGCGCGGTGAAGCGACGCCTCGCCGAGCTCGTGGACCCGGCCGGGGCGCTGGTCCTCAACCTCGATGACCCGGTCGTGGCGAGCTACGCGGACCTGGGCACCGCGCCCGCGGTCTGCTACCGGCTGGAGCACCCCATCACCGGCGGGGTCGGGATCGTGGACGGCTGGGTGGTCACCGCGAACGTGGACCGTCTGCCGATGGTCGGCGGCGGCCCTGCCTGGACCGGGCCGGAGGGCCGGATCATGCCCGTCGCGGAGCTCTCGCTGCCCGGCCGGCACAACGTCGCGAACCTGCTCGCGGCGGTCTCGGTGGGCCTCCTGTTCGGGCTGGCACCCGACGCGATCCGCACGGCGGCGGCGTCGTTCGAAGGCGTCGAGCATCGTCTCGAGCCGGTCGGTCTCGTGGACGGGGTCCGGTTCGTCAACGATTCCCAGGGCACGCAGCCGGACGCGGTCGCGGCCGCGCTGCGCAGCTTCGACCCGCCGCTCGTCCTGATCGCCGGGGGACGCGATAAGGGCGTCGACCTGCGCGCACTCGCCCCGGTTGTCGCCGAGCGGGCAGCTGCCGCGGTCCTGATCGGCGAGTCGGGGCCGGCCCTCGCGGCGCTCTTCCGGGCGGCAGGGCTCCGGCGGGTCGAGGAGGCTGGAACGCTCGGGGCGGCCGTCCCGCGCGCAGACGCGATCGCGCGAGAGCTGCTTGCGGGCGCGCCCGCCGGTCGCGTGGCGACGGTGCTGCTGAGCCCGGCCGCGGCGAGCTTCGACCAGTTCCCGGACTACGCCGCGCGCGGTCGCGCCTTCAAGGTCGCGGTCGCCGGCGTCGCGGCGGCCGCGAGTGCGGCCGGTTCGGCCGGCGCAGCGGGCGCCGCGGGTGCAGCGAGGGATGCCGGCGCAGCGGGCGCTGCCTCCCCTGCGACCAGCACGGACCCGAGCCGCTGACGATGGCCGTGACCAACGCCCGACACGCGATCGCCCGGAGCGCCGGCTCGGCAACGCGACCGAACGCGGCCGCGCGGACCGCCGTCCTGACGCGGGCACCCGCCGTGTCTCGCGCCCCGTCCGGCGGCGGGCTTGCCGCGCCCATCGACGTGCGCGAGCGTCATTCCCCGGACGCGGTCGTGCTTGCGATCGTCGTGGCCCTCGCCGGCCTCGGGATCCTGATGGTCTACTCGAGCTCCGCGATGAACGGGTACGCCGACGGCGACGGCACGCTCGCCACGGTGGGCCCGCAGTTCGTCTGGGCGGCGGTCGGAATGGTCGGCATGCTGATCGCGATGCAGGTGGACTATCGCTGGCTCCGCCTCGTTTCGCTGCCGGCGCTGCTGGGTGCCGGCGTCCTCCTCGCCCTCGTCCTGTTCTCCCCGTGGCGCATCGAGGTCAGCGGGTCCACCCAGTGGCTCAAGCTCCCCGGGCTGCCCATCATCCAGCCAGGCGAGTTCGCCAAGCTCGCCCTCGTCGTCTATCTCTCCCACTGGATGGCGCGTCGCGGCGCAGCCATCGGCTCGATCCGCGGCGGGCTGATCCCGTTCGTCGCGATCGTCGCCCCGTTCCTCGTCCTGATCTTCAAGTCGCCCGATCTCGGCTCGACGGTCGTGCTGGGGCTGACCGTCGTGGTGATGCTCTTCGTCGCCGGGGGGAACCTGCTGGGGATCCTGGGCCTCGGAGGAGGTGCGGCGATGGCGGCGATGCTGTTCCTCAAGGACTACCAGGTCGAGCGGCTGCAGGCCTTCGGGGACCCGTTCAAGTACGCCCTCACGACCGGCTTCCACAGCGTCCAGGGCCTGCTGGCACTCGGGCTCGGCGGCATCTTCGGCGCCGGCCTGGGTGAGCGCGCAGCCGCCGGCGGGATCGTCCTCCCGAACGCCCACAACGATTACATCTTCGCCGTGGTCGGCCAGGAGTTCGGCTTCGTCGGCGCGGCATTCGTCGTCATCGCGTTCCTGGCGCTGGCGTGGCGCGGGATGCGCATCTCGCTCGCGGCCCCGGACACGTTCGGAGCGCTCCTCGCGGCGGGGATCACGGCGTACCTGTGCGTGCAGGCGTTCATCAACATCGGGGTCGTCGTCACGCTGCTCCCCGTCACCGGGATCACGCTGCCGTTCGTCTCGGCCGGCGGCTCGTCGCTCATCGTGAGCCTGGCTGCCGTCGGGGTCCTGCTCTCGATCTCCCGCGAAACGTCGGCACATGGAGGATGGGTGGATGCGAGTGGTGATCGCGGCAGGCGGGACGGGCGGGCACATCTACCCGGCCGTGGCCGTCGCCCGTTCGCTCCGCGCCCTGCCGGCCGCGCCTGAGCTCGCCTGGATCGGCGGGCACCGCGGCCTGGAGGCGGAGATCGTCCCGGAGACGGGGATTCCCTTCTCGCGGCTCGCCCTGCGCTCGCTGCGCAGCGCCGGCCGCGACGTCCACCTCGTCCTCGACCCGCTTCGCCTCGCGGCCTCGTTCCCCCAGGCGCTCTGGCGGCTCGCCAGGACGCGTCCCGACGCGATCTTCACGAGCGGCGGCTACGTCGCGATCCCGGTCCTCGCCGCCGCGCGCCTCCTGCGAATCCCGGTGGTGATGTGGGAGGGCAACGTCGTCCCGGGTCGAAGCGTCCGAGCGACGGCCCGGCTGGCGGACGCCGTCGCGGTGAGCTTCGAGGAGACCTGCGCGGCCCTCGGGGCCGAGCGCTGCTACGTGACCGGGACGCCGATCCGCGACCCGCGCACGATCGACCGTGAAGCGGCCCGCGAGCGGCTCGGGATCCCGCCCGGGCCGCGCCTGCTGCTGGTCTTCGGCGGGTCCCAGGCCGTCGCGCGGTTCAACGCGGCCGTCGGCGGGGCGCTCGCGCGGCTCGTCGAGCGGTGCTGGGTGCTCCATGTCACCGGCGAGGCGGGCTACGCGGAGATGCAGGCCGCTCGCGATGCGCTGGCGCCGGAGCGCCGCGACCGGTATCTGCCGTTCCCATTCCTCGCCGAGGAAATGACCGCGGCTCTTGCGGCGGCGGACCTCGTGGTCGGTCGAGCCGGCTCGTCGACGCTCGCGGAGGCGGCCGCCTTCGGGTTGCCGATGATCTGCGTGCCGTACCCGCATGCGGCGGGCCACCAGCGCGCGAACGCGGAGGCGTATGCGGCGACCGGCGCCGCCCGGGTCGTCGCCGACGAGGATTTCGATGCCGAGGCGCTCGTCGCGGCCGCGCGGCTGCTCGACGACCCGGCCGGCCATGTCGCCATGAGCGCCGCTGCCCGCGGAGCCGCCCGGCCGGGTGCCGCGGACGCCGTCGCGCGCCTTGTGCTGGCGGCCGCCACGCGGACCCCCTATCCGTCGGCCGCGGTGATCGCCCGCCTCGCCGTCGTCGGCGTTGCTCCCGGTGGCACCATGGGCCGGGGCCCGGGCGCGGACGCCGGCGAGGGTTCGGGCTGGCTGTCCGGCGACGGGGAGCGCCGCGGGTGAGCGCGCCGTTCGACGCGATCCGGGTCGGGACCGAGATCCAGCGCCGGCTCGGAATCAAAACCTCCCGGGACGAGCCGCTCGCGCGGTTCACCACGATGCGCGTCGGCGGTCCCGCGGATCTCTACGCCGCGCCCGTCAACCCGTTCGAGCTGCGCGCGATCATCCGGCTCGCACGGGGCCGGGAGGTGCCGCTCACGCTCCTCGGGCGCGGCAGCAACGTCGTGATCGCCGACGCTGGAGTGCGCGGCCTGCTGGTCCACGTCCGCGCGCAGGGCTACGAGATCGCGGATGGCTGCCTCGTCGCCGACGCGGGGCTGCCGATGGCGAAGGCCGCGACCGTGACCGCGGACGCCGGCCTCTCGGGCCTCGAGTTCGGCCTCGCGATCCCGGGAAACGTGGGTGGAGCGGTCTGGGCGAACGCAGGCGCCCACGAAACGGACGTCGCCGCGATCCTCGAATCCGCCCTCGTCCTCGCCGCGGACGGGACCCAGGCGAGCGTGCCCGCGTCGGCGCTCGGACTGGCCTATCGCGAGAGCCGGTTCAAGCACGCGCCACCGGACGGGCCGGGGGAGATCATCCTGGCGGCCACGTTCCGCCTCGTCCCCGACGACCCGGCAGCGATCCGGGTCCGGCTCGACGAGATCCGGCGCTGGCGGCAGGCCCACCAGCCGCTCGGGATCCCGAGCGCGGGGAGCGTCTTCCGAAACCCGGCCGAGGGGCCGTCGGCGGGCGCGCTCATCGACGGTTGCGGCCTCAAGGGCCGTCGCGTGGGCGGCGCCGTGGTCTCCGAGAAGCACGCCAACTGGATCCTCAACGACCGGGGCGGCTCGGCGTCCGATGTCCGGACGCTCGGCGAGCTCGTGCAGGCGACCGTCGCGCGCGAGACAGGCGTCAGGCTCGCGTTCGAGATCCAGTTCATGGGCGACTGGTCCGCGTGGCCCGGCGGACCGGCATGACCGCGCCTGGCAGCCCGGGCGCATCGGGCGCACCGAACCCACCGGGCGCCTCGGCCCAACTGACCGCGCCTGGCAGCCCGGGCGTGCCGGTCGTGCCGGGCGTGCCGGTCGCCGTCGTCTTCGGCGGCCCCTCCGCCGAGCACGACGTCTCGGTCGTCTCGGGCACGGCGATCGCGGAGGCGCTCGCCGGGGCGGGGCACGCGGTGAGCCAGTTCCTGGTGGACCTCGAGGGCGGCTGGTGGCTTCTTCCGGTCGGCCACCGCCGCGCAGGCCGCCCGGCCGCGGCCTACGACACGCCCGGCTCGATCGGGGCGGCCGGCCCGTTCGGGGCCGGGGAGGCGACCGCCGGGATCGCAGCGGCGTCGCCCCAGCCGGTCGTCTTCGTGGCGCTGCACGGGCCGTTCGGCGAGGACGGCACGGTCCAGGCGATCCTCGAGGCCGCGGGACTCGCGTACACGGGCGCAGGAATCGCCGCGTCCGCGGTCGGCATGGACAAGCCGTTCTTCAAGCGGATCGCGCGCGACGCCGGCCTGCCGGTCCTTCCGTGGGTCGACGTGACGGGCGCGCGCTGGGCGGAGGATCGGGAGGGAGTGCGAGCGGAGCTCGAGGCGCTCGCGGCCGGCACCCCGGACGGACGCCTCATCGGCAAGCCGGCCGCGCTCGGCTCCTCGGTCGGGATGGCGATCGCGCACGGTCCGGACGAGCGGGACGGGATCGTGGAGCTCGCGCTCCGCTACGACGCCCGGGCGATCGTGGAACCGTGCCTCGACCGCCCGCGCGAGCTGGAGCTGGGGGTTCTCGGCAACGACCCGGCCACGGCGCAGATCCTCGGGCCGGGCGAGGTAATCCCCGATCGCGAGTTCTACGACTACGCGGCCAAGTACCTCGCGAGCGCGTCGCGGACGGATGCGGTGGCCGGCATCTCGACGGCGCTGGCGGCCGACGTGCGCCGGATCGGCCGCGCCGCCTACGCGCTGATCGGGGGCGCCGGGTTCGCGCGGGTCGACTTCCTGCTCGAGCGCGGCACGGGCTCGCTCTACCTCAACGAGGTCAACACGATCCCGGGGTTCACCCCGATCAGCCTCTTCCCGATGGTGGCCGCCGCGGACGGGATTCCGTTCGCGGCGCTGTGCAGCCGGATCGTCGAGCTGGCCGTCGAGCGGCGTGCGGCGGCGCCACCCCGGCGGCTGGTTCCCGCGGACCTGCCGCGGTGACGCGCCTCCCGGTCCGCCCCGCGGGCGGTGCCCGGCGGCGCTCGAGCCAGCGACGCGCGTCCTCCCGCCTCTCGCCGCGCAGGGCGCTGGCGGCCCTCGTGATGGTTGTCGCCGGGGCGGCGACGTGGGGCGTCGCGGCGTCGCCCGCGTTCGGCATCCGCGCGACCGACGTCTCGGGCGTGGCGGTGACGACTGCCGCGGCCGTTGATGCCGTGCTCGCCCTGGGCAGCCCTGCGCCGAACGCGTTCACGCTTGCGACCGACGGTCTGCGCGCGGGCCTCGAGGCGATCCCGTCGGTGGCGGGCGCCGAAGTCCACGTGACGCTGCCCGGGACGCTGCGGGTCCACATCATCGAGCGCGAGCCGATCCTCGCCTGGCGCGCGGGCTCGGCGCTGCTGCTCGTGGACCGCGACGGGCTGGTGATCGCCGACGCGGGCTCGGCGGACGCGTCGGCCGCGGCCCGCGCCATCGCCGTAGGGCTCCCGACCGTCGAAGACCGGCGCGTCGCCTCGGCCCCGACGAGCGGGGTTGCAACGGAAGGGCAGGGCCTCCCGGCCGTCGGCGGCGTCCTCGGACCGATCGAGCTCGACGTCGCGAGGCGCCTGCTCTCGCTCCGCCCGGCCGACGTCGGCTCGGCGGCCCCGGCGCTCCGGGTGCGACTCGACGACCAGGACGGCTGGTCGGTGCACCCGCTGGTCGACCGACCCTGGACCGGCGTGTTCGGCTTCTACTCGGCGACGCTCCGCCCGGCCGACCTGATCCCGCAGCAGGTGCGCCTGCTGCGCAGCCTGCTGGCCGGCCGCGAGAGCCGGCTCCTGCGCATCGTGCTGGCCGACGGCGAGCACGGCACCTACACCACGTACCCGACGAAGTGACCGATGGGTGACGGGATGGTTTGGCGCCCGGCTCGCCGGTCGGGTAGCCTTGCGCAAACGACGTACGTGGAGGGAGAACCGACCTGTGCTCCTGCCGCTGGCGGGCCTGCTCGTCGGTGTCCTTCTCGGGCTCGTCCTGAACGTCAACGTCGGGTTCGAGCTGGCCAGGTACTCGGCCGTCGCGATCCTCGCGGCGCTCGACTCGGTCCTGGGAGCGGTCCGAGCGGAGCTGGAAGGGACGTACAACAACCGGATCTTCGTCAGCGGGTTCGTGGTGAACGCGGTCGTCGCGGTCCTCCTCACCTTCGTGGGGGATCGCCTCGGGCTCGACCTCTACCTGGTCGCGCTCATCACCTTCGGGCTGCGGATCTTCCAGAACGTCGCGCTCATCCGCCGGCACTTCCTGTAGGCCGGCCCAGACCACAAGGAGAGGGACGGAACGAGTGGAACGCGAGGCGGTCCTCGTCGGGATCGACGTCGGGACGACCAAGGTCGTGGCCCTGATCGGTGAGGTCGGGCGCGACGGCAGCGTCACGATCATCGGGAAGGGCACGGTGCCGGCGTCGGGGCTGCGTAAGGGCGTCGTCGTCAACATCGACCAGACCGTCCATTCGATCACCGCCGCGGTGGAGAAGGCAGAGCGCCATTCCGGCTGGAAGATCGACCGGGCCTTCGTGAGCGTGGGCGGCCAGCACGTCGACGGCCTCAACTCGCCGGGCCAGGTCGCGGTTGCCGGCGCCCGCCGCGAGGTCACGCAGGAGGACGTCAACCGGTCGATAGAGGTGGCCCGGGCCGTCTCGATCCCGTCGACGCGCGAGGTCCTCCACGTGGTCCCGCGCGGCTACACGGTGGACGGCCAGGAGGGCGTGATGAACCCGCTCGGAATGAGCGCGGTTCGCCTGGAGGTCGAGACCCACATCGTCACCGCCTCCGCCACGGCCGTTCAGAACCTCACCAAGTGCGTCACCGCGGCCGGCGTCAAGATCGACGAGCTGGTGGCGGGCGGGCTCGCCTCGGCTGAAGCGGTCCTCTCGCCGACCGAGCGGGACCTCGGCGTTGCGGTCGCGGACATCGGGGCGGGGACGACGGAGCTGACCCTGTTCGCCGACGGCTCTCCGTTCCACACGGCCGTGCTCCCGGTCGGCGGCGCGAATGTCACGAACGACATCGCGATCGGGCTCAAGACGAGCCTCCAGGTGGCGGAGTCGCTCAAGATCGATCACGGGACCTGCGACGTATCGGGCCTCGACCCCGACGAGGTCATCAGCGTCACCGTTCTCGGCGACGAGGCCGGCCGGACCGTCGAGCGGATGGAGGTCTGCCGGATCATCGAGGCGCGGATGCGCGAGACCTACGAGATGCTCCGGACGGAGATCCTGGCGGCAGCTCCGGGGTTGCTGCCGGCGGGGCTCGTGCTCACCGGCGGCGGCGCGCAGCTCGGCGGGGCCGCGGTCCTCGGCCGCGAGATCCTCGAGATGCCCGTCCGGGTCGCCTCCGCGACAGAGGTCGGCGGGCTGGTGGACGGGATCCTGGAGCCGTCCTACAGCACGGCCATCGGGCTCCTCCTGTGGGGTGCCCGCCATCTCGGCGCGGCGGACCTCACGACCTACGAGTCGGCGCCGGCCGGTGGTCTCGTCGGGCGTCTGCGGGGAGCCCTGCGGAGCGTCTTCCCGTAGTCCCGAGCGGGTCTCGTGCGGCGAAGGCCGGCACCGCCGGGCGACGGGCGGGGTTCCCAACCGTGAATCGGGCGCTATACTCCCCGGGCAGTCCACGTTCCTGCGCGCTATGCCCGCACGCCGGACCGGACGCTCCGCGTGCACCTGAGACGCCTTGACCACGGACGGCCGAAGAGCCGCTCACCACCCGGGAGGGACCAGCGATGCCGCTCCGGTCGGATTCCGAGAACTTCGCCCTGATCCGTGTCGTCGGAGTCGGCGGCGGAGGCAGCAATGCCGTCAACCGGATGATCCGGGCCGAGATGATGGGCGTCGAGTTCATCGGCATCAACACGGATGCCCAGGCCCTGCTCCAGTCCGATGCCCCGCACAAGATCCGGATCGGCGACAAGATCACCCGCGGGCTCGGGGCCGGCGGAGACGCCGCGATCGGGCAGCGGGCCGCCGAGGAGGACGTCGAGAAGATCACGGAGGCCCTCCGCGATTCCGACATGGTCTTCATCACGGCGGGCCTCGGGGGCGGCACCGGCTCGGGCGGCGCACCGGTCATCGCGGAGATCGCAAAGGACCTCGGCGCGCTGACGATCGGCGTCGTGACGAAGCCGTTCTCCTTCGAGGGCAACAAGCGCAAGCTCATCGCCGAGAAGGCCGCCGAGCTGCTCAAGGCGAAGGTCGACACGCTCATCACGATCCCGAACGACAGACTGCGCGACGTGGTCGCCAAGAACACCTCGATCCTCGATGCGTTCCGCGTCGTGGACGACGTGCTGCGCCAGGGCGTCCAGGGCATCAGCGACATCATCACGGTACCCGGCCTGATCAACCTCGACTTCGCCGACGTGAAGGCGATCATGCACGACGCGGGCTCCGCCCTGATGGGCATCGGCCGGGCGTCCGGCGAGAGCCGCGCCGTCGAGGCCGCCAAGCAGGCGATCGCGAGCCCGCTGCTCGAGGTCAACATCACGGGTGCGCAGGGAATCCTGTTCAACATCTCCGGCTCGTCCAACCTGACGCTCTACGAGGTGACGGAGGCCGCCGAGGAGATCCGCGCCGCAGCCGACCCGGAGGCGAACATCATCTTCGGGGCGAGCTTCGACGAGCGACTCGGCGAGGATGTCGTGATCACCGTCATCGCGACCGGCTTCGACGGCTCGCGCCGCCGGGAGTCCGTGAAACGCGAGACCGTCGAGCGACCATACGAGGTGTCGCGTACGGTCCGCCCCGAGCGCGACTACCTCGGCGAGCTCGAGCGCCAGCGGGTCGCCGCCGAGACCGAGACGCGGCCCGGCATGGATCGCGGCGAGGCCGCTTCCGTCCGCGTGGAGCGGACCGTGGCGGAGACCGCGCCGGCTGCGAACGTGCGCCGGACCTACGACGCCGACGACCTGGAGATCCCGAGCTTCCTCCGGCGCTCGAAGTAGCGCGGCGGCGTGGTGCCCGACCCGTCGGGCGCTGCCGACGCGCCGCTTCCTGTCGACGGCGCGGACCCCGCCGGGGCTGGGCGCCCGCCCGACCCGGCGACAGTCGCGGACCTCGTCGCGGGTTTCGTCGCGGCGCGCGGCGCAGTCGAAGCGGCGATCGCGGCTGCCTGCGCGAGATCCGGGCGTGACCCGGCCGGGGTGACGCTCGTCGCGGTCAGCAAGACCGTCCCTGCCGGGCGGCTCCGTGCGGTAGTGGCCGCGGGCCTCGTGACGCTCGGCGAGAACCGCGTCCAGGAGGCAGAGGAGAAGGTTCCCACCGTCGCCGGGGCGCGCTGGCACCTCGTCGGCCCGCTCCAGGCGAACAAGGCGCGCCGGGCGGTTGCGCTCTTCGACGTCATCGAGAGCGTCGACTCGGTCGCCCTGGCGACTCGGCTCGACCGGCTCGCGGGCGAGATCCGGCCGAGCCGCCCGCTGCCGGTGCTCCTCCAGGTGAACGTCGACGCGGACCCCGCGAAGGCCGGCTTCGAGCCCGCGGACCTGGCGGAGGCGCTGCCGGCGCTTGCCGCCCTGCCGAACCTCGAGCTGCGCGGCCTGATGACCGTGGGACGGCTCGCGGCGACCGCCGAGGACGCCCGTTCGACGTTCCGTGCCCTGCGCACGCTCGCCGCCGAGATTCGGGCGGACAACCCGGTCCTCGGTCCGGCGCTCTCGATGGGGATGAGCGACGACTTCGCGGTCGCCGTCGAGGAGGGCGCCACGATCGTCCGCGTCGGCAGAGCGCTCTTCGGGGAGCGAACGCCGGTCCGTGCCGAGGCGAACCTCGGGGCGAAGGTGCCGGCGGAGGCGCGCGGCGAGCGTCCGGGGCTCCCGGACCGCGCGTAGACTCCGTGGATGGGGTTCTTCCTGCGCAACTTCGTCCAGCTGCTCGTGCTGGTGCTGTGGGCGCTGGTGCTGGCCCGCGTGGTCGTCTCGTGGGTGGATCCGCAGGGCCGCAATCCGATCGCGCGCCAGGTGGTCGCGCTGACCGAGCCGTTCCTCGCGCCGATCCGGCGCCTGCTGCCGTCCACCGGCGCGCTCGACCTGTCGCCGCTGATCCTGATGCTCGTCCTGAGCGCGCTCCTCGGGGTCGTCGGTCGCTGAGCGGGACGGGGGAGCCCGAGGTCCGCTTCCAGGTGCGGCTCACCCCGCGCGGCGGCGTCGACCGCGTTGATGGGGTGGGGGACGATGGAGCCCTCCGCGTCCGGGTAGCCGCGCCCCCCGTCGATTCGGCCGCGAACGAGGCGCTCTGTCGGTTGCTCGCCCGGGAGCTCGACGTCGCCCGCGGGGTCATCCGGGTCGTGACCGGCGCGACCGCTCGCCGGAAGGTCGTGGCGGTCGTCGGGATCGAGGCGCCGGTGGTCAGATCGCGCTGGCCGGGGCTGGCCGTATAATCCGCCCCACGGGCGATTAGCTCAGCCGGTCAGAGCGCACGGTTCACATCCGTGAGGTCACTGGTTCGAACCCAGTATCGCCCACCACAGTCACCTCGCCGGAGGCCGGACGCAGACGAGTCCACGAACCGAGGGACGAGATGGCCGACGACGACATCCTGCGCGAGCAGCTCCTCGCGCTCATCGACGGGCACGGTGCCCACATGCCGCTCGCCGCCGCCGTCGCGGACTTCCCGGACGACGCCATCAACCGGTTTCCGCCCAACGTCCCGTACACACCCTGGCATCTACTGGAGCACGTCAGGATTGCCCAGCGCGACATCCTCGACTACATCCGCGACCGCGCCTACCTGGCGCCAAGCTGGCCCGAGGAGTACTGGCCTGCGCGCGATGCCACCGCGACGCCGGAGCAGTTCGCGCTGACGGTCGAGGGCTTCAGCTCCGACAGCGCGGCGCTCCATGCGCTCGTGGCGGATCCCGCCACCGACCTGCTGGCAGCGATCCCGAACACCCCGGGTCACACGATCCTTCGCGAGGTGTGCGTCCTCGCCGACCACAACGCCTACCACGTCGGCGAGTTCGCGATCCTCCGCCAGGTCATGGGAACCTGGCCGCGCGGCAGGGAGGAGTAACCCGCCGCCTCGCTGCTGGGTCTGTCCGCCGATCGGGGCCCGCCGATCGGGTCCCGCCGATCGGGGCCGCCCGGTCAGAGCGAGTTCGCGAAGCTGTCGCCGCCGAGGAGCTTGAGGATGGTCGTCCGGACCTCGGGGCAGGCAGATTCCGTCAGGGTGTCCATCGCGGACGCGCTCGGCAGGCCACGGGACGAATCTGCGGCGATCCAGTCGGCATAGTCGATCGCCAGCTGCGCGACGGCCCCAGCGGTCGAGCCGGCCTTCTGGAGGGCGGGGAGCTCCGTCGAGAGGAAGGTGCACAGGGCAGCCCCATTCGCTGCGCCGGCCGCCGAGGTCCCCGGGGAGGCGGTCGCCGGGCTCGCGGGGGCAGCCGCCGTGGACGCGGCCGCGGACGGTGACGCGCCGGCGGCCTGCGGCGAGGCCGTGGCACCGCCGCCACAGGCAGCGGTCAGGAGGCTCACCGCGAGCACGAGCGCACGAGCTGGACGATTCACAAGGTTCCCCCCGGTTGCGTGGCAGAGTCGTCGCGGGATCGTAGCGTGACCGGCCGGAGGGCGCCGGAAAGGCACCTGGGCGAGTCCCGCGGTTCGAGCAGACCCGCGACGCTGCCACCGTGGCCGCGCGGACGTCGGGGCGTTTGGCGCCATCTGGGCGTGGGCTTGCGCGGCCGCTGTGCGGCCCTCGCGAGCCTCTCGCCGGACGTGGGTTGGGGCCCTGTTATCGTGCCGCGATGGTCGACTCGGTCGCGTCGCCCATCACGGACCTCGTGCGCGAGCTGCCCGGCGCCGATGGGTCGTCGACTGCGCCGACGCGCCTTCTTCGGACGTCCGGTCAGTCCCGACTGCAGCGGGCGACCTCGTGGAATTGGAGTGGTGACGATGGGTGAGCCCAGGCCGGTCCGCCTTCGCGGGGGCTTGCACCGGTTGAGCCGAGGGCTCATCGCCTACGGAATCATCGGGCTCATCGTCACCGCGATCGGGTTCGCAGCGCTGGTGTGGGCGAACGACCGCGTCGGTCACCTCCGAAGCGATACCCAGGCGACCATCGCCCGGCTGGCGTCCACGACGTCGGTCGCCGCTCTTGTGCTCCACGGCGCTTCCACGACAGCGACGTCATTCAGCGCGACCGTCGATCAGTCGGCGCAGGCTATCTCGGCCGCGGCCGTGACGGCCACCGAGGTCCGCTCGGACCTGTCAGCCCTCGAGGCGCAGCTTCGTTCGGTCAACATCCTCGGGGCGACACCGCTCTCCTCGCCGGCGGACGCGGTTGGCCGCATCGCCGCGAGCATGGAGGGCCTCGATGGGCGGCTCTCTGTCATCGCCGAGAGCGGCAGGGGCAACAGGGACGCGCTGACCGGCAACGCCGCGGCTCTCGGCGACCTCGCCGACAGCACCCAGGCGCTCGCGGCGCGCCTTGGGTCCGGCGTCGGCGAGGACACGTTCGGCGAAATCCAGCTGGTCATCGCCGTCACGCTGCTTGCGTTCGCCGCCGTGTCGTTGGTGCCGGCGGCCGGGGCGCTCGTCTTGGGCGCATGGCTTCGACGGGCGCTGCCTCGGGCACCCGGGCCACCCGAAGGCTGATTCATCGACCGGCGCGCCCGATAGCGGCCAGAACCCGGCGCGGACGCAGCTTCAGGGGCGCAGGCCCTCGCTGGCGAGCTCGGCCCGGGCGAGCCGGTCGTGCCGGCCGCCGGCCCAGTCGCCCAGGGGATCCGGCGTGTACTCGAGCAGGGTCGAGTAATCGAGCCTCGCGAATGCTCGCATCGCAAGGGCACGCTCCACCTGGGCGCCGCCGACCGAGGGCGCAGTGCGGATGACACGGTGGGCGGCCCGCACTCGCCGGATCCGGTTCCAGCGCCATGGAAGATAGCGGCTCAACCACGGCATGAGCGTCACGACGGCGAGCATCAGGGCGAGTGTCACGGCGACCACGAAGATGAACTGCTCCAGCTGCGTTCCGAAGTCCGACAGCGGCTGGCCCGCGCCTGCAAAGGCATTGCGCGCGATGTCGCGGGCCTGCGACCCGACGAACGGAAGGCCGGCAAGCGAGTCGCCGAGGTCGCGCCCGCTCTGGGTCATCGTGTCGCCGCCGTCGCGAATGGTGCGGCCGGCCTCGGTGTAGCTGGCCAGGAACTGGAACAGGCGCCAGGCGAGGTTCCCCCAGAACACCACCCACACCAGGGTTGCCAGGTCCGCCACCTGTTCCTTCACGCGCGCGACCCGCAGCTCGCTCCAGATCTTGATCATGGAGGACCCTCCCGCATCCGTTACCCCGTCCAGCGATGGTTCGTCCGTGCGGCCACTGGCGTGCTCCGCGGGCCGCGGGGGCACAGGATCCCCGGCGTGCGGCCCAATTCGACCCACGGGCAGTGTGCGCGGCCCGGGCTCGACCCGTTCATGGCGCCAATCCTGGCCGACTGGCTGGTCGTCTGCCTGGGATCGCGGCCCGGTCATTCCGCTGGGAGCAGCTCCACCGTGGCCGAGCCGAGCCGGGGCTCTGCGCGGGCTCCCAGTCACCGTGTCGCGTAGACTCCGAGCGTGGCACGACGCGTAGAGCCGCGGGTCAGCGGCCCGGCTCGAACCTTTCCCGCCCGGCCTCGCCCGATCGTGAAGGCGACGGACCTCGGGTCCGCCCAGGTCCTCAAGCACCTGGACATGTTCCTCGTCTCCGACGCATTCGGTGACATCCACCCGGACTCGCGCGGCATGGGACTCTACGACGGCGACACCCGGGTCGTGTCGTGCAGCGTGCTCCGGATCGCCGGCGAGCGCCCGGTCCTCCTCCGGTCCGACCCGGGCGGGAGCTGGCGGGGCGTCACGCAAGCCACGAACCCCGAGTTCCTCAAGGACCCGGGCGACAAGATGGGCGCCGAGGAACGCGTGCTGCGCCAGACCGTGTCGATTGCGCGCGAACGGACGATCGCGGAGGCCTACCAGGAGCGCCTCGTCATCGAGAATCATGGGCCGATCACGTTCGCCTGCGACGTCGAGCTCGAGCTCGACGTCGACTTCGCCGACATCTTCGAGGTTCGGGGTTATGCCCGGCCCGGTCGCGGCAGGCTGCTGCCGATCGAGACGACGGCCGACGGCGGGCTCGACTTCGGGTACGTCGGGCTCGACGGCGTCACCGTGCGGACGCACCTCGCGTTCGATCCCGCGCCGACGCTGGCTCCCGCGCGGGAGGAGCAGGCTGGCTCGGTCGTCGCACGCTGGACGAGTCCGCTCCGCCCTGGCGAGCGGCGCCAGATCGCCTGGACGGTGGAGGCGTCGCGCACGCCGGCGCAGCGGGTCCCCGGGCGGGATCCGGACACGCTCGATCCCGCGCGCGCCCACGCCCGCTGGCTGAGCGACAGCTCGGTCATCGAGACCGACCACGAGCTGGTCAACGAGGTCATCGGCCGCTCGCTGGACGACCTCTGCCTGCTCCAGTCGACCGACCCGCTCGGCGATCGCTTCATCGCGGCGGGGGTCCCCTGGTTCACGACGCTCTTCGGACGCGACGCGCTGATCACGGCGCTGCAGACCGTCGCATTCGTACCGCAGCTGGCCACCCAGTCCCTCGAGATCCTCGCCAGGCGGCAGGCCACCGCCGTCGACGAGTGGCGCGACGCCGAACCGGGCAAGATCCTCCACGAGTTCCGGACCGGTGAGATGAGCCGGACCGGCGAGCTCCCCTTCGCGCCCTATTTCGGCTCCATCGATTCGACGCCGCTCTGGCTCATCCTGCTCGGCGAGACGCACGACTGGACCGGAGACGACGGCCTCGTCGATCGGCTCTGGCCGAACGCCCTCGCGGCGCTCGAGTGGATCGATCGATGGGGCGACCGCGACGGCGACGGCTTCGTGGAGTACGAGCGGCGGGCGGAGACCGGCCTTCGAAACCAGGGCTGGAAGGATTCGAGCGACGCGATCCGCTGGCTCGACGGTACCCTGGCCGAGACGCCGATCGCCCTGGCGGAAGTCCAGGGTTACGTCTTCGATGCGAAGAAGCGGATCGCCCGGCTCGCCCGGCGGCGCGGCGAGGCCTCCCTCGCCGACCGGCTCGAGAACGAGGCATCCGTGCTCCAGCGCCGGTTCGCCGAGCGGTTCCGGCTCCCCGATGGGTCGATCGCGATGGCCCTCGACGGGGCGAAGCGGGCGGTCGATTCGGTCGGCTCCAACGCGGGGCAGACCCTGTGGAGCGGGATCGTCAGGGCCGAGGACGCGACGGCCGCCGCCGCCGCGCTCGGCTCCAGCGCGATGGTCTCCGGGTGGGGACTGCGCACCTTCGCGGCGGACCAGCCGGGATACAACCCGATCGGCTACCACACGGGGAGCGTCTGGCCGCACGACACCGCGATCGCGGCCGCGGGCCTGCGCCGGTATGGCTTCGACGACGCCGCCGACGCCCTGTCGAGTGGCCTCCTCGCGGCCGCGCAGCACTTCCCGGCCTATCGGCTCCCGGAGCTCTTCTGTGGCTTCGACCGGGCGTCGACCGGCGCCCCGATCCCGTACCCCGTGGCGTGCTCGCCCCAGGCATGGGCCGCGGGTGCCCCTCTCATGCTCGTCCGCACGATGCTGGGCCTGCAGGCGGACGCCGCGAATCGGCGCCTGACGCTCGACCGCCCCATCCTGCCCGCCGGCCTGACCAAGGTGGTCGTCCGCGGCCTCCGGGTGGGCGACGCCTCGTGCGATCTCCTGCTGCATCGATGGCGCGGCCTGACCAGCGCCGAGGTCCTGCGAAAGGACGCGCGGCTCGAGGTGGTGGTGCGGCTTTGAGCGCCGACCCGGCGCGGGTTCATCGGTACTGGGCGCTGTACGCACGGATGGTCGGTGCCTGACCACCGCGTGCCAGAGGAGGATCGCATGGACGTTGTCGAGTTCCGGCGCCTGACCGCTCGCGTCGTTGCGACGCGAAACGCGGAATCGCGCGCCTTCCTCCAGGCGTTCGACCTCGCCCCGGGCGCCCTCTCGGGATGGTCCGAGCGGACCTGCGCGAAGTGGCGGGCATGGAGCCGCGACAACGACGCGCTGCGCGGCGCTGCCGCCCAGCTCGAGGCCTTCCTCTGCGAGCAGGCACCCACGCGCTCGTAAGGCCCGCGACGGGACCCGCGGGACGGGACGCAGCCCGGGTGGAGTCGGGCCACCCGGAGCGGTAGCGGGACGAGGCGGCTCTCCACCGGAGCCGGGCGGGATCCGCCGCACGCCCTTCGGTACCCCCATCTGGGTCAACCCGAATGGGTCGACCTTTCCGCGGGATGGGAGTCCGGGCCCGACGTCCCTAGGATCGGGTGACTGGACTCATCACGCGTGGAGGGAGACGACGATGACAGCCCGGCGTTGGGGGATGGGCGCCGCGGCGCTCATGGCGCTCGCACTTGTTGGACTTGCGCTGTGGCCGGCCGTGGGCCTCGGGGCGGCAGGGCACCATGGATCCGAGATGACGGCGCTCGCCGCGCCCGCTCCGGGGGTCACTCGGACGTACTTCATCGCAGCCGACGAAGTGGAGTGGGATTACGCCCCAACAGGCATCAACCAGATCACGGGCCAGCCGTTCGAAGGTGACGCCCTCACCTTCGTCCAGAACGGGCCGGACCGGATCGGGAAGGTCTACCGGAAGGCCGTCTACCGCGAGTACACCGACGCGACGTTCAACCGGCTCAAGCCGCGAGCGGCCGCCGAGCAGCACCTCGGAATCCTTGGCCCGATCATCCGCGCCGTCGTCGGCGACACGATCAAGGTCGTGTTCCGGAACCAGACAGCGTTCCCGGCCTCGGTCCATCCCCACGGCGTGTTCTACGCCAAGGATTCGGAGGGCGCGCCCTACGCCGACGGGACGTCGGGATCTGACAAGGCGGACGATGCCGTCGCCCCGCGCGGCCGTCACACCTATATCTGGCAGGTGCCGGAGCGGGCAGGCCCGGGCCCGATGGACGGCAGCTCGGTCCTCTGGATGTACCACTCGCACGTGGACGAGCCGGCGGACACGAACGCCGGCCTGATCGGCCCGATCATCATCACGAGGCGCGGCATGGCACGCGCCGACGGTTCGCCCACGGACGTCGACCGCGAGCTCGTGACGATGTTCACGGTCTTCGACGAGAACGCGAGCCTGTATCTCCAGCACAACATCGAGGCCTACGCCGGTGACCCGGCGAGCGTGAACCCGGACGACGAGGGCTTCCATGAGAGCAACCTGATGCACTCCATGAACGGCTACGTCTTCGGGAACCTCCCCGGCCTCTCGACGACGCGAGGGCAGCGCGTGCGCTGGTACACGCTCGGCCAGGGCACGGAAGTCGACCTGCACACCCCGCACTGGCACGGCAACACCGTGACCATCAACGGGATGCGCACGGACGTCGCCGAGCTCCTCCCGATGAGCATGAAGGTCGCGGACATGGTGCCCGATGACGCCGGCACGTGGCTCTTTCACTGCCACGTCAACGACCACATCACGGCAGGCATGCTCGCGACGTTCACCGTCAACTGACCGGGGGTCGGACGGGGGTGTCGGCGAGAGCCGACACCCCCGTTTCCGCGTCGGTCGCGGGCCGCGGCCGGATGCGCGGCCCAGCGTGGTCAGGGCGCCGCTGGCGGCTCGAGCAGCACCGGTCCGGTGGTCGGCCGGCTCCGGTTCGGCCGTCGGCCGTCGGCCGTCGCGTAGCATCACGCCGTGTCCGACGACCTCACGCTCCCGCTCGCGGCAGATCCCGATCCCGTCCTCGAGCTCGAGGACGTCGGCGTCCGGCGCGGGATCGCCTGGCTGCTCGCCGGGGCCTCGCTCCGCGTCCTTTCCGGCCAGCGCTGGGTCGTGGCCGGCCCGAACGGCGCCGGCAAGTCCACGCTCCTCGCAATCGCCGCGACGACCCTCTTCCCGACGGTGGGGCGTGTCCGCGTGCTCGGCGCGGAGCTCGGCCGGGTTGACGCGCGGACCCTCCGCCCGCGCATCGGCCTGATCAGTGCCGCGCTCGGGGAGCGCTTCGAGCCGCGGCTCCGGGCACGCGAGGTCGTGGTCACCGCCCGGACCGGCGCGCTGGCTCCCTGGTGGGACACGTACACCGCGCGCGACGAGGTCCGCGCCCTCGAGCTCCTGCGGCGGCTCGATATCGGTCACCTTGCCGAGCGGGCCTTCGGCACGCTCTCGACCGGAGAGCGCCAGCGGGTCCTGGTGGCGCGGACGCTGCTTCCGGACCCGGACCTGGTGCTCGCGGACGAGCCGGCGGCGGGACTCGACCTCCGGGCGCGCGAGGAGCTCGTGGACGCGCTGGCCGGGCTTGCGGCAGAGACGCGGCCGCTCGGCATCGTGCTCGTGACGCACCACCTGGAGGAGATCCCGCCCGGCTTCGGCCATGCGCTCGTGCTCGCCGGGGGGCGGGTCCTCGCCGCCGGGCCGATCGACGACGTGCTGGTGGATGCCACGCTCTCGAGCGCGTACGGGATCCCACTGCGGGTCGATGCCCGCGCGGGACGCTGGACGGCGCGCCGCGCCTGACGACGCGCCGAGCCGGACTCCCGGCAGGTCAGGCGGCGCCGGACTCCCGGGCGATCCGGCGGAGCACGGCGGGCAGGATCCCACCCTGGCGGTAGTACTCGACCTCGATCGGGCCGTCGAGGCGGCAGGTGACCTCGAAGCGCGTCTCGCGCCCGCCGTCCGCCTCGTCGGCGGTCGCGACGACCGCCAGCCGAGCTCTCGGTGCGAGGCCGTCCCCCAGCCCGGCGATCGTGTACCGCTCGCGACCGGTGAGGCCGATGCTGACGGCGCTGTCGCCGGGCAGGAACTGCAGCGGCAGGACGCCCATCCCGACGAGGTTGGAGCGGTGGATTCGTTCGAAGCTCTCGGCGATGGCAGCCCGGATGCCGAGGAGCCGCGTGCCCTTGGCTGCCCAGTCGCGTGAGGATCCGGAGCCGTACTCGCGGCCGGCGAGCACGATGCTCGGGACCCCCTCCGCCAGGTAGGTCATCGCGGCGTCGTAGATGAACGTCTCGGAGCCCGTCGGGAAGCGCAGCGTGTAGGGCCCCTCCTTGCCCTCCACGAGGCGGTTGCGGAGCCGGATGTTGCCGAACGTGCCGCGCATCATGACCTCGTGGTGGCCGCGCCGGGACCCATACGAGTTGAAGTCGGTCGGCGCCACGCCGTGCTGCTGGAGCCAGAGCCCGGCAGGGGACCAGGCGGCAATCGAGCCTGCAGGTGAGATGTGATCGGTGGTCACCGAGTCGCCGAGCCAGGCGAGGACCCGCGCTCTCTCGATGTCGCGGATCGGGTCCGGGGTCAGCGTCATCCCGGCGAAGAAGGGAGGGTTCGCCACGTAGGTCGAGTCCGCGGCCCAGTCGTACCGGTCGCCGTCCGCGATCGGCAGCGCCTGCCAGCGCGCGTCGCCCTCGAAGACCGAGGCGTAGGCCGATCGGAAGAGCTCGCCGTCGACGGCGTCCGCGATGGCCGCACGGACCTCCTCCGGGGACGGCCAGAGGTCCGCCAGGAAGACCGGGGCGCCGTCGTCCGCGAAGCCAAGTGGCTCGGTCGAGAGGTCGATGTCGATCCGACCGGCGAGCGCGTAGGCCACCACGAGCGGTGGTGACGCCAGGTAGCTGGCCCGCGCGAGCGGGTGGATCCGTCCCTCGAAGTTCCGGTTGCCCGACAGGACCGCGACAGCCGTCAGCCCGCGGTCCTCGATCTGGCGGGCGATGCCCTCGTCCAACGGCCCGGAGTTGCCGATGCAGGTGGTGCAGCCGTACCCGGCCAGCGCGAACCCCAGCGCGGCGAGCGGCGCCGTCAGGCCGGCCCGTTCGAGGTAGGCGGTCACGGCGCGCGAGCCCGGGGCAAGGGACGTCTTGACGGCCGGACTGACGCGAAGGCCCCGCGCGACCGCCTTCGCGGCGAGCAGCCCGGCGCCGACCATCACGGTGGGGTTCGAGGTGTTCGTGCAGGAGGTGATGGCGGCGATCACGACGGACCCGTCGCGGATCTCGCCCGGGGCGGCCGCGGGCGTTCCGGATTCTGCCAGCCGCCCGGGAAACGCGGCTTCGAAGCTTGCCCGGGTTTGCGGCACGGGCACGCGGTCCTGGGGACGCCGTGGGCCGGCGACGCTCGGCTCGACCTCGGCCAGGTCGAGCTCCACGATGACGTCGAACTCGGGCCCGGCGCCCGGGAGGCGCCAGAGGCCCTGCGCCCGCGCGTAGCGCTCCACGATCTCCACGAGCTCGGCGCTCCGGCCGGTCAATCGGAGGTAGGCGAGCGTCTCGTCGTCGATCGGGAAGATCGTGGCCGTGGCGCCGAACTCGGGGCTCATGTTGCTGATCGTCGCCCGGTCGGCGAGCGCGAGGCCCGCCAGGCCGTCACCCGCGAACTCGACGAACGATCCGACCACGCCGAGCGCGCGCAGGCGCTCCGTGACGGTGAGGACGAGGTCCGTGGCGGTCGAACCGCTCGGGAGCGCGCCGCGCAGCCGGACCCCGACGACGTTCGGCATCGGCTGGTAGAGCGGCTGGCCCAGCAGGACTGCCTCGGCCTCGATCCCGCCCACGCCGTAGCCCAGGACGCCGAGCGCGTTGACCATCGTCGTGTGGGAATCGGTCCCGACGAGCGTGTCCGGGTAGGCGAGGGGCCGGCCGTCCACGGTGGCGACCGTCACGACGCTGGCGAGGAACTCGAGGTTGACCTGGTGGACGATGCCCGTCCCGGGCGGCACCACCCGGAGCCCGGTGAAGGCGCGCTGCGCCCAGCGGAGGAGCTTGTAGCGCTCGCCGTTGCGCTCGTACTCGCGCGTGACGTTGAAGGCGAACGAGTCGGCCGTCCCGAACCGGTCCACCTGCACCGAATGGTCGATCACGAGGTCCGCCGGGACGAGCGGGTTGACCCGGCCAGGGTCGCCGCCGAGGGCTGCCATCGCGTCCCGCATCGCGGCGAGGTCCACGACGGCCGGTACGCCGGTGAAGTCCTGGAGGATCACGCGGGCGGGAAGGAACGGGATCTCGGCGTCGCCGCCGCCACCCGGCCGCCAACTGGCGAGGCGCTGGAGGTCGGCCCCGGTGACGATGCCGCGTCCCGCGTGGCGCAGCAGGTTCTCCAGCAGGATCTTGAGCGTCACCGGGGCACGCTCGAGGTCGATCGCGCCCGCCAGCGCGGCGAGGGGCACGTAGTCCGGGAGGCCCGGGCCGAGGCTGGCTCGGGCGCCGATCGGGTCGCTGGTCGGCACGGGTTCCTCGTTCGTGGCTCGGGCCGCGCGGGTGTCGCACGGGGCGCTACGCTGTCGCCGCCAAGAGTACCCCGCTTCGACGCAACCCCGCGTCGATGGTGACGAGTGACCGGCGCGTCTCCGCCGGCGAGGAGCCCACGTGCGAGCCTGGAGCGACGCGACCCCGCCTCCCCCCGGGGACCCCGGGACGCTCGACGAGCTTCGGCGCGCCGCGGCAGCCGAAGCGGCCGGGTGGGAGGACGCGGCCGGGGAGGCGGACCCGACTGCCGGCACGCTCCCGATCGCCGGCCCATCCGTGCCACCCGGAGCGCACCGCCACGGCGACGTCGTGCATCTCGAGGGGCATGCGCACCCGCACGTGGAGGCACCGGCCGACGGCCGCCCCGTGATCGGGATCGTGGGGGGCGGAATGGTCGGCCTGACCCTCGCGGCCGCGCTGGCCGCCGCCGGGTGGCAGGTCGGGGCCGTCGCGAGCCGCGACCCGGCACGCCGCGAGCGCCTGCGGCAGGCAGCCCCCGCCGCGCGGGCGTTCGCGGAACCCGCCGCGATCCTCGACGAGTGCCACCTCGCGCTCGTGGCCGTCCCGGACGACGCGATTGCGGAGGTCGTCGGGGGCATGCACCTCTACTCGGGCCAGGCGCTGGTCCACACCAGCGGCATCCACGGGATCGAGGTGCTCGAGGCGGCCCGTGCCGCCGGCACGTCGTGCGGATCCTTCCATCCGCTCGTCGCGTTCGCGGACGTGGAGCGTGCCCTCGCGGCACTGCGCGGCGCGACCGTGGCCATCGAAGGCGACGAGGGCCTCCTCGACGTGCTCGCCGAGATGGCGGAGTCACTCGGCGCGCTGCCCGTCCGGCTCCTGCCGGGCTCGAAGGCCGCCTACCATGCCGCCGCCGTGCTCGCGGCCGGCGGCCTCGTGGCGCTGCTCGACGTGATCGCGGAGGTTGCCGCGCGGGCCGGCCTCGACGAGGCCGGCACGCTGGCCGTCTACGGGCCGCTCGCCGCGCAGGCGCTCGGCAATGCCCGGGCGCTTGGAATCGGTCCTGCGCTCACGGGGCCCGCCGTTCGCGGGGACGCCGGCACGATCGAGGCGCACCTCGCCGCCCTGGCGAGCGGGGCACCTGCGGCGGTCGAGACGTACCGTGCGCTCCTGCGTCGCCAGGTCGACATCGCCCAGGTCCGGCGCGGCCTCGCGCCGGAACCTGCGGCGCGCCTGCGCCTCGAACTTGCAGATCGCCGCTGAGGCGCTACGATCTGCACATGCAGCGAAGCTTCGCCGCGAGGTTCGCGGTTCGCCCGGCGGCCAGGTTCCCGACGCCCCCGCCACGGCTCCGGGAGCGCCGCCTCGGCCTCCATCGACACGTCGGGTTCCAGGCTTCCACGGACCGCCCCACCATCGTCCGCCGGACGGATCTCGGGCCGGTCGTCCTGCTGCGCGCCGACTGGCGCGCCGTCACGCCCGTGCGGCCGCGCGGCGCGGCCGGGATCGCGGGGCCGCTGGTGGCAGTCCGATGGGCAAAGCCCGAAGTCCGGAGCCCCGGTCGTCGCGTCCGAGCCGCGACGGCGCCGTGGCGCGGCTGAGGCGCGCGACCGCCACCTCGGCGGGCGGCATCGTCGTCCGCACCATCGCCGGCGTTCCGCATATCGTTGCCGGTCGGCGCCGTCGCGAACGCGACGGGGGATCCTGGACGCTTCCGAAGGGGACTCCCAACCCGCTCGAGACGCTCGAGGAGACCGCGCTGCGCGAGGTCGCCGAGGAGACCGGGCTCGAGGTCCGCATCGTGGCGCCGATCGACCACATCGAGTACGTGTTCGTGCAGGGCGGCGCGAAGATCCACAAGACGGTCCACTACTGGCTCATGGCGGCGACCGGCGGTGACCTTGCCCTCCACGACCACGAGTTCGATGAGGTGCGCTGGGTCTCGCTTTCCGACGCGCCTGGCCTGCTTGCCTTCGAGACGGAGCGCGCGCTCGTGGAACGCGCGGCCGGGATGATCGCGGCGGACGAGGTCCGCGCATGACCGCGGTCCCGCGCCCGGCCGACGCGCCGCGCGCGACGCCGCTCCTGTCCCGCCACGAGGGGCTGGGCGCCCGGATGATCGACTTCGGCGGCTGGCGGATGCCGGTCCAGTACGCCTCGATCCTCGAGGAGCATCGCGCGGTTCGCGAGCGCGCCGGGATCTTCGACCTGTCCCACATGGGCGAGCTCTTCGTCGAGGGTTCGGAGGCCGGCGCCGCGCTCGCCGGGGCGCTGGTCACCGACCCACCGTCGCTCGAGGTGGGTCGGGCCCACTACTCCATGATCTGCGCACCCGACGGTGGCGTCATCGACGACCTCATCGTCTACCGTCTGGCCGAGGACCGCTTCCTCGTGGTGGCGAACGCAGGGAACGCGCCGGCGGTCTCCGACGCCCTCGCAGAGCGCCTCGACGGCAGGCGGGCGATCCTGGACGATCGTTCCCTCGCGACCGCCCTGGTGGCGGTGCAGGGGCCCGCGGCGCGGAAGATCCTCGGGCCGCTCACCGACGTGGACCTCGCGGCGCTCCGCTACTACGCGATCGCGGAGGGGAGCGTGGCCGGGATCCCCGCCCTCGTGGCCCGCACCGGGTACACCGGCGAGGACGGCTTCGAGGTCTTCGTGGACGGAGCATCCGCCGGCGAGCTCTGGGACATCCTCGTCGGGGCGGGCGCGCCCGCGGGCATGCTGCCGATCGGGCTCGGTGCCCGGGACACGCTCCGGCTCGAGGCGGGCATGCCGCTCTACGGGAACGAGCTCGACCGCGCCACGACGCCCTTCGAAGCCGGCCAGGGTCGCGTCGTGAAGCTGACCAAGGCCGGCGATTTCGTGGGCCGCGATGCCCTCGCGCGCGCCGCCGAGGCGGGTCCGCGACGTCTGCTGGTCGGCCTCATCGTCCGCGGACGCGGGATCGCGCGGCACGGCTACCCGGTGTGGGCCGGCGACCGGCGCACGGGTGCGGTCACCTCCGGCACGCAGTCGCCGACCCTGGGCGTGCCGATCGCCATGGCCTACGTCGCCCCGGGCGACGCCGCGATCGGTACGATGCTCGAGGTGGAGATCCGCGACACGCGGGCCGCCGCGGAGGTGGTCCCGCTCCCGTTCTACAAGCGGGCCAGGTGACCCGGAAGCGGGCCAGGTGACCCGGCCCGACGCCCTCGGTGGGCGGGCGACCACGCGACGTTCGCGCGGCAGCGACCGCGTCAGCACGGAGGTTCCAGGCCGATGATCCCGTCCGACCTGCACTACACGAAAGAGCACGAATGGGTGCGCGTCGAGGGGGACGTCGCGACCGTGGGGATCACCCAGCACGCCGCCGACCAGCTCGGCGACATCGTCTTCGTCGAGCTGCCGGAGCCCGGCAAGCGGCTGGAGCAGTTCGCGACGTTCGGCGTCGTGGAATCGGTGAAGGCGGTGAGTGACCTCTTCGTGCCGGTGGCCGGCGAGGTCATCGAGAGCAACGCGGCGCTTCTCGCGACGCCCGAAGTGGTCAACGGCGACCCGTACGGGTCCGGCTGGCTGCTGCGCGTCCGGCTCTCCGACCCCGCGCAGTTGGACAAGCTCCTCGACGCAGCCGCCTACGAGGCGCTGACCGCGGAGGACTGATCCGATGGTGTACGGGCCCCACACGCCGGACGACCGGTCCCGGATGCTGGCCGCGCTCGGGATCGGCTCCGTGGACGAGCTCTTCGCGGTCATCCCGCCGGGGGTCCGGGCCCGCCCGATGCACCTTCCGCCGGGGCTCACCGAGCTCGAGCTGATGGCTCGGCTGCGGACCCTGGCGGGGCACAACCGCGTCGATCTCGCCAGCTTCCTGGGCGCAGGCGTCTACCGCCATCACCTGCCGCCCGTGGTGGACCAGATCCTCCTCCGCGGCGAGTTCTACACGGCCTACACGCCGTACCAGCCCGAGATCAGCCAGGGGACCCTCCAGACGATCTACGAGTACCAGTCGCTCCTCGCCGAGCTGACGGGCCTCGACGTCGTCTCCGCCTCGCACTACGACGGGGCGACCGCCACGGCCGAGGCTGCGCTCATGACCTGCCGGGCGACTCGCCGCGACCGGGTGCTCGTCTCGCGCGGGATCCATCCGCAGTCCCGTCAGACACTCGCCACCTACTTCGCCGGGGCGAACCTCGCGTTCGACGAGGTGCCGCTCGTCGCCGACGGACCGGCGGCCGGCACGACGGACCTGGCCGCCCTGGCGCGGCTCCTCGACGATCCTGCTCGGCCGGTCGCGGGCGTCGTGGCGGGCCAGCCGAACTTCCTGGGCCTGCTCGAGCCGATGCCGGAGATCGGCCGGCTCGCGCACGCGGCCGGCGCGCTGTTCGTCGCGGTCGTGGAGCCCGTGTCGCTCGCCGTGCTCGCGCCGCCCGGCGCCTACGAGGCCGACATCGCGGCAGGGGAGGGTCAGCCTCTCGGGATCCCGCCGCAATACGGCGGCCCCTATCTCGGGATCCTCGCCTGCCGGGAGTCGCTGCTCCGCCAGATCCCCGGCCGCCTCATCGGCATGACCAGCGACGCGGACGGACGGCGCGCCTACGTGATGACGATGCGGGCCCGCGAGCAGGACATCCGCCGCGAGAGGGCGGCCAGCAACATCTGCACGAACCAGGCGCTCTGCGCGCTCGCAGCCGCCGTCTACGTCGCGGCGCTCGGGCCGGGCGGGCTCGGGGACGTGGCAGCGACGGGCGCCGCCCGCGCCGCCGAGCTGGCCGCAGCGCTCGCCGACTCCGGTGCGCCCCGCCTGCACCCGGGCCCCTACCTGAACGAGTTCGCGATCCGCGTGCCCGATGCAGTCGCCGTCCACCGTCGGCTCCTCCACCGCGGGATCCTGGCCGGGATCCCGCTCGCCGAGCTGGAGCCGGGCGATCCGTCCCTCGCGGACGGCCTGCTCGTGTGCGCCACCGAGTGCACCACGGCCGAGGAGATCGAGCTGTTCGCCTGGGCCCTCCGCGACGAGCTGGGCGTCCGCACGGGAGTCCCGGTGGCCGTCAGCGGGGAGGCGCGCCGATGAGCGTCACCGGACGGAAGCTGCAGCCCACCCTGTTCGAGCTGTCCGGCCCGGGCCGCGCCGCCGGCCGCCGGATTCCGGTGCCACCCGCCGACGCCCTCGACCGGCTCCCGGCGGAGGCTCTCCGGACGGAGCCGCCCGCGCTCCCCGAGATCGACGAGGCGTCGCTCGTCCGCCACTACGTCAACCTCTCGCAACTCAACTGGGGCGTGGACACCGGGTTCTACCCGCTCGGGTCGTGCACCATGAAGTACAACCCGAAGGTCAACGAATGGGCGGCCCGGCTGCCGGGCTTCGCCGGGCTCCACCCGCTCGCGCCCGACGAGACCGCCCAGGGCACGCTCGAGCTTCTCTGGGAGCTGGAGCAGGACCTCGCCGAGATCAGCGGGATGGACGCCGTGACGCTGCAGCCCGCGGCCGGCGCGCAGGGTGAGCTGACGGGGATCCTGGTTGTGCGCGCCTACCACCGGGCGCGTGGCGACCTGGAGCGGACCGAGGTCCTGATCCCGGACTCGGCGCACGGCACGAACCCCGCCACGGCGTCGATGGCCGGCTTCCGGACCGTGAACATCCCATCGGCCGCGGACGGCGGCGTGGACCTCGAGGCGTTCCGGGCCGCGCTCGGTCCGCGCACCGCTGCGATCATGATCACCAACCCGTCGACGCTCGGGCTCTTCGAGCGCCGCATCGTCGAGCTGATCGAGCTGGTCCACGCGGCCGGAGCGCTTGCCTACATGGACGGCGCCAATCTCAATGCGATCCTCGGCCGCTACCGGCCCGGGGAGGCGGGCTTCGACGTCATGCACTTCAACGTCCACAAGACCTTCTCGACGCCACACGGCGGCGGCGGCCCGGGGGCCGGGCCGGTCGGCGTGCGCGCACTCCTCATCCCGTTCCTGCCGGCGCCGCGCGTGCTCCGGGAGCCGGACGGGACCTTCCGGCTGGAGCGGCCCGGGGAGCGTCCCGCCAGCATCGGCCGTGTGCGCGGCCACGTCGGCAACGCCGGAATCCTCGTCCGCGCGTGGGCGTACATCCGGGCCCATGGCGCCGACGGGCTGCGCGAAGTCAGCGACGACGCGGTGCTCGCGGCCAACTACCTCCGCTTCCGGCTGGAGGCGGATGGCACCTGGGAGATCCCGTACCCCGGGCCGTGCGCCCACGAGTTCATCGCATCCGGCGCGGGCCTCAAGCGCGCCACCGGCGTCCGCACCCTGGACGTCGCGAAACGGCTCATCGACAAGGGGTACCACCCACCGACGATCTACTTCCCGCACACGGTCGACGAGGCGATGCTCATCGAGCCGACCGAGACGGAGCGGGTCGAGACGCTCGATGCGTTCGCCGATGCGCTCGTGGAGATCGCGCGCGAGGCACACGAGACGCCCGAGCTGGTCACCAGCGCGCCCCACACGGCCCCTGTCCGCCGGCTCGATGAGGCGACCGCCGCCCGGCAGCCGAACCTGCGATGGCGGCCCGCGGCCCCGGTCGCCCCGTCGCAGGCGGGCTGAGCCATTTGCGGCCTCGTGAGGTGAACCTGCCGTGCCTCCCCGGCGTAGATAGGCGTGACGGGAGCGTCCGGGAAGGACCGGACGATCCCGGGCTATCGCGTGGGCCAATGACGATCGATCAGCCGGAAGGCGCGGAGCGCCGGCCGGACCCCGCCGAGGCGGCCCTCCTGCGGAGGATTCACGATGACGATCTCGACGCGTTCGGGGCGTTCTTCGAGCGCTATCGCGGACCGATCTTCGCCACGGCCTACGCGCTGCTCGGTGAGCGCCAGGCCGCCGAGGAGGTCCTCCAGGACACGTTCGCGAAGGCCTACGAATGGCGCAGGCGCCTGCACCCCGACGCGAGCCCGCTGCCGTGGCTGCACCGGGTGGCACTGAACTTCTGCTACACGCGACTTGCCCGGCGACGCCTCCCCTGGGAGCCGATCACCGAGGCGATGGCCCACTTCCTCTTCGACCATGCCGCAGAGCCCGCCGATCGCGCCGAGCTGGCCGAGCTGCGCGAGATCGTGCGCGACGGGATCGCCGCGCTGCCGGCCAAGCACCAGGCGGTCATCGTGCTCTTCTACCTTCGGGGCCGGTCGATCACCGAGACCGCCGACATCCTCGGCATCCCGTCGGGGACCGTGAAGTCGCGGCTCCACTTCGGGCTGCGCTCCCTCCGCGGACGCCTCGAGGAGGACCGCCGCTTTGGAGGCGCCTACCGGCCGCTCGCGGCCGATCTCGCCCCGGAGCCCGACCGGTGATGCTGCGCGCGCGCCGGGAGCACGTGTGCACGACCCACCGCGACGCCCTCATCGAGTTCGCATCCCAGCGCGAGACGGGCCCCGCGGTCCGCCGCGCCCTCGATCACCTGGATCGATGCCGCGCGTGCGAGTCGGACCTCGCGACGACGACGCTCGTCATCCACGCCCTGTCCCGGCTCCACGAGCAGGCGAGCTGGGCCGAGCCCGCGCCGGATGCCTGGCCGCGGCTGCGGGTGCGCCTCGTGACCAGGCGCCCTGCGCAGTCGCACTTCCTCTCGTCCCTGGTACCCGGGGCGGCGCTGGCCCTCGTGCTCGTCATCGCACTCGGCAACCTCCCGGCGCTGCGCGGGACGCCCCCCGTGCTCGACGACGGGTCGGGCGTCACCCTCAGGCACGCGTCGGTCGACGACGCGTGGCGACGCGAGGCCGGCTCGACTGACGCGACCGCGGCCCGCGCCGTGGCGCCGCTGACGTGGCGAGCGCAGGGCCTTCCACGACCGCCGGTGCTGCCCGTCGGGCCACGGCCCGTCGATACGGGTGTTCTCACCGGCGGCCGGTCGGCCGCCGTTCAGCCGGCTGCCGTCCAGCCGGCCCCACTCGACCCTGCCAGCCCGTTGGACGATGGAGCGCCGCCCGCGGCGCAGATGCGATGGAGGTGACTCGCCGAATGCCGTGCGTTGACAGTCGTTCTCGCGAGCGACGTATAATCGCGGCTCGCGTGCTCCGGCAGGCGTGTTCGTGCACGCGCGCAAACGGAGCAGTTCCGGGAGGAGAACGGAGCCCCGACCTGGGGCCCGTTGTGGATCACAGGAGGTGTCTCGCATGAGTCTTCGGACTCGAAACGTGATGGGGTTGCTGGCCGCGGTCGCGATCGTCGTGAGCGCGTGCGGCAATGCCGCATCACCCTCAGCAGCGCCCAGCCAGGCGGCCTCGGCCGCCCCGAGCGCAGGTGCCTCGGCTGCGCCGAGCGCGGATGCTTCCGCTGCGCCGAGCCCGTCGGCCGCCGGGGCCGCGTCGGCAGACTTCCGGTTCGCCCTCGACGGCGAGCCCACCTACTTCTCGCCGTCAGCGAACGACCTGCCGTCGTCCTGGATCGAGACGTTCATGTTCACGGCCCTCTACAAGGCCAACAACAAGGGCGACGTCGTGCCCGACCTCGCGACCGCGGCTCCCGAGATCAGTGCCGATGGCCTGACCTGGACCATCAAGATGCGCACCGACGCGACGTGGCAGGACGGCTCGCCAATCACTTCGGCGGACGCGCTCTTCACGTTCCAGATCGCGCTGTCGGACAAGTGCTCGTTCAACCCGACGACCTGTTCGACCTGGCACGACAACGTCGCCTCCGTCAAGGCGCCGGATGCGACGACCCTCGTCGTCGTGCTCAAGGAGAAGTACGCCCCGTTCTACCTGCTCGGGCTTGCCTCGAGCTTCGTCGTCCCGAAGGCCTACACGGAGGCCTCCTACCAGAAGTTCGTCGCCGGCTCCGCTTCCGTTGATGCCGCCGGCGTCAAGACGCTCGTCGACAAGATCCAGGCGGGCCAGGGTGACAAGGCCTGTGGCGCGGCGACGCCACCCGACACCTGCAACTCGTCCAACTACGCCGCGGACATGGAAGCCGCGCTGACCAAGGCCGGCGTCACGCTCCCGGACAAGAACCGGTACCTGGACGACAAGGGCCAGGTTGACCCGGCCGGCTACGGCGACGCCCTCCTCACGCTGGTCACCGACCTCAACACCACCCTGCAGGCCGGTGAGACGGACAAGATCGCGGCGGCATATCGCCTTCTCGACCTGAACCTCAAGCCGATCGGCAGCGGCCCGTACAAGCTCGGCAGCTACCAGCCCGGCCAGAGCGTGGAGCTCGACCGGTACGAGAAGTACTACTCGTTCGTTCCCGGCCCGGCCAAGATCTTGATCCCGATCATCAAGGACGCCGCGGCGGCCTCGCAGGCGCTCGCGTCGAACCAGATCGACTGGCAGACGGAAGTGACCTCGTCCGACGCGCTCGCGTCGCTCAAGACGAACTCCAGCGTCAAGCTCTCCGAGTTCCCGGACCTTGGCTACTACTTCATCGCCTTCAACGTCCGGCCCGGCCACGTCTTCTCGGACGTCGTCGCCCGCCAGGCGTTCACGATGTGCATCGACCAGGCAGCGACCGTGAAGGCCGCGACCGAGAGCAACGGCACGCCGGTCAAGGCGCAGGTCCCGCCCGGCTCGTTCTTCTACAACCCCGACGTCCCCGACTACAAGCTCGATGTCGCGGGCGCGAAGGCGCTGCTCGAGAAGAACGGCTACACGCTCAACGGCGGCACCTATGAGAAGGCCGGGGTCAAGCTCGCGGTGGACCTCTTCGTTCGCCAGGGCCGCCCGCAGCGCGTCCAGTTCGCGCAGCTGGCCAAGGATCAGCTCTCGAAGTGCGGCATCACCATCAACGTCAAGGAGGCCGACTTCGCGACGGTGCTCCTCCCGCTCCTGAGCTTCCCGAACAAGTTCGACGCGTACCTGGGCGGCTGGGCCAACCTGCTCGACCCCGAAGACTCGAACATCTTCGGCTGCAGCCACGTCACCACCAAGGCAAACCCCGACGACAACAACTTCACGGGTTTCTGCGACCCGAAGGTCGACGCCCTGCTCGCGCAGGGCAAGGCGGAGACCGACCGGACGAAGCGCAAGGCCATCCTGGCCGACCTCCAGCTCTACATGCACGACAACGGCCCGTACTACTTCCTGTGGGCGGACATCGCTCACCGGGGCTACAGCACCAAGGTGGACACGAACGGCGCCGAGGGCCCGATCGACTACACCACCTTCTACGACTTCTGGAACAACGACTCCTGGATCGTCAAGCAGCAGTAGCAGAGAGCTTGCCGGCTCGGGTAACCGGTCCGGCCCGAAGAGGCGGCGGCACGCTCCGCCGCCTCTTCGCAATCCATTCGGCGCCCGGTACCGGCGGCAGACCCACTCGGGCCCGCCGGGGCCGCCCCCCCCAGGTGACGCATGGCGATCTATGTCCTCCGCCGCATCCTCCAGGCCATCCCGGTCCTCTTCCTGATCGCGGTCGGCGCGTTCTTCATCGTGCGGCTCGCGCCGGGCTCCCCGGTTGACAAGTTCCGGGGCGGCCGGGTTTCCCCGGAGGTGATCGCCAACATCATCAAGCTCTACCAGCTCGACCAGCCGCTGCCACAGCAGCTCTGGAGCTGGATCACCACGTTCCCGCAGATCTGGCGCATCGACGCCTGGGGCTACTCGTTCACCGACGGCAAGCCCGTCCTGCAGACGATCGCGTCGCGGGTGCCCCTGACGATGCTGCTCATGGGCACCGACCTGCTCGTCACGGCGGTCGTCGCGATCCCGCTCGGGATCCTCGGTGCCGTTCGCCAGTACAGCCTTGCCGACAAGACGATCACGGTGCTGGCCACGATCGGCTACGCGATGCCGACGTTCTGGCTCGGCTTCATCATCCGCACCGTCTTCGGGGCGCAGCTTCGCTGGTTCCCGCTCTTCGGGGCATACACGCTCGGCGGTGATCAGAGCCCCCTCGACCTGCTCTGGCACCTCGTGCTCCCGGCTAGCACGCTCATCGTCGTGTCGGTCGCCGGTTGGAGCCGCTACATGCGTTCGTCGATGCTCGAGGTACTCCGCCAGGACTACATCCGGACCGCGAGGGCGAAGGGCCTTGCCTCGTCCCGCGTCCTGTACAAGCACGCGCTCCGGAACGCCCTCATCCCCATCGTGACCCTGTTCGGGCTCTCCATCCCGATCCTCCTCGCGGGCGCCGCGGTCACCGAGACGGTCTTCTCCTGGCCCGGCCTTGGCTACCTGGGCGTGCAGGCGGTCATCACGCGTGACTACCCGACGGTCCTCGCCTTCGTGATGGTGGGCGGAATCATGGTCATCCTCGGGAACCTGCTGGCAGATATCCTGTACGCGGCAGTCGATCCGCGGATCAAGTACTGAGCCGGGGCCATGGACCACACCGAGCTTCTCCCCCTCACCACGGACGCCGCGGGCGAGCGACGCGCGGCAGCCGAGATCGACGAGGTCGATCTCACGCCCGTCCGGACCTACTGGCAGCTGGTCCGGCGGCGCTTCCTGCAGCACCGCCTGGCGACGATCGCCCTGTTCCTGATGGCCATCCTGGTGACCGCCGCCGTCGTGATCCCCCTCGCGACCGGGGACGCGTTCGGCCGCACCGACCTGACCCTGATCAACCATCCGCCCAGCCTCATCGCGCCCCTTGGCTACGACAACATCGGGATCAACATCTTCATCCGGCTGATGGCCGCGCTCCAGACATCGCTGATGGTCGGCTTCATGGCCGTCACGATCATCGTGGTCGTGGGCGTGTCCGTTGGCGCGATCGCCGGGTACGTGGGCGGCGTGGTGGACAACCTGCTGATGCGGCTCGTCGACGTCGTCCTGTCGGTGCCGAGCTTCTTCCTGATCGTCATGCTCGTCGCGTTCTTCCAGACCGGGAACATGTGGGTCGTCGTCATCGCCATCGGGGTCACGGGATGGACGACCGCCGCGCGCCTCGTGCGCGGGGAGTTCCTGGCGTTGCGCGAGGCGGATTTCGTGCAGGCGGCGCGGGCGCTCGGCGTGGGGCACCGGCGGATCATCCTCAACCACATGCTGCCGGCTGCGCTCGCACCGGTGATCGTCGCCGGCACGCTCGGGATCGCCGACTCCGTCGTGGTCGAGGCGACCCTGTCGTTCCTGGGCTTCGGGATCCAGCCGCCAAATGCGAGCCTGGGCAACATGCTGACCCATGCGCAGGACTACGTGTTCCGCAACCCGATCCTGATCTACTACCCGGGCGTGCTGCTCGTCCTCGTCGTGCTGGCCGCGAGCTTCCTCGGCGACGGCCTCCGCGACGCGCTCGACCCGCGCCAGCGCCTCGAGGCCTGATCGATGGCCGACCACCAGGCATCCGGCGAGCAGAGCCTGCTCGTCGTCGAAGACCTGCGGACGCATTTCGCGACCGCCGACGGTCTCGTCAAGGCCGTCGACGGCGTCAGCCTGTCGATTCGCCACGGCGAGACGCTCGGCGTGGTGGGAGAGTCCGGGTGCGGCAAGAGCATCACGGCGCTCTCGATCATGCGCCTGATCGAGCGACCGGGCCGCATCGTCAGTGGCTCGATCACGCTGGCCGGGCGCAACCTGCTCGATGTCTCGGACGCGGAGATGCGCGACGTCCGGGGCGACTCGATCTCGATGATCTTCCAGGAGCCGATGACGTCGCTGAACCCCGTCTACACGTGCGGGGACCAGATCGAAGAGGCGATCGCCGTCCACCGCGACGTCTCGCGCAGGGAGGCCCGCGACCGGGCGGTCGAGATGCTCGCGCAGGTCGGGATCCCCGACGCGAAGCGGCGATCCGGCGAGTACCCGCACCAGCTCTCGGGCGGGATGCGCCAGCGCGTCATGATCGCCATGGCACTCTCCACGAATCCTGAGCTGCTGATCGCGGACGAGCCGACGACCGCCCTCGACGTGACCATCCAGGCCCAGATCCTGGAGCTCATGAAAGCCCTCCGCGAACGCAACCGGATGGCGATCATGCTCATCACCCACGACCTGGGCGTGATCGCCGAGATGGCCGACGACGTGGTCGTGATGTACGCCGGGAAGGTCGTCGAGGCATCCGACGTGATGAACGTGTTCGAGCGTCCCCACCATCCGTACACGAAAGGCCTCCTCGCCTCGATCCCACGGCTGGGCGAGAAGCGTGAGCGGCTCGAGGTGATCAAGGGCGTGGTGCCGAATCCACTCAACCTGCCGTCGGGATGCCTGTTCAAGCGCCGTTGTCCGAGCAGGATGCCGATCTGCGACGTGGCGCCGCCGTTCCAGGAGATCGCCCCAGGGCACGTGTCGCGGTGCTGGCTGACCCCGGCCGGCGAGCCGCCGGAGGTTGGCATGGCGCCGGCCGAGGACGTCGCCATCGAAGCCGCCGAAGCCCTGAGTGTCGCCTCATGAGCCTGCCCGTCACGAGCCCGGAGGCGGGCGCGCCCCCGCGACCGACGTCGGCGACCGGCGCGGCCGGCTCGACGCTCCTCGAGGTTGACAACCTCGTCAAGCACTTCGACATCCGGGGCGGCCTGCTCGGCATCTCGACGATCGGCGCCGTCCGGGCCGTGGACGGCGTTACCTTCAAGGTCCGCCGCGGCGAGACGCTCGGCCTTGTCGGCGAGTCGGGCTGCGGCAAGACGACCCTTGGCAAGGTCATCCTGCGGCTGGTCCCGCCAACCTCCGGCCGGGTGGTGGTCAACGGGAAGGTCCTCTTCGACGTGCCCACGGCAGCCGAGCGCAAGGCCGGCCGCAAGCCGATCTCCCTCGACGGCGAAGGCATGCAGGCGATCCGACGCGACCTCCAGGTGGTCTTCCAGGACCCCTATGCCAGCCTCAACCCGCGCATGTCGGTTGGCGAGATCGTCGGCGAGGGCCCCCTGGTCCACGGCCTGACCGACAGGGTCAAGCGGGAGGACCTGGTCCGCGAGCTGCTCGCGAAGGTCGGGCTCAACCAGAGCCATATCCACCGCTATCCCCACGAGTTCTCGGGCGGGCAGCGGCAGCGGATCGGGATCGCGCGAGCCCTTGCCCTCAACCCCGAGTTCATCGTCTGCGACGAGCCGGTCTCGGCGCTGGATGTCTCGATCCAGAGCCAGGTCCTCAACCTGCTCGACGACCTGCAGCAGGAGCTGGGGCTGACGTACCTCTTCATCGCCCACAATCTCGCCGTGGTCGAGCACATCAGCGACCGCGTCGGGGTCATGTACCTCGGCATGATGGCCGAGCTGGCCGACGTCGGGGAGCTCTACGCGCACCCGGCCCACCCGTACACCGTCGCCCTGCTCTCGGCCATCCCGGACCCGGATCCCCGCAACCGGAAGAAGCGGATCATCCTCAAGGGAGACGTCCCGTCACCCGCGAACCCGCCGTCGGGCTGCCGCTTCCATACCCGGTGCTGGCTGCGCGAGCGCCTGGGGAACCCCGAGCGGTGCGTTGCCGAGGTCCCCGCGTTCCGCGACCTGGTTCCCGGTCACGCGGTCGCCTGCCACTTCGCGGAGGATGTCTCCGCCGAGAGCATCGCCTCGGCGGCCCGGACCTCGACCGTCTGACGAACCGGCGATCCGCGAGCTGGTCGCGGATTCGGCCGCGGATCAGGTCGCCCCGGCTCCTGCAGATCCCTCGCGGGCCGCCGCGCCCTGGAAATGGCACGCCACGAGATGCTCGTCGCCGTCGTCGCGAAGCGGCGGGCTTGTCGTCGCGCAGATCTCGGGGTTCCCGAGGTCGCGACGGAGCGGGCAACGCGGGTGGAACCGGCATCCCGAGGGTGGGTTGACCGGCGACGGCACGTCGCCGGTCAGGATGACCCGGCTCCGGCGCAGCTCCGGGTCCGGGATCGGGATCGCCGAGAGGAGGGCCCGCGTGTACGGGTGCTCGGCCGCCCGGAAGATCCGCTCGCGATCGGTGACCTCGACGATGCGCCCGAGGTACATCACGGCGACCCGGTCGCTGATGTGCTCGACGACGCTCATGTTGTGCGCGATGAAGACGTAGGTCAGCTTGAGCTCGCGCTGGAGCGTCTTGAGCAGGTTCAGCACCTGCGCCTGGATCGAGACGTCGAGCGCGGAGACAGGCTCGTCGCACACCACGAGGTCCGGCTCGAGGACGAGCGCGCGGGCGATTCCGATGCGCTGCCGCTGGCCGCCCGAGAACTCGTGCGGATACCGGCGGGCGTGGTACGGCTGGAGTCCGACCATGTCCATGATCCGGCTCATCTTGGCCGCGCGCTCCCGGGGCGTCCCGAGGCGGTGGATCCGGAGTCCCTCGCCGATGCTCTCGCCGATCGGTGTGCGCGGGTCGAGCGATGCGAACGGATCCTGGAAGATGATCTGGATCCGCCGCCGGTAGGGCTTGAGCGCCGCGCCCGATATCTGCGTGATATCGGTGCCGTCGAACAGGATCTGCCCGGCGGTCGGCTCGATGAGACGGAGGAGAAGCCGCCCCACGGTCGTCTTCCCGCAGCCCGATTCGCCGACGAGGCCGAGCGTCTCGCCGCGGCGGACCTGGAACGTGACGCCGTCGACCGCCTGCACGGACGCCACGGTGCGCGACAGGACGCCGCCCTTGATCGGGAAATGCTTCACGAGATCCCGGACGTCGACGAGCGTCTCCCCGGCGTCCGGCGCGGGACCGGGCGCCGGGACCGCGCGGGCGGGCCCGCTGGCAGCCGTCGGCATCGGCGCGCCGGTCATCGGGACATCCCGGCCTGAATGAGCCGCCCGTCCACGTCGTGGTCGAGCCAGCATCGCGTGTCGTGGTCCGCATCCACGGGGAGCAGCGCCGGGTGGCGCTCGGTGCAGATCTGGAGGCCAGCCTCGACCCTCGCCACGCAGCGCGGCGCGAACCGGCAGACCGGCGGGAGGTCGATCAGGTTGGGGACGTTGCCCGGGATGACCGTCAGCGCGTCGCGGACCTCGCCCATGACGGGGACCGAGGCGATGAGCCCTCGCGTGTAGGGGTGGCGCGGGTTCCGGAACAGGGAGACCACGTCCGTCTGCTCCACGATCTCGCCGGCGTACATGACGGCGACCCGGTCGCACATCTCCGCGACGACGCCGAGGTCGTGGGTGATCAGGATGATCGCCGTGCCGGTCTCCTCGCGGAGGTGGCGCATGAGGTCGAGGATCTGGGCCTGGATCGTCACGTCCAGCGCGGTGGTCGGCTCGTCGGCGATCAGCAGGTCCGGTTCGCAGGCGAGGGCCATCGCGATCATGACGCGCTGGGCCATCCCCCCGGAGAGCTCGTGCGGGAAGGCCCTGAGGCGCCGCTCGGGATCCGGGATTCCCACCACCTTCAGGAGCTCGAGGGCCCGTCCCCTGGCGGCCTTCGGCTTCAGGTTCCGGTGGATCTCCAGGACCTCGCCGATCTGCCGGCCGATGTCCCAGACGGGGTTGAGCGACGACGTGGGTTGCTGGAAGATCATCGCGATCTGCTCGCCGCGTATCTTCCGCATGGTGTCGGCGTCCACCTTGAGGAGGTCGGCCCCGTCGAAGAGGACCTCCCCGGCCTCGATCCGGCCCGGCCTGGCGATGAGGCGGAGCACGGAGAGCGACGTGACGCTCTTGCCGCAGCCGGATTCGCCGACGAGGCCGAGGACCTCGCCACGGTCCACGTGGAAGTCGATGCCGTCGACCGCCTTGATCACGCCGTCCCGCGTGTAGAACGAGGTTCGAAGGCCCTTGACCTCGAGGAGCGGGCGGTCGCTCCGAGGTCGGCTGGCACGCCGGGTGCTCGCGGGCGACAGCTCCTCGATCACGGCGCCGTCGCCGACCGCGGTCTTCTCGAGCGGGAACGTCATCGGTTCAACCGCGGATCGAGCGCGTCGCGCAGGCCGTCGCCCAGCAGGTTGAACGAGAGGCAGGTGATGATGATCGCGATGCCCGGCACGAGGACGAGGTGCGGGGCCGAGAAGACCGCGTTCCGCTCATCGCCGATCATGGAGCCCCATTCGGCGAGCGGCGGCTGGGCGCCGAGCCCGAGGAACGAGAGGGCCGCGACATCGATGATCGCGCCGGCGATGCCGAGCGTGCCCTGGACGATGAGCGGGGTGAGAGCATTCGGGACGATCCGGCGCATGAGGATCCCGCCCGACGATTCGCCCAGGGCCTGCGAAGCGGCCACGAAGTCCTGGCCGCGGATCGAGAGAACCGAGGCGCGCATGACCCGGGCGTAGACGGGGATGGCCACGATCCCGATCGCCAGCTGGGCGTTGATGAGACCGGGGCCCAGAACCGTCACGATCGCGATCGCGAGGAGGAGCGCCGGGAAGGCGAGCAGGACATCCATGAGCCGCATCAGGACGTTGTCCGCCCGTGACCCGAAGAAGCCCGCGATCGAGCCGATGATCGTCCCGAGGATGATCGCGAAGCCGACGGTCAGGAAGCCGATCTGGAGGCTCACCCGGCTGCCGAAGACGACCCGGCTGAAGACGTCGCGCGCGTTCCCGTCGAGGCCCATCAGGTGCTCCGGCTGACCGGCCGGGCAGCCGAGAAGGTGGATGCATGGGGCCAGGCGCGGCCGGGCGTTCTCCTCGATGCCGAGCAGCGGCTGCGTCGGATCGAACGGGGCAATGACGCCCGCGAAGATCGCCACCAGGACGAGGAAGGCGAGGGCCGTCAGCCCGACGATCGCCGAGCGCTGCCGCAGGATGTTGCGGAGCGTGTCGCGGAGAAGGCTGACCGGCTTCTGGCCCGCCAGGGGGTCGGCGATCTCGATGCTGAAGGGCTCGGCGTGGAGCGTCATCGGCGGGGCCTCACGTCAGTCGGATCCGTGGGTCGAGGAGCGCGTAGGAGATGTCCACGACCAGGTTCACCACGATGTAGATGATGGCCACGATGATGACGACGCCCTGGATGATGATGTAGTCGCGGCCCTGGATCGCCTCCGTGATCGTGCGGCCGATGCCCGCCAGGTTGAAGATCGTCTCCGTGAGCACTGCCCCGGAGAGGAGCCCTCCGAGCGAGAGCCCGATCACCGTGACGACAGGGAGGAGCGCGTTGCGCATCCCGTGCTTGGCGACGACATCGCGCTCCCGGACGCCCTTGGCCCGCGCGGTACGGATGTAGTCGAGACCCAGCACGTCCAGCAGGCTCGAGCGGGTCATCCGGGCGATGATCGCCATCGGGATGGTGCCGAGCGCGACCGCGGGCAGGATCATGTGCCGCAGCGTGTCGACCAGCAGGCTCCCGTTCAAGGTCAGGACCGCGTTGATCGTGTTGACGTTCGAGAGGAAGTCGAGCACGACCCGGGGCGGTCCCCCGAGGCTCGTGAGTCCCCATGCCTTCGCGAGCGGGATCACCTCGACACCGGGTGTCAGGCGTCCCGACGGCGGCAGCGAGAGCGGCGTCCCCTTCAGGACGACGGCGAACAGGTACGCGAAGAAAAGGCCCAGGACGAAGACCGGGATCGAGACGCCGAGGTTGGCCACGACCATGGTCGCCACGTCGATCGGCGAGTTCCGGCGGATCGCAGACAGGCGGCCCAGGAGGATCCCGAAGACCGCCGCGAAGATGAGGGCATAGACGGTCAGCTCGAGGGTGACGGGAAGCCGCTCCACGAGGATCTGGGAGACGGGTCGGCCGAACCGGATCGAATCCCCGAGGTCCCCGGTGGCGACGTTGCCGACGTAGGTCAGGAACTGGACCGGGATCGGCTGGTCGAGGCCGTAGCGCACGTTGAACGCGTTGCAGATCGCGTCCGTGGCCCGTTCGCCGAGCGCCGCCCGGCACGGGTCGCCCGGGATGATGCGGGCGAGGATGAAGACCAGGATGACGACCCCGAGCAGCACCGGGATGCTGAGCAGGAGCCGCCGGATGATGTAGCGCGTCACCGGTTGATCACGAGCCCCCGGGTTTCGGGCTGGATGCGACCGAGGGGCGCCGTGTCGGGCGCCCCTCGGTCGATTGCCGGGTTGGAGTTGCCTACTGGGCGGGTGGGTTCAGGAACCCGCCGAAGAGGCCGGCCCAGTAGGAGAAGTCGCTCGTCCGTCCCTTGTGGAGCGGGTTCGCGGCGTCCCACTGGACGGCGAAGCTCTGGACCACGTCGTTCGCGTCGAAGGTGGACCCGTCGGCGAACTTGATGTTCTCCTGCAGGTCGCAGGTCCAGGTCATGAGGTCGGCACTCGGTGTGCACTGCTTGGCGAGCGCCGGCTCGACTGCCGTGCCGGCGACCTTGTAGCCGTACAGGCCCTGGGTGATCTGCTCGCAGACGCGAAGCGACTCCCCGTCGCTCTCGTCAGCGCAGTAGAGACCGCCCGGCTCGGCGTTCTGGGAGAAGACGAGCTGGGTGCGGTCACCCGGCTTCATCACGGCGAAGACCTCGCTCGTGAGCGGGGAGCTGTGCGCGCCCTCCACGTCGGCCTTGAAGGCGGTCGCGGAGCCGCCATGGGCGACCGGGACCATCGGGACGTGCTGCTTGATGAGCCCGTTGACCGTGATGTAGTCCGCCTTGCGGGCGTCGTCGGAAGCGCCCTGGGCGGCCTTCTTGATCGCGCCGACGACGTCCGGGAAGAGCGGCCCGAAGGCCTTCGTCCCGCCGGCGAAGTGGTAATCGACGAAGTCCGTCTGGTCCGGATAGTCAACGCCCCAGCCGAGGAGGAAGAGGCCGTCGAGCTTGCCTGCATCGGAGTTGTCGATGTAGGTCGTGGACTCCTGGACCTCGATCGTCGCAGTGATGCCGAGGTTCTTCTGGAGCTGCGACTGGATCTCCTGGGCGATGATCTTCGGCTGCGGCATGTATCCGCGCACCGCGTCACGCAGCTGGAGCTTGGTCTTGAAGCCGTTCGGGAAGCCCGCATCGGCCAGCAGCTTCTTGGCCGCGACCGGGTCGAAGGTGTACCACGGATCGCCGACGCAGCCGTTCGGGATCGAGCACGGGGTGAAGTAGTCGGCGACCGAGGAGCCGCCGGGGAAGAAGTTCTTGACGATCTGGGCACGATCGATGCCCATCCCGATCGCCTGGCGGACCTTCTCGTTGTCCCACGGCTTGTCGGCGACGTTCATCCCGATGTAGAGGGTGTTCAGGCCCTCGCGCGGGAAGAGCTTCAGGGTGGAATCCTTCGACACGGTTTCGAAGTCGGTCGTCCCGACGTTGTCGATCCCGTCAACGTTGCCGGACTGGAGCTCGACGAGCCGCTGGGCGGCCTCCGCGCTCCACTTGACCACGACGGTCGGGGCCAGGACCGGGGTGCCGGTCCAGTTGGGGTTGGCTGCGAGCGTGATGTGGTCGCCCTTCACCCACTCCTTGAGCATGTACGGCCCGGTGCCGTTCGGCTGCTGGACGATCGAGCCGTCCGGCACGTGCGCCGCGAGGTAGTCGGTGTCGTTGATCGCGAACGAGCTGAACGCGACCTTCGAGAGGAACGCGACGTCCGGCACGCAGAGGTCGAACTCGACGGTCTTCGCGTCGAGGGCCTTGATGGCCTTGACCTCACCGGTGTACGCCTTGCCGTCGAACGTCTTGGCCGCGCAGTCCACGTTGCCGGTGGCCGGGTAGACCATCGGGGTGAACGCGGCGGCGCTGGGGGCGCTGGATGGCGCGACGGATGGCGCCGTGGATGCTGCGGCCGATGCGGCTGCAGGCGCGGCGGTGGACGCGGCGGGGGACGGCGTCGCGGCGCCGCCGCAGGCGGCAACGAGGATCCCGGCCGTCGCCAGCAGCGCGAGCAGCGGCGATCGCCTCGGGGTTCGGGACATGCTCCCTCCTTCTCCTCCTGGTGCGGCCCGTTCGACCACCGGTTTCCTTGGCGGCACGGGGCGCAGAGACCCTGGGCTCGGGCGAGCTGCCGCGAGCCGAGATCGCCGAAGCCTAGCACCGTGAGGCAGCGATCCGCCAGTCGGGCCCGCTCGATCGCGGCCCTGGGAGCGCCCGCCGCCACCCGTCGGCGGTAGACTCGCGGGCGTGAAGCCACTTCGAATCGCACTCGCCCAGCTCGCGCCCCAGCTCGGGCTCCTCGAGGCGAATCTCGCCCGTCACCGCGAGCTGCTGGTCGAGGCGCGCGCCGCCGGGGCCGGGCTCATCGTCTTCCCCGAGCTGGGACTGACCGGCTACCACCTCCAGGACCTTGCCGCCGAGGTGGCGATGGCGGCCGACGACCCGCGCCTCGCGGCATTGGCCGCGGAGACGGTCGGCTGCTCGGCCGTCGTCAGCTTCGTGGAGGAGTCCAGCGACCACCGGCTCTTCATCGCCGCCGCGCTCCTCGAGGACGGCGCGGTCCGCCACGTCCAGCGCAAGCTCTACCTGCCGACCTACGGGCTCTTCGACGAGCGGCGCTTCTTCGCTGCCGGGGACGCCCTGCGCGCGGTCCCGTCGCGCCTTGGGGTCGGCGTCGGGCTCGCGATCTGCGAGGACTTCTGGCACCTGGGCGTGCCCGCCCTCCTCGCGCTCGACGGCGCCCAGGTCCTGGTCAACGTGGCCTCGTCGCCGGGCCGGGACGTGGCGGCCGTCAACGCGGGCGGGCTTGGCACGGCGGTCTCGTGGCGGACGCTCCTGCGAACCTATGCCCAGCTCACGACGAGCATCGTGGTCTTCTGCAACCGGGTCGGGGTGGACGAATCGGTCTCGTTCTGGGGTGGCTCGATGGTCCTTGGCCCGACCGGGGACGTGATCGTCGAGGGGCCGCTCTACGAGGAGGCGCTCGTCTTCGCCGACGTTCCGCTGGCCGACGTCCGGCGGGAGCGCATCGGCCTCCCGCTCCTGCGCGACGAGCGGCCGGAGCTGCTCGCGCGTGAGCTGGCCCGGATCGTGGCGGAACGGGCCGGTCTCGCCGAGGATGGCACCGCCACGTCGTCGTCGCGGTGAGCGCACCGTGGAGCTGACGACCGCCCCGCTCTTCGAGCTGCCCCCGGAGCTCGCGATCGACACCGGCATCGCGCGACAAGTGATCACGGCCTTCATCCGCGCACAGCTCAGGCAGGCCGGCTTCGAGCGGGCGGTGCTGGGGCTTTCCGGCGGGATCGATTCCGCGCTGGTGGCGTACCTGGCCAGCGAGGCGATCGGGGCGGAGCGGCTCCTGTGCGTGATGCTGCCATACCGCGCCTCGTCGCCCGCCTCGCAGGCCGACGCGGAATCGGTGGTCCGCCAGCTCGGCTGCGCCAGCGAGCTCGTGGAGATCACGCCGCTCGTGGACGGCTACTTTGGTCGGGCCGGAGTGCCGGGCGCGGGCGGACGCGACGCCCTCGAGGCTTCGGCGCTGCGGCGCGGGAATGCGATGGCGCGGGCCCGGATGCTGGTCCTCTACGATCGATCGGTGACCTGGGGCGGGCTCGTGGTCGGGACCGGCAACAAGACAGAGACGTTGATCGGCTACACGACGCTCTTCGGCGACAGCGCCTGCGCGTTCAACCCGATCGGCGATCTCTACAAGAGCCAGGTCCGCCAGCTCTCCGTCGCCATCGGCGTTCCAGACGCGATCATCCGCAAGGCGCCCTCGGCGGACCTGTGGCCCGGCCAGACGGACGAAGCCGAGGCCGGGTTCAGCTACCCGCTTCTCGATCGGCTGCTGTACTGGATGATCGACAGGCGCCGGAACGACGAAGAGCTCGCGGAGATGGGGTTCGAGCCGGCCCTCGTTGACCGGATCGGGCGGATGGTCGCGACGTCGGAGTTCAAGCGCCAGGTCCCGCCCGTTGCGAAGCTCGGCCCGCGGACGCCGGGCGTGGACTACCTCTACCCGCGCCGACGGCCCGGCTCGGCGCGGCGGTGAGCCCCGACGCGGGCGCGGAGAGTGGCCGGACCGCCCACGCCGGGGCCGTGGTCCCCGCGGTGAGCGGGGCGACCGGCGGGGGCACCCTGTACGTCGTCGCGACGCCGATCGGCAACCTCGGGGACGTGACGCTGCGCTCGCTCGAGGTGCTCCGCGCCGTGCCGCTCGTGGCCGCCGAGGACACCCGGATCACGCGGCGGCTCTTCGCCCGCCACGCGATCTCCACCCACCTGGTCCCGCACCACGCGCGCAACGAGGAGGCGACGATCCCCGGGCTCCTGGCGCACCTGCGGGCAGGCCGCGACCTCGCGCTCGTCACCGATGCCGGCACGCCACTCGTCTCCGATCCGGGCGCCGGCCTCGTCGCCGCGTGGGCCGCGGAGGGTGGCACGGTCATCCCGATCCCGGGCGCATCGGCGGTCCTTGCCGCGCTCGTGGCGTCGGGGGTCGCGGGCCCGCGCTGGAGCTTCGAGGGCTTCCTGCCGCGGCGCGGGCGCGATCGGCGGGAGCGCCTCGCCCGGCTCGCCGGGGACGAGCGGACCGCGGTGCTCTTCGAGGCGCCGGGTCGGCTTGCGGCGACGCTCGCGGACCTTGCCGCGGCCTGCGGCGACGAGCGGCCGGCGGCGGTATGCCGCGAGCTCACGAAGCTCCACGAGGAGACGCTGCGGGGCAGCCTCGGCACCCTTGCGGCGAGCGCCGCGGCGGGCGACATCGACGGGCGCGGCGAGATCGTGATCGTGATCGGTGAGCGGCCCGCCGCGCGGCGGCCGGATGCGACGGCCGCGCCCAACGCGGCCGCAGCGGCCGGCGCGCCCGACCACACGGCCGAGCCCGCGGAGGCAGTTGCGGCCGGACGGGCCGAGGTTGCCCGCCTCATGGCCGGCGGCCTCGCCCGGGGTGATGCCGCGCGCCGAGTGGCCGCGGCGACCGGGCTGCCGCGACGACGCCTCTACGACGCGCCCGACGCCGGGTCCGTCGAATAGGACGAACCATCCGCGGTCACTCGACCGGGGTGTTCCGTCTTCGGCACGCGGAAGCGCGACGGGCGCCGGAGGGGAGGACGGCGCCCGTCGCGGCGCGGAACGTGCTCGATCAGGCGGCGAGGACCGCTGCCTCCGTCTCCGGATCGCCGGGCGCGACGCTCGGCTCCGCCTCGTCGTCATCGTCATCGTCGTCGTCGGGGCGCGCGGCCGGCTCGACGCCGAGCGTGGTGGCCTGGACGGCGAGGGCGTCGGCCGCGTAATCCTTCTTGCGCCGGCCCGAGAGCATCTCGACGGCGCTCGCCACGATCTCGGTCTTCCAGTGATGCTGGCCGCGATCATCGTCCCACTGCCGAGTCTGGATGCGGCCCTCGATCGCGACGGTCATGCCCTTGCCGAGGTAGCTGGCACAGATTCCGGCGAGTCGGTCCCAGGTGACCACCGAGTGAAACTCGGCCTTCTCCTTGCCGTTTCCGATGTACTCGTTCGTTGCGATGGAGAACGTCGTGACGTCCTTCCCGCTCGCGAGCACGCGCAGCTCCGGGTCTCGCGTGAGGCGTCCGGTGAGCAGAACCTTGTTCATCGATCCGATCCCTCCTGGCCGGCCGGGAATCCGGCTCGGCCCTGCGTTTCGCGGCGGGCGACTCGGCGGGCGGGGCGGCAGGCCCGGATGGACGATCGGTCGGGCCCGCCGTGACGCGCATCCTGGCGGGGGGCGATCACCCCGAACGCACCCGGCATTGCACGCGCGCTTATCCGCGGTTCCGGGTGACGAGGCGAGACTTCCGGGTGACGGGGCGAGATTTCCGGGTGACGAGGCGAGTCCGGGGGATGCTCCACGACCGGCGTCCGTCGCGGGAAACGCAGAAGGCGGATCCGGGTCGGCGGGCGGTCAGCTCGCGGCGGCGGCCGTGTCGACGCCGCGATGGGACGCCCTCGGCGCATGGGACACGATCCCGCGGACCATCGCCGCGTCCGCCACCGGTCGCTCGGCCGCGAAGAGGTCGCAGAAGACGGTCACCAGCTCGGGGTCGAACTGCGTGCCCGCGTGGCGCTGGATCTCGCGGATCGGTGGCTCATCGCGCGCTTGTACGGGCGGTCGGCGGTCATCGCGTCGTAGGCGTCGGCGAGGGACACGATCCGCGCCCCGAGCGGGATCTCGGAGCCGCGGAGGCCGTACGGGTAGCCGTGCCCGCCGAACCGCTCGTGGTGGTGGAGGACGATCGGCACCGCGTCGCGGAGCACCGACGCCTGCTCCAGGATCACCTGGCCGATCCTCGGGTGCTGCACCACCGACTGCCATTCGACCGCCGTGAGCGCGGAGGGCTTCTCGAGAATCTCCGCCGGCAGAGCCAGCTTGCCGACATCGTGGAGCAGGGCCGCCAGCCTGACGCGATCGACCTCGGCGGCGGGAAGCGCCATCCGGCGGGCCATCGCGACCGAGATCGTGGCGATCAGCGCCGAGGCGTGGCCGCGGTGGTTCGGATAGGGCGTCAGGGTGGTCACGAGGGCCTGCTCGGCGGCCAGCCGGGCGAGCTGGGCCACGTCGGCGGCTCGCGCCCGGCCCTCGCCCGAGATCGGGGCGCGCGGGACCCGGGCGTCGTCGTTCGGCTCGGCGAAGACGTAGACCTGGTTGCGCCCGAGCGACTTCGCCGAGTACATCGCGGCGTCCGCGTCACGCACCAGCTCGTCGATGTGGAGGTTGCCACCCAGCCCGCCCGCGACCCCGATCGAGACCGTCACGCTGACGGTCAGCTGGTCGTCGATCCGGAACTTTGCGCCGCCGACGAGCAGCCGGAGCTTCTCCGCGAGCGCCGCCGCGTCCTCCACGCCGGTCTCCGGGAGGATGAGCATGAATTCCTCGCCACCGTAGCGCCCCACCATGTCCGTGGCCCGCAGGTTTGCCCGCAGCACGTCGGCCACGCCCCGAAGGACGATGTCACCGGCGTGGTGGCCGTGGGAGTCGTTGACGGCCTTGAAGAGGTCAATGTCCACGAAGCCGACCGATAGTGGCCGGTTGTAGCGCGCGGCCCGTTCGACCTCCCCGAAGAGCATGCCCAGGAGCGCCGGGCGGTTCGCGATCGCCGTCAGGCGGTCGACGGTCGCGGCGTCGTGCGTCGTGGCGAGTGTCGCCCCGAGGTGGGCCACCGCGCGCCCGAGCCTGCCGTCGATGCCGCTTCCCTGTGCCGGCACGGCCGTCGTGAGCTCGCCCGCCGCGATGCGTTCGGCCGCGATCACCACGGGGATGACCCGACCCCGGATCCAGATGCTCGCGATCGCGGCGATGACACCGCCGCCGAGGAGCGCGGAGGCGAGAAGGGCAGCCGGTCCGAGCACGCCGGTCGCGGTGTTGTCGCCCGCGCTCGCGAGGAGCGCGAGGGCGAGGAAGGCGATGGGAGCAAGAAGGCCCAACCCGCTGAGGGCGCGTATCACGCCGCCACGGTACGCCGCGCGGGGGGCCGAAACGCCCACCCCGAAGGTACTCCCGCTCGCGCCGGAAGTCCGCCCCCGCCCCGTGTCCGACCGGCACGGGCCGGTGCCCGGAGACCGGCTGGTATACTCCGCGCGTCCCGACGCCGCGGGCCGTCCGGCCCCCCGAAGGAGCGAGCGATTGTCCGAGGCCGGCATCTCGGTCATCTCATGAACCGAGTGGCGAACCGCCCCACCGGGCGCTGCGCGAGCGGTGCCAGCCGACCGGAAAGGGCTACCCATCAGGTCCCCGGCGCACGTGCCGAGGGCCTTTCTCGTTTCTCGAAGATGCCACGGGCGGGGGAGCAGCCATGCCGGCCACGGTGATCGTCGGCCTCCAGTGGGGCGACGAGGGGAAGGGCAAGGCAACCGACTTCCTGGCCGGGCAGGTCAGCTGGGTGGTTCGCTACCAGGGGGGCGACAACGCCGGCCACACGATCGTGCTCGGCTCCGAGGTGTTCAAGCTCCACCTCGTCCCGAGCGGGGTGCTCTACCCGCACATCGTGCCGTTGATCGGGCCGGGAGTCGTCGTCAACCCCGCGACGCTGATCGGCGAGCTGGACGGGTTGACGGCACGCGGCGTGGACACGAGCCGCGTCCGCGTCTCGCACGCCTGTCACGTGATCATGCCGTACCACGTCGCCGAGGATCGCGCATCCGAGGCGCGGCTGGGCCGCGACGGGATCGGCACGACGAGCCGCGGGATCGGGCCGGCCTACGCGGACCGAGCCTCCCGGGTGGGCCTGCGGATGGAGGACCTGCTCGACGAGACGGCGCTCCGTCGCAAGCTCACGCGCCTCGTCCCCGACAAGAACGCCTGGCTCGCGCAGCTCGGCGACGAGGGCCGGCCGTTCGCGGTCGAGGCCCTGGTCGAGTCGGCCGTGAGCTGGGGCCTCCGCCTGCGCGGCCAGATCGCCGACACCACGACCCTCGTGCAGGATGCCCTTCGTGCCGGGGACCACGTGCTCCTCGAGGGAGCGCAGGGCACCCTCCTGGACCTCGACCACGGGTCGTACCCGTTCGTGACGTCGTCGAACCCGGTGGCCGGCGGCGCATGCACCGGCGGCGGGATCGGACCCCTCCAGGTCTCGGCGGTGATCGGGATCATGAAGGCCTACACCACGCGGGTGGGCGCCGGCCCGTATCCGACGGAGCTCCTCGATTCGGTCGGGGAAGGGATCGCGATGCGCGGCCACGAGTTCGGCACGACGACCGGCCGCCGCCGCCGCGTCGGGTGGTTCGACGCGGTTCCACTTCGGTACGCGGTGGACGTCAACAGCGTCAGCAGCATCATCCTCAACAAGCTGGACATCCTCTCGGGGATCGACGAGATCCGCCTCTGCGTCGCGTACGACATCGGGGGCCGGCGCGTCGAGCGCTGGCCTGCCTCTGCCGAAGAGGTGGCCCGCGCGGTGCCCGTCTACGAGACGTTCCCCGGCTGGCCCGAGGAGATCCACGCGGCCCGGACGCCCGACGATCTCCCGCCGAACGCGCGTGCGTACGTGGCCGCGCTTGCGGCGCTCGCCGGCGTGCCGATCACGCTCGTCTCGGTCGGGCCGGAGCGGACCCAGACGGTCATGCTCGACGATCGGCCCCTCGCGGCCGGCCGCGCCTGATGGACGGGGCGACGCGAACGCCACGCCGGATCCTGCTGGTCGGCGGGGGTGGCCGCGAGCACGCCCTGGCGGTCCGGTTGGCCGGTGAGCCCGGGGTCATGGCGATCGTGGCGCTTCCCGGCAGTGATGCGATCGCGCGCGTGCCCGGCGTTTCGATCGTCGCTGGCGACCCGCTCGACGCGTCCGCGGTCGTGGCGGCCGCCATCGCGGCGCGCGTGGACCTCGCGGTGATCGGACCGGAGGCGCCGCTCGCCGCGGGCGTCGGGGATGCGCTCGTCGCCGCGGGGATCCCGACGTTCGGCCCGACGGCGGCCGCGGCGCGGATCGAGAGCTCCAAGGCGTTCTGCCACGCGGTGGCCGACGCGGCCGGGGTGCGGATGGCGCGGGCCGGCGCATTCGCGACGCGCGGTCCCGCGGTGGCCTTCGCGGCCTCGCTCGACGCCGCCGGCTGCGGGATCGTGATCAAGGCCGACGGCCTCGCGGCCGGCAAAGGCGTGACGGTTTGCGACACGCTCGATGAGGCGGTGGCTGCCATCGACGCCATCTTTGCCGGCGCCGGCCCCGAGCCGCCCGGACTACCGCGGGTCGTCGTCGAGGAGCGCCTCCGCGGGCCCGAAGCCAGCGTCATCGTGCTCGCTGATGAGACGGCCGCGCTCGCCCTGCCCGCGGCCCGCGACCACAAGCGTCTCGAGGACGGCGATGCGGGGCCGAACACCGGCGGGATGGGTGCCTACAGCCCGCTGCCGGACCTGCCGGACGACGACGTATCCGGGGTCGTGGCCGCGTTCCACGTGCCCCTCCTCGCGGAGCTCGCGCGTCGCGGCACGCCGTTCCGCGGCGCCCTCTACGCCGGGCTGATCCTGACCCAGGGTGGCCCGGTGCTGCTCGAATGCAACGCCCGGTTCGGGGACCCGGAGGCGCAGGTCATCCTCTCCCGCTGTGCCACCCCGCTGGCGCCGCTCCTGCTGGCCGCGGCGCAGGGCCGGCTGGCCGCGGCCGCTGACGACGCGGGGATCATGGGCCGGCTCCTTCCGTCCAGGCCGGATGCGACGGTGGGCATCGTCCTCGCGGCCGCCGGATACCCCGAGTCGCCACGGCCGGGCGCCGGGATCGCCGGGCTCACCGAGGCGGAGGCTGGCGGCGCCTCGGTCCTGCACGCGGCCACTGCCCGAGATGCGGATGGCACGTGGCGAGTCCGTGGTGGGCGGGTGCTCACCGTGGTGGGCAGGGGCGCGGACCTCGCCACGGCCCGGGCGGCAGCGGAGCACGCCGCCGACCTCATCACGTTCGACGGGCTGCAGCGCCGTCACGACATCGCGGCCGCGTTTCCGAGCGCGCCCGCCCACGATCCCGTCGCCTCCGCCGGCGGGCAGGTTCGATGATTCGGCGCTACACCCGGGCGGAGATGGGCGCGGTCTGGTCCGAGGAGGCGCGCTTCGATGCCATGCTCCGGGTCGAGCTGGCGGTCGCGAAGTCCCAGGTCGCGCGCGGCCTGGTGCCTCCCGACGCGTACGCGGCGATCACGCAGCGGGCCCGCGTGGACCTCGTCCGGATCGCCGAGATCGAGCGGACCACGGACCACGACGTGATCGCCTTCGTCAGCCAGGTCGCGGAGAGCGTCGGCCCCGAGGGCCGCTTCCTCCACCTCGGCCTGACGAGCAGCGACGTGGTCGACACCGGTCTGGCGGTCCAGCTTCGCGCTGCCGGAGCCCTCATCCTGGGCGATGCGGACCGGCTTCTCGCCGCCCTGGTGGCCCGCGCCCGGGCCGAGGCCGCGACGGTGATGATGGGACGAACCCACTCGGTCCACGCCGAGCCGACGACGCTGGGGCTCAAGCTCGCTGGGTGGGCGTTCGAGCTCGCCCGCGACCGCGGGCGCCTGGCCCGCGCCTTCGCCGACGTTGCCACCGGGAAGATCTCGGGCCCCGTCGGCACGTACAGCCTGCTCGCCCCGGACGTCGAGGCCGAGGTCCTCGCCGATCTCGGGCTCGCCAGCGATCCGGTGAGCACCCAGATCGTCCAGCGCGACCGGCACGCCGAGGTGATGACCGCCATCGCGATCACCGGCGGCTCGCTCGAGCGCTTCGCGACCGAAGTCCGGAACCTCCAGCACACCGAGATCGGGGAGCTCATGGAGCCGTTTCTGCCGGGCCAGAAGGGCAGCTCGGCGATGCCGCACAAGCGCAACCCGATCCTGTGCGAGCGCATCGCGGGGCTGGCCCGCCTGCTGCGCGGCTACGCGGGCGTGGCGCTGGAGAACCAGCCGCTCTGGCACGAGCGCGACATCAGCCACAGCAGCGCCGAGCGGGTGCTGCTCCCGGACGCCACGATCCTCCTCGACTACATGCTCGCGAAGATGACCGGGCTCGTCGAGGGCCTGGTCGTGCGTCCCGAGCGCATGCGCGAGAACATCGAGCGCGGGCTCGGCCTCCACGCGTCGTCGCGGGTCTTGGTCGCCCTCGTCGACGAGGGCGGCCTCTCCCGCGAGGAGGCGTACGCGATCATCCAGCGGAATGCGCTGCGGGCCGCCGACGAGCGACGGCCGCTCCGCGACCTGCTGGCAACCGACGCGAGCGTCGCGCCGCGCCTCAGCCTTGCGAGCCTGGACGCCTGCTTCGACGACGCAGGGTTCCTCGTGCACGTGCCGACGATCATCGCGCGGCTCGACGCTCTCGATCCCGGGATCGGGCGATGACGGCGACGGGGACGTTCACGGCCGGGGCCTTCCTCCGCTCGGGCAAGGTTCGCGACCTGTACGCGGTGGACGCCGAGCGGCTGCTGCTCGTCGCGTCGGATCGGATCTCCGCGTTCGACGTCGTCCTGCCGACGTTGATCCCCGACAAGGGGAAGGTGCTGACCGGCCTCTCGCGCTTCTGGTTCGCGGAGACGGCCCGGATCGTGCCGAACCATCTCGTCGCGGCGGACGCGGCGTCGCTGCCGCCGACCTGGGCCGGTCGGGCCCGCGAGCTGCGCGGCCGGATGCTCCTCTGCCGGCGCCTGGCGATGCTCCCCGTCGAGCTGGTCGTCCGCGGCTACCTCGCAGGCGGCGGCTGGAAGGAGTACGCGGCCACGGGTGCCGTCTCCGGGATCCGGCTGGAACCCGGCCTGCGCGAGGCGGATCGGCTCCCCGCGCCGATCTTCACGCCCTCGACGAAGGCGGAGGCCGGCCACGACCAGCCGATCTCCTTCGACGGGCTGGTGAAGCTCCTCGTATCGCCCGGGCGGGATGCCGGTGCGCTCGCAGAGCAGGTCCGCGACGTGGCGCTGCGCCTCTACGCCCACGCTGCCGCGGCCTGCGCGCGGGCGGGGATCATCCTCGCCGATACGAAGTTCGAGATGGGCCTGGCGGGCGACGGGATGCTCGTCCTTGCCGACGAGGTCCTCACCCCGGATTCTTCGCGCTTCTGGGACGCAGCCGCGCACGCGCCCGGCGGACCCCAGCCCTCCTACGACAAGCAGTACGTGCGCGACTGGCTCGATCGCCAGGCATGGGACAGGACCGACCCGGGCCCGGCGCTCCCCGCCGACGTGGTGGCTGGCACCCGTGCCCGCTACGTCGAGGCGTTCGAGCGGATCACCGGCGCGAGCTTCACCCGCTATCTCGAGGAGGACGTCATCGCCCGATGAACGCCGAGGTCGTCGCCACGCGCTTCCGTTTCGCGGTCAACGTGCTCCCCAGGGACGGGATCCTCGACCCGCAGGGCCGGGCCGTCGAGCAGAGTCTCCCGCACCTCGGGCTTGCCGGGATCGGGGCGATCCGGGTGGGCCGCCGGGTGGAGCTGTCCGTGGACGCGCCCGACGCCGCCGCGGCCCGCAGCCTCGTCGACGAGCTCGCCCGCGAGCTTCTCTGCAACCCCCTGATCGAGCAGTACGCGATCGAGCCGCTCGGCGGGATCTCCGCGACACGTGGCAGCTCGAGCGAACCCGGCGGGGCGGACGCGTGAACGTCCGGGTCGGCGTCGTCGTCTTCCCGGGCTCCAACTGCGACACGGACACCGCCTGGGCACTCCAGCGGGCCGGCGCCGAGCCCGTGGCGCTGTGGCACGAGAGCGCCGACCTCGATGGGGTCACCGCGGTCGTCCTTCCCGGGGGCTTCGCGTACGGCGACTACCTGCGGGCCGGCGCCATCGCCCGCTTCAGCCCCGTCATGCGGGCCGTGGCGGAGTTCGCGGCCGGTGGCGGCCTCGTGCTCGGAATCTGCAACGGCTTCCAGGTGCTCGCCGAGGCGGGGCTTCTCCCGGGTGCGCTGCTGCGCAATCGATCGCTCCGCTTCATCTGCCGGGACGTGACGATCCGGGCCGAGCGCGTCGACACGCCCTTCACGCGCGGAATCCCCGCCGGCGCGGTGCTCCGGATGCCGGTCGCGCACGGCGAGGGCTGCTACTACGCCGGCGAGGCGATGCTCGACGACCTGGAGCGCGACGGCGGCGTGCTCTTCCGGTACGTCGACGAGGATGGGAGACCCGCCGCGCCCGCGGATCGCGCGAACCCGAACGGGTCGCTCCGGGCGATCGCCGGCGTGATCAACGCCGCCGGGAACGTGGCCGGCCTCATGCCGCACCCGGAACGTGCCGCCGATGCCCTGCTCGGTTCGGAGGACGGGATGCTCGTGCTCCGGTCGCTTGTCGAGGCGGCTGGCGCACGGGCCGTCACGTTCTCGGGCGCGGCGGCCCGGTGAGCGCGACCGTGGTCCCGGTCACGGCCGCCGTGCCGCTCCACCGAGCACTCGGCCTGACCGACGAGGAGCTCGAGGCGATCGCCGGGAAGCTGGGTCGTGCCGCGAACGACCTCGAGCTCGCGATGTTCAGCGTGATGTGGAGCGAGCACTGCTCCTACAAGAGCAGCCGGCCCCTCCTGCGGACGCTCCCGACCGCTGGCGACGACGTGGTCGCCGGTCCCGGCGAGAACGCGGGCGTCATGCGGATCGGCGACGGCTGGGCGGTCGCGTTCAAGATCGAATCGCACAACCACCCGTCGGCAGTCGAGCCGGACCAGGGAGCCGCCACCGGTGTCGGCGGAATCCTGCGCGACATCTTCGCGATGGGCGCCCGCCCGATCGCGGTCCTCGACGCGCTCCGCTTTGGCGACCCGGCCGATCCGCGCACGCGCCACCTCGTCAACGGCGTGGTGCGCGGAGTCGGTGGCTACGGGAACTGCGTGGGCGTCCCTACCGTCGGCGGCGAGCTCGTCTTCGACCCGTCGTACCAGGGCAACCCGCTCGTCAACGTGATGGCGATCGGGCTGGTCCGCGAGGACGCCATCATGCGGGCCGCCGCGCCGGGGCCCGGAAATCTCGTGATCCTCTACGGCTCGGCGACGGGGCGCGACGGGATCGGCGGCGCGTCGGTGCTCGCCTCGGCGACGTTCGGCGACCAGGACCCTTCGAAGCGGCCGGCCGTCCAGGTGGGCGACCCGTTCGCGGAGAAGCTCCTGATCGAGGCGACGCTGGAGATCCTCGCGGCCGGCCTTGCCGAGGGTCTCCAGGACCTGGGCGCCGCGGGGATCACCTGTGGCGTATCGGAGACCGCGGACCGCGCGGGGACCGGGATCCGCGTGGACCTCGACGCGATCCCGCGCCGGGAGCCGGGCATGGCGCCGTTCGAGGTCCTGATCAGCGAATCGCAGGAGCGGATGGTCGTCATCGCCCGGCCCGAGCGCCTGCCGGAGATCGCGGCGATCTGCGCACGCTGGGGGATCCCCTGCGCGGTGATCGGCCGCGTGACCGGCGACGGCGACATCTCGGTGATCCAGGGTGGCCTCGCTGCCGACGGAGCGCCGAACCCCGGCGCCCGCGAGCTCGCCCGGATCCCGGCCCGGGCGCTCGCTTCGGAAGCGATCGTGTTCGACCGCCTCGGGGTCCCGCCCCAGCGCCGCCGCCGGGCGCCCGCGCCGGGCACCCCGGAGACGACCGCCGACCCACTCCCGGAACGTGGCACGGACCCGGGCGCGGTCCTGCTCGGCCTGCTCGGGAGCCCGAACCTCGGCTCGCGAGCCTGGGTGTCAGAGCAGTACGACCGGCACGTCGGGACGAACACGGTGGGTGGGGCCGGCCACGGGGCGGCGGTGCTCCGCGTCAAGGGCACGAGGCGTGCGCTCGTCGCGACCACCGACGGAAACGAGGCGGTCACCGCCCTCGACCCGTACCTGGGCGCGGCGCTTTCCGTCGCCGAGGCGGCACGGAACGTCTCGGTGACCGGCGCCCGGCCGCTCGGCGTCACGAACTGCCTGAACTTCGGCGACCCGACGCGGCCCGAGTCGTTCTGGCAGCTCCGCGAGGCCGTGCGCGGGCTGGGCGACGCATGCCGGGCGCTCGGGCTCCCTGTGACCGGCGGCAACGTGTCGCTCTATAACGAGGCGCCCGGATCGGCGATCGCGCCGACGCCCGTGATCGGGGTCGTGGGCCTCCTCGACGACGTGGATCTGCTGGTCGCGCCCGCGTTTGCTGCGGACGGAGACGTTGCCCTGCTCGCCGGCGCCACCGGACCCGGCCTCGGTGGCAGCGCCTACGCTGCGCTCGCGGGCCTTGCGGCCGCGGACGACCCGCCCAGTCTCGATCTCGCGGCAGAGGCCGCGGTCCAGGCGTTCGTCCGCGACGCGATCGCCGCACGCACGGTCACGGCCGCCCAGGACGTCGGCGGCGGCGGCCTGGCGGTGGCGCTCGCCGAGATGGCGATGTGGGGCGGCCGCGGCGGCCGGTTCCGGGTTGCCGTGCCCGGCGCGCCGGCCGTGGCGCTCTTCGGCGAGAGCCCGTCGCGGATCGTCCTGACGGCACGGCCGGACGACCTGCCCGCCATCCGCGACGCGGCGGTGGGGCACGGCGTCCCGCTCGTCGAGCTCGGGATCGTCGGGGGGCCGAGGCTCTTCGTCGAGCTGGTTGGGGAGGGCGCCACCGGCGCTGCGGAAGGCCGCGGATCGAGCATCGCCGACGCCCTGGAGGTCCCGCTCGCCGACCTTCGCCATGCCTGGGATCATGGACTCCCGCGCGCGCTCGGCGAGGAGGTTTGACCGATGTGCGGGGTCTTCGGCGTCGTGGCGCCCGGCCAGGAGGCCGCCCGGATCGCCGCGCTGGGTATCTTCGCGCTCCAGCACCGCGGCCAGGAGTCGGCCGGCGTCGCGGTGTCGGACGGCGACCAGCTCATGCTCTACAAGGACCTCGGCCTGGTTGCGCAGGTGCTCGACGACCGGCGCCTGCCCAGCCTCCGCGGCGACATCGCGATCGCCCATTGCCGGTATTCCACGACCGGTTCCACGGTCTGGGAGAACGCCCAGCCGACGCTTCGGCTCGGGCCCCGGCGCGCACTCGCGATCGGGCACAACGGCAACCTCGTCAACACCCGCGAGCTGCTCGCGAAGCTGGCGGGCGGGCGTTCGCGCCTCCCGGCGAGCACCGACACCGAGCTGCTCACGGCACTCCTCGCCGACGAGCCGGCGCCGGACACGGTCGGGGCGCTTCTCTCGGTGCTGCCCATGATCCGGGGCGCGTACAGCCTCGTGGTCCTCGACGAGCGGCGCGTCATCGGCGTCCGCGATCCGCACGGGTTCCGGCCGCTCGTCCTCGGCCGCCTGCCCTCGCCGGAGCCCCGAGCGGTGACCCTCTGGGACGAGCCCGACGCCGCGGGCGGCTGGGTGCTGAGCTCCGAGACGACCGGCCTCGACGTCGTCGGTGCCGCGTACGTCCGTGACGTCGAGCCCGGGGAGATCGTCATCCTCGAGGCCGGCCGCGATCCGGTCTCGGTCCGCTTCGCGCCCGCCACCCCGGCGCTCTGCGTCTTCGAGCTGATCTACTTCGCCCGACCCGACTCGTACATGGAAGGCGCCAACCTCTACGAGGCGCGCCGCCAGATGGGGATCCAGCTCGCCGGCGAGGAGCCCGTGCCGGCCGATCTCGTGATGCCCGTCCCGGACACCGGCGCCCCGGCCGCGGTCGGCTACGCGGAGGCGTCCGGTCTCCCGTACCGCGAGGGGATGATCCGCAACCGGTACGCGGGCCGCACGTTCATCCAGCCCTCCCAGTCGATGCGCCAGCGCGGCGTCACGGTGAAGCTCTCGCCGCTGCGCGAGATCGTGCGGGGCCAACGCCTGGTCGTCGTGGACGACTCGATCGTCCGCGGGACGACCACGCGCTCGATCGTCGAGCTGCTTCGTCGCGCTGGCGCAGCGGAGATCCACGTCCGGATCAGCGCGCCACCCATCTACCACCCGTGCTTCTACGGGATCGACACGCAGGTGGAGACCGAGCTGATCGCCGCGACCCACTCCGTCGACGAGATCCGCGACTTCATCGGGGCCGACTCGCTCGGCTACCTCTCGATCCGCGGCGTGCTCGCGGCGCTCGACCTTCCGTACGACCGCTTCTGCTTCGCCTGCTTCGACGGGAAGTACCCGGAGCCCGTGCCGTACGATGCGGCGCGGCGGAAGTTCATCCTCGAGGAAGGCGTCGGCGAACCGGGCGTCGGGGCCCGTGGCTGAGGCGGGGCCCGCGGCAGGGACGGGCGGTGCGCCCTCGGGAGCGCGGGCTCCTGCGCGACGCGACGCATACCTGGCTGCGGGTGTGGACGTAGAGGCCGGCGAGCGCGCCGTCGCCCTCATGCGCGAGGCGGTCGCCTCGACCCGCCGGCCGGAGGTCGTCGGCGGCCTCGGCGGGTTCGCCGGCGCGATCGAGATTCCGGCCGGCTACCGGCGCCCGCTCCTCGTAGCGTCCACGGATGGGGTCGGCACGAAGGCCGCCCTGGCGCGCGCGGCCGGCCGCCTGGGCAGCCTCGGGATCGACCTCGTCGCGATGTGCGCGGACGACGTTGCCTGCACCGGCGCGGAGCCGCTCTTCCTGCTCGACTACCTCGCCGTCGGCCGGCTCGTCCCCGAGGAGATCGCCGAGGTCGTGGCCGGGGTCGCCGCGGGCTGCCGCGAGGCGGGGTGCGCGCTCCTCGGCGGCGAGACGGCCGAGCATCCCGGGACGATGGCCCCCTCCGACCTGGACCTCGCGGCCACCTGCGTCGGCGTCGTGGAGCGCGACGACGTGATCGACGGGTCGGCGGTCCGGGCGGAGGACGTGCTCGTCGGGCTCGCCGCGTCCGGGCTGCACAGCAACGGCTTCTCGCTCGTGCGGCGGCTGGTGGCCCAGGCGCGCCTGGACCTGGCCGCGCCGTACGCGGGCGTGCTGGCCGCCCACGCGCCGGGCGTCCTGCCCGAGCCCCACCTTGCGGAGGCGTCCCTCGGCGACGTCCTCCTGACCCCGACGCGGATCTACGCGCGCGCGGTGCTCGCCATTCGAGCCGCCGTGCGGGGGGTCGGGGAGGACGTGCACGCGATCGCGCACGTGACCGGCGGGGGGCTGCCGGGTGCCGCGCCACGAATCCTCCCCGACGGGCTCGGGGCCCGGATCCACCCGGCGACATGGCCGCTGCCCTCGGTGATGCGGCTGCTCGGGATGCTCGGCGGCCTCGACGATGCCGAGCTGCGGGCGACCTTCAACGGTGGGCTCGGAATGCTCCTCGTGATGCCGGCCGGCGCCGCGCCTGCTGCGCGGGCCACGGCCTGGGAACGCGGGATCGCCGCGTTCGCAGTGGGGGAGGTCGTGGCGGCGACGGACCTCGACGGCGCCCGCTACGTGGAGGTGGAGGGATGACCGAGCGCGGCGCTGCCGGCCGGATCGCGGTCGGCGTCTCTGGGAGCGGCAGCAACCTGCGCGCCCTCCAGGCGCGGATTGTGCGCGGCGCCCTCCCGGCCCGGATCGCGCTCGTCTTCGCGGACCGGGCCTGCCCGGCGCTCGACTGGGCGGCCGAGCAGGGCCTCGAGACGGCTCGCATCGAGGGCCTCGGCGCCGCCGACCTCGACGATCGCGCGCTCGCGGACCGGAGCCTCGCGGAAACGCTGCAGGCGATCGAGATCGACGCGGTCGTCCTGGCCGGCTTCATGCGCCTGCTCGGCCCGGCCGTGCTCGCGGCGTTTTCCGGCCGCATCCTCAACGTCCACCCCTCGCTCCTGCCGAGCTTCCCCGGGCCGCACGCGGTCCGCGATGCGCTCGCCGCCGGCGCCGCGGTGACCGGTGTCACGGTGCATCTCGTCGACGAGGTGCTCGACGGGGGCCCGATCGTCCTTGCCGAGGCGGTGGATGTCCGGCCGGGCGAGGACGAGGCCGCGCTCGTCGAGCGCCTCCACGCGGTCGAGCATCGGCTCCTGCCGCGCGCCGTCGCGCTCCTGCTCGCCGGCGCGCTCGCCGTTGACGGCCGGCGGGTCACGATCGACGCCGCACGTGCCGGGGCGGCTCTCCCACGGCCGCGACGCGCCCTTCTCTCCGTCTCGGACAAGGCGGGGATCGCCGACCTGGGCCGGGGGCTCGTCGGGCGGGGCTTCGAGCTGGTAAGCACCGGCGGCACGGCGCGGGCGCTCCGCGATGCGGGATTGCCGGTCACCGACGTGGCCGCCGTCACCGGCTTCCCGGAGATGCTCGACGGGCGCGTGAAGACCCTGCACCCGCGGATCCACGCGGGGATCCTCGCCGATCGGCGAAACGCGGACCACCGCGCCCAGCTGGCGGCCGCGGCGATCGAGCCCTTCGAGCTGGTCGTCGTCAACCTCTACCCGTTCGCCGCCGCCGCCGGGCGCGCGGCCCGGGGGGAGCTGGACCTCGCCGGTCTTGTCGAGGAGATCGACATCGGCGGCCCGTCGCTGGTCCGGGCGGCCGCCAAGAACGCGGCGAACGTCGCGATCGTGACGTCCCCGGCGCGCTACCGGGCAATCCTCGACGCGCTGGACGCGCCCGGCGGCATCCCGGACGGGCTCCGGGCCGCGCTCGCGATCGAGGCGTTCCGGCACACGGCGGCCTACGACGCGCGGATCGCCGAGGTCCTGCCCTGCGAGATCGACCGCGCCGGGATCGCGATGCCCGACGAACCCGGCCTCCCGCGCAGCGTCGATGCATTTCCCGCGTCGCTCGTCATCGGCCTCGAGAAGGTCGGGACACTGCGCTACGGCGAGAACCCGCACCAGTCCGCGGCGCGCTACCGGCGACCTGGCGCGACGGACGTGGAAGGCCCGTTCGCGACCGGGGAGGCGCCGCTCCAGGGCAAGCCGCTCAGCTACAACAACATCCTCGACGCGTCTGCGGCATCGGCGCTCGGGCGCGACCTGCGCGGCCCCGCCTGCGCAATCGTCAAGCATACGAACCCGTGCGGCGCGTCGGAGCGCGGCAGCCTGCTCGCGGCCTGGGACGACGCGCTGGTCGCCGACCCGGTGAGCGCGTTCGGCGGCGTCGTCGCGCTGACCCGGGAGGTGGACGGCGAGGTCGCCGAGCGGCTGGCGGGCATCTTCCTCGAGATCGTCATCGCCCCCGGGTTCAACGCGGACGCGCTGGCGGTCCTGGCCCGAAAGCCAAACCTGCGCCTCGTGGTCGACGGGCGGCTCGGTCTCGCCGGTGCTCCCCCGTGGCCCGACCCCCGCGGCGCGTTCCGGACGGCCGGCGGCGCGGTCCTCGTCACCGCGCCCGACACGATCCCGGACGACCCGGCCGGGTGGGGCTGCGTCACGCGCCGCGTTCCCACGGACCGGGAGCGTGCGGACCTCGACCTTGCCTGGCGGCTGGTCCGGGGCGTCACCAGCAACGCGATCGTCCTGGTCCGCGACGGGATGCTGATCGGCCTGGGGTCCGGCCAGACGAGCCGTGTGGACGCCGCCCGCCAGGCGGTCGACAAGGCACGCGCGATCCTCGGGCCGGAGCGGCTCGCAGGCGCTGCCTGTGGATCGGACGCGTTCTTTCCGTTCCCGGACGCCGTCGAGGTCTGCCTCGCGGCGGGCGTCACCGCGTTCGTCCAGCCGGGCGGCTCGGTCCGGGACGCGGAGGTGACCGCGGCCGTGGACGCGGCCGGCGCGACGATGCTCGTGACGGGGACGCGGCACTTCCGCCACTGAGCGCAGGCTCCGGACGGGATCGCCGCGGCGCGGGGCCGTCGACATCGGGCCGCCCGTGGCGCGGGGCCCTCGCCGGCCCTGCTAGGATCGGCCGGCCATGCCCGACCGACCCGACCGTTTCTACCTGACCACGGCGATCGCCTATGCGAACAACCGCCCCGGCCTCCACACCCTGTACGAGGTGATCGGCGCCGACACGCTGGCGCGCTGGTACCGGATGTGCGGTGTCCCGACCCGCTTCCTGACCGGGACCGACGAGCACAGCGTCAACATCGCCATGCGGGCCGCCGAGGAAGGACGCTCGCCGCGCGACTTCGTGGATTCCCAGGTCGCCCTCTTCCGGGCGGCCGAGGATGCGCTCCAGATCGGCCCGGACCGCTTCATCCGCACGACGGACCCGGACCACGTGCGCGCGGCGCAGGAGATGGTCCGCCGCGCCCACGCGAGCGGTGACATCTACCCTGGCACCTACGAGGGCTGGTACTGCCCGAACGAGGGGTTCCGGAACGCCACCGACGTCGTGGAAACGGCCGCGGGCACGACCTGCCCGAACCACCCCGACATCCCGCTCCAGTGGCTCACCGAGCGGAACTGGTTCTTCCGGCTCTCGGCCTACCAGGAGCGCCTCGAGCGCTGGTTCGAGGAGCACCCCGACTTCGTCCAGCCCGAGCATCGGCGCAACGAGATGCTGGGCTTCATCCGCGGCGGCCTGGAGGATTTCTCGATCAGCAGGCCGGACCCGGGGTGGGGGATCCCGTTCCCGATCCTGCCCGACGGGAGCGACGCACAGCTGGCCGACGGCACCTGGAACACCGCGGGCGGCACGATCTACGTCTGGTACGACGCGCTCATCAACTACATCACCGGGGCCGGGTTCCCCGACGATCCCGCGATGTTCGCGCGCTGGTGGCCGGCGGATCTCCACGTGATCGGCAAGGACATCGCCCGGTTCCACACGATCTTCTGGCCGGCCATGCTCTGGTCGGCGGGGCTCGAGGCGCCTCGGCGGGTGTGGGTCCACGGCTGGCTCCTCGCCCAGGGTGAGCGGATGAGCAAGAGCCGTGGCAACTTCCTGGACCCGGTCGACTTCGTGACCGCGTTCGGCAGCGATGGGGCGCGCTACGTCGCCCTGCGCGAGGCGGGGTTCGACCGCGACAGCGATGTCTCGTGGGACGCCTTCACGCGGCGCTACAACGCGGACCTGGCCAACGACTTCGGGAACCTCGTCAACCGGACGGTGTCGATGGCGGGCCGCTACCTCCGCAGCGAGCGGCCGGCCCCCCGCGACGCGGCGGAGAGCCCGCTCGGGACGGCCTGGCCGGCGATCCGCGACGTGTTCGTGGCGAAGCTCGAAGGGTGCCTGCTGCACGAGGCGCTCGCAGCGCTCTGGGAGCTCGTTGGGGCGGGCAACCGGTTCGTCGAGGCGGAGCAGCCGTGGGTCATCGCGCGTGCCGTGAAGGCCGGGGAGGATGGCGCCGCCGAGCGGCTGCGCGGTGTCCTCGGCGACCTCGTGGAGACGTGCCGGCTCGTCGCGCTCGCCGTGGCTCCGGTGATGCCGGGCCTCGCGCCCCGGGTGATGGGGCAGCTCGGCTACGAGCATGCGTACGCTGCCGATGGGAACGGCGGGCCGCCGCTTCTCGACGAGCTCCGCTGGGGAGCGCATGCCGGCGAGGCCGGGTCGCTGACGGCCCCGGTTCCGCTCTTCCCACGCCTCGAGGTCGAGAGTGCGGAGGCCGAGGGCGCCGCGCCCGGCTGACCGTGCGCCTCGTCGACAGCCACTGCCATCTCCAGGCGGAGCCGTTCGCGCGCGACGTCGTGGAGGTCATCGCGGCCGCCGAGGCGGCGGGCGTCGAGCGGATTCTCGTGCCCGGATGGGACGAGGCGTCGTCGGTCGCGGCGCTCGCGCTCGTCGACCGCGTTCCGCGCCTGGCGGGCGTCGCGGTGGGGGTCCATCCGCACGCCGCCGCGGGGACCGACGCCGCCGCGTGGGAGCGGATCACCGCGCTGGCTGCCGATCCACGCGTCGTCGCGATCGGCGAGACCGGCCTCGACTTCGACCGGATGTTCTCTCCGGCCGACGTCCAGCTCGAGAACCTGCGCCGGAACCTCGTGCTTGCGCTGGCGACCCGGAAGCCGGCCATCCTCCACTGCCGCTCGACGGCCGGCGAGCGGGACGCCCAGGACGCGCTGATCGCCGAGCTCCGGACTGCCGGGCTCGGGACGACCTCGGCGCGGGCCGCCTTCGGCGGTCGACCGGTGGCGATCCTCCACTCGGTGTCCGGCCCAGTCGACTACGTGGAGGCCGCTCTGGCGCTCGGCTGCGCGGTCAGCATCTCCGGGCTCGCGTTCCGTCGCGGCGAGGAGGCCACGGCGGAGAGCGTCCGTCTCGTCCCGCCCGACCGAATCCTGGTCGAGACGGATGCGCCGTATCTCGCGCCGCCAGGGGCGCCGCGGCGTCGCAACGCGCCCGAATGGGTGCGCATGACCGCGCACTGGGTCGCCGAGCGGCGCGGCGAGGATCCGAACGAGCTGGGGGCGCGCCTCGTCGCGAACCACGACCGGATCTTCGGGCGCGCGACCGCGTGAGCGCGAGCCTCAGCCGAGGCGCCGCCAGCGAAGGGTCATCGAGGCGATCAGGGGCCTGCCCGGCTCCACGAGCGTGAAGTCGCCGGTGTTCAGCCCGTTCGGGGGTCCCGTCTGTGGCTCCACGCACACGCCGTCGGCGTGCTCGGTGTACACGACCCAGTACGCGGCGTCGCTCTCGATCGTGATCTCGAACGCGCCCGGCCAGCGCACCACCGGCGGGGACGACACGCGGACGAAGCAGTCGTCCCAGGGCTGCGCGGAGACGGGCACGACCTCCCCGGTCGGGAGGTAGTCGTCGCCGCGCCGGAGCATTCCCCCGGCGCGGACGTCGAGCTGCACCGGGTCGCCCACCGCGCCCGCGGGACCCCGGAGCGTGCGGGGGAACCACGGATGCCAGCCCGCGATGGCCGGAAACGGCCGGTCGTCCGCGTGGATCTCCAATCTGGCGGCCAGCGACGCTTCGGTCAGGGTCACTCGGTGGACGGCCCGGCCGCCGAACGGCCAGGCTGGACCGAGCGGCGCCTCGAGGACGGCCATCGCGTCATCCACGCGGCCGACCTCCCAGGCGGCCTCGACCAGGGTCCCGTGGATCGCATGTGGCGGGAGCAGGGCCGTGGGCAGGACGTGCACGTCAGCGCCCCATCGGAGGAGCCCGTCGCGCATCCGGCCGGCCCATGGGACCATCGGGTAGGCGCCCCACAACAGCGGACCATCGCCGCGTGTCACCAGGAGGTCCACGCCGTCGACGCGGATCGCCGCGATCCGGCCCCCAGCCCCGGGATCCAGGATCGCCTCGGCTGGCCCGGCCCGGAGCGCGATGCGCGAATCGTCGACCATCACGGGAGCGTAGCGCGCGACGGCGCTCTGCGTGCCGCGGTGCCGCGGGGGACGGCCGTGCAGCCAGGAGGCGCGGGCTTGCGTCCCGGGCTTGCGGCCCGGGCCCTGTGCGCAGGCACGCCGCCGCGTGGCGCTTGACACCGCGGACCTCCTCCGGTACATTCTTGGCACTCTCACAGCGAGAGTGCCAGCAGTGGTGCAACCCACCGCCGCGACCCCACCAACCCGCGGTCGCAGCCCTGGACGTCGCTGCAGAGCATCAGCGCGGAGGACCGCGCGTCGACCATCGAGGGGGCCCGCCGGCACGACCGGCGGATGCACCACCCGCATTGCACAGGAGGGTCACCCGTTGGCCACGAAATCCGAGAAGACGAAGCTCCGACCGCTCGGGGACCGGGTCGTCATCAAGCCGTCCCCGCGCGAAGAGGTCACCAAGAGCGGGATCGTCCTGCCTGACACCGCCAAGGAGAAGCCCCAGGAAGGGTCGGCCCTCGCGGTCGGGCCGGGCCGGATCCTCGAGGACGGGTCGCGCGAGAAGATGGACGTCGCGGTCGGCGACAAGATCCTGTACGCGAAGTACGCCGGGACCGAGTTCAAGGTCGACGGCGAGGATCTGCTCATCGTGAGCCAGAAAGACATTCTCGCGATCGTCGAGCGTTGACGGGCACCGCCCGTCCCGTCTCGCCCTCGCTCGTCATCCCAGGAGGAATCCACGTTCATGGCTAAGCAGGTCGTTTTCGATGACACCGCGCGTCGCTCGCTGAAGCGCGGCATTGACAAGCTCGCCGACGCCGTCAAGGTGACGATCGGCCCCAAGGGCCGCAATGTCGTCCTCGACAAGAAGTTCGGCTCACCAACCATCACCAACGACGGCGTGACGATCGCCCGCGACATCGAGCTCGAGGACCCCTTCGAGAACATGGGGGCGCAGCTCCTCAAGGAAGTCGCCACCAAGACAGACGACGTCGCCGGCGACGGCACGACCACCGCGGTCGTCCTCGGCCAGGCGCTCGTCGCCGAGGGCCTCCGTAACGTGACCGCCGGGGCGAACCCGATGGTCCTCAAGCACGGCATCGAGCGGGCCGTCGCGGTCATCGTGGAGGAGATCAAGGCCGCGGCCCGACCGGTCGACTCGCGCGAGCAGATCGCAGCCGTCGCCGCCATCTCCGCGGCGGATCCGGAGGTCGGCGAGATCATCGCCGAGGTGATGGACAAGGTCGGCAAGGACGGCGTCATCACCGTCGAAGAGGGCCAGTCGCTGGGCCTCGAGAAGGAATACACGGAGGGGATGCAGTTCGACCGCGGCTACATCTCCGCCTATTTCGTCACCAACCCCGACCGGATGGAGGCGGTGCTCGAGAGCGCCCGCATCCTCATCACCGACAAGAAGATCTCCGCGGTCGCGGACATCCTCCCGTCGCTCGAGAAGGCCGTCGCGGTCGGCAAGCCGCTCCTGATCATCGCCGAGGACGTCGATGGCGAGGCCCTCGCGACGCTCGTCGTCAACAAGCTCCGCGGCACGATCCAGGTGCTGGGCGTCAAGGCCCCGGGC
>JBBQRX010000012.1:0-72454 GCA_038214375.1 Candidatus Limnocylindrales bacterium
GAGCCAGCTCGAAATCCTAGGTCCAAGCATTGCTGACCAACATCGAATCGCGGCCATGACCGGATCGCATCTGTTGGGTGTCGAGAACCTCCGCGAATCCGTCCTGGACCGGAGCCGGGAGGTCGCCCTCCTCCGTGAGCGAGAGGTCAAGACAGCCCTGTCGGGCTCCTGGCCGTCTCACAAGTTGGGTGATGTCGCGTCGATCCAGCTGGGCACGATGCTCGCCTGCTGCGAAGGTCGGCACACGACCAGTGCCGTACCTTCGCAACGCCAACGTGCAGTGGGACCGCCTGGATCTCGCCGACGTCGCGCAGATGGACTTCACCGAGGTGGAGGAAGCGAAGTTCGACCTTCGACCCGGCGACGTTATGGTCTGCGAAGGTGGCGAACCCGGGCGGGCCGCCGTCTGGCGCGGTGAGTTGACGCGATGCTGCTTCCAGAAGGCACTGCATCGGCTTCGGCCGATCCGTGACCAAGTTGACCCGCAGTACCTCGTCTACCGTATGTGGCTCAGTGCGCTCGATGGCGAGCTCACGGGGGACCAAGGTCAGTCGACCATCGCTCACCTTCCGGCAGTCCGGCTTGCCGAGCTTCGTGTCTCACTCCCGCCGATCGACGAGCAGCGCCGGATCGCGGCCGAGCTCCGGGAGCGCCTGGCAACCATCGACGCGATGACCCGGGCGATCGACGCCCAGCTGGATGCGATCGACGCGCTGCCGGCGGCGCTCCTGCGGCGTGCGTTCGCCGAGATCGAGGCGGCATAGCCAGGATGCGAGACCGGCCTCCAGGCAAATCCTCGCGTCAGCAGCAATCGGTAGCCTCGGGTTCACCCTTGTCGAATCGCTCAGGCGCTTCGACGGGTTGAGCAGGAGGATCCGTGTTTGTGCGTCACGACCGGTTGGCAAGTCGGGCTCCGGGCTGACATGGCCGCCTGTGCGGCAGGACGCGTTGTTGTGGGTTGCCAATCGATGCGCGGCAATGGCTTGCTATTTTACCTCTGGCGGTAATACTGACGACTATTACCGGAGGCCAGCATGCGATACCGACTTCGCGGACGCTCACTCACCAAGCCGCTCGCCGAGCTGGACCAGCGGCGATGGCTCTTCGACAACCTGCCGATCGACCCGACCCACGCCGAGTGGATGCGCCGGCGGGCCTGGGTGCGAACCATCCACGGGACTGCTCGAATCGAGGGCAACACGGCGTCGGATGTCGAGGTCGAGGCGCTGCTCGCCAGCCAGGGCTCGACGAAGGTCAGCGCCAAAGAAGCCCGCGAGATCATCGGCTCGCGTGATGCATTGACGCTCGCAGACGAGCTCGCGGCAAGACGAATCATCCCCGATGAGGCGGTCATCCGCGAGCTGCATCGACGGGTTCTCTGGAACCAGGGTCCGCTCCTCACGCCGGGCGAGTATCGCCGTGGGGAGAACCGAGTCGTCGATGCTGACGGCAGCCGGATCTTCCGAACGCCTCCGTCGGGCGACGTCTCCGAGCTGATGCGGGAGTTCGCGGCATGGCTTGCGACGGCGGCCGACCGGCATGCTCCCCCGGTCGTCGCGGCGCTCGCGCACCTCGAGTTCGTCGCCATTCACCCGTTCAACGACGGCAATGGGCGAATGGCACGGGCGATCGCCCGGATGATTCTCGCGCGGCACGGTTACGCACTGGGCGGACTCGTGTCGCTCGATGCACAGCTCGATCTCGACCGCACCGCCTACTTCGAAGCCATCCGCGCCGCGATCGGGCAAGACTATGTGCCCGGGTATGACGCCACGCCGTTCGTGCGCTACTTCGTCGCGTCGATCACCAGGTCTGCCGACTACGTCCTGGCGAGGCTCCGTGGCCTCGGCGACGTCATGATCGAGATCCGGCGGGCGATCGTCGATGGGTCTGTTCCGCCCGCGATGATCGACGGGCTCGCGTATGCGTGGGTGAACCGGCATCTGCGAGCCGGGGACTACATCCGCCTCACTGGCCGGTCGGCACAGAACACGACGCGTGACCTTGACGCTGCCGTGAAAGGTGGATGGCTACGACCCACCGGCGAGAGGCGCGGTCGCTACTACGTGCTCGGGCCGGCGCTGCTCAAGACACCGGCGGACGGGGAGATCGTCTCACCGGCTTCGTGATCCCGACAGCGAAACCACCAGCAACAACGCTTCCCGCCCACAGGCGCGGATCATCCTTGACGCCAACGTACTCGTCTCCGCGGATTCGCGGCGTGCCAGCCAACCTGTCACGGGCGGGCATGAGGATCATCCCGTGACGATCATCGAACTGCCCCAACCGACGGCCGCGCCTGGCGAGCCCTCCGCCGCCCGCTCCATGGCGGACGCGCCCCTGCCCGCCTACGAGAGCCACTCGTCGATCTCGACGTACGCGGCGTGCCCGCTGCGGTACGCGTACCGGTACGTCGAGCGCCGGCCCGGCGAGGTCAGCCCGGGCCAGTTCGCCTTCGGGAGCGCGGTGCACAAGGCGTTCGAGGCGTTCGGGCGCGAGCGTATCCGCGCGGCCGCCGAGGGAACGCCCGAACCGGGTCTCGAGGTCCTGCAGGCCGCGCTCGATCGGAAGCTCGCGACCTCTGGGCTGACCGCCGACGAGGTCGCCGACGCCCGGCGGCGGGCCGTCCCGGTCCTCGCGCGGTTCCTCGATCTCGAGGCCGCGGCGGACGGGGCGCCTGTGGCCGTGGAGATCGGCTTCGGCGTGCCGGTCGAGGTCCCCGGCAGTCTCGAGGGCACCCGGTTCGTCGGCTACATCGACCGCGTCGACCGCGCTCCGGACGGCTCGCCCGAGATCGTCGATTACAAGACCGGCCGGGCCCGTTCGCAGGCCGACGTCGATGCGGACCGCCAGCTCACCGCCTATGCCTTCGGCTGCGCGCGCGGCGGCCTGTCCGACCCGGGAACCGGTGAGGCTCTGCCGCCGGCATCGCGCGTGGGCCTCTACTTCGCCGAGACCGGTGAGCTCCTCTGGACGACCCGTTCGGAGGCGCAGCTTGGTGCGTTCGAGGCCGACGTCGTCGAGACGGTCGGGCGCATTCGTGCCCGCGAGTTCCCGGCCCGACCCGCCTCCTGGCGCTGCCGCTGGTGCGAATACCGCAACGAATGCCCGGAGGCGAGCCCGCGGCGCTGATTCGGCGCTCGCGAGCCCGGCGCACGAATGGTGTCGGTCACCGGGGGCCGGCGCACTCCTGGCCGTCAAGATCGAGGTGCGAGATGGATGACGATCTCCTCGACGACATCGAGGACCTGATGGACCCGACCACGCCGGAGGGCATCACCTTCATCGCCGGATCGGGGCTCCTCGACGACGGGGACGACGCCGACGGCGAGCCCTGCACCTGCTGGTGTGGCTGCAGTCGCCGAGCGCGTTGGCCAAATGACACCTGCGCTCGCTGCCAGGACAATCGCCACCGCGACGACATGTAGCCCCGCGGCGGCGGGCCTGCCACCAGGGGCCATTGCGGGCCCAACGATGGCTCAGGGCAGGATCTGCCGGCTGTCTGCGCACGTGTTGACTCAGCCCCTCTCAACTCCTACGCTCGATCCATGGCAACCGACTGGCGCAAGCGCATCACTTCGAGCCCAGGGATGCACCGTGGGCGGCCGACGATTCGCGGCATGCGGATTTCGGTCGAAGATGTGCTGAGCAACCTCGGCTCCGGCATGTCGATGGAAGAGCTGCTCGCTGAGTTCCCCGAACTCACACGCGAGGATGTGCAGGCCTGCCTCACATTCGCCGCTGAACAGGTGCGCCGAATCCCCGCGTGAAGCTGCTGATCGACCAGAACCTGTCGGATCGACTTGCTGTCAGGCTCGCTCGCACCTTTCCGGGCTCAACGCACGTAAAGGCGCTCGATCTCGAAACGTCCGATGACCAGGAGCTTTGGGTTCGTTGCCGGCGAGACCGATATGTCCTGCTCACGAAGGATCGTGACTTCGAGGATGAGCGCCGCCTTGCGGGGCCGCCTCCCAAGGCCATCCTGCTCCTGGTCGGGAACCCGAGTACGAGCCGCGTTGAGGTGCTTCTAGCGAGCCGAGCGGGCGCGATCGCAGCCTTCGAGACCAGCAACGAGCGGGTCCTGATCTTGAGCTAGAGCTAGAGAGCAGCCCCAACCGTTGGAGGGCAGCGCCGCGCGGCGGCGGGCCGCCGTCTGCCACACTCGCGGCATGACACGCGGCGAGGACGCCGAGCGGCTGGTCCACGAACGACTCCGCGCGGCCCTGCCACCCGAATACCACCTGTACGCGAAGGTCGCCTGGACTGGGCCGACGCGCGATGGCGGGCCGGCCGTGGACGGCGAGGCTGACCTCGTCATCGCCCATCCCGAGCACGGGATCCTCGTGCTCGAGGCCAAGGCCGGCGAACCGAGCCGCGACGCGCAGGGCCGCTGGTGGCTGGGGCCGATCCAGCTCGACCGGTCGCCCTTCGAGAAGGCGATGCGGAGCCAGCACGAGCTGGTTCGCAAGCTCGTCTCGCTGCCGGGCTGGCCATCCGAGCGCGGCGCCGACCATCACCCCGAACCGCACGCTGGCCACGGCGTCGCGTTCCCGGAGGTCGATCTCGCGAGCCTGCCCCGCGGCCACGTCCTCCTCGGCGCCGACGCACCGGTCGAGACGGTCCTCGACGCGACGGCGCTCGAGACGCCAGCACGCGCGCGCGCCTGGGTCGAGGGGGCGTTCGCCTATGTCGTCGGCGACGGTTCGCGGGGCTGGCCGCTCGACGAGACCGGGATGCGCCTCCTCGACGAGCTCCTCTCCCCCACCCTGTCGCTGCACCGCCTGGTCCGCGGTCGGATCGCGGACGACCGCAGCGAGCTCCTCCGGGCATCGCGGGAACAGCAGCTCATCCTCACCCGGGCGCAATCGCGGCGGCGGGTGGAGGTGGTCGGGCCGGCCGGCTCGGGCAAGTCGATGCTCGCGGCCGAGAAGGCGAGGCGGCTCGCCCGCGAGGGCTACCGCACGCTTCTCGTCTGCTTCAACCAGCGCCTTGCTACCACGCTACTACGCGAGCTTGGTAGCACGGAGGCACGGGGCGAGCTGGAGATCACGACGTTCCACCGGCTCTGCGAACGGATCGGGACGGCGGCCGGCGTTCTGCCAGCGCGCCCGGCGCCGATCCCCCAGGCGTGGTGGGACGAGACGCTCCCCTCGACACTGGAGGCGGCCATCGACGCGCTCCCCGGCGAGCGGTTCCACGCGATCGTCGTCGACGAGGGGCAGGACTTCGCACGGAGGTGGCTCGAGACGCTCGACTTCCTGCTCTGGAACCCGGGCGAGGACGTCCTGTGGATCTTCCACGACCCGGGCCAGGCGCTCTACCGCGACGACGTCGTGGGCGAGCTCGGCCTCGAGCGGCTCGAGCTGCACGAGAACTGGCGCAACCCCGAGTCGGTCGCCGCCCTGGCCGGACGCTTCTACCACGGCGGCGAGGAGATCAGCGCATTCCGCGAGGGCGGCGTCCGCCACCGCGTGATCGAGGCAGAGCCCGGGCACGACACTATCGAAGCGCTGCGGAAGGCCGTCCACGATCTCACCGAGGTCGAGCAGGTGCCGCCCTGGGAGATCGTCGTCCTCTCGGGTCGTTCGGCGACAGAGAGCGACGCCTGGCGGACCCGGCGCTTCGGAAACGTCGTCCTCTGGAACGCGGCGATCAATGACGACGGGTCGTCGAAGGGCTTGCCGCCGGAGGACGTGCCCGACGAGCCGGACGACGTCGTCGTCTTCGAGACGGTGCGCCGGTTCAAGGGCCTCGAGCGCGAGGTCGTCATCCTCGTCGAGCTCCCCGAGACCGCGACGCGTCTCGACGAGCTCCTGTACGTCGGCCTCACCCGCGCGACCACGCAGCTGGTCGTCATCGCGCCGCCGGAGCTCGCACCGCGGCTCCGCTGAGGCTGGGTGCCGGCCTCACGAAAGCTACCCGTCGGCGATCGACGGGTCGGGGGTCGACGCCGCCGTCTGGCCCCGATCGCGGTCGGACAACCCTTCGGACCTCGGGACCCGCTCGCCGGCCTCCGCGTAGAGCCAGCGCACGAAGCCCGAGTTGGAGAGGGCGTATTGGCCGCGCGCCGCCCGGACCCGCGCGATCGCCTCGGTAACCCCATAACCCATGAACATCAGGGCGCGGGCCGACACGACACCGGACCGATTGAGGCCTGCCTGGCAGTGGACGAGAACCCGCCTGCCGCCCGGCCTGGACGCGTTCGGCGACGGTGCGGGCTGCCGCGCGGACGCCGGTCGGATCGTCCAGCTCGCCGTCCCAGATCGGGACGAGCATCCAGAGACCACCGATCTGCAGACTGACGTTCGGTCGGTCCTCGGCCGTCATCGTGACCACGTCGTCGAACTGGTCCCAGTCGACGTCCCCCGCGGGGAAGTCGCCCTGGAACAGCCCCGGGACGACGGCGTCGCAGGTGAACGGCCATGCCGTCTCGGAGCTGGCGTCTTGTGTATCGCTATTCATTGACCCTCCTGGGTGGCGAGGCGCGTGGAGCGCCTCTGCTTGGTCGTCCTGTCTGTGATGCCGGCATCACCGGCGGCGTCGTGAGCCTCTATGGGCGCCGCTGGGCGGCCCCGTCCGGCATCCGAGACTTGAGGGCATAGGCGGAGCGCGAGTACATCTGCTTCCGGTCGATCTCCATCCGAGCGACCGACCACGCCTCCGCCTCGCGCTCGAGCTCGGCGACGATGCCGCGCAGGACCTCGTCGTGGCCCGCGTAGCGATGGATCTTGCGCGCGACCGCGGCGAGGTTGGTGCGCGCGGCGTCCCATTCGCCGCGGCGGTTGAGGTCCACCGCGTCGCGCAGGGCCCGGTCGGCGTACGTGCGGGCGACGACGCGGTCCACGTCCCGGTCGCGGGACTGGTGGTCATTCGCAATTCCGTCGGCGAATGCCCAGGCCAGCGTCGCGGAACCGTCGAGCGAGCCGGCGCGGTCGCGGATCGCGAACTCGACCCCGACGTCGCGGCCCGGTTCGCCGAGCGGGAACCCGATCGCGAGCACGAGCCGGACGACCTGGTCGGCGACGAGGTCACCGACGTGGAGCACTCCACCCCGGGCACTGCGCTCGAAGCGGTACGCGGCGAGGGGCTCGACGCGCAGCCCGTCGGGGCCCGAGATGCGCAGCTCGACGTCCTTCGCGGTGACCTCGAGCAACTCGCCGACCTCGCTGCGGATCAGGGCCGGGATCTCCGCGGCGTTCGCGATGAACCGGAAGGCGCCACCGCCCGCATCGGCCATCGCCCCGAGCAGTCGCTCGTCGAAGTCCTCGCCCACCCCGAAGGTCGAGGTGGAGACGCCGCGGGCCCGGAGCTCGCCCGCGTGGCGCTCGAGCTCGGTCCGGTCGGTGATGCCGGCGTTCGCGAGCCCGTCGGTGAGGAGGAGGACGCGGTTCACGGCCTCGGGGTCGAGCGCCGAGGAGACCTGCTCCGCGCCACGCAGCCAGCCGCCACTCAGGTTCGTGCCTCCACGGGGGCCGACATCCCGCAGCCGACGGATCGCGGCTTCCTTCGCCGTGGCGTCGGCGGTCCGGCCCGGCGCCACGACGTCGATCTCGGTGTCGTAGACGACGACCGCGAACCGGTCGGTGGCGGCCAGGCGCTCGATCCCCTCCCGGAGCGCATCCCGCGCGAGATCGAACTTGTTCCGGCCGCCCATCGACCCCGAGCGATCGAGGACGAACGCGACGTTGACCCTCGGTCGGACCGGCGCGGCATTCGCGGGCGGCGCCGTGATCTCCACGAGCGCGTAGCGGGTGGAGTGGTGGATGGCGCGGACCAGACGACGGTCGGTCCGGACGGTCAGGTTGGTGGTGTTCTCGGTCATGGCTATTCCTCTTCTTTCAGCTGGCGGGCGAACGCGACGAGGCGATCGACCATGCGGTTGGCCGGCCGGCTCAGCGGCCGGCGGACGTGGAGCTCGATATCGGGCGTGATGACGACCCGGTCCCAGTGCGAGCGCTCCCCGAGCGCGGCCCCGGGCCGTGGTGGGGGCATCGAGGCAGGCGGCTCGATCTCGCTCGGGAGCGGGTACGACGGGGCGGCGAGGATGTCGGCGTCTGGTTCGACGTATGACGGAGGCGGCGCTCGCTCCTCGGACGCCGCGGGTGTCTCCCCGGCGAGGAGCGAGCGGACGTAGTCGAGGGCCGAGCCGGGCCTCGGCTGCTCCGTGTCGGTGCCCGCAAGGGCGATGACCTCGTCGTCGCCGAGGGATTCGAGCCGCGCCCGGATCGCCGCGAGCGGCTGGTGCGCGTCCCGCAGCCGGAGGATGAGCCGGAGCCGGGCGAGCGTGGTATCCGGGTATCGGGTGGAGGGACCCTCCTTGCCGGGCGAGGGGATGAGGCCCTCGGCGACGTAGTAGCGGATCGTCCGGACCGGCAGCCCGGTCAGGGCGGAGAGCTCGGACAGGCTGTAGTCGGGCATGGCCGAATGATACCAGTGCACAGTGTCACTGTCAATACTTCGGCGCCCGTTTGGGCGCGATCCGAGGCCGGGCGACACGCCCTGCCGGCCGACCTTGATCGCTCAGCCGCACTCGTGGCTCAGGCCGCAGTAGGCAGCGACGTAGAGCACCTCCACTCGCTCGGCGTGCCAGGCGTACGCGCTGAGGCGATGGTCCGCGAGCGGCTCCCCGCAGCCGGCGCAGCCGTTGTGGTTGTCGCAGCGACAGGCGACATCGACAACGACAGGCGGCCCGTCGAGGTCCGGCAGGACGTGGAGCACGAGGTCCTCGCCGCGCGGCTGATCGCAGGCGGGACACCGCCGCAAGCCCGGCGGGAGACCGTCGACGCGCGGCCCTGAGAGCCGGGCGATCTCGGAGGGCTCTGCGACGCGGCCGCCCTCGAGCCCGTCGCCGACGAGATATCCGCGGTTCTTCTGGCGATCGATGTACGCGCGGAGCACGGCCCGGCGAGTCGCTTGCTCGGCGGTGTCGGGGATCGGTCCGGCGACGACGAGACGGTCGGTCACCGCGATCCCCGTCGGGACGAACGTCGCCGCGCGCGTCGCGCCGTCCGGGGTGACGAACACGGCGTCGGCGGGGCCGAGGCAGAGGCACGTCTCGAGCTGGTTCGCGCCGGCCTGGCGGCGCCCGAGGTCCACAAGGCGGTCGCGCGACCAGTCCGCGGGGACGACCGCGAGGTGACGGAGGGCCGTCCGGCCGATCCGCGTGACTAGGTACGGGTAACCGTCGAACGGCATCGCGATCCGCGACACCGGGCGGGAGCGGCTTGCAACCTTCACTGCAGCCGGATCCGTGTCATGCGCTCGCAGCGGGCGATGTCCGGCAGGCACGTCGTCAGGACGAGCCCGGTCGCGCCGGCGGGGATCTCGAACGTGGCCCAGCCCTCGGCGGGCGTAGGGCCGAGGCCGGAGCAGCCCACGAGCTCGGGCTGGCGCTGCTGGTCGAGGTACGCGTAGGTGGACGCGCCGCTCCCGGTCTCGAGCTCAAAGTCGGCGCTGCTCGCGCAGCCGCTCAGGTCGTCGGGCATCGCCACCGCGAGGTACACGGTGACGAGGCGCGACCCCGACGTCGCGTACCAGCTCGGGCGCCACCGCTCGACCTTGACCACGGTGACGGCCCAGCCGCTCCCGAGCGAGACCCGTGTCCCGGTCTCGGGCAACGGCCGCGGCGTCGGCTTCGCGGTCGGCTTCGGGGTCGGCTTTGGCTTCGGGGTCGCCTTCGGCCTCGGCGTGGCCTTCGCGGTCGGGGTCGCGGTCGGCATCGGGGTCGCCTGAAGGGCCGGAGTCGCGCTCGGCACGCCGACGAAGCCGGGCACCTCCGTGGCGAACGGCGGCTGCCCGGGGACGTACCCCCCGTACTGGCTCGGGGAGAACACGCCGAGGAGCACGGCCCCGCCGAGGAGCAGGCCGCCGATGAGCAGGACCAGGCTGCAGCCCGCCCGGAACAGCCGGTCGGGGTCGATCCGGCCCGCGTCGATCTCGCGCCACAGGAAGAGCGCGAAGAGGACCTGGCCCAGGTTGAAGCCGTTGCGGTCGTCGCCGTTGCCGTTGGGAAACATCGCCGCGGCCCCGGTCAGTTCATCAGCCGAGGGCCGGTCGGCCCGGGGCGGGGGCCGGCGGTCGCGGGTTCGGGGTCGAGCCCCGGGCGGGTCGGCATCACGACATCCCCGATCGCGCGTCCGGTGTCCTCGAGGTTGCCGCTCCGGCGGAGGTCGCCGGGCGACTCGAGGTCCCAGGACCCCGTCGCGTTGCCGCGCAGGTCGTTGCCCTCGAAGACGCCGCCTGCCCCATCCGACACGTTGACGCCGGCCGAGGTGCCGCCGAAGACGACGTTGCCCCGGAAGGTCGGGCAGGTGGCGGGATCGGCGACCCAGATCCCCGCGATGTCGCCCGCCGCGAGCCGGTTGCGCTCGTACGTCCCGCGGCCGCCACGGCGGACGACGATGCCCGAGGCGTGGCCGGTCGCGATCGTGTTGTCCGTGACGATCGGGTCGCTCCCCTCCCCCACAACGCCGATCCCGACGTGCGCGTTTCCCGCGACCTCGTTCGCCTCGATCGTCGGGCTGGCGCCCTCGTCGACGACGATGCCGGACTCGTTTCGGGTCACCCGGTTCCGGGCGACCCGGACGCCGCGCCCGCCGCGGACGACGATCCCGGGGCCGCCGTTCCCGGTCACGGTCGAGTCGATGACCGTCGACGACGGGGCTGCGGCGTAGAAGGCGATCCCGACGCCTGCGTTTCCGCGGACCTCGGTGCGTTCGACGCGGAGCGTGCCGCCCTGGAGCGCGACGATCCCGTCGGCCAGGTTGTCGACGACCTCGCAGTCCTCGAGCGAGAGCGAGGCACCCGGCCCGCCGACCGCGATCGGCCAGCGGTTGCCGGCGACGCGACACGCCGCCATCTCGGCACGTCCCTCCTCGACGACCCAGACCGCGTTCTGGGCGCCGCCGCTGAGCGAGCAGCCGAGGATGACCGCGCGCGACGATGGGCCGCCGACCCACACGGTCGCCCCGAGATGGCTCGTGAGGTCGCACTCAATGATCGTCGCCTCGACGTCGTGGACGGCGATCGCCGACCAGAGCTCGCCGTCGTTGCCGGCCCGCGCCGGGCGGATCGTCAGTCCCCCGACGCGCGCGCCCGACGCGGCGAAGCCGAGCGCCTCGCCGCCGACCGGCTCGAGGACAATCATCTCGACCTCCCCTTCGCCCTCGATCGTGACGGCCCGGTCCACGACGACCGGCTTCCGGTACGACCCCGGGCGGACGCGGATCCGGTCACCGTCCTCCGCGGCGGCGACGGCGTCGTCGATCTCGGCGAAGGCTGCCGGGTCGCAGGGATCCACGACGAGCTCCCGCGGCGTGCGCCGTTCTTCGCTCGCGGAGCGCGGTCGGGGGGTACGCGAGGCGGGCCCGAACGACCGCTCGGACCAGGGAATCGCGGTCTCGGCGGAGTCGGCTGCCCCGTCGTCGCCGGCGGGTGCCCCGGTCGCCGGTTCGGTGGTCGCATCGTCCTCTTCGGGCGGCTCGTCGTCGGGGTGCCGGGAGGACGCCGCGGCCTCGAGCCAGGGCAGTCGCTCGCCTGCGAACATCGCCCGGACGGCTCCCCAGGCGAGCAGGTTGCGGATCACCAGGAGCGCCACCTCGTCCTGGATGTCGCCGAGCAGGATGCCCGGGAAGAACGCGGCGTGGACGATTCGTCCGGCGTCCGACGCCCAGGCACCGAGTGCGTGCGGCCGGTGCTCACCGTGCCAGTCCGAGGACTCCGCGAGGTTGAGCGCGTTCGCGAGCCACGGGCCGCGGACGAGCCCCGTGCGGCGGGGCAGCATCAGTCGGACCAGGGCGCCCGGACCGAGGATCGGATGCTCGGTCGAAGTGATCCCCCAGAGCGCCGGCTCCTGCCCGACCGTGACGGGCACGACCAGGACCTTGCCCTCGTCATCGAGGGAGACGGCCACCCCGTCGGCCGCCAGCGCCGCCGCCACGCCGCGCAGGACGGCCGGCGTGAAGGGCGACGGCTCGGTCGGCGGTCGGAAGGCCAGGCTCAGCATGTCGTCGGGGTCGCTCCGCGGGCCGGAGGTCGGGTGCGCGTCGTCGTCGAGCGGACGGCCGTCGGCCGCATCGGGGACGCCGAGCCAGGCGAGCGATGCCTGGAGCGCGACCGCCATCGAGACGTATCGCCCGAGCCAGGGGGCGATCTCCTCGTACACGAATGCCCCGCAGCGTGCCGACACGGTCCGGTCGTCGGGATCGAAGGCGTACGCGCTCATGGGCTGCAGCGCGTTCATCGCGTTGACGAGCGCATACGTCGCGGGCTCGTCGGGCTGGTCGCGGAACGCCGGCGTCCGGGCGCGGACCTGCCAGAGCGTCTCGCTGTCCGAGCGGACTGCCTTTTCGGCCCAGACCCGCTGGCGGCACCAGGCGCCCCACCAGGTGAAGCCGCGCGCCTCGCGGACCGACCACGGCTCGTCGATGGCCATGTCGCGAAAGACCCGCTCGACGGTCTCGAGGCCGAAGTCGGGCTTCCGGCGCGTCATCGCGAACCCCCGAGCGATCGCCCGGCGCGCGGCCGACGTCGGCGCGGAGGGGCAGGAGGAAGATCGACCAGGAGACGGACGTTCAGGGCGTGCATCGGGTGGCTCCCTTTCGGTTCCCGGCGGGAGTAGGAGGCCGCACCTCCCCCTTTCCCCCGCCGGACTTGATCGAATCGTCGCTGTCGCGCGTGCCAGCTTGTGTGGCACGGCCGGTGCGTTCGGGCACCGGAAGCGAGGCGTTCCGGGCGGTCAGGCCTTCAGGCGCCTGGCACGTCGCGGCGGGCGGCGGGGCTGGCCGGCTCGTGCTCGGCCCCGTCGGCGAGGACGGCGGGGCGACCAGCCGCACGCTCGGTCAGCCCGGCCCGCCGCGCCACGCCGTATCCGCCCCGGCGCGGCGTCATCGCCGTTTCGCATCGGCTCTCACGTTCGGGAGCATTGGGGCGATGCGGGCCGAAGGCGAGGCCTGTACGAGCTCGTCTCATGTCTCCACCGCCGGTCGGTACTCGACGGCTCCCAGGCCGAATGTCCAGGCGACCGCCTCGCGCGCGGTCGTCATCGTCGGCGGCACGCGCAGGAAGTAGGTCTTCCGCGAGCCGTCGGGCTCGGGCGTCGAGTTCACGACCTCGACCATCACCACCGGCTCGAGGCGCGGGCCGCCCCACCCGTGGACCGGGTCGAGCTGGCGGCGCCACAGCCGGCCCGCCTCATCCGCATCGACGAGCTCCGCGCCGCCCTCCCGGACCAGGCGCTCCTCGCCGAACCGCTCGACGAGCACCCGCCGGATCTCGATGTTAGGTTCGGCGTCGATCGTCCCGATTGTGATCCGGCCCGGATCGGTGATCAGCCACGGTTCGACCGCGACACCGTGCCAGGAGTAGACCTCGTGGCCGTCAGCCCACGCGATCGCCGGGCCGTTGGAGCAATGCGGGCGGCCGCGATCGTCGCGGCGCAGGACGAGCGGGCGCTCCGAGAGGATCGCGAGGCCTTCGAGCGCCCACCACGGCCCGGCCGATCGGGCGAGCTCGAGACGGATGTCGACCTGCGCCTCCCGCTCGGCGTGGCCGGCGCGATGGCGCCAGAGGCTGCCGCCAAACACGTCGCGGGCGGCAGCGAGGACGGGGGTGACGGCGTCCCACTGGCCCGGCTGCATGGCCTGGAGGGCGTAGCGCCGCCGGCGTCGATCGGTCAACACCTCCACTGCGAGCCTTCGCGTCGCCTCCGCGAAGAGGCCCCGGGCGAGGTCGGACCCGAGCACCTCGACGAAGCGTGGCCAGGCGACGCCGAGGACGCCGGCGGCCACGTCGACGGCCGAGTCGCTGATCGGTCTAGCCGGGACCTCGAGGCGTGGCGATGCACCCGATGCCGCTGCACGGATGAAGGACAGCAGGCGGGCGGTGTCGCCGAGGCCGAGTGCCTCGACGGACTCGCCAAGCGGCTCGACGTCCCTGCCCCGGGTCCGGCGGCCGGCCCGGATCCGGTCCCGCACGCCGATGACCAGCCGACGGGTCCAGGCGGGCTCGATGGCGAACGGCTCGGCGAGAGCGTTGAAGTCGCGGTTGTCTCCGGTGCCCACGTCTCCCCGGGCGTGGGGGCTGAGAATCCCGGGGAGTCCGAGGGATGCGAAGGCGTAGGCGAGGATGCCGGCCGCCGGGGATGGCACCCAGGCAATCGTCGGTGCCGGCGTACCGGCCGCGGCGTAGAGCGCCGCGATTGCCGCCTCGGCCCGCGGGCGATCGGCCGGGTCGGTGCAGCCGGCTGCCGCGCGCCACTCGTCGTCCCATGCGGCCCTCCGACGGAGCAGCTCGTCGCCCTCGGGGCGCTTCGGGCCGCCCATCAGTCGGCCACGCGCCGGAAGGCGACCGGCGAGACCTCGGGCGGGACGTATTCGCGCTGGATGACGACGCGATACGTGCCCGGCACGACGTCGATGGCCGCGTGCTCCTCGTGATCGAGGGTAACCGGGGCTGCGACGCGGAGGTACCGGTCCGCGCCCGAGACCAGGAGTGTCGCGGCGGACGAACGGATGGCGTGGGCGTGGCCGGTCGCCTCGCCCTCGGCAAGGACGGCCCGTCCGCTCATGCGTCTGACGGGGTGGGCATCGGCTGGGACGGCCGCTACCGGAACGAGCAGGACATCGCCCTGGCGGACCTGGAGCGGGGTGGGCGAGGGGCCGGTTGCGGGCACGCACGCGGAGTCGGGCCCGGGCGCCACGGGGCTGTCGGGAGCCGTCGGGGAAACGGGTTCGGAGGCGTTCATCTTGTCGTCCCTTCGGGTGCCGGGCGGGGGTCGGAGGCCGTACCTCCCCCTTTCCCCCACGCCTGACTTGATCAAATGGTCGGTGTCGGCTGTGCCAGCTCGTATGGCACGGGCGGTGCCGGCAGGCACCGGAAGCCGCGCGTTCGGGCCGTCAGGCCTTCAGGCGCCTGCTCTCGCGCGCGAGCCGGTCCCGGCCCGATGGCTCGTCCACCTCGGCGCCCGCGCGCTCGGCCCGCTCCGCCCGGCGACCGTCCACCTCCGCGTGCGTGAGCCGCGTCACCTCCGCCTGGTAGGCGGCGACATTCGGGTCGGGCCCGAGGTCCGTGAAGCCCTTCTCACCCAGCTCCCTGCCCGGCGCAACGCGGCAGGCGTGCGCCATGAGCGCGAAGTACGGCACGTGGGCCCAGACACGGTCGCGCCGGTCGTAGTAGTCGGTGACCGGGCGGCGCCTCCGGTCCCCGCAGCGGTTGCAGATCAGCTCGGAGCAGTAGCAGGCGGACACCGCGCCGTCGGGGGTCGTGCCGCGGGCCTCGCCGCAGGTCGCGCAGATCCGGAGCCCGCGCGGCAGTGGACGCACCGCGGCACGGTCGGTCGATCGGGACATTCCTCGTCTCCATCGCACCTGGCGGGAGCACCGCGCCGATCGAGGAACCGGCCGGTTGCTGCGGGGTCATCGAGCCAGATCTCTCGCCCGCTCTGGATGGGCCACCGCGTTCGGTGGGACTTGTGAATTCTACCGCGAATCGGTCGCCTTTACGAGCGAAATGCAGTCCTCGGCTCGATCTCCAGGAGGGCGCCGTTAAGGTGGATTCCGTGCGCGTCGCCCTCCGTCGACCGTTATTGAACCGCGTGGCCGGGCTCCCGAGACCAAAGGCCAACCGCGTCGAGCTGGGGCGACGGTTACGCGGAATCGAGCCTCGACGGCAGCTTCAGCTTGATCCCGTCCCGGATCGCCACGATCGGGTTGACGAGGGCGTTCGTGCGCTGGAGCAGCTCCTCGGCCACCTCGCGCGACGAGAAGTCCATGTCGGCAGTCCAACGCCTCGCGTAGTTGAGGATGCGGATCATCGGACCGAAGGCGTCGCCGGTTGCTGCCGCAAGGCCTGACAGGTAGTCGTTGCGGTAGCCCGTCGGGATGACGATCCGGACCTCGCCTGCCACCGAGAGCTCGGCATTCATGGCCATCCGCGCCGAGCGGCCGTTGCCATCGGCGAAGGGGTGGACCTCCGCGACAAGGAAGTGCACGAACACCGCGCGAGCAAACGGGTCTGAGATCCGGCCGCCGACCGCGAAGCCGCGCAACAGGGTCCCCTCGATCGAGGGCCAGCGTGAGAACGGCGTCCCGCCGGCGTGGACCTCTATCTCGCGGAAGCGCCCCGGATCGTTTTCGGGCCGGGCGGCCATGAGAATCTCGTGGCGCGCGAGGAGCAGATCGACGAACTCCTCGGGCGATGCAGGAGTGCGGGCGAGCCAGGTGGGATCGGTCACCAGCCGGTATGTCGAGAAGACGTCGTGCGCATCCTCGGGACGCTGTGGCGGAATGCGCCGCTCGAAGATGATCCTCGCGGCCTCCTCGAGGGTGAACTCGGTGCCCTCGATGTAGTTGGAGAAGTACGCCTCGTAGAACGGGAGCAGCACTCGCTGCCCGGCCAGGCCAGGGGACGCGAGCACCGGATCCGGGGCCTGGCCCTCGAGGTGCCGCGCGAGGGCCTCAACCCGGGTCAGCCGCAGTTCGTCGATCGGCTGGCCGGCGCCGCGGGCCTGGAGCGCCCGGGTCCTCAGACCCGTGGCAGGGCCGGTGCCGAGGGTCGCCCGGATGATCGACTCGAGTTGCTCGGAGGCCGTGCGACGCCGGATCGAACCGGCGATGCGTTTCGCCTCGTCGCGCACGCTATTCAGGTATCGAATGCCGTCCCGTCGCGAGGCGAGCTGCTCGATCCAGCGTTCGAGATCCTCCCGGGCGAGAAGCCGCGTGCTCGGCTCGGCAAGGTTGTCGAGCAGGCCTCGCGCATCCGAGCTGAACCAGGTGCCTTCCGGCATCTCGTGGTCGGTTGGCAGCGGGCCAGGCCCGTCGCGGGGCTCAATCCGCAGGCCGGGCAGGTCGAGTGAGCTGCGGCGGGAGTGGACGACGAGGAGGCGACCGTCGTGCGGCGCGAGCCAGCGCGCCGAGGCGTCGGCGACGAGGGCTCCCGGGAACTCCCGGGCCAGAATCCGCTGCCAGTTGCGCCCGACGACCGCGCGGGCGTCAAGGCCTGCCGCGACGTAGATTCCCTTCGCGATCCGAAAGACCTCGCCTGCCGAGGCCGCCCGGCTGACCACGGCGGCGTTGTAGTCGCGCGACCAGAAGATCTCGGGCCACCGTCGGCGGGGCATCGGAGACATGCAAAGAACCTGCGCTGGAGCCGCCCTGGTGGCGGTCGTCTGCAAGGAATATGCGCTCAACGCCCCCAACAGTCAAGGTTTGTGCGCTGAAGTCTACGGCGCCGGCGATGGCGCCTGGGCGGCGCGGACGATCGCGAACCCCTCGCGCTCGGCTGCCTGGGCGAGCCGCTCGTCGAGCGTGACGAGAGCAAGGCTTGCCGGTTGGCCCTCGGCCGCCACGATCGCCGCCGCGAGCTGGAGCGAGTCGGCGGTGCGCAGCGAGTGGACGCGAAGGAGTCGGATCGCCGTCTCGCGAACGGCGGTCACCGGCTGCACCTCGCGCCAGGCTCGCGCGAGGGCCCGGAGTCTCCGGAGGCTTTCGGTCATCGAGGCAGGGGGAAGGCTGCCTTCCCGTTCGAGCCGAGTGAGGGCCGACACGCACTCGACCTCGGTTGCCCACCAGGCGACGATCTCGGGATCCAGCTCGTACTCCCCCATCACGGCGGTGCTCGACCGTTCGGATACCAGCAGCGGGACGATCGCCGAGCTGTCCCAGAACCTCACCGCCCGGATCGCCGTTCGGCCAGGAGCGTCTCGAGCGCGCTGGCTCCGGGTGCGAGTGCCGGTGCGGGCATGCGAAGGAGCTCGAGCGGCGGAGGGACGTCGCCGACGCGGATAAGACCGGCCCGCTCCAGCCGGCGCAGGCGGCCGGTCGGATCAGCAAACCCCGTGACCGGCTCCAGTCGCGCCACCGGCACGCCTCGGTCCAGGATGAGGATGCTCTCCCCGCCCCGGACCCGGTCGATGAGCGCGCTGAGCCCGTTCTTCGCTTCGGTGATGGTGGCCGTATTCATATGGCTATTATAGCCATCTCATGATGAATGATCAAGGAAGACCCGTGCGACCGGTTCGTCGCGGCGACTCAGGTCGCCGTTCGACAGGCCTGTGTATCCCGCAGCCTTCGCGGTCGAAACCTCATACCGGGAAAGCACGCCCGCGAGGGCAGCCGGAAGCATCTCATCGAGGAGGACCTTCAGGCGGGGACTGCCGCGTCCTCGGTCCGCTGCCTCGCCGTCTCCAACACGGCCACTGCCTGCTTGCGGGTCACGGTTGGAAACTGACGCAGGAACTCGTCGAGGGTGTCCCCTGCTTCGAGGTACTCGAACAGGGTGTCAACCGGAACGCGGGTACCGGCGAACACCGTGGCCCCCCATGCCCGATCAGCCGAACGGGTGACCAAGGGCTTCGATGTCGCCACCATGTCACCTCCTGTCCGCGACGGGCCGGGCGCTCCTCCCGCGCAGTTCGACCGTGCTTTGCCGGAGTCTACCGGATGGCTGCGAGGCATCCAGCTGCGGTCGCTGTCGCACGCGGTTCCAATCGCAGTTTCCAGGCTCGGGCGGCCGTCACCAGCGACGGACGGCCCTCGCGAGGCGGGCCGGGCTACGCCCCCTCTTCGACCTCGAACAGCGTGTGCGCCTCGAGCCCATGGGCCTCCCGATGGACGCGTGTAGCGGTCTCCTTGTCGGGGGCATCGACGAGGCAGAACACCTTGCCCTCCTTCTCGTCGACCCAGTAGTGCTTGTAATTGACCCCGTACTGCTCCTGGATGCGGAGATCGGCCTCGTGGGCGCCGACGACGTCGGCCGCCTTCACCCCCGGGATGTCGTGCATGTCCATGTAGGTCGGCATGGAGTCCCCCCTCGAACTGTGGCGCCGACGATCGGGTCGGCGCGGATCGGGCGAGTCTGCCACGCGCCGCCGCCCGGAGTCCAGCCCGTTGCGTCCGATTGCGTCGTGGCTTCGAATGCCAGGCTAGCGGCTCCGCTGCCCGCCGATCGACGCCGGGCCCCTGTTCGGTGCCGGACGCGAGCGTCGGTCAGCCTTCGACCGGGGCCAGGTAGAGGAACAAGCCGTCGCGTCCCGGGTAGTGGCCTTCCGGCCGTGCCCAGGGAAGGTAGTTGCGAATCATCTCGGCCGAGTCCTGGAATGTTCCGGGCGGATCCGACCGACCCCAGATCGTCGAGATGCGGGGATACCACGCGTCGAGGATGTACGTGCCGCTGATCTTCGCATTGCCGACGACGAGTGGGTCGGCGTCGCCGCGGTAGCCGGTCATGACCCACGCGTGGGCGCCCCACCAGACGAACAGGATGATCGGCTTGCCGGTCCGCGACAGCGTCGCAGCCGCATCCCGGAGCGCAGCCAGACGGGTCACAGCCGTGCGCAGCTCGTACTGCACGCCGGACAGGTCCGCGATGACCGTGGCCATGCCGACAGGCCCGGCAAGGCCATCGTGGCTGTCGACGCGCGTCGTCGCCGCGGCGATCCGCGCGCGGATCCGGGTCTGGAAAACGAGGCTGGTGTCGGTCGTGCCGGTCAGCAGCTCGACGGCCATCTGGACCGCGGCCGACGCGCACATCGTGTCGGTCTCCTCGCTCGCGAAGATCGCCTTCGCCGTGTGCGCGGACACGATGGTGCGGTCGACCGGCACGCGCGCGGGGGACGGGCTCGCTGCGGGCGTCGCGGCCGAGGGCTGGGGCGGTGGCGCGCTCGTGAGGGGCGCGGGCGGCGCGGGCGACGGCGGAACGGACGAGGGCGCCGCGGACGCCGGCGTCGCAGACCCGAGCGCGGCCATCAACGTCGGCGCGGCGGTCGGAGTTGGCGCGGGCGATGCTGCGGCGCCCAGCTCGCCGATCGCAGCTGCCCCGAACACGACGGTGACCACGAGGGCGGCCAGGAGGAGGGCCATGAGTCCGAGATCGGAATTCGCGCCCTGTCCGGGCCCCGACCGGTGCCGCCGACCGTGCGGCGGCGGCTCGCGCACGCCTGCGGGCTCGAAGTACGCGAAGGAACGGCCACCGTCCACGTCGGTCCGGGACCCAGGTCGGCGAGTGTCGCTCACGCGTGAATGATCGCCGACCGCCGACGCATTCGGCGAAGGGGTTCGTGCAGACCGCGCCGAGCTACCGGACGGGGGCGACGATCACCCATTTGCCGTACCACTCGAGATACGATGCCCGGACCCCCCGGGAGTACGCGTCGCGAGTCGGGCTGTCTTTCGCGGCATAGGCGGTGAAACGGTACTTTCGCGATCCGCTGGCGAGCTGCGCGCTGGTGACTCGCGCGTTGCGCAACCCGTGTTTCGCAAGCGAGTCGGTGAGGTAGACCGCAACGACCGTGAAGTCGCTGGACGTTGCCGGATCCTGCCCAAACACCTCGTAGCCGTTGAGGATCTGGGAGTGGCCGCCGGCCCAGGCGAGCATCCCCACCGGCTTTCGGAAGCGCGCCATCGCGCGGACTGCGGCGTTCATCGCGGCCGCATACGAGGTGTACGAGGTGTCCATGTAGGTCATCGTCGCGGCGCTCGTGTAGCCGCCCCAGCCGTAGTAATTGAGCGCGTTTCGCCAGCCGTGGGGGTCGGTGCCCGCGGCGGTGCCGACCAGCGTGTCGTGCGCACGCGACCAGGCGAGGATCGACCTCTCGGTCGAATAGCTGGTCGAGGGGGCCCAGCGGAAGCCGGCCCCGCGGGTCCCATTCGCAGCCGTGAAGTTGAGCATCATCTGCGTCGAGGTCGGCGCGCAGGCTGTCTGGTCGGGGTCCTGGTAGCGAACGGCGTTGCTGTACAGGTCGAGCGTGTAGATCGCGTTCGGTGTCGGCGTGGGCACCGGCATCGGTGTCGGAGTTGGTGTTGGCGTTGGCTCGGGCGCCGGTGTCGGTGTCGGTGTCGGTGTCGGCGTCGGGCTTGGCTCGGGCGTCGGTGTCGGGCTTGGCTCGGGCGTCGGCGTGGGTGTGGGGGTCGGGCTTGGCTCGGGCGTTGGCGTGGGGGTCGGCGTGGGCGTTGCGCTCGCGACGACGAAGACGGCCGATGTCGCCGACTCCAGCTGCGGGACCGACGTGGCCACGAGCCGGTACGTGCCCGGCAGGTCGACGCTGCAATCCACAAAGGTCGCGACGCCCTCGACGGCCGTGACGGAGAGCCCGTCGGCGCATGTCAAGGCCCCGGGCTGTTGCGAGACGGCCACTCCGGCGAGCGCGAGGGTGATCCTCGTCGTCGAGTCCGTGGAGACGGGGTTGCCGGCAGCCGACTGGACCTGGACGACCGGCTGCCCGGCGAGCGGCGATCCTGGCGTCCCACCGGTCGGGGACACGAAGAAGGAAAGCTTCGTCGCGGTGGCCGATGGCGTCGGGGTCTCGGGGTTCGACGCCGGGAGTGTCCCGGTCGTCGCGGTGGCAGATGGCGTCGGGGTCGCACCGAGCGTGTTCGTCGTGGTGCCGACCAGCGCCCATGGCGCCCCGATCGCGACCGCCAGCACCCATACGGTCACCCGGGGACAGGGATTACGCATGGGAGTCTGCCCCACGAGTCGATCGCCGGGATCCCGTGGGTCGGCTGCGTCGCTCCGTGGTCCAGACGCTCGACCGCGAGCCCGATCGATGCGCCGCTCCGGCGGCCTCCCGCGCCGACCGAGCCGGCAATTGCGGTCCCGCCTCGGGAATGCGCGGCACCGGGCTCCTCGAGCTCGCACCGATGCGCTCCATCCGGGCGTTCCTCCGCGGCACGGTAGCCGGCGCCCCAAACGGAGCGCCGCCTCGTGTCGTCGTCGACGAACGCCCAGGCATGGCGGTCTCGAGGACAGGCACGACCCCTCCGGATCGAGGGTACGGGCGCGGGCACGGTCCGCGGTCCATCCAGAAGTTCGCTCCGCCCGGACGAAGGTCGGGGCACCGCGCCGCCTCAGCTCGTGCGCACGGCCCGACGGGCGCGCGTCAGTTCGTGCGCACGGCCCGACGGACGCGCGTCACCACGGGCGCCCGTCCCCAGGGGCGCTCGTCCCTCGCCCGTTGACGAGGTACGTTCTTCGACCCTTCGACAGCGTCTCCGACCGGCTCGGCTGCGAGTCCTACCCGGAGGGCTTGGTCACGAGTGGCTGGTCGCCCTCGGCTCGACGATCGCCGCGACACCGATCCCGGCGAGCTCCATGTCCTCGAGCTCGGACAGGCCGCTCACGGCGACGGCGCCGACGACCGAGCCGCCCACCACGACCGGCAGGCCGCCGCCCCAGCCGATGTAGCGCGGATCGCCGTAATAGGCCACAGGCTGATGAGCTCGCCGTGCGACGGGGACCGGTCCGCCACGCTCATCTCGCCAACCTTCCCGCACCCGACGCCCGCCTCAGCGTTGCCCAGCTCGGCCGGGTCTTCGTCCCCTATCGGCCCCACGGCCGGATGGTGGAGCTGCGCAACCGGTACGTCCTCGTCCTGCCGATCCAGCCACGGATTCCGTCGCGACTCGAGGTCCGGCCCACCTGACGCGGGCCGCTGTGCCAACTTGACGCGGGCCGCCGCCGACTGATGCGGGCCGCTGCCGAGACACCATTCTGACGGACTACCCTGCTGCTACACTTCCCAGGCGGGTTCGTTTCTGTCAGGAAGGAACTGCCATGGCGCTTCGGCAGACGGCCATGCTCGAGGTCAACGAGTTCCTGGTCCTGGACTTCGTCCGGGAGTTCCAGGAGACGACCCGGCCCGAGATTGCGCACGCGCTCGGGCTCAGCGCGTCGTCCGTCAGCCGCCTCGTGGCCAGGCTCATCCGCGAGGGCATGGTCCGGGAGACGGGTGCGGCGGGCCGCACCGGCGGCCGGCCCCGTGGCTGCATCGCATTCAATCGGCAGGCGGGCTGCGTGGTGGCGGTAGACCTCGGCGGGACCCGCTGCCACGGCGCGCTCGCAGATCTCGCCGGCGAGATCCTGGTCGAGGACGACCGGCCGAACCAGGCAGCCGGCGAGGCCTTTGCCACGGTGCTCGCCATCATCGCGGACCTCCGCCGGACGGCCGCCGAGCGGGGAATGCCCGTGGCCGCCGTCGCGGTCGGCGTGCCGGCCATCATCGATCCAGTGACCGGACGCGCGCTCGCCGGACCTCGCGTCGAGTGGCAGGACTTCGAGGTGGTGCGACGCCTCGGCGAAGCGATCGACGTCCCCGTGCTCGTCGACAACGATGCGAACCTGGCTGCCCTGGCCCACGCCTGGCGCGGCGAGGCGCGCGGAGTGGACAACTTCGTGACCGTCTCGATCGGCACCGGGATCGGTGGAGCGGTGGTGGCCGACGGCCGCCTTGTCAAGGGTCACCACAACGCCGGCGGCGAGATCGGCTACATCACCACGGACCGGGCGCAGCTCGCTGAGGCGATCGACCGGGGCCTGGGCGGTTTCGAGGCGCTGGCCTCTGCCCCGGCGATCGCCGCACGCGCCCGGGACCGGCTGGCGGCAGCCGGTCGCGGCGGAGCCTGGGGCCCCGGCGAGATCACGGCCGAGCGGGTCTTCTCCGCGGCGGCGGCCGGCGACGACGTCGCGCTCACCGTCGTGAACGACGCGGTGGACCATCTCGCGCTGGTGCTCACGGCAATCGTGGCCACCGTGGACCCTGCCCTCATCGTCATCGACGGCAGCGTCGGGCGAGCCCTGGAGCCGTTCCTTCCGGCCATCCGCGCGCGACTCGCCATGCGTCTGCCGGTTCTGCCGACCATCGTCGTGTCCCGCCTGCCCTCGGCCACCGTCATCGGGGCGATCGCCGCCGCCCTCCAGCTGGCCCGTGAACGCCGCGCTCCGGGCGCGCTGTCCGAGGCCCTCCGGCACGGAGCGTGGCCGGCGACGGGCGTGCGGGGGCTCGGCCTCGTGCTCGCGACCGGTGCGGCGAGGCGAGCGAACGGCCGCGGCGCGATCGAACGGAGCCTCCCGTGAGTGGTCGGCTGCTCCCGGCCGCGAACGGCCCTCCTCTCATGGAGCCAATGCGCCGGCGGGCGGCTGAGACGAGCCCGTCCCGCCGGAGGTCCGCATCGGTGAGTCTGGCGCCGCCATTGGGTCGTTTGGCGCCGGCGAAGCCGCTCGACTCGCCGCGTCTCGGGCGGTCGGGCCAGGTGCTGAGGAGCCGGACGAACGGCTCGCAAACCAGGTGGAGGACGGAACCATGATCAACGGACCAGGCGCGAGGCGCGGGATGCTCTTGCGCGCAAGTGTTGTGCTGATGGCCGCCGCATTCGCCGCGGCCGGCTGCTCCGGCAGCTCGGCGAGCCCGAGCGCCGCGCAACCATCCGCGGGCGCGTCCGCCTCGGCGGCTGCGGCGGCCTCCGGGGCGGCAGCGTCCCCCGCGGGCGAGGCGATCACGCTCCACGTCCTGCTGATGAAGCAGGCCGCATACAGCGACACCGACGTCGCGGCGATGACGGCGGCGTTCAACGTGGATCACCCCAACGTCACGATCGTGCCCGAGTTCGTCGCCTATGACGCGCTCCACGACAAGATCGTCACGGCGCAGGCCGGAGGAGGCGGCGTCTACGACCTGATCCTCGTCGACACCCCGTGGCCGGCGGAGATGGTCAAGGCGGGCCTCATCACGGAGATCACCGACAAGATCCCGGCCGAGTTCACGAGTGGCGTCTTCGACGCCGCGTGGACGGCGGCCAAGTACAACGGAAAGATCTACGGCGTGCCCTGGATCAACGACACCAAGTTCTTCTTCTACAACGAGAAGCTGCTCACCGACGCCGGCATCACCGCGGCACCCAAGACATGGGACGAGGTCGAAGCCGACGCGAAGGCCGTCAAGGCCAAGGGCGAGGTGAAGTACCCGCTCATCTCCAGCTGGAAGCAGGCCGAGGCGGTCATCTGCGAATGGACGCAGATCGCAGCGGCGATGGGCGGCAGTGAGTTCGTCGACGCCCAGGGCAACGCGCTGTTCAACCAGGGCGGAGGCCTCGCGGCGCTCAAGTTCATGAAGAAGCTGATCGACGAGGGCCTCGTCGATCCCGCGTCCCTCAGCTCCACCGAGGACGACGTCAACACCGCGATGGCCACGGGCCAGTACGCGATGACGCTCAACTGGACCTACGGTCTCAACGTCATGAACGATGCCAAGTCGTCGAAGGTTCCCGGCCAGATCAAGGTCGCGCCGAGCCCCGGCGAGGGCAGCGTCGTGACCAGCGGCGTGAACGGCGGCATGAGCCTCGCCGTCACGACGACCAGCAAGCATCCGGCGGAGGCGCTCCAGTACGCCCTCTTCCTCGCGAGCGAGAAGTCGCAGGAGATGGACGTTGCCAACGCACTGCCGATGTGGAAGGCCTCCTTCGACAGCGCCGATGTCACCAAGAACAATCCGACGCTCTTCGCGGCGGCCAAGGTCCAGTTCACCGGCCTCGTCGCGCGGCCGGTCGTCCCGTATTACACCAAGCTCTCGAACGCCCTCCAGGCCGCCATCCAGGAGGCCCTGCTCGGCAAGAAGACGCCCGAACAGGCGTTGAACGACGTGGCAGCCCAGCTGCCCACATTCCAGAAGTAGTCCGCTTCCTTCGAGAACCCGACGGACGACCGGACGATGACCGCGGGCACGCTCGGCCGCCCACGCGGGCGGCAGTCGAAGCCGTGGCCGGAGACCTGGGTGGCGGCGGCCTTCGTGGCCCCCGCCGCCCTGGTCGTCCTGCTCGTCGTCGTCATCCCGCTCGCCCGCGCCGCGTGGATGAGCCTCTTCGACATCGAGCTCACGAGCCCGGGGGTCGAGCCGTTCGTCGGCCTCCAGAACTACATCACCCAGCTGACGAACACTGACTTCTGGGATTCCGTCTCGAAGGCCCTGTTCTTCACCGGGGTGACCACCGCGCTGGAGCTGAGCCTTGGCCTGGGCCTCGCGATGCTCATGGACCAGCCGCTCCGCTTCCGCTGGCTCCTCCGCTCCATCGTCATCCTGCCGTGGGCCCTGCCGACCATCGTCAACGCGCTGATGTGGCGCTGGATCGACAACGGCACGTACGGCTCGCTCAATGCCCTGCTGGCGCAGACCGGCGTCATCCACGACTACGTCCCGTGGCTCTCCCAGGACAGCACGGCCATGTGGATGGTGGTCCTTGCCGATGTCTGGAAGATGACGCCGTTCTGCGCGATCCTCATCCTGGCCGGGCTCCAGGGGATCGATCGAGAGCTCTTCGAGGCAGCGCGCGTCGACGGAGCAGGATCTTTCCAGATCTTCCGCCGCATCATCGTGCCCCTCCTCACGCCGATCATCCTCGTGGTGGTCGTGCTTCGCACCATGGAGGCGTTCAAGGTCTTCGACATCATCTGGATCATGACCGGGGGCGGCCCGGCCAACGCGACCCAGACGGTGGCCATCTATGCCTACCGGACCGCCTATCAGAGCTACGACTTCGGCCAGGGAGCTGCCCTGGGCTACCTCATCGCGATCTTCATCATGCTGCTCGCCGCCGTCTACCTGAAGCTCCTCCGGCGGACGGGAGCCTGAGCCATGACGATTGAACAAGGCTCGAGCGGTCGGACCGTGGGCAGCCCGGTCGTTGCCACCGCGGCCATCCATCGAAAGCCGATCACGCCACGCCGCGTCGCCCGCGCCACGTTCCTGTACGCGGGGATGGTCGTCGCGCTGCTCGTTGTCGTGGCGCCATTCTCCTGGCTCGTGATCTCGAGCGTCGCCGACAAGGCAGACCTGCTGACCAAGCCACTCGAGTGGATCCCCGCCCACATCAGCTTCGGGCGCTTCGTCGACCTGACCGTGGGGAGCTCCGTGGACGAGACCGCGCAGGGGTTCCGGGCCGCGATCATGAACAGCATGGTCATCGCGTTGGCGACGACCGCGGTCGGGATGCTCGTCGGGACGCTGGCCGCCTACGCCTTCGCCCGCCTCAGGTTCCCCGGGCGCAGCTGGATGATCCTGGCGTTCATGGCCACCACGATGCTGCCGCCGATCGCCCTGATCCTGCCCCTCTTCCAGATCATGAAGGCGCTCGGGATCACCGACACCCCGCTCGCGCTGATCATCATCTACTCATCGTTCGTGACGCCGTACGTGGTATGGCTGATGCGCGGGTACATCGAGACGATCCCGCGGGATCTCGACGACGCCGGGCGCGTCGACGGCTGCTCGCGGCTCGGGGTCCTGTGGCGCGTCATCATTCCGGTCGCGACCCCCGGGCTGCTCTCGACCGCGCTGCTGGCGTTCCTGCTCGCCTGGGACGAGTTCCTGTACGCCCTGGTGATCACGCAGTCGAATGCCTCGAAGACGCTGCCCGTCGCGCTCAACGACTTCATCGGTCGCTACGGCGTCGACTTCGGACGTCTCGCAACGGGCGGTGTCATCGCCGCGATCCCGCCGGTACTCATCGCATTCGCCTTCCAGCGACACATCGTTGCCGGGCTGACTGCCGGGAGCGTGAAGGGTTGACGCTCGCCGGCCTCGCGTCCGACGGACCCGACGAGATGGGCCGCGAGCTGGCCGAAGGTCCGGCCGCCGTCGAAAGCTCCCTGGCCGCCGTCGAGCGGGCCGCGCCCGTCCTCGCGGCGTTCATCGACCAGACGCGGCGGACCGTGCTTGTCGGAACTGGAGCCTCGCTCGCCGTCGCCCGGACAGCCGCGCCGCTCTGGCGGAAACGTGACCGCGAGCAGGGCAGGGACCGCCCGCTCGTGATCCGGGAGTCGACGGCCGCGGTGCTCGGCGATGCCGACGGCGAGGTGTTCCTGCCCACCGACATGGTCGTGGCGATCTCCCAGTCCGGTTCGAGCCCGGAGACGGTGGCGGCTGCACGTCGGGCCGCCGGGAGCGGCGCGCGGGTGGTCGCGATCAGCGCGGCGGCGGCCTCCCCACTGTGCGCAGATGCCCGTCTCTGCATCGTCACGCCGAGCGGCGAGGAAAACGGCGCGGCCACGAAGTCCGCCCTCTCGGCCCTGGCCGTCCTGCTGGCGATCCCCGGCGCAATCGCGACCGATGCGACCTCCCGGCTCGCCCTGGCCGATCAGTTGCGCGACATCGTGGCCGACTGGCCCTCCGCCGCAGCGCTTGGACCGGTGCTCGGCGTCGCCGACCGGCTCTGGATCGTTGGCCTCGGCACCGCTGCCGGCCTCACCGCCGCCGGCGGCCTGCTCTGGCACGAGAAGGCCCATCGCCCCGCCGTCACGACGACCGCCTCGGAGTTCCGGCACGGGCCGGTCGAGGCCGTGCGCCCTGACGACGCTGTCCTGCTGCTCGACGTGGATCTGCCCGTCGCGGCGCGGGCCCGGTACCTCGGCCTGTTGCGGGACGAGCTCGGCCGGATCGGCGTACCGATCGTGACGCTGGCGCCGGACACGCCTGCCGATCAGCCTGGCATCCGCCTCGGCCTGTCGGCTGGTGGGCCGGCCGCGCTCGAGGCGCTGCTGCGTCTCCAGCAGCTCGCCCGGGCGACCGCGCATGCCGCCCGGACCTACCAGGACGGGTTTCGGATCCTGCGGGCGATCGTGCATGCGGCGCCGCCGCTCGACTGAACGGACGGACGTCCCCGACGAGACACGCGCGTTTGGCGGCGGGCCCGCTGGGCCGCTCTGCCGGCGACTCCATGGTAGCCTCGGCGGCCATGGCGGCACCCGGCATCCCTCCGATTCGAATTCCCGACGACTTCACCGTCTGGGCAGGCAGCGACCTGCACGGGCAGCTCCGCGTCGTCGACCGCCTGCTCGGTGCGGCCGGCCTCACCGACGGTGCCGACCGGTGGATCGCGCCGACCGGGACGGCATTCGTCGTGACCGGCGACGTGGTGGACCGGGGTCCAGATTCGCTGGGGCTGGTGCGACGTCTCGCCTCGCTGCGCGCACAGGCGGCGCAGGCCGGCGGACTCGTGGCGATCCTCGAGGGGAACCACGAGGCGCAGGTCCTCGGCGGGATCGGCGGCGAGCCGCAGATCTTTCGGGCCATGATGGCGTTCGGCGGCGGAGCCACGCTGCTGTCTGCCGGACTGCGACCGGACGAATGGAAGGGCCGCTCGTCCGCCGAGATCGCCGCTCGCGTGGACGAGCTGGCTCCCGACCTCGTGCCGACGCTGTGGACGTTCGCGCCGTACGCCCGCTGGCGGGACGTGCTGTTCGTGCACGGTGGGCCCGTGCCGCACCAGGAGCTCGACCACTTCGAGCAGAGCGCCGACCGGCTGTGGATCCGGGACGCGTTCTTCGCCTCACCGGACCCCTTCCCGGAGGCCGCGTCGTGGGCGACCTATCGGCGGGCCGGGATCCGCCGTGTCGTCTTCGGACACACCCCGGTCGCGCGACCGAGTTTGAGCCACGACGGCCATGCCCTCAATCTCGATACGTGGCGTAGCCAGCAGGTCACCATCGCGCGGCTCGAACCCGGCCGGGACTTGCCCGACGCCACGTTCCTCGCCGAGCCGGCGGAGCCGCGCGCGATTGCCGACGAGCCGATCTCGCCCGAGGAGATCCGAAGCCTCGACGCCGATCTTCCCGCGGTGGTTGACGCATGGATCGCCGCGCGAGGCACATCGACCCTGTAGACCGTCACGCGCGCGACCGGCGCCGAGCCCAGCGGGTGCGGCTCGGCCCCCTGGGCCATCGACAGCGCCGAACGGTCTCCCTACTCCATCGGTTCGAGCACGAACACCGGGATCTGCCGTTCGGTCTTCGCCTGGTACGTCGCGTAGTCGGGCCACGCTTCGACCGCGCGCGCCCACCAGCTGGCCTTCTCGGTTCCCGTGACCTCGCGGGCCAGGTAGTCGCGTTTGGTCGCGCCGTCCTGCAGCTCGACCTGCGGGTTCTGCCTGAGGTTGTGGTACCAGACGGGGTTCCTCGGGGCGCCGCCGAGTGAAGCGACCGCGGCGTAGAGGCCGGCATGCTCGACGCGCATGAGCGGGGTCTTGCGGAGCTTGCCGGTCTTCGCGCCGACCGAGGTGAGCACGACCACGGGCCTGCCGCGCAGATCACTCCCCTGCGCGCCGTTGGTCGACTCGTAGAGCTCCGCCTGCCTGCGCGACCACGCGGAGGTGCCCGGTTCGTATTCGCCGGTGAGTGGCATCTTGTCATTGTCTCGCTGTCCGTCCTCGTGCGTCGCCCGGGGCTCGACGGGTCGTGGACGCAGGGGCCGACGGCGGTGGAGCGGTCGCCTACAGGCCGTCCTTCATCCGCCCACGCGCCTGGATCAGATCACGCGCGGCGGGCAGGCTGATGCAAGATCACGCTCGGGCCGGACTCCCGTTGAAGACAGGTCTCCCCTCCGATGCGCGTTGCGGGCATATTCGTCGCCTTCGATATGTACGTAACGGGCATACGGCAGGACATATGCCTCGGCCCGGACGCTGAGCTGAGCTCAACCCCGCATAAACGGCCACGGAACCCGGCCGGGCCACCCGGGAACCCGCTCCCGGCGACGGCTGTTCCGCGTCAATATGGCCCCCGGGCCACGAGGCCGGCGACCGGGCTCGGCGACCCTGGTATCCGCTCCCGGCGACGGCTGTTCCGCGACAATATGGCCCCCGGGTCACAAGGCCGGCGAAACCCGGGCCACCAGGCCGGCGAAACCCCGGCCACCAGGCTGGCGAAACCCCCGGCCACCAGGCCGGCGCAACCCCGGCCACCAGGCGTGGCTTCCGGCCAGCGCGAGACTGGCTCCCGACCAGCGCAGAGGAGGAGGAGGAGGACCGATGCCGCGACCTACGATCGCCAGCGCCGCCGCCGAGCTGCTCGCCGAGCACCGTGCGCTCGCCCCCGAGGAGCTCGGCCGGCTGATCGCGGCGCTGGGTCGGACGCACGCGAAGAACCCGGTGCAGGCGGTGACCGCGGCACTGAGTCTCGATTGGCGGTTCCGCCGCCTCGAGGACGATCGGTGGGTGGTTCCCGGTCAGCTGCTCGATGGCGCCACGCTGACCCACCACCTGACCGCGACCGAGGCCGCGGCCGGGGCCCTCGCCATGACGCCGGACCTCGCCCCATTCATGGCGCAGGCTGCGCACGGCGTGGTGCTCCCCGACGGCGCGTCGCTCCGGGTCCTGTGGCGGGACGAAGCGGCGACTGCCACCGGCCTGGAGACAGAGATCGCGCTCGTGGGACCGCCCGGCTGGCTGGCGGGCGCGCCCGGGGATCTCCTGCATGTCCGGCTCACGGGCGCCATCCTCAGGGTCGCGCCCGGGCCGAAGCCGAAAGCGGACTCGCGACTCGTCGTTCGCCGCCTCGCCGAGTCCGCTCGAATGCGCCTCGCGGAGCAGGAGCAGGAGCGATCGACCTTCTTCCCCGTGCCCGTCGCCGTCCTGCTCGATGCGCTCATCCTCGACCATCTCGCGGACGATCCCGGCCTCCTCGCCCAGCCGCTGCCTCCGCTCGGCGAGGCGTTCACTGCGGCCGGCCTCGAAGCCCACCGTGGATTCGTGGGACTTCCCGGGACCGACTGGGAAGCGGTGGACGAGTTCTTCGACTTCGATGAGCTCGACGATCTGGACGACCCGGACGATCTGGACGACTTCGACCTCGACGTCGAGCAGGGCGACGACACCCTCCGGCGCGGCACGGACGCCGACGACGAAGCCTCCGCGCTCGACCGCCTGATGCTCGACTCGTTCGGCCTGGAGCCCCACGAAGCCGAGGGCGTCGGGATCGTGCTCGGCGCGTGGGAGCTCAGCCAGCGGCTCGGCGGTCTCGACAACCCGACGACGAGCGCCCGGCTTGCCGAGATCCTCGCCTGGCCGGCGATCGCCCGCGTCGTTGCCATGAAGGCCTGGACCGACCCCGCTTTCGAACGATTCGTCGCCGAGATCGCGACTGCCGCCAGGGGGCGCGACGCGGCGGGCCCGGTCTTCATCCTCGGCGCCTACGCGGAGGTGCGCGACGACGTTGCCGATGCCGAGCAACGCTTCCGGTCCGCGCTCGAAGCCGACCCGCGGCACCCACTCGCGCTTGCCGCGATCGCCCGGTACGAGGTCGACCGCGGCGACTACGCCGTGGCGCTCGGACGCCTCCGCACGGCGGGCGTGCCCGCCGACGATCTCGAACGCGCCTGGCTCGAACGGCTCGCGCGTCCGGACGTGCGGCGCGTGGGCCGGAACGAGCCGTGCCCGTGTGGCTCCGGGCGCAAGTACAAGGCCTGCCATCTCGACAGCCCTGGCACGGTCGGGCCGGTGGATGCCGCGACCGCGCTTCTCCACAAGGTGGACCGCTGGCTCGCGCAGCCGGACATGCAGCACGTGGGTGCAGAGGTGCTGCTGGAGGTCGAGCGAGGGACGCAGGCCATCGATCCGGTCGGTCCGGCGACCAGGTCCCGGGGGACGCGCAGGTCGACGGCGACCCGGACGCCCGGCCGGAATCTCGAACACGCGATCGGCGCACCGATGCCGGACATCGATCCCGACAAGCCGATCGACCCGATCCTCAAGGACATCGTCCTGTTCGACCGCGGCGGCCTGCGCCGGTTCCTCGACGTGCGCGGCTCGCTGCTCCCCGAGGTGGAGCGGGCGCTCGGCCGGACGTGGCTGCTGACCCGGCGCTCACTCTACGAGGTCCAGGCAGTGCGGCCCGGAACGGGCGTGACGCTGCGGGACCTGCGCTCCGACGACGGCGGCGTCGAGGTGCCCGATCGCTCGATGTCCCGTGCGGTCGGGCCGCTCGACCTGCTCTGCATGCGCCTGCTGCCCGACGGCACGGGCGGCTTCCTGGCGACCGACGCGATCACCGTGCCGCGGACACAGCGACCACACGTGCTGGACCTGCTGGGCTCGGACGACGGCCTGGACCTGCTCCGCTGGATCATGCTCCCCGCTCCCCCACTCCGGATGACCAACACCGAAGGCGAACCGCTCCAGCTCATCTCGATCGCCTATCGCGTCCCGGACCCGGCCGCGGCGTCGACCGGCCTCGGCAGGAAGCTCCGGGATGACGGCCACGGCCGGTTCGTCGAGACGATCGTCCGGCACGGCCAGGAGTGGACGCGCGGGACGGTCACGCTCGAGGGCGACCGCGCCACGATCGACGCCAACTCGCAGAAGCGCGCCGCGCGCCTCGAGCGGGCGCTCCTCCGGGCAGCTCCCGGCGCGCGGCTCATCCGGCGCGAGGAGCGCGGAATCGAGGAGGCGCTCGACGCAGAGCGGGCGAAGGGCCCTTCCGCGGACGCGATCGACATCTCGGCGCACCCGGAGCTCGCGCAGGCGATGGACGAGTTCATGCGCCGGTCGGAGCGGAGCTGGGTGGACGAGTCGATCCCGGCGCTCGGCGGCCTCACGCCGCGCCAGGCGATGGCCGACCGCGCCGCCCGCCCCCAGCTCGAGGCGCTGCTCGACGACTTCGAGTGGCAGGATCGGAGAGCCGAACGCGAGCCCGGGGGGACAGGTCGCGGCGGCGTCGGGCACATGGATGCATCCCGGATCCGGGCCCTGCTCGGGCTCCCCCAGCGAACCCGCTGAGGGTCTCGCGAGTCGCGCCATTCGGGCCGGGCACGAGGTGCAGGGCACGCGCCTCGCGCCGCGGCAGTACCCGGGATGACGCACCGTAATGACACGTCGGCGGTGCCGGATACAAGATTGCCCATCGATCCGGAAACGCCCACACGACGCGACGGGCACCGGGCCGAACATCACGCACACTCCGGCCTGCCCCGGTGTCGCAGGACCTCCCTCGCTCGCGACACCAGGGCAGGCATCTTCTTGTCCGGCGACCGCCAAGCCCGCGAAGCCAGCCAGGCGGCCCCGACCTCAGAACGGCTTCCGCGAACGGGTCCGTCGCCGGGCTTTCGTAGGCCCCTGGGATCCCGCGGAGTCGATCGCGACGATGCTGATCGACCCGTCCGCCTCGAGCGTCGCGAGCTTGAGGTCCTTGACCGCGTCGAGCCCGTGCTCGCGGAGCGCCGCCTCCACGTCGGCGATGTCGAGGCCCTGCGCTTCGAGCACGGGCCGGAGCCACGCGCCATCCCGTCCGATGACCGTCGGCGGGGATTCGAGGAGGCCGCGCACGAACGCACTTCGCACGCGCACCTCGGCCACGAGTCGATTGAGGACGAAGATCGTCACGATCACGATGAACCCGCCCGGGATCGACGCGTCAGGTCCGGTGATCGCAGGCTGCAGCGCGTTCGCGGCCAGCAGCACCAGGGCGAGGTCGAAGAGCGTGAACTGGCCGATCTCACGCTTGCCGAACAGCCGGAGAGCGCCGAAGAAGATCAGGTAGATGAGCGTCGCCCGGAGCACGAGCTCGAGTGGCGGCGTACCGAGCGTCCACATGCAGCGACTCCTCGAGCGAACGTGCCAGCAATCGATGGTTCAGCCGCGCCGCCGTCCGCGGCCCGTCGTGGACCGGCGCCGCGAGGATCAGCCCTTCGCGCGCATCCGGTTGTTCTTCGCGTCGTGGGTGACCTCGGCGAGGCCGAGCGCCTCGAGCAGCGGTGGCATGTAGACGCCGAACCGGCCGCGCAGCCCCTTTTTGAGTCCGTACCAGCCGCCGCGCGGATTCGACTCCGAGCGACCCCACGCCTCGACCGACCCGTCCGGTGCCGGCTTCTGCTCGTCGGCGCCGCCGAGCGGCATCCAGTCGCCGTGCGCCACGAGCATCGCGTGAAGGTCGTCGATCGCCCGGCCGTCGTACAGCAGCTTCGTCCCGCCGACCTGGCACACGATCACGGGCGGATCGGCCGCGTCGTCGCGGTACATCGTGTACGCCGATGTCCCCGGCGGGGTCTGCAGGACCCACGGGTCGTCCTTCGTGCCGGTGCCCGTGGCCATGCTCGTCCCTCCCCGTGCGTTTCGGCAACCGGGCGGCTGCCGCGCAGAGTCTGTCATGCACGAACGATCGGAGCCACGGCAGGCGGGAACGACTGCCCTCGGGACGGACGCGACCAGCCAATTGCCCCTCATTCCTGATTCGGGGGCGCACCGGTCGTCACTGCGGCTCCGCGTCAGCGGCGACGCCTGCGCCCGGCCCCTATCCTGATCGGGTGGACGATGTCCAGGCGCCGACCCCTGGCGATTCGCGCGCGAGCCGTCGGCGCCCTGCCGCCGCCTGGCTCCCGGTCATCGCGTGGGCCGGCCTGATCTTCGCGTTCTCCGCGCAGCCCAACCTGCGGTTCGTGCCCGACGCGGGCCTCGACTTCCTGGTCCGCAAGGCCGGGCACATGACGGTCTTCGGGATCCTGGCCCTGCTCGTGTGGTACGCCCTGGCAACGACCACCGCCTGGCGCCGGCCGTGGGCCTGGGCACTCGCGTTCGCGATCGTCTACGCGATCAGCGACGAGCTCCACCAGGGCTTCGTGGCCGGCCGGCACCCCTCGCAGGTGGATGTCGGCATCGACGGGACGGGGGCCCTCATCGCGGTCGCCATCGTTGGGGTCATCCGGGCGCGGAGGAACTGAGGGGCGGGTCGTTCGCTCGAGAAAGGCGACGAAACCACTCCCTTGCCTCGGTCGTATCTCTGGGCGACGATCAGACGTCCCTGACGTGGTCCTCGGCCAGCTCCTTAGAGGCAGCCATGCGCTTCGCTCGTCTCGCCGTCGCAGGAGTCCTGTTCGTGGTCGGCCTGGTCTGGATCGGCCAGGGCACTGGCAGGATCGCCGGAAGTGCCATGAGTGGAGTCAGCTTCTGGGCGGCCGCCGGGGTGCTGCTGATCGGTCTCGCCATCGTGATCGTCGCCTGGGAGCGGCGAGTCGTCGCAAAGGGACGGCATACGCGCTCGAGCTGACCGAACCTCCCCGGGGAATCGGCACGGGCGGCGCTGCGCGGCCGGCCCGGGCGCCGGCGGGCGCGACAAACGCCGGCGCGGTTCAGCCGCCATGACCCCGGCCGGCGGGTCGAGCCATCGACGGTGGTAGGGTGGCCGCCATCAACCGGGCGGCCGTCGCCCGGATCAGGAACCAGGCCCCACGAGATCCTGGACGCACACGGTCATGACGTCCCCACCGTTCCGCGTCGAAACCGTCCCCGTTCGCCGCTCCGGCCGCGGGCCGATCATCGTCGGGGCGCTCGCGGTGACGCTCGTCGCCATCTCCATCGTCAAACCGTGGGCCGGCCCTGCCCCACCAGCCGAAGCTGCCTTCGCGCTCCAGTCGCCCGGGACGGTTGCTATCAGCGCCGCCGACAGCTCGGCCGACAGCTCGCCTCACCAGGGCTCGGCCGTTCCGGGCGTCGTGCCCGACACGCCCGGCGCGCCCGATGGGCCTGCCGTCGCGCCCGCCCCGCTCGCGGCCGGCCAGGTGGAGTGCGGGTCAGCCGACTGGCGGATCGTGACGCTCGGCGATTTCGGCCGCTGGACGGTGCGGTCGTGGATCGCGGTCACACCCGTGGAGGCGGCCGGGCCCGACGACCCCGCGATCCCCGGCCTCTGGCTGGGCGAGTCTGACGTCGCCGGCATGGGCGCGTGCGCGCCGTCGGTGTCGCCCACCGCGCCGGGTCGCGCAAGCCGCATCGTCGAAGCCTGGTGGCGACCGCTCGACGGCGCGACCGCGACGGCAACGGGAGCGGCGACGACAGGAGCGGCGACGACAGGAGCGCCGACGACAGGAGCGACGACCGCGACCGGAGCGGCGGCAACGGCGACCCGCGCGAGCTTCGAACGCGTGACGCTCGCCCAGCTCGACCCCCTGCCCTCGGGCGGTCCGGTGGCGGTTCGGCGGCTGACGCCGACGAGCGTGACGGAACTCTACCGGCCAGTCCCTGCCTCGGCCGGCGGCCGCTGGCCGGCGGGTCGGTACGTCCTGCTCCTCGCATCGCCCGACCGCGGCCCTGACCGCTGGATCGGAATCGAGATCGGCGCCGCGGGGACGTAGCGCGGGAGACGGGGGCGCTGCCTACCTCGTGTCCGCCGATTGGAGCAGCGAACGGCTTGCGGTCACGAAGGACCTGGCGTTGTCGAGGGTTTCTTCGGCCGTTTCCCGGGAAAGCGCCGCATTCGTCTCGTAGTCAGCTGCGGATCGCAGGGCGAAGGCCCCGAGAAGCATCGAGTGATATCGAGCGTCGACGCGCTCGGTCTTCGCGAAATGCTCGCCGAACGCCGCGATCACGGCCGAATGCTTGGCACGCGAAACCTCGACGCTCTCCAGCGCCGCGGAGGCCGCATAGAACATCGCGTAGTAGGAGGCGCTGAGGGACCGTTCGATGTCCCCCGCTTCGAGATCGCGAGCGGACGCGCTCAGACGGCGGTCCGCCTTCGCCAGTAGATCCGCAACGCTCGCGCGGGGAGTGCCTCGCGCACGACGCTCGCCATGAACGGGTCGGAGCCCGACACAAACCGGGCCGCGTCAACAAAGACGGGCGCGATCGTCTTACCGCACTCCAGGGACAACCGGGAAAGCAGGTCGCTGATTCGGCGCACTTCGGTCCCATAGTCGTCGATTTCTCGCAGGACGAGGAGGACGTCCACATCTGAGTCTGGAGTCGCCTGCCCGCGCGCATAGGAGCCGAACAGGCGAATCGCGACGAGGTCGTTGCCATACAGCTCGTCGAGCGCTGCACGCAACGTCCCCAGGAGACGCTGCACGTTCGCTGGTGTCAGGGCGCCCTGCCGTTCCATGAGCACAGCGTGCCCGTGATCCCCGTCTCAGTCAACCGCCAGGCAGGGAGCCCGCGTCGTCGGGGTCGGGATCGGAGACCGCCATCGTCAGGAGCGCGATCTCCCGGGTGGCATCTGGGCCCCAGCGCGCGGCGCGCCCCTCGCGCAGGATCAGCCCGGCGGTCGCCAGCCACACCTCGCCCAGTGTCGTGGCGCTGATCGTGCGGGTGGTCGGTGCTCTCCGCAGCCCGGCCATCGCGACGTTGGCCGACGCCCCGCCGTCCGTCACCCGGCCCGCCGGGAGTCCGCCAGGCAGCGTCGGATCGCGTCGAGCGAGCGGTCGACGTCGTCCGCCCGGGTCCACCAGTTGCTGACCGAGATCCGCATGACCGCCCTGCCGTGCCAGGTCCCTCCGCCGAACCAGGCGGTGCCGTCGGCCTGGAGGCGGGCCACCACGTCGCGCGTTCGGTCGTCCGAATCATCGAAGCGCACGAGCACCTGGTTGAGCACGACCTCGTTTAGGACGGCCGTGCCTGGTTCAGCCGTGCCGGGATCGGCCGTGCCGGGATCGGCCGTGCCCGGTTCAGCCGCCAGCCCGTCCGCGAAGCGACGCGCCAGCTCGCAGCAGCGCTCGACCAGCTCCACCACCCCCGACCGGCCGAGCGAGCGCAGCGCCGCGTAGACCGGGAACCCGCGCGCGCGTCGCGACAGCTCCGGGACGAAGTCGCCGGGGTCGCGCTCGGCGCCGGTGTTGAACGGCAGGTACGACGCGTTCATCCCCATCGCCGCGCGGTGCGCCTCCGGGTCCCGCACGAACACGAGCCCGCAGTCGTACGGGACGTTGAGCCACTTGTGTGCATCGGTGGACCACGAGTCCGCGCCCTCGTACCCGGCGATCCGGTGGCGAAGCGAGGGCACGGCGGCCGCCCATAGCCCGAATGCCCCGTCGACGTGGATCCACGCGTCTGGCCGAAGCTCGCGCACGACGGCGATCGCGGCCGCGAGCGGGTCGAACGAGCCGCTGTTCACGTTCCCGGCCTGCAGGCACACGATCGTGGGGCCGTTCGTCCGGCCAAGAATCACGCGCAGCGCGTCGAGCCGGATCCGGCCCTCCTGGTCGGCAGCGACGCGGAGCGGTGCCTTCTCGCCGAAGCCCAGCAACCGGAGCCCGAGGAAGACCGTGACGTGCGCGTCCTCGCCGATCACGACCGAGACACGGGGCCCGCCGTGCAGGCCGTCGGCCTCCACGTCCCAGCCGACCCGCCGCAGCACGGCATCGCGCGCGGCTGCGAGCGCCGTGAAGTTCGCCATGGTGGCGCCGGTCGTGAATCCGACGGATGAGCCGCCGGGCAGGCCGAGCAGCTCAACGAGCCAGTGCGCGGCGATCGTCTCGACGGCCGCGGCCGCGGGCGACGAAACCGCCGATGGCGCGTTCTGGTCCCAGGCGCTGGTGAGCCAGTCTGCGGCCAGCGCCGCCGGGAGGCTGCCGCCGATCACGAACCCGAAGAAGCGCGGTCCGGGCATCGCCATCAGACCGGGCGGGACGTCGCGCGCGAGTGCCTCGATGGTCGCGTCGGCCGGCTCGCCGAGCGCCGGCATCGGGCCCCCGAGCGCCTCGCGGATCGCCGCCGCGGCCACGCGCGGCGCGACCGGACGCTCCGCCAACCCGGCGCGATGCTCGATCGCGAGCTCGGCCGTCCGGCGAAGCAGATCGGCCGTCCCGGCGTCCGGATCGAGCGGCCGGGCGAGGGCGACACCCGCGGGCCAGGCGTGCGCGTCCGCGTCGCCGTCCGGATCGCCCGGCTGCGTGTGGGCGTCGGCCCCCGGCCGGGCGTGCGAGTCCAACCGGGCAGAGTCGGCATCGCCGAATGTGTGGTCGTCCATCTTCCTCTCTGGCCGCCTCGCCGCCTTCGCGAGCATCAGCCCGCGTGTGGCGCCCATCATTGCGGCCGAACGCGGCTGCGTCCAGCCCCGGCGCAGCGACGCCCGCGAGGCGTCGTCCGGCCGACCGTGGCGGGCGCGCCGTCAGCCCGCGGTCGTGGCCGCCGAGCCGCCGGCAGGAGCGCGCCCGGCGCCGCCGAGCCGCCGGGGCGCCCGCATCCTCGCCAATGATGGCCGGGACATCACTATCCCTGATCCGACCCGCGCGGGAAGGTCCCGCAGACGCAGGACGCCGCGTTCAGGCCCTGGAATCCTCGTTTGTGCTGCGGCAATCACACATAGACGAGGAAATCGCCTCTCGCGGCGGGCTCCATCACCGACACGGCAGCGGCGGCGGCTCGTGGATCCGGGTTAGTGATGCATGGCACCGCATTGGCGAGGAAAACGCCGGGCACATTCGAGCGATGGACCGTCGGCCATACACGAGCGGCGCAGCCCGGTTCGAGCTGGAGCTCGAGCTCCGTCGCAACACCGCGGCGGGCGATCAGCGCCGCGGCGGCCGCATCCCCTCGATGAATCTTCCGCTCGGCGCCACCGTGGCGTCCTGTGGGAAGAGCCCGAACCGGATCGCGTGGCTTGCCCAGTCGGGGTCTGCCGGCTCCCACGTCTGCTTCGAAGTACCCGCGGGGTCGACCTGGGAGATCGAGCCATCCGCCTCCAGGACCAGCTTGCCGCCATCGGCAAGATCCAGCTCGCGGTGCTTGAACCTGCGGCCGTGGGCCGCCGGACCCGGCGATGGTTGCGCCGCGGGACCGGGCGAGGATTGCGCCGTGCCCGGCGACGGGTCGGGGGTCGGCACCGCAGCGGCGGAGTTCCGCGCCGCGTTCGCCGATTTGGCGCTGGTCGGCGATTTGGCGCCGGTCGGCGAGGCTTTGGTCGACGTGGGGTCGGTGCTCATGGGGTCGTCTCCTGCATAGCCCCAAGCATGCGCCCGCCCGGCCCGGAGCGCATGCCAGCGGCAGCCGCCTGTCGAAGTGGCTGCGCCTAGCTTGCCTGCGCGGCCGCCGTCAGAAGGAGCACGATCGCCCCAAGCATGACCATCGCCGTTGCGCCGCGCGCGAGCCGCCCGAACGCGGCCGTCCGGGCCGCCTCGTCGACGGGCCCCGCGATCGCGGGCATGACGAGCACATCGAGATAGACACCGACGCCGACGAGCACGGTGACGACCATGTGCTTGATGACGATCAGGGTCGACCAGCCGCTGTCGAAGAACCGACCGAACCCGAGGAAGCGCTCATCGGTGAGCATCAGGTAGAGCCCTGTCACGAGGAAGACCACGATGGCGACGATGATCAGCGGCAGGGCGCGCCGCTCGATGGCGGGGACGATCCGGCCGATTGCGGGCCCGTTGACCACGCTCCGCAGGACCGGAACCACGATCAGCGCGAGGACCGTGTAGTAGCCCAGCAGCACGACAGTCGCGATCGAATGTAGCCAGACGGCCGCGGCCTGGACGACCTCCACGAGTTGCCCTCCACCGATCCGAGCGCGCGCCCGCCGGCGTGGCGCGTCCGCGAGCTCGACCCGACGGTGGCCGCGCGGCCGACCTGCCGCCAGTGCGGAACCGCCCGAACACGTGGGGCGTCCGACCCGGCCAGGGTCCGGCGGGTCGCTGATCCGCGAGTCGCTGATCCGGCGTCACACGAAGCGGGCGGCCTCCGGGCCGTGGCCGTTGCCGTGATGTGGCCGTGGCCGTGATGTCGCCGCGGCCGTGGCGAGGTCGGGAAACGTGGCGAGGTCGCGGTCGAGGCGAGGACGGGACCCGGACGCGGCGTCAGTAGGACGCGTACGGTGAGGGGCTCGGCACGGGAGCGGTGGTCGCGGCGGGCTTGTGCGTCGGGCGCGGCGTGGGCTTCGGGGTGACCATCGGGGCGGGTGCGATCGGCGGGTTTGCGCCAGTCTTCGCAGCCGGGCTCGGGGGCGCGGACGAGGTGCCCGAACCGGTTCCGTACCCGTAGCGGCCGGCGGCGTGACTCGGCGCCGGAGCCGACGACGCAGCAGGTGCGGCTGCGGGTCCCGCCCCGGAGGGGGCCGCCGCGAGCGACGCCGTGGGAGAGGCAGCGGGCGGGACGGAGGGCGACGCGACCGAGCGTGCCCTCGGTCCACCGGCAGCGCTCGTGCAGGCCGCCGCGCCGAGCGCGACCACGAACGCGAGTGCCGCGAGTCGGCGGCCGTTGCGAGAGAAGGACGATCGGGGCATTGGACCTGGCTCCGTGGACGACCGGGGGGGTGGCGGCTCCTCGCGGACTCGCGTCGCTGCGGCCCGTGCCACCTGCTACGCCGACAGGCGACGGCCGGTTTCACGGGCCGGTCGCCAGGGGTCGGGCGACCATCGGGCGCCAGCGCCGCGCGACCCGGTTCCTCGCGCTGGCTGTTCCCGATGTTCGGCGCGGGCCAATCACCCAGTCGAGCGCTGGCCGTTCTGGCCATACCCGTGTATACTCCGAGAGTTGCCGCAATGTAGTGGCAACTCTCGCGTGGTCGACCGTTCCTTCTCGAACAGACCGTGCGTCTGTCCTTGGTTCGGGAAGAGAAAAGGGTCACCATGACCGCAGGAACAGTCAAGAAGGTCGTCTCCGACCGCGGCTTCGGCTTCATCACAGCCGAAGACGGCAAGGAGTACTTCTTCCACCGCAACGAGCTCACCCCCCCGCTCGACTTCGACCGGCTTGCCGGCGGCGAGCGCGTCGAGTTCGAAGTGCAGGCGAGCCCGAAGGGGCCGCGCGCCGCTCAGGTGCGCAACGCCTGACCCCCGCTGAGACGTCGCATCACGCGACGACTTCGCACGAAGGCCCCGGTTCGCCGGGGCCTTTCGATTCCCCCCCCGCACGTCGATCGAGCCGGCGCACGCGTCCCGCCAGGGCCATGTCCCGGCCGGCGGCCTGGTCCAGCGAGGGGCCGTGTCCAGCGAGGGGCCGTGTCCGGCCGGCGGCCGTGTCCGAGCTTCGGTGTCCCCGAGACGAGAGCCCGGGCGCGCAACCCGACCCTGCGCCTGGCAGAGTTTGCGCCAGGCGCACGATCCGACCGAGCGCCGATGGCGCAGACAGGTCTGAACGTCGGGACTCTTCATCCAATGCACGGAATCGACCGATTGCCGGTGTTTCCCTGCCGATTCGGCCTCACAACGCCCTCGGCGAAGCCCGGTGACGCCACGCCACGGTCGGAGCGTGCATCTGCCGCAAACCCAGGCTGCGTTCGTGCGCGAGGCAAAGATTCGACGACCTGCAGCGTTTTGGCTGCTCCAGGTGGCCTCTCCCGTACGGCGGCCGCACTTCGCGTCCGCGGCACCCCGTGCGCCGCTCAGGCGAGGCGGAGTGCGGCAGCAGGAGGATGTGAGATTCCGATAAACGCGACCCCTGATGACGGGCAAGAAGCCGAGGTTCGCCGAGACGCTGATCTGGGAGCACTTGCCTTTCTACGTTGGTGACGTAGAGTACTGTCATGGGATCGATCTTCTCATCGCACCGCGCACTCGCGGCACTCGCGGCGCTCGAACAGGCGCCCGACGGACTTCGCCTGACCGATCTTGCCAGGGCGATCGGGGCCCCGGTTTCGAGCGCGCAGGTTTCCATCGGTGCCCTCGAGGAAGACGGCTTCGTCGGGTCGACCAAGGATCGGCCGCCCCGCTACGTGGTCCGAGCTGACCAATCCGGCGATGTCGCGAAGCTGATCGAGGTCGTGGCAACGCGTGACACCGGCGCGGACATCCTGGCCGCGGCCCTGCGGGCCAATCGCGCGGTCGAGTTCGCGTCGCGTGACGACGGAGGCGTCCTCGTCGTGCTCCGTTGGGACGCCGAGCCGTCCGATGAAGTTGCCCTGAACCGGATGTTCGCGAGGTTCGATCTCGAGGTGACGCGTCTTGGCCATGACGAGGTTCGCGAGCGAGTGCGCGACGACCCCAAAATCCGCGAACGCGCGCTGCGTGCTCGGATCATTCGAGGCTCCGCCGAGCAGTCGTTCCCCGACCCGTTCCGGCATGGTTCGGGAGACGCGCCCCTGCTTGGTCATCTCCATCCGACGCTGATGACCCCGTCGCGCCGCGCGCTGTCGCGCATCGCTCAGCGATTCGGGCTCGCCGAGATCCGCGTGTTCGGCTCGGCGGTCCACGCTGACTTTCGACCGGACTCCGACATCGACGTTGCCGTCCGGCGAGTGCCAGGCCGCCGACGGACGCTCGATGACGAGTTCTCGCTCCGCCGCGAACTCGAGGGGGTCTTCGGACGCGACGTGGACGTAGTGGATGAGCGCCTGCTACGGGAACCGATCTGGCGGAAGGCAACCCGAGAGGGCGTTGTGCTCTATGGATGATCGGGATCGGGAGATGCTCGGCTATCTGATCGACCACGCAAACGCGGCGATCAGCTACGCTCGGTCACGCGGCCGCGACTGGTGGAGGAGCAACGAGACCCTCGATGCGGTCCTGATGCGGATCTCGCAGGTCGGCGAAATGGCCTCCAAGGTGTCGCCGGGCGGATCGCGACGGTCCCCGGCGTGGAGTGGCCGAAGGTGAAGGGTGCCCGCGCCGTCATCGTTCACGACTATCAGCGCATCGACGTCTCGATTATCCGCGGTGTCGTGAGTCGCCAGCTCCCGGCCCTGATCACGAAGGTCCGCAGGGCTCTCGTCGATGACGACAAGCGGCGGAAGGCGGAGGACAAGACCGCCCAGGAGGCGACTCCTTCACCGAAGGCGAAGCCGCCTGCTCGTCGGAGGTCCACACCGGCCGGCTCATCACGGACGACGCGGCGAGACAAGTAGCCCACCGCACGCCGCGACCATCTGTGGTAGCGCCGGTAGCCGACGCCGCCCCATAGGCACGGCCCGTTCGAAACGACCTTCGCCCCACAGTGCTGCGGGTCGCCGCACCGGGCCAGCTGGACGCGCTCAGGCGCGGCCGAGGAAGACTTCCAGCTCGGCGCGCGTGGGCATGCCGCCCCGGGCCCCGAGTCGCGTCGTCGACAACGAGGCCGCCGCGACGGCCCGGCGAACAGCCCCGGGCAGGTCAAGCCCGTCGGCCAGGGCTGCGGCCAGCGCCCCATTGAACGCATCGCCAGCACCGGTCGTGTCGAGGGGCGAGACGTCGGGGGCACCGACGGCAACGGCCGCGCTCCCTGGGGACACGATGAGCGCCCCGGCCGCACCGAGCGTCACGACAACGGCCGGCCCGCTCGGGCCTCGGCTGCCGGATGCGGCGCGCCCGCTGGGAAGATCGAGGGCGCCGCCACCGCGATCGGAGGGAGTGCCGCCGCCGACACGGCCGAGGAGCCCGATCGCGAGCAGGAGCCGCGCGGCGGACTCCGGGCCATCATCGGCCGAGCCGACACCGGCCGGGCGATCAGCGGCCAGGCGATCAGCGGCCGCCGCGGACTCCGGGCCATCACCGGCTGGGCCATCACCGCCCAGGAGGGCGAGCTCGGTCTCGTTCGGCGTGAGGATGTCGACCAGCGCGAGCGTCGACGCCTCCAGATCGTCGGCCGGTGCCGGATTGAGGATGGTGGTCGCGCCGGCCTCGCGACCGATCTCGAGCGCCGCGAGCACGCCGTCCGGGGGGACCTCCCTGGACACCAGCACCACGTCGCGCGGGCCGGGGGCCAGCCGTCCCAGGGCGGACTCGACGTGGGGTCGGTGCACCTCGCCGTTGGCGCCGGGGGCAACCGCGATCAGGTTCTCGCCGCTCGGGTCGACGACGATCAGGGCGACGCCCGTCGCGCGGTCGGTCACCGCGAGTCCGCTGACATCGATCCCCTCGACCGCGAGCGCAGCGCGCGCCTCGGCCCCCATCTGGTCCGCGCCGATTGCCCCGACGAACGCCACCCGCGCGCCGAGCCGCGCGGCCGCCGTTGCCTGGTTCCCGCCCTTGCCGCCCGGGTAGCGCGCAACGTCACCGCCGGTCACGGTCTGGCCCGGGCCGGGCAGCCGGGCGGCCGCCACCACGAGATCGACGTTGACCGCTCCGATCACGAGCACTCGTCCACCAGTCACGGGTGGATTGTCGCGGATCGCTTGCCCCGCCCGCACGTCCGGTGCGACTCACCCAACGCCCCGACCGGAGTAGCATCGGGCCAGGAGGTGCCCAATGGATCGACTGCTTCGCCGTGTCATTCGCGGCTTTTCGTTCTTCTTCATCGCGTCGACCCTCTTCGGCATGGGTTCCGTGGCGGTCGCCGCCGTCACGAGGCGCCGCATCACGACCACCGACGACGCGACCTCGAACGACCCGACCGCCGCCTCGGTGTTCGCCGGCGAGCGGTTCGAGAGCCACGCCCCCGCGCTCCGCAGTGGCCGCGTGATCACGTGGTTCGGCGGGCACGACGTGGACCTGCGCGGCGCGGTGCTGGACCCCGCGGGCGCGACGCTGGACCTTCGGACGATGTACGGCGGCACACAGGTGTTCGTCCCAGAGGGCTGGCGGGTCGAGTCGCACGTGCGCTCGATCTTCGGCGGGACACAGGTCGACGTCGCGGAGGCGAGGATCCCGGCCGATGCGCCGCTCCTCGAGCTGCGCGGCTTCTCGATCTTCGGGGGCGTCCGCGTCACGACCAACCCGGATGCCTCGTGGAGCGGCCAGGATTATGACGGCGAGGCGCTTCCGCCGGCGGGGCGCGAGATCACGACTCCGGCTGCCGACGCCGACCTGCGGCCTGGCGACGCCGACCTGCCGGCTGCCGCCGCGGAAGTGCCGGCTGCCGACGCGTCCGTGACCGCATGACCACGGTCCTCCTCGTCCGTCACGGCCTGACCGCCATGACTGGCCCGATCCTGAGCGGCTGGACGCCGGGCCTCCATCTCGACGATCGCGGCCGCGCCCAGGTCGCGTCGCTCGGCGAGCGGATGCGCGCCATCCCGCTGGCAGCGGTCGTGACGTCCCCGCTGGAACGCTGCCGGGAGACCGCCGATGCCGTTCTTGCCGGTCGCGAGCCGGCGCCCCCGCTCCACGTGGACGAACGGGTCGGTGAGGTCCACTACGGGACCTGGACGGGCCGCCGGTTCACGGAGCTCACGAAGGACCCGCTCTGGCGAGTCGTCCAGGCCCACCCGTCTGCCGCAGTCTTCCCGGAGGGCGAGGGGCTCGCGGCGATGGCAGCCCGGGCGGCGGAGGCCGTCCGCGACTGGAACGCGCGGCTCGGGCCGGACGCGACGTACGCCCTCGTGAGCCACGCGGACGTCATCAAGTCACTCATCGCGGATGCGCTGGGAGTCCATCTCGACGGCTACCAGCGGATCGGCGTGGACCCCGCCTCGCTCAGCGTCATCCAGTACACGCCGCTCCGCACGTTCGTGATCCGCGTCAACGACACCGGCGGCGGCGTGGACGCCCTGATCCCGAAACCCCGCTCGCGTCGCCGTCGGGCTCCATAGCCTCGACCCGGGCGGCGCGGGGGTCGCGGCGGCGCGGGTCGCGGGCGCGGATCGCGTGTCGCGCGCGGCCGGGGGTCGCGGGGTCGCGGGGTCGCGGAGTGCCGGGTCGCGGACGGCCGCGTTGCGGGACGCCGTGTCGCGAGACGCCCGCGGGCAGGCCCGTCGCGACCGCGCTAGAGTCGCCGTCACATCCATCTCGCCCGGAGGGCTTTCGTGCCGCGTCGCATCTACGATTTCGGAGTCCCGGACCGGTTCGTCGCCGGTACCGTCGGCCAGCCCGGCAATCGCACCTTCTTCCTGCAGGCCCGCAAGGGCAGCGCGCTCGTTTCGGCCGTGCTCGAGAAGGTCCAGGTCCAGGTGCTCGCGGAGCGCCTTGCGCTGCTGATCGCGGAGATCGCCCGGCGCGGCGTCCAGGTGCCGGAGGCGCTCGCGCCGTCCGACGACGACACGGCGCCCCTCGGCGAGCCGCTCGTGGAGGCGTTTCGCGTCGGGACGATGACGCTGGGCTGGGACCCGGAGCTCGAGCACGTCGTGGTCGAGGCCCGTGCCCAGGAGGAGGTCGACGCGGACGAGGATGACGACGACGAGCCCGATGAGGACGACGCGGACGAGGACGACGACGACAACGACGAGCCGGGGTTGCTCGAGATCGATGACAGCGATCCCGACGGTCCGGACCTCGTGCGCGTCCGCCTGACGCCGCTCGCCGCCCGCGCGTTCGTGGAGCGCTCGCTGCGAACCGTGGCGGCCGGGCGGCCGCCGTGCCCCTTCTGCGGCCAGCCGCTCGACCCGACGGGCCACATCTGTCCGCGCAAGAACGGCTACGTGCACTGAGCCGCCCCGGCGTGGACGGGCCGGACGTGCAGGCCGCGCCCGACGCCGCCGAGCGGGACCAGGGGTCCGAGGCGGACGACGCGGCCGAGACGGATCACGCGGCCGAGGCGAACCACGCGGCCGAGGCTGACGACGGCGCCGACGCGGACGACGCGAACCACGCGGCCGGGGCGAACCGCGCGGCCGAGGCTGACGACGGCGCCGAGCCCAGGCTCCCGCCGGCGGTCGACCTCCCGTCGGCACTCGCGCTCCCCTTCCTGCGTGACGGCGACCTGGAGATCGTGGGTCGCCTGGTCCAGGCCTCGAACACGACCCTGCTCGTCACCGTGACCGGCGAGGTCCCGGGCCGCGGGATGACCACCGCCGGGGCCGTCTACAAGCCGATCCGCGGCGAGCGGCCCCTCTGGGATTTCCCGGACGGTACGCTCGCCCACCGCGAGGTCGCGGCGCACGCCGTCTCCGAGGCGACCGGCTGGCAGATCGTGCCGCCCACCGTCTTCCGCGGGGAAGGCCCGCTCGGCCCGGGGATGCTCCAGCTCTGGGTCGCCACCCGTGACGACATCGACATCCTGGCTCTCCTCCAGTCGGGCGATCCGCGCCTGCGGCGGATCGCGCTGTTCGACGCCGTGGTCAATAACGCGGATCGCAAGGGCGGGCACCTGCTCGTGCGCCCCGACGGCCTGATCCAGGGCGTCGACCACGGGGTCACGTTCAACGTCGACCCGAAGCTGAGGACGGTCCTGTGGAACTGGCGGGGCACGCAGATCGCCCCGCGGGAGCTGCAGGTTCTCGCCTTGCTCCGACCGAAGCTTGCGGCGGGCGGGCCGCTCGCCGCCGCGCTGGCCGAGCACCTCGACGACGCCGAGATCGAGGTAGCCCGCGCCCGCCTCGATGAGCTCCTGGGCTCTCGCACGTTCCCCCACCCGCACCCGGACTGGCCGGCCGTGCCCTGGCCCTGGTACTGAGCTATGCGGGCGCGTACGCGCCGCGATTGGCTGACACGGTGATGGCGACGCCGAGCCGATGGCGTTCGATGGGCTCACCCGGTCCTGCCGACAGGCTCGCCTGACCGCCGCGTGCGCGCCGCGGTAGTATCCGCTGGGAGCGGTCCCACCGAGCGACTGCCAGGGTCGGTCCCCGGGGCGTGGGTCCCGCCCGTGCCGGCTGCGGTGGGAAGACACCCCGAGGTTTTCGTGCGATGAAGTTCGTGGAGCGACACGCGCTGCCCGGTTCGCTCGACGCCGGCGTGCCGGGCGGCGAGCTCGCCGCCGCGAGCGACGACGCTGGCTGGCTCGTGACGTTCACGGGCTCCGCGCCGGAGCACGAGCGAACCCGGGCGGCGCAGACGACGCTCGCCGACGGCACCATCGGAACGTCGGGCGGCGCGCCGATCCGGCTTCCCGGCTCCCGCAACGAAGTCATCGTGGCGAACGTCTACGTGGGAAACCTCGCAGAGACCGACCTGCTCCGGGCGCCGACCTGGACGCTCCTGGACGGGGAGCCGGCGGCCGATCCGGCCCTGGTCCGGGTGCTGGACCTCCGCTCGGGAACGCTTCACCAGGAGATCCAGACCTCCCGTGGGCTACTCGAGGTGTCGTCGTTCTCGTCGCTGGCGAGTCCCGGCGTCGTGGGCCTTCGTGCGCGGGGCCCGGGCGCGGCGGCTCGAACGTCCGGCCCGCTCGACGCGCAGGCCCCCCCCCGCGCTTCCGTCCCGGCCTGCAGAGCGCGTCGAGACCGTCGGCGGGCCCGATGTTCTCCGCATCGCGGCGCGGCCGGGTGGCGTGGCGATCACCGCGCATGACGAGCCGTGGGCCGGCCCGGACGGGACACCCGGGCTGGATCGGATCGGCGTGTACGTATCCGGCGCGCGGCGGCTGCCCGCGCCATCGACCGCGGTGCGACGGCTTCGCGACGCGCGCCGGCTGGGTCTGGACACGCTCCTGGACCGGCATCGCGCGGCCTGGGCTCACCGCTGGGACGAATGCGACATCCAGCTCGCTGGCGATCCGGAGCTCCAGCGCGCCGTGCGCTTCTCTCTCTACCACCTCAACGGCTTCGCCCAGGAACGCGGAGAGGCGGCGGTCGGCGCGCGGGGATTGACCGGCCCGGCGTACCGCGGGCACGTGTTCTGGGACGCCGACGTGTTCGTGCTGCCGTTCTTCGCCGCGACCCATCCTCGGGTGGCGCGCGCGATGCTGGAATACCGCGTTCGGCGCCTGCCCACGGCCAGGGCCAACGCGGTCGCCGAGGGGTACACCGGGGCCTGGTTCCCATGGGAATCCGCCCGCGACGGACGCGACGTCACCCCGCGCTGGGTTCCCGGTCCGGATGGCAACCCGATCCGGATCTGGTCCGGCGACCGCGAGCTGCACATCGTGGCGGACGTGGCCTGGGCGGCCGCGGAGTATGTCGCCTGGACGGGCGATCGCCGGTTTGCCGCCGGACCCGGCCACCAGCTGTTCGTGGAGACCGCGCGGTTCTGGGCCTCCCGGATCGAGCTCGACACGGCCGGGAAGGGCCATCTCCGCGGCGTCGTCGGGCCCGACGAGTATCACGAGCTCGTCGACGACAACGCCTTCACGAACGTGATGGCCCGCTGGAACCTGCGGCATGCAGCGCTGGCCGCGACCGATGATTCGATGGTCTCCCCCGAGGAGCTAGGACGCTGGGAGGCGCTCGCCGCCGCGCTCGTGGATGGGTACGACCCGCTGACAGGCCGCACCGAGCAGTTCGTCGGGTTCGCGGACCTCGAGCCATTGATCGCGCGCGACCTCCTGTTCCGTCCCGCCGCCGCGGACGTCGTCCTGGGCCGCGAGCGCGTCGTCGGGAGCCAGATCCTCAAGCAGGCGGACGTCCTGATGCTCCATCACCTGGTTCCCGGGGAGATGGAGCCTGGCTCGCTCGCTCCCGACCTCGACTACTACGAACCGCGAACCTCGCACGGCAGCTCGCTCTCTCCGGCGGTCCACGCGGCCATGTTCGCGCGAGCAGGCCGGCTCGACGAGGCGGTCGCGGCCCTCGACATGACCGCTCGCCTCGACCTCGACGAGTCTCTTGTCTCGGCGGCGCTCGGCATGCACGCCGCGACGATGGGCGGCCTGTGGCAGGCACTCGTCATGGGGTTCGGCGGGATCCGGCCGTCGGGCGACGCCCTCGCCGTCGATCCCCGGGTGCCCGGCGAGTGGGGTGCGGTTCGCATCCCGGTCCGCTTCCGCGGCAGCCGCGTCCGCATCACGGTGGATGAGGATCGCCTGGAGATCCGCGCGCACCCAGCGGCCCGGATCGCGATCGGCGAGAGCGCCCCCGGGACCATCGGGCCGCATGGGCGCCGATTCCGCCGGGTGGCAGGCCGCTGGGAGCCCGCGTGATGCCCGCCTCGCCGTTTGCACCCGGGTGCGGCGCGGTCCCTTCGACCTGTTGACGAATGGCGTACTGTTCGGGTGGATGCCGTTGGGACCGGTCCCACGGTCTCACATTTGTCAGGCGGATCCTGCAGGAGGAGAAAAGGCAGATGCGACGTCAAGCATTGGCCGCGGTTGCGGCACTCGCGATTCTCGTGGCAGCCTGCGGTGGCAGCGCGAGCCCCAGCCCCAGCCAGGCGGCTTCTGCGGCGCCGTCCGCCGCGGCTTCTGCGGCGCCGTCCGCTGCGGGATCAGCGGCGGCATCCGCGGCCCCGAGTGCGGCGGCGTCCCCCAGCGCAGCGGGCTTCGACGTCAACGCCATCAGTGGCCCCGTGGTCCTGTCCGGCTGGCAGTCGTCGCCGTCCGAGGGGAATGCGCTCACGCAGACGCTGCTCGGCTTCCAGTCGACCTATCCCAACGTCAAGGTCGACTACCAGCCGGTCGCCGGCGACTACCCGACGGTCATGGCCACGAAGTTCGCCTCGAAGGACGTGCCGGACCTCTTCTACGTCAACGCGGACTACGCGCAGCAGTGGATCGACGAGGGGTTCCTCGCGCCGCTCGATGACTACATCGCCAAGTCGAGCTTCGACACCGGCCAGTTCTTCGATGGGTACGCCTCCATCTTCAAGGGCAAGGATGGCAAGACATACGGCTTCGCGAAGGACGGCAACACGATCGGGATGGCCTACAACACGGCCCTCGTCCCGACGCCGCCCAAGACGATGGACGAGCTCGTGACGATGGCCAAGGGCCTCAAGGGCAAGGATGGGCTCAAGGCCCCGATCTGCCTGAACCCCGGCCTTGACCGTGGTCTCGCCTTCCTCTACGCGCAGGGCGGATCGCTCCTCTCGGCGGACGGCAAGGCCTCGGCCATCGAGACCGACCCGTCGAAGAAGGCGGTCCAGTGGTACATGGATCTCTTCAAGGACGGCCTTGGCATGACGGCCAGCGACATGGGCGCCGGCTGGTGCGGAGACGCGCTCGGCAAGAAGTCCGCCGCGATCATCTTCGAAGGCGGCTGGCTCGACCCGGCCATGACGTCGACCTTTCCCGACGTCAAGTACGCCTGGGCGCAGATCCCGACCGGCTCGTCCGGCAGCCCGGTCACGATCTCGTTCACGGTCAGCTACTCGATCGGCGCCGACGCAAAGAACAAGGACCAGGCTTGGGTCCTCCTCCAGTACCTCACCGGCAAGGACGGGATGACCACGTGGACGGAAGGTGGCGTTGCCCTGCCGTCGCGCAAGGACGTCCCCACGCCGGCGGGCAAGGACGTGCTCGCCGCGTCGAGCGCGTTTGCCAAGCCCGGCTCGGGCTTCATGCCCGCCTGGGGCGACGTCCAGAAGGCCTTCCAGGACGCGTTCACCGCGCAGATCCAGGCCAAGACCTTCACCGTCGACTCGGTGATCACGGCGACCAAGACGGCGATCGACAAGGCGCTCGCCGGCGGGTAAGCACGTAGTGCGGAGTCGGCGCCGGGGATGGGCTGCCTGTCCCCGGCGCTGACGGAACCATCGGGCACCGGGAGAGGGAGGCTGCGATGACGGCCGCGATTCAGCCCCGAACGCGGGGCGCACCGACCAAGGGCCGGGCAGAAGCGGTGGCTGGCTACCTGTTCATCGCCGTGCCGATGGTGATGTTTCTCGTCCTCAATGTCGGCTCGATCTTCTACGCCCTGTACATCAGCCTCTGGAAGTGGAACCTGCGAAGCGGGCCCGTGAGCTTCATGGGCCTCGATAACTACACCAAGGCGATCAACGACCCGGTGTTCCAGACCGCGATCAAGAACTCCGTGTACTACGCGGTGGTGTGGGTCCCGTTGACGATGGCCATCGGGCTCTTCCTGGCGGTGATCGTCAACCAGAAGATCCGCGGCAAGACCTTCTTCCGCGCGGCCTTCTACTTCCCCGCGATCGCAAGCTCCGCGGCCATCACGACGCTCTGGATCTTCATCATGGCTCCAGACGGGATCTTCAACCAGTTGCGGGGCGGGTTCGGGTTGAACCCGCTGTTCTCGCTCCTGGGTTTCACGCCCGCCCAGAACTGGATCGGTGACCAGGCTACGGCCCTCAACTCGATCATCATCCTCAACGCCTGGACCACGTCCGGGACGTTCATGCTCTTCTACCTTGCCTCGCTCCAGTCGATCAGCCACGAGGTGTACGAGGCGGCGGCCGTCGACGGCGCGAACGCCTGGCAGAACTTCTGGCGGATCACCTTCCCGCTCCTGAGGCCCGGCCACTACTTCGTGGCGACCGTGGCCGTGATCGGGGCGCTCCAGCTGTTCGACCAGGCGCTGATCGGCGGTGGGGTGAACGGCGATCCGAACAACGCCCTCATGACGATGGTCCTCTACCTCTACAACGCCGCCTTCAAGCAGTTCAACTTCAGCTTCGCGGCCGCGATCGGCATCATCCTCTTCGTGGTGATCTTCACCGCGACGCTTGTCCAGCGCCGGCTGTTCGGCACGGCGCCGGCGTGGTGAGGAGACGGCCATGACATCCACCGCGCAACCCATCCGTGCGGATGCCGCGATCACGGTCGCACCGGTCGGCGATCACGGCTGGAGGTGGCGCCTCCGGCTCGCCTACGTGCTCCTGATCGGCTACGCGATCCTGATGTTCGTGCCGTTCGCCTGGTCGCTCATCACGTCGTTCAAGACGCTGCCCGACTCGGTCCGGATGACCGTCGTGCCAGACCCGTTCACGCTCCAGGGCTGGGACTACGCGATCACCAAGCTCACGCCGCCGATGCCCGTGCTGTTCCTGAACAGCGCGATCATCGCGGGCATCGTGACCGTGACGAACCTCGTGCTGGGCAGCCTGGCCGGCTACGCCTTCGCGCGCCTGCGCTTCCCGGGCCGCGAGCTGCTCTTCCTTGTCGTGCTCGCAACCCTGATGATCCCCGACCAGCTGCGGCTCGTGCCGGTCTACCTGATCCTCAACGGGATCGGGCTCACGCGGGGCCTGGGGCAGTACGTCGGGGTGATCCTGGTCATCGCGATCAGCGGAACCAGCATCTTCCTCCTGCGCCAGTACTTCCTGTCGATCCCCAAGGACCTGGAGGAAGCGGCCCGGATCGACGGAGCGGGCTTCTTCACGACCTTCGTCCGGGTCATGCTGCCGCTTGCGACGCCCGCGCTCTCCGCGGTTGCCATCCTGACCTTCCAGGGAACGTGGAACGGCTTCTTCTGGCCGCTCATCCTGCTGCAGGACCAGTCCCACTACACGCTCCCGATCGGGCTCCTCTTCTTCCGGACGGCGGGCGGCTTTGCCACCAACTATCCACCGCTCATGGCGACCGTGGTCATGGCCACGCTGCCCATCCTGGTCCTGTATCTCTTCTTCCAGCGGTACTTCGTCGAGGGCATCGCCGCAAGCGGAGTCAAAGGCTAGCGTTGGCCGAGCTGACCGCCGGCCAGCCGCCTGCGCCGCGACTCGGCGGCGCCCTGCGTGGCGCGGCGAGCGATCTCTACTTCAACTCGTGGAGGCTGGTCCCGGCCAACCTCGCCTGGTCCGTGTGTCTCCTGGCGATCCTCGCCCTCGCCGCCGGTGTCTCGCTGCTCGCACTGCTCCTGCTCCCGTTGCTGGCCCTGCCGACGGTGGGGATCTACCGGATGGCATCGCTCATCGTGCGCGGCGAGCCGGTGGCGCTGTCCGACGCGTTCTCCGCCTGGCGGAGCTTTGGCGGGCCGGCGCTGGCCCTGGGGACCGCGCTGCTCGTGGCCGGCTCCATGTTCGGGTTCAACGTGGTGACCGGCCTCCTCCGCAGCGACGTGGCCGGCTGGTCGCTTGCCACGCTCGCCTTCTGGGGCCTGGTGGTCGTGGCACTGGCTGCCTGCGTCGCCTGGCCGATCCTGGTCGACCCGCGCCGCGAGACGCTCGGCGCCCGGGCGCGGGTCCGGCTCGCGCTCCTGCTCGTCCTTGCTCACCCCGTGCGGTTCGCGGCGCTCAGTCTCGTGCTGGGCTTCATCGTCGTCGTCAGCACGGTGGGGTTCGCGGCCCTGCTGACGGTTTCCGTCTCGTACGTGGCGCTCGTGGCGGCCCGCTACGTCCTTCCCGCGGCAGACCGCCTGGAGGCGCGGCTGGGCGCGCGTCCGGGCTGACGCGGCCTCGATCGGGCGGCGGGCAGGGCGTCGGGCAGGGCTATCTGCGCTTCGCCCCGGCGCTCCCGCGGCCGGGACCGCCCGGCGTCGGCGGATCGCTTGACTGGGCGGCGGAGAATCGCATCGGACACGGTCACCGTGGTACGAGGTTTCGCTGGTGCTCGACGCGATGCTGCTCCTGATCATCTACGCCTTCACCTGGTGGGTTTTGCTCCGGCTCCTCGAGACGCGGCCGGGCACGGACGATCGCCCCATGCCCTGGCCACGCGGAGTCCAGGAGGGTGAGCCGGTCCGCTACGCCGTGGATGCCCTGACGCCGCCCCGCCCGCCCGAGCCCATCGAGGCCGTGCGCGCCTCCGTCGTCCACGCGGACGTCAGGGTCGTGGCGCGCTGACCGACCCGGGTGCTCCCGCCGGCACCGTCCCGACGTGGAGCGTGACGATCCCGCCGGACATGCCGGTCCACGTGACCCCCACGAGACCCGACGCGCGCATGATCCCGGCGATCGCTTCCGGCGCGGGGTAGCTCCGGACGCTCCGAACCAGGTAGGCATAGGCGCCGCCCTGCCCGGCGAGACGACCGATGACCGGCACGATCCCGTCGAACCAGGCGCGGAGGAACCGCGCGAGCCGGCTCCGCGGCCGGGCGATCTCCAGGCAGACGACGCGCCCGCCCGGGCGCACGACGCGGCGCATCTCCGCGAAGCCCTGCCCGTAGTCGGGCAGGTTTCGCATCCCGAACGCGATGGTCGCCGCGTCGAAGGACGCATCGGCCGCGGGCAACGCAAGGGCGTCACCGACGACGAACGTCAGCCCCGGCCGACCATCGAAGCGGCGCCCGGCCACCGAGATCATCCCCGGGCTGATGTCCACGCCGAGCACCTCGCCGCCGGGCTGGACGCGCCGGTGGAGGTCGGCCGCGACCTTGCCCGTGCCGGTTGCGATGTCGATCGCGCGACCGCCCGGCAGGAGCTGCGTCAGGGAGACGGCTCGCCGCCGCCAGCGCGGCTCCTGGAAGGCACTGATCAGCAGGTTCATCGGGTCGTAGACGCGCGAGATCCCGTCGAACATCGCGCTGACCTCGCTGCTCGGCGCCGCGTTGCCGCGCTCGGTCGCGAGGCCCGATGGGGCGCCGTCTCGGGGCTGCGTCATGCGTGGACCTCCAGGGCGGCCGTGCTGCCGGCTGTGATCCCGGCCGCGGCGATCGCGTCGAGGATCACGGCGGCGACCGGATCGGGATCGGTGATCGGGGCGGGGTGGCGAAGCCCCTCGAGCAGCACGAGGCGGGCCCCGGGAACCCGGGCCACGAGGGCGCGCGCGATCGGCAGGTAGAACGGCTCGCTGGCGGTACCGGCGAGAACGGTCACCGGCGCCGCGATCCGCGAGAGGCCCCCCGAATCCAGGCCAGTCAGGGCGGCATCGGCAAGCGCGCCGCCCCCCTGCGCACCGAGGAAGGCACGGGTCCGGACCGGGAGCGTGGCCCATGCCCCGTCACCCGCCACACCGTCGAGGAACGTCGCTGCGGCCGCGGCGGCTCCCCCGGTCGCATACGCCTGCTCGGTTGCGGCCGCAACGGAGGCGAAGGCGGCGCGGGTCGGGGCATCGGCGAGCGGCCCGTACGGCGGCTCCCAGGCAACGGCGGCGCGGACGCGCCCCGGAAGCCTGGCCGCAACCTCGAGCGCGACGACTCCGCCAAAGCTGTGCCCGATGAGGATCGCGGCCGCGATCCCCTCCGCGTCGAGGAGGGCGCCGACATCCGCGACGTGGACCGCCACGTCCAGCGGCCGCGGGGCCGCGACGAGGCTCTCCCCGCTGCCCCGTCGGTCGAGGGCAAGAACCGGGCCGCGAGCGGCGAGCCGCCGGGCGAGGCCGGCGAGCTGGATGGAAGCCGAGAGCGTGGCATGGAGGACGACCATCGGGATCTCGTCCTCGGCTCCGTGCGCCGGGCCGAACGCGTGATAGACCAGCGTCTCGCCGTCCGCCGCCTGGAACGTGCGCTTCGACGCACCGTTCATGCGGGCACCTCCACGTCGGCGTCCCGCTGGGACTCGGCGGGGACGAGTGGGTCGGCTAGTGCCGCCCGGAGCTCCGAGCGGCGCAGCTTGCCGGAAGTGGTCCGCGGGAGCGCGGCGACGACGAGGAACGCGGCCGGGACCTTGTACGGCGCGAGCCGCTCGAGGCAGAACCTGCGCAGGTCGTCCCCGCCCGGCGGCGGCACGCCATTGCGCAGCACGACCGACGCGACGGGCACCGCGCCCCACGTCGGGTCCGGGCGGCCGGCGACGCCTGCCTCCGCGATCGCCGGGTGCTTCGCGAGCACCGCCTCGACCTCGGCCGGGAAGACGTTCTCGCCGCCCGAGACGATGAGGTCGTCGCGTCGGTCGATCACGTGGAGAAAGCCGTCCCCGTCCAGGCTCCCCGCGTCCCCGGTTCGCAGCCACCCGTCGGCCTCGAACGCGGCGGCCGTCGCCTCCGGACTGCCGAGATACCCGGAGAACGCCGCGCGTGAGCGGACCTGGATCTCGCCCGTGCCATTCGCGGCTGCGTCGGCGATTCGGACCTCGACGCCGGGCAGCGGCCGCCCCGCCGATCCCGGGTGCGCCGCGACCTCGCCGGCGACCAGGGCCGTGACGCCAGAGCCCGCCTCCGTGAGGCCGTAGGTCAGGACCACCGGCCAGCCCGCCTCCAGGGCCTGCGCGACGCGCTCGGGCGGGATCGGTGCCCCCCCGAGCAGGACAGCCCGCAGGCGAGGCGGCGCCGCCCCACGCGAGTCCCGGCGGGCAGCCTCGAGGAGGCGCACGAGCTGGGTCGGGACCAGCGAGATGTGGCTGGACCGGCCGTCGAAGAGCGCGTCGAGCACAGCCTCGGCGTCGAAGTCGGGGATCACCCGGAGCGGCGCGCCCGCACCCATCGCCCGCCACGCGACTCCCAGCCCGGCGACGTGCGCAAGGCCCAGGCAGAGCAGCCAGCCGGTCGCCGCCGGCAGGGCCGCCGACCACGCGGCCGCGCTCGCCGCCAGCGACGCGTGGGAGTGGAGTGCCGCCTTCGGCCGGCCTGTCGTCCCCGAGGTGAGGATGGCGACGGCCGGCGCGTCCGGATCGAGCGGGATCGTGGGTGCGGAGGGGCCCGCCTTCCCGACCGCCAACGTCGAACGGGAAACCGCCGGGACGCCAAGCGCGCGTGCGCGCTCGAGATGCTCGTCGTCGTGCACGGCCAGCCGCGGCCCGATCACGACACCGGCGCCCGCCAGCTCGGGCGTGGTGAGGGTCGTTCCGAGCGGCGCCACGCATGCCCCGACCCGGCCCGCCGCCGCGAGCAACGCGATGGCGTCCGCCGACGGCGCCGCGAGGAGCGCCACTCGATCGCCGGGCACCACCCCGGCGGCGACGAGGCCTGCGGCCAGCGCGTCCGCGTGGGCGTCGAGCTCGGCGAAGCTCCACGTGCGCCCGGGCTCCACGATCGCCGGCGCATCGGGCGTCGATCTGGCGTGGCCGCGGAGCGCCAGCGGCAGGATCAGCGCCGCGCTCACGGGGTCGCCTCGACGAATTCCGCGGAGAAGCGCGCCACTGCCGGGCGGCTCACGCGGATCCCCAGGCGGCCGGCACCTTCCCCGCCGGGTGCCTGCATCCGCCCGGCCTCCACGAGCAGCGGCTCTTCGAGCAGGTCGTGCTCCAGCAGTCCGAAGGTCGCCAGGCCGTGCGCGAGCGGCCCCGGGAAGCGGGCGCTCGGCACCGGAGCGAGACCCGACGCCGCGGTGAGGGCGGCCGCGATCCCGATCCCCGTCTCGAAGAGCGTGCTGATCACCACCGGGACGCCGTGGACGGCCGCGGCCGCGGCAATCTCGGCCACGGCGATCGGGCCACCGACACGGGCGGGCTTCACGACCAGCACATCGGCCGCGCCTTCGGCCAGGAGCCGCCGCACGGCGACCAGTGACGCGGCAGCTTCATCCGCGGCGATCGGCACGTCCACTCGTCGCCGCAGCTCGGCGGCCCCGGCACCGTCGTCTGCGGGAAGCGGCTGCTCGACGTACTCGATCCCGAAGCGCGCGACGGCCTCCAGGCGCTCCTCGGCCGTGGGCAGATCCCAGGCGCCGTTGACGTCCAGGCGCAGGCGAACGTCCGGCCCGACCGCCGTGCGGATTGCCCGGACGCGCGCCACGAGGTCGACCGTCTCGCGTTCCACACCCGCCTTGAGCTTGAGCGTGGTGAAGCCGGCCTCGATCGCCTGGAGCGCGGCTTCCGCGCCGGCTGCGGGTCCGCCGAAACCGATCGTGCCGTTGACGGGAACCCAGGGCCGGCCGGGCCCGTGGCCCGCGGTCTCGCGGTCGCTGCCGGCCGCGGCTCCCCCGTCGCCCGCCGCTCCCCCATCGCCGGAGTCCGGCGCTGACAGGTCGAAACGGGCCGCGTCCATCGCCGCGCGAAACGCCCGACCCGGCGTGCCCAGCAGCTCGAGCTCCTCGACATCGGGCACGTCGCCGAACCGCGCGCGGTCGGCCGCCTCTCGGATCAGGCGGGCCAGCAGCGTCTCCTCGACCTCGGTCGCGTCGGGCTCGAGGACCGCCTCTCCGACGCCGATCCGGCCATCCGGCCCGGCCACGAACAGGATCCACGCCTCGCGGTGCAGCCACATCCCCGTCGCCGTGGCGAACGGCCGCCGGAACGGGACCCGGACGCGGATGGCGGTCAGCCCGGTGACGGGGACGGAGTCGAGGTCGACGCGCAGATCGATCATGCCGCCCACCCGCGAAGCGCGAGCGCGACCGCGAAGAGCAGCCCGAAGACGAGCGCGAGACGCGCAGTCCCCTTGAGAACCGCATTGAGCTCGCGCGGCTCACGGAAGTCGCGGACCGTCCGCAGGAGCGGCCGCGCGAGCGGCGCCGAGAGGAGCGGCAGGAGCTGGACGATCCCGAAGCCGGCGAGCATGAGCGCCACCGGCATGGCGAACGCGGCCACGAGCAGGGTCGCGTACTCGACCGCGGTCGCGCGGCGTCCCAGCATCACGGCCAGGGTCCGCTTGCCGGCGGCCGCGTCCGTCGGGATGTCGCGCAGGTTGTTGACGACGAGGATCGCCGTGGTGAGCGCGCCGACCGGGATCGCGGCGGCAACGAAGAGCGGCTCGAAGCGAAGCGCCTGGAGGTACGCCGTCCCGGCAACGGCGACGAGGCCGAAGAAGACGAAGACGAAGACCTCGCCGAGCCCGCGATAGCCATACGGCCACGGCCCGCCCGTGTACGCGAGAGCGGCCACGATCGCGAGCGCGCCGAGCCCGACGAGCACCGGCCCGCCTATCCAGGCGAGCCAGAGGCCGATCAGCGCCGCCACCCCGATCACGAGCGCGATCGCGACCTCGAGCTGGCGCTCGGTCACGAGGCCGGCCGAGGCGACGCGCGTGGGCCCGGCCCGATCGGGCGTGTCGGCGCCGCGCCGGAAGTCCGAGAGGTCATTGGCGAGGTTCGCCACGACCTGGAGCAGGAGCGCGACCGCAAGGCAGCCGACCGCGGTGTCCGGCCGGAACGCCGCGCCCGCGGCCAGGGCGGCGCCGAGCCCCACGACCACGCCGCTCGCCGCAGCCGGGAGCGTGGCCGGACGCACGGCCAGCAGCCACGTCCGGAGGGCGGTGGGGCGCACGGCGATCGAGGTCACGGCCGCCGCGGGTACTTCGAGTAGTCGGGATCGCGCTTGTCGAGGAACGCCCGCGAGCCCTCGTGGGCCTCGTCGGTCGTGTAGTAGAGGCCGGTCGCGTTGCCGGCGAACTCCTGGAGGCCGGCAAGGCCGTCGGTCGCCACGAGGAACGCCGACTTGAGGAAGCGGATCGCGGTCGGGCTCATGGCCAGGATCTCGTCGGCCCAGCGGATGCCCTCGGCCTCGAGGTCGGCGAGCGGGACCACCGCGTTGACGAGGCCCATCGCGAGCGCCTGGTCAGCCGGGTAGCGCCGGCAGAGGAACCAGATCTCCTTCGCCTTCTTGTCGCCCACGAGTCGCGCCAGGAGACCGATCCCGAAGCCGGCGTCGAAGCTGCCGACGCGCGGCCCGACCTGGCCGAAGATGGCGTTCTCGCTCGCAATCGTCAGGTCGCACACAACGTGGAGGACCTGGCCGCCGCCGATCGCGAAGCCGTTGACGAGCGCGATCACCGGGATCGGCAGCGAGCGGATCTGGCGCTGGAGGTCCAGGACGTTGAGGCGGGCGAGGCCGTCGCCGCCGACGTAGCCGCCGGCCGGGCTCTTGTAGTTCTGGTCCCCGCCCGCGCAGAACGCGACGTCGCCCGCGCCGGTCAGCAGGACGCAGCCGATCCGCGCGTCGTCCCGGATCCGCGCGAACGCGTCGATCATCTCCGCCACGGTCTCCGGGCGGAACGCGTTGCGGACCTCGGGCCGGTCGATCGTGACCTTCGCGATCCCCGTGCCGGAATGCTCGTAGCGAATGTCGTGGTACTCCGCGGCGGGTGTCCATGTTGCGGGTCCGGTCATGCGACGTGCTCCTCCGAGACGAAGTCGAGGACGAGGGACATGAAGTCGTCGGGCGCCTCGAGGTGGGGGGCGTGGCCGGCGCCGCTGATCACCGCCAGGCGGGCGCCCGGGATTCCGGCGGCAACGGCTTCCGCGCGGTCGCGGGCCCGGTCGTCGGCCCCTACGACCACCAGAGTCGGCGCGCCGATGTCGTGAAGGCGGCCGTGGAGCGGCGCCATCGCGCCCTGCCCGGCGGCGCGGAGGCTGGCCGCCAGGCCGGCCGGGTCATGCGAGACGCGGATCGCGCGGAGGGTCGCGCGCGCGCCGGCATCGAGGTGCGCTTCACCCGCGAGCACCGGTGTCCGCTCCCACGCGTCGACGAAGGGCTCGATCCCGCCGCGCTCGAGGGTCCGGGCGAGAGCCTCGTCGGTGGCCCGCCGCGCGGAACGCTCCCCGGCGTCGGCGATCCCGGCGGACGGCGCCTCGAGAACGAGGCCGGCGACGCACGAGGGATGCGCGATCACGAGCTGGAGCGCGACCCGCGCGCCCATCGAGTAGCCGACGACGTCGACACGATCGTGGCCCAGGGCGCGCAGGAGCGCCGCGAGGTCGTCTGCGGTGCGCTCGATCGATGCCCGGGACGGATCGCCCGTGGGGGCGCCTCCCATTCCGGGCCGGTCCCCGGCGATACACCATTCCGTCCCGCCGTGGCCGGGCAGGTCGGGCGCGATCACGGTCCGTCCGGCGGCGATCGCAGCGGCCATCGGGCCAGCCCAGCTCCGACCGCTCCCCGTGAACCCGTGGAGAAGCAGCAGCGCGGGGCCCGAGCCGGCGACGCGAACGGCCCAGCGCAGCCGGTCGATGTCGATGGTTCGCAGACCGGCGTCCACGCTCCCCAGGCGCGCCGTCATCCCCCGGCCCCCACGAGGGCTGCTGCGACGGCCGCGGCGGCCTCCGCGTGGAGCTCGACGTTGCGGGACCGATCGCTACGAAGCTCGAGGACGCTGACCCCGGTCGCGACCAGGCTCTCGGCAAGGGCGGTCCGGAGCCCGCGGGAGCCGACCGGGCGAAACGTGCCCCCGAGCGCCTCGACGATCGGCCCGAAGTCGATCCCGTGCGGCGTCCCGAAGAGCTCCTCGTAGTGTTCGGGCAGCCCGACGCCGGGCACCTGCGTGCGCGCCTGCGGCAGGAACGAGAAGATCCCGCCCCCGTCGTTGTTCACCAGCACGATCGTCGCCGAGAGCCCGTGCCGTTTCGCGGCAGCAAGCGCATTCAGGTCGTGGAGGAACGAGACGTCCCCGACCACGAGCGCAACGTGGCCGACGCCCGCGGCCGCGGCGCCGAGCGCGGAGGAGACGACCCCGTCGATGCCGTTCGCACCGCGGTTCGCGAGCGGCCGGATCGCTCGATCACCGGCGGGCAACCACGCGTCGAGATCGCGGACGGGCATCGAGCTGCCCGCCCACAGGATGGCGCCGTCGGGGAGCAGCTCGCCGAGATGGGCGAACGGCGCCCCCTCGAAGGACTCTCCGCGCGACTCGACGCCCGCCAGCCAGGCGCGGAGCGCTGCGTCGGCGGTCCGGTCAGCGGCGAGCCAGCCGTCGAGCCAGGCGGTTTCGGCCGCCGGCGCGGCAGCATTTCCGGCGGCTTCGGGGGCGCGCGCCTCGCTCTCGGCCGCGCGCAAACGGACGTCCGCGAGGACTGCGTCCGCGAGGGCCGCCGCCGTGATCGCGGCGTCCGCGTGGACGAACGTGGTCGGCAGGAGGGCAGGCTCGCGGTACCCGCCATCCCCGTCCACCACGAGCTGGTCGGGCGCCGCGTCCACGAGGAGCGCGAGAAGCGGCTTCGAGGTCGGTGTCGCCCCGAAGCGGATGACGAGGTCCGGCAGGTGCGCGTCGCGCCACGGCCCCGGCCGGCAGAGGAGGTCACCGCGCGCGATCACGTGCGAGCGGTCGTGCGGCCCGCAGCGGACGCCCGAGAGCGGGTCGGCGAGGATCGGGAAGCAGGTTGCGGCCGCCAGTCGTGCCAGCGCGGCAGGCAGCACGGGATCGTCCTGCGGCCCGGCAACGATGAGCCCGCGCCGTGCCCCTGCAATGCGCTGCGCAATCTCCGCCAACGCCGGCGCAGCCAGTGCCCGCGGTCCGGTCACGACGTCCGTGAACGGCCGGGTCGGCTCGTCGAAGACCGCGTCGTGCGGCCGCAGGTCGCCGTCGGGGACCAGCGGCTCGCGGAACGGGACGTTGAGGTGGACGGCGCCCGCAGGGCCGGCGAGGGCAGTCCCAACCGCGCGGCCGGCAAGCGAGCGAACGTGGCGGCGCGTCTCGGGCGCCCCGTCGAGGAGCGGCAGCTCCGCGGCCCACTTGGCGTGGACGCCAAAGATGCCCACCTGGTCGATCGCCTGCGGCGCTCCCCGGTCGCGGAGCTCGGACGGGCGGTCGGCGGTGATCAGAACCAGCGGCACGCGGCCGAGCGTCGCCTCGACGGCCGCAGGCAGGAGGTTCGCGGCCGCCGTCCCGGACGTGACCAGGACGCCGGTCGCGCGCCGCGACGCCCGGGCCAGCCCGAGCGCGAAGAATCCCGCTGCTCGTTCGTCGGGCAGGATGCGGACCTCGATCCCGGGGTGCATGCGCAGCGCGAGCGCGAGCGGGGTGGAGCGCGAACCTGGGCAGGCGATCACGTCGTGGAGGCCGGCCCGGGCCAGCTCGTCCACGAACGCCCGGAGGGCGACGACGTCCATCACGGGCGCTCCCCAGCCCCCGGTTCGCGACCGAGCGTTCCGGACGACCCTGTTCGTGGACGCCCCGCGTCGCGCCCTGTTCCTGTGGGAACGAGCGGCCGGTTCCCCGGCATGCGGCTCATTCCCGCGGCTCCGGCTCACGGCCCAGCGCGGAGATCACCGGCCGCAACTTCATCCGCGACTCCTCCCACTCGCGCGCCGGTTCGGAGTCGGCCACGATGCCGCAGCCGGCGAAGAGCGTGGCATCGCGACCCGAGACGAGGCCGCAGCGGAGCGCGACCATCAGCTCGCCGTCCCCGTCGGCGCCCAGCCAGCCGATCGGGCCCGCATACCAGCCGCGCTCGATCCCCTCGTGCTCGGCGATCATCTCGAGGGCCAGGTCGCGTGGTTCGCCGCCCACGGCCGGCGTCGGATGGAGCCGCTCGGCGAGCCCGAGGAGCCCCGCTTCGTCGCGCAGCCGGCCGCGCACCGGCGTCACCAGGTGCTGCACGTCGCGCAACGGAAGGATTTCCGGCCGGACGCCGACCTCGAGCGTCTCCGCGAGCGGGGCGAGGCTCGTGCGCAGCATCTCGACCACCACCGCGTGCTCCTCCCGCTCCTTCTCGCTCGCGAAGAGCGCCGCGGCGAACGCCGCGTCCTCGGCGGGCGTGGACCCACGGGCCGCGGAACCGGCGATCGCCACCGTCTCGAAGTCACGTCCGACCGTGCGGACGAGCCGCTCCGGGGTGGCGCCGAGAAACGTCCTGCCGCCACGGACGAACGCGAAGATCGTGCCACCCGGAGCGCCTGCGGCGAGGCGGCGCAGGGCGTTCTCGACATCGATCTCGATCGACGACCGGAGGTCCACCCGGCGTGCGAGCACGACCTTGTCGAGCCGGCCGCGGCCGACGGCGCCCGCGAACAGCCCGACGAGCCGGTTCCAGCCGGCCCGGTCCGGTCGCTCGCCGAGCAGCGCGAGCGGCGCGTCGGCGGGACGCGCGACCACGGCGCCGCTGCCGGGGCTCAGGGTCGCCGCTCGAGCGACGAGCGCATCCCAGCGGCGCTCGGCGGCCCGCGGGTCCGATGCGCGCGGGTCCGACGCGCGCGGGTCCGGGGCGCGCCCGTCGGGCCCGTCCGGGGCCGCCACTTCGTCGGTCTCCGCGATCGTCACGAACGTCGCCCCGTCCGCCCGGGCAAACGTGAGCGCGGGGAGGACCAGGGAAGTCGCCCCGAACGGTGCCCACGGGTCGTCTGCGGCGGGCAGCTCGCCGGTGAACCCGAGGCCGCCGAGGAGGACCGGCCCGACGCCGCGCGGCGCACCGGCCGGGACATCGACCGTCGCTCCGCCAAGCCGCTCCCGCCAGGCCGCCGCGACGGCCGTGAAGCGATCAGCGCCCTCTCGCTCGACCGACCAGGCGCGCCCGATCCCGACCAGCGCAAACCCGGCCGACGGCTGGAGCCAGAGCGCCGCCTCGAGGTCGTCCTCGCGCGCCGCCGTGAACAGGCTGATCGGGTCCACGACCGGGGCGGGACGCGTGGAGGTTCGAAGCGACCCGCGCGCCACCGGCCGCTCGATGACCGTCACGTCGCCGGCCCGGTCAGGGCGATGCGAGCCTCGGTGACGCCGGCGCTGCGCAGGAGGAGCGCCCGGAGGGGCGGGTACGTCTCCTCCAGCCGCCCGGGCTCGTCGGCCATCAGCCAGCGCGCCACGACCTCGTTGAGCGCGCCGAACCAGGCCACGCCGGTCAGCCGCGTGTCGAGCGGCGGGATCGCACCCTCGGCGACCGCCTGGTCGAGGTAGCCCGCGATCATCCGGGCGAAGCGCTCGTGGAGCGCGTTCGTCTCATCGTTGAAGGCGCGCCCGGCGCCCAGCGCGTCAAGGAACAGGAGGCGGGCCATCGTGCGGTGGCCGGCGAACGTCGCGAACACCGTCCGGAGGGCCGCGTCCGCCTTGGCGATCGGATCGGTCTCGGCCGCGACGGCCCGCTCGACCTTCGCCGCGAGGCGGTCCGCCGTCGAGCGCATCAGCTCGCGGAAGATCGCCTCCTTCGTGGCGAAATGGAAGTAGACGCCACCCTTGCTCGTCTCGGCGGCGGCCGCGATCTCGTCCATCGCGGTGTCGCGATAGCCGCGCCGGGAGAACGTGTTGAAGGCCGCGTCCAGGATCTGCTCGCGCCGCGTGCGGCTCTTCTCCGCCTGCGCGCCGCCGCGCTTCTCGTCGCCCATCGCCCGTGCTCCGTCCGCCTCCGAAAAACCGACCGACCGGTCGGTTTGTTTCGCAGATCCTACCTCGTCTTCGCGGGGCGAGCCTCGGCGGTGGCCCCCGGCGGATTACGCGGCGGGCGTCCCGGCGGACTTCCCGGCCGATTGCCCCGCGGGCTTCCCGGCCCCGGCGGACTTCCCGGCCGATTGCCCGGCGGACGGGCCCCCGGGGAGCGTCAGCACGAACCGGGCGCCGCCGCCCGGTGCGTCCATTACCACGAGCGTCCCCCCGTGGAGCGCGGCCAGGCGGCGCGCGATCGCGAGGCCCAGGCCGCTCCCGGCGTCCGCGCGCGTCCGCGAGCCGGGCAGCCGGGCGAAGGGCTCGAAGATCGCCTCGCGCGCGTCCGCGGGAACGCCGGGACCCTGGTCGTCGACCTCGATGGCGGCCGAACGGCCTGCGGCGGCCACGGCGCGGACGGTCACGCGCCCTCCGGGCGGCGAGTGCCCGAACGCGTTGTCCACCAGGACGAGCAGCAGCTGCACGAGCCGATCCCCGTCGCCGACCACCGGCAGGACCGGGGCGTCATCGGCCGGCCCGACCAGCTCGATGCCCCGCTCCGCGGCGAGCGGGCCCGCCCGGCGAACGGTGTCGCGGGCGACCCGCGCGAGGTCGATGGGATGGCGCTCGATCGACAGGGCACCGCGCTCGGATGCGGCGAGCGCGAGGAGGTCGTCCACCAGGCCGCCGAGCCGGTCCGACTCGGCCACGATGTCCGCGACAAGCGCGCGGCCCTCCTCCGTGACGAGACCCTCTCGTTCCAGCACCTCGGCCGAGGCGCGGATGATCGCGGCGGGCGTCCGGATCTCGTGCGAGGCGTCCGCCACGAATCGTCGCTCGGTGGCGAACGCTGCGCGGATCGGGACGAGGGCCCGGCCGGTCACGAAGAGCGTCACGAGCGCCGCGCCGGCGAGCCCGACCAGCCCAGCCACTGAGACCACCAGGATCAGGCTGCTCGACTGGCGTTCGTGGAGCGTCAGCACGAACCCGGCCTCCAGCCAGCCCGCCGGGTGTCCGGCGGCGCCGATCGGGAGCGTCAGGAGACGGATCGGGACGGCGCCATCCGCGACGGTCCGGAGATCGCGCCCGGTCGCTCGCGCCCCTGCCACCGCTGCCGCATCCGGTAGGCCCTGGCGCGACACGCTCGACGGGTTGGAGACGAGCGTGCCGGCCGGGTCGAGGATCAGAAAGAATGTGTCGGACGCCTCCGGCGGATGCTCGTCCGTCTCCGTGCCCGTGGCCGACGGAAGCTCGCCATCCAGCCGCTGCAATTCGGCGGTCGCCGACTGCTCCAGGACGCGGTCCACGTCCTGGTCCAGTGCGGTGGTCGCAATGAGGGCAGTGGCGGCCCCGATGGCGAGGACGAGCGCGCCGATCAGCAGGAGCGTCGTGACGGCCAGGCGCCGGCGCGTCGACGCCAGGAGCCGGCTCGATGCGGCGCGCTGGGTCACCCGGCGACCGGCGCGATCATGGGTCGCTCCGCAGGGCATAGCCGACACCGCGCACCGTCCGGACGCCCGTCCTGCTCCCCAGGTCTCCGAGCTTTCGCCGGATGTACGAGACGTACAGGTCCACGACGTTCGAGTAGACGTCGGGCTCCGCGCCCCAGACGGCATCGAGGACCTGCTGGCGCGTCACGACGCGACCTTCGTTCCGGATCAGGTAGGCGAGCAGCGCGAACTCGCGGGCCGAGAGGTCGGCGCTCCGCTCCCCCACCCGCGCCACGTGACGCTCCTCGTCGAGCTCGAGGTCTCCGGCCGCGAGGCGCGGTGCCGGTCCCGCGGCGGCACGCCGGCCGAGCGCCCGGACTCGGGCCAGCAGCTCCGCGAACGCGAACGGCTTGGCCAGGTAGTCGTCGGCACCTGCGTCGAGGCCGGAGACGCGGTCGTCCACCCCGCCCAGCGCCGTGAGCATCAATGCCGGCGTGCGGATGCCGCGGGCTCGCAGCAGCCGGAGCAGGTCGAGCCCATCGAGGTCCGGCAGCATCCGGTCGAGCACGAGCACGTCGTACGGGATCGCCTCCGACGCGGTGGCGAGGCCGAGAGCCCCGACTGCGTCGCCGGCCCGGTCCACGACGTGCCGCTCGGCGACCAGCACCCGTCGGATCAGCTCGGCCATCTTCGGTTCGTCTTCGACCAGCAGGATGCGCATCGCAGGCATCGTCCGGGTCCGCGGCGGCCGCGTCAACGGCCGAACGGCATTCCTGTGAGAACGCTCATCCGACCCACACGCCGGCTCCATCGAGTGGGACGAGGATGGCCACGTCATCGCGAACCAGCCGCTCGGTCGGCGCCTCGTCACCGCGACCGACCCTCAACACGGAGCCTCCACATGCCCACCCCGCCCAACGACACCCCAGGCGTCCGGCGACCCGACGTTCGACGTCCCGCCGGCGTGAGCCGCTTCGGCGTCCTCACGGGACTCGTCGCCACCGCCGGAACGCTCGCGGTCGCATTCCTGGGACTCGGCGGCCCGCCGACGCCGGCTGCGCCCGTCGCACTCGCCGATGCGACCGCGACCGAACCCGCCGTGCAGCAGGTCGTCGTCAAGACGGTCTACGTCCAGCTTCCCTCACCGAGCGCCGCCCCGGTGGCCACCCCGGTTGCCACGCCCGTCGCAGCCGCCCCGAGGGCCGTCGCCCGGGTCGTGACCCGCCAGTCCGGCGCCGGCGGCGACGACGGTGGTGAGCACGAAGGAGACGACTGAGATGTCCATCCGCACCGACTCGACCCCACGCCCAATTGCGACGGCCGGCAACGGGGCGCCGATCCCCCGGCCGCAGTTGGCGGGGTCACCGCAGCGGCCTGCGGCAGGGGGGCGTCCGGCGCCACGCAAGCCGGACCCCACCCCGGCGCGCTTCGCGCTCGCGGCCGGCGGGATCGCGACGGTCTCGGCGCTGCTCGCAGCGATCGGGAGCGCGGCCGTCCCCTCGGCGGCTTCGGTCGTCCCGACCGCCCTCCCAGCCGCGGCACTCCCGGTCCAGACCATCGTGAAGTACGTCTACCTCCAACCGGGCAAGGCAACACCGGCGCCGGCGCTCGCGGCCGTCGTCGCGCCGCCGGCACCGCGCGCGATCCAGGCGCCGGTCGTGACCCGGCAGTCCGGCGCGAAGCCATGACCACCGCCAGCGCGGAGCGGGTACCGAGCACGTTCACCCCCGCCCGGTTCGTTCGCCTCTCGAACCGCTCGCGGGCGATGGGCGGCGGACTCGGAGTCCACGTGGCGCTCGCCGACGGGGCCGACGTGGAGCGGGCCGAGCGCGACGCGGCTCGCGTGGCGGCCCGAGCGCGGGCGTGGGCCGGGCGCCTGACGCGCCACGATCACGACTCGGACCTGATGCGCGCAAACGCCGACCCGCGGCGTCCGGCGCCGATTCGTCCGATGCTTGCCGCGGCACTCCTCTGGGCGGCGGACGCCGCGGAGACGACCGGCGGAATCGTCGATGCGACCCTGCTCCGCGAGCGCCTGGCGGCCGAGGCACCGGAGCCGCTCGGGTCCGTGCGGCCATTGGCGGGCAGGGCGGAGTCGGTCGACTCGTCGGAGGCGCGATCGCTGCGGCCGGCCTGGCGCCTCGAGGGATCCCGACACCGTTGTGCGCTGCTGCATCGCGATCCCGGCACCGCATTCGACCTCGACGGGGTGGCGAAGGGCTGGATCGCGGATCGCGCCCTCGCGCTTCTCGACCGGCATCCCGGCGCGCTGGTGGACGCCGACGGCGACATCGCCATCCGGAGCGCCGCGGAAGACGCCTGGGAGGTCAGCGTCGCCGACCCGCGCACTTCGGGCGCGGAGCTCGCCGTCTTCGTGCTTCCCGGATCGGAGCGTGAGGCGCGATACGGACTCGCGACCTCCGGCACCAGCGTCCATCGCTGGACCGCGCCGGATGGCGAGCGCCATCACCTGATCGACCCGCGCACCGGCCTTCCTGCCGCGACGGACGTCGTCCAGGCGACGGTCCTCGCAAGGAGCGCCCGCGCCGCCGAGGCCTGGGCGAAGACCGCGGTGGTGCTCGGCCTGGTCACCGCGCTCGACGTGCTCGATCGCGCACCGGTGCTGGGGGCTATCCTGCTGGCATCCGACGGCCGCGTCCTCGCCGTCCCCCGAACCACCCGGTGGCTGGCATGAAGTACCGCGGCCTCTCACCGCTCCAGCGCGGCGTCTCCTGGGTGGTTTTGATGGTCGTCGTCGGCGCCGTCGTCGGGATCACCGGGCCGCGGGCCGTGCGGGCGCTGGCGGACCTGACCCAGGTCGCCCCGGACCGCCTGCCGTGGGTCGCGACCCGCCTCGTCGCGTTCCTCTCCTACTTCGCCATCGCGGGATCCGTCGTGTACGGCCTGCTCCTCTCGACGAAGATCCTCGACGCCATCGCCCACCGGCCCGTCTCGTTCGCTCTGCACCAGGACCTTGCCGCGATCGGCCTCGGCCTCGCCGGCGTCCACGCGGTCCTGCTGGGGCTCGACGCCGCTGTCCCGTTCTCGCTCACCGACATGCTCGTCCCGTTCGTCGCCCCGTACCGGCCGCTGTGGGTCGGCATCGGCCAGCTGACGCTCTACCTGGTGGCCGTCGTGCTCGCCAGCTTCTACCTGCGCCGCCGGATCGGGCAGCGCTCCTGGCGGCTCCTCCACTACCTGACGTTCCTCTCATTCGCGGGCGCGACCGCACACGGGATCCTCTCCGGGAGCGACAGCGGAACGGCCTGGGCCTGGTGGAGCTATGTCGCGGCCACGGCCCTCGTTGTCTTCCTGACCGGCTACCGGGTCGTCACCGGGATCGCCGCCGCTCGCGAGCGTGCGGCCCGGCCGGCGCCCGGGTCCGCGTTCCTGCCCGCGTCGGGATCGGCGTTGGGATCGGCGCCGCTGCCCGCGAAGCCGGGGCCAGTTGCCGCGTTGGGATCGGCGCCATTTGCCGCGGGGCCCGGGTCCGCGCCAGGATCGGCGCCGCTGCCCGCGAGGCCCGCCACGCTCGGCGCGGCGTCGAGCATCGGCATCACGCCGTCGCTTCGCCCCGTCGCGGCCACGTCTCCGCTCGATCTTCGCGCGCCCCATCGCTCGGTGGCGGGCCGACCGGAGGGAGCGCGGACTCCCTGACCTGCGCGCCGACGTCTGGACACACGGCACCGTCGTCGCGCCTCACACCAGGATCAGTGCATCGTCGGGCGGTGGGATACCGGCTGCCAGCGCCGGCCAGGCGGTCCGGGCGTCGGCCGGGAACGCAGCCACGAACTCGGGCCGGGCGGCGTGCACGACCTCTCTGTTCGTTCGCGTGTCGGCCACCACGAGCACGAGGCGGTCGGCGGCACCGTCTCGGCGCTTGGCGGCGACTCGCCGGAGCAGCGCCTGGACGTCGCGCAGGCGCGTCTCTGCCTCGATTGCCACGACGCGCCCGTCCCGGACGAGCACTCCGTCCCACGCCCGGAGATCGCCGGGCGGACCGACCGGCACCTCGGGACGCCACCGCCATTCGGGCCCGATCCGCTCGCGGAAGCGCGCCAGCAGCCGGAGATGGGCGGCGTCGCGGACCGGCGGACCCGCGGGGTAGGCGCGGACCGCAAGGTCCAGGCCGACCGCCACGAGCACGGTGGAGATGCGTTCGACGGACACCCGGGGCGCGCGGCCCCGCTCGATGCGGCTCACCGACGACCTCGACGTCGCGGCCGCACGCGCGACCGAATCCTGGCTCAGGCCTGCCCCGAGTCGAGCGTTCATCGCCTCACGGCCGATCTCGACGAGGAGTTCGCGCGCTCGACGCCTGCCTCGATCGGCTGGACCCTCTCTCGACGCCATGCGTCGATCATGGCGAGCGAGGCTTATCGGGCGATGCACGCGGCCTTGGAACCGCGGCCGGCTCGGCGTCGCCGACCCCCACCTCCGACTTCCTCCGCTGGCTCGCCGAGCGTGCACAGATTGCGCACTGCGACCGGCGGCGGCCCACCAGACGTCAGGCCTGCGTCACCGGACATACGAGGCGACCGGCGAACCGCGGTTGCGGTCACGGGGTGCACGGGA
>JBBQRX010000013.1:0-70961 GCA_038214375.1 Candidatus Limnocylindrales bacterium
CGGCCCGAGACCATGGCGGCGCTCGACGCGCCGTCCACCGAACCCGAGGAGGTGAGCCCGGCCCTGCTGATGGCGAGCTGATCAGACCCGGGCGCGAGGATGCGTTGCGCCTGCTGTTACACCACGTCCTGGGACTTGACCATCCCATTCCCGCGATGCCCTTTGCGGACATATCGGCGGCCATGGATATGTCCGCAACGGGCATACGGCAGGAGGGGTGGTCTGGGCTGTATTCCGGACCGAGCACGAGCCTGCATCGGCGCCAGCTGGACGCTAGGCTGATCGATGTCGGTCGGGCGGTCGCGTGCACAGCCCGGCGTGCCGCGCCCAGCCCCGGCGGCCGGAGCGGCTCGCTGCTTGACACGAGGAGGCGACGTGACCAGGTCGGTTCTGCTCTGGATGGCCCGCAACCCCTGGCTCCGTGAGCGGCTGCCGCGCCTGGGGTTCGTGCGCCGGGCTGTGCGGCGTTTCATGCCCGGCGAGGATGCGGAGTCGGCCTTCGCCGCGGCCGCGGGGCTCGCCGCGAGCGGGCAGGGGATCCTCTTCACGCGGCTCGGCGAGAACCTGTCCGAGCTCGCGGAGGCCGACGAGGTCGCAGCCCACTACCGTTCGCTCCTCGATCGCGAGACGTCGCTGCCGCGCCCGCCCGAGCTTTCCGTGAAGCCCACCCAGCTCGGGCTCGACATCGATGCCGAGGCCTGCTTCCGCCACCTCGACGACCTGGCGACCCGGGCCGACGCGGCCGGCACCTGGCTGTGGCTCGACATGGAGGGCTCGGCCTACGTCGACGCGACGCTCGACCTCTACGAGCGACTCCGGGCGGTGCATCCGAACGTCGGGATCTGCCTCCAGGCGTACCTGAGACGGACGCCGACGGACCTGCGGCGCCTCCTGCCGCTCCGGCCGGCCGTCCGGCTCGTGAAGGGCGCGTACGACGAGCCCGCGGCGATCGCGTTCCGCCGTCGGCCCGAGGTGGACGCCGCGTACCAAGCGCTCGCGCTCGTGCTGGCGGAGGCGGCGCAGGATGGCCGCGCCCGTTGCGCGCTCGGAACCCACGACAGCGGGCTCATCGAGCGCATCGCCGCGTTCGCTGAGTCGGCGGGCGTCTCGCGCGGTTCGCTCGAGGTCCACATGCTCTACGGGATCCGCGCCCGCGAGCTGGCCAGGATCCAGGCGGAGGGCTTCCCGGCCTTCACCCTGATCGCCTACGGGCCCTTCTGGTACCCGTGGTACATGCGGCGCCTCGCCGAGCGGCCCACGAACGTGCTCTTCGCGCTCCGCCAGCTGCTGCCGTAGAGGCGGGTTCCAGGCCGGTGATCGCCCCGGCGCGAACCGCCGCAGACCTCAGTGGACGCGTGACTCCAGGCCGGTCCAGAACGGCTCGCGCAGCTCGGTCTTGAGGATCTTGCCGGTCCCGCCCTTCGGCAGGGAATCCCGGAAGTGGATCTCGCGCGGAACCTTGAACCTGGCCAGCCGCCCGCGGCAGAACAGCTTGAGCTCCTTCGCGCTCGCCTCGACGCCCGGCTTGAGCACGACGAGCGCGACCGGCGCTTCCCCGAACGTGCCATCCGGCGCGGCCACGACCGCACATTCGAGGACCGCGGGATGAGCCGCCAGCGCGTTCTCCACCTCGACCGACGAGATGTTCTCGCCTCCGCGGATGATCACGTCCTTGGAGCGATCCTTGATCAGGATGTATCCCGCCTCATCGAGCGTGGCCATGTCGCCTGTCCGGAGCCAGCCGTCGCGGATCGCCGCCGCGGTCGCATCCGGGTCGCGGTAGTAGCCGGCCATGACGCTGTTGCCCCGGACGACGATCTCGCCGATTCGCTCGCCGTCGGGCCGCACGTCACGCCCCTCGCTGTCCACGACCCGCACCGAGACCCCGGGGATCGGCCAGCCCGTCAACGCCTGCCGCTCCTGGCGTCGCTCGGGCGGCTCCGCGTCGGTGAGGACGCGCCGCGGCTGGGCGAGCGTGAGGATGGGCGCGGTCTCCGTGAGGCCGTACCCCACGATGGCCTGCACGCCGAGCTGCTCCTCGAGCGCATGCACGAGCGCGGGCGACGCGGGCGAGCCGCCGATGATCACCTGGCGCAGGCTCGAGAGGTCGAAGCTCGCCCGTTCGTGATGGTGGACGAGCGCGTTGAAGATCGCCGGGACCGCGAGCAGCCGCGTCACGCGATGGCGCTGGACCTGCTCCATGAGCGCGGTCGGGTCGAAGCGCCGGAGCATGACGTGGCGTCCGCCGACCATCGTCAGGAAATGCGGAACGCCCCAGCCGTTGACGTGGAAGAGCGGGACCACGTGGAGGACCACGTCGTCCTCGCCGAACCCGAGCGCGATCTCCGCGTGTACGGAGTGGAGGTAGAGCTCCCTATGGGTGAGCGCGACGCCCTTCGGCAGGCCGGTCGTGCCGCTCGTATAGAAGAGCTCGGCGGTGGCGTTCTCGTCGATCTGCGGGTGGCGCGGCTCGGGCGATCCGCTGGAGAGGAGCGCCTCGTACTCGTCGCTCGCGATCCCGCCCGGCTCTCCCTCCAGGATCACGAACCGCGGCCGCGTCGTGAGCTGCGGCGCGATCGCCTCCACGAGGGGCAGGAAGTCGCGGTGGAACGCCACCAGCCTGGAGCCGGCGTGGTCCAGGATGTAGGCGATCTCGTGCGGCGTCAGCCGGATGTTGATCGGGTTCAGGACGGCCCCGGCCTCCAGGACGCCGTAGTACGCCTCGAGGAGGTGGTGCGTGTTGTAGGTGACGAAGGAGACGCGATCGCCCGGCTCGATGCCAAGCCCGTTGAGCGCGTTGGCAAGCCGATGCGTGCGCTCGGCGTAGGCGCGGTAGGTGAATTGCTGCTCGCCGTCGATGACGCCGACCTTCTCGCCGAAGTAGGTCGCTGCCCTGTCGCGGAACTCGAGGACCGAGAGCGGCACGAACACCGGGAACCTCCATGCTCGACGAGTGCAGTCGCAGGCGGCAAGTGTCGCGCACCCGGCACGCTCCGTCACGCGGGGGCGGTCACCACGATGGTCGTGCCGACGCGCCGTCCCGCCCGGATGGCGAACTCCCCGCCGACAAGGCGCGCCCGCTCCTCCATCCCCACGACGCCGAGCTTTCCGGCCGACAGGAGGCCGGACGCCGACGGCAGGGCCCCCGGGCCGCGTCCGTTGTCGCGGATCACGAGGCAGATGCAGTCACGCCCGTAGCCCAGCCGCACGGCGACCCGGCGTGCTGCCGCATGCCGCTCGACGTTGTTGAGCGCCTCCTGCGTCACCCGGAGAAGCATCAGCTCCAGCTCGGACGAAAGGGGTCTCTGGGTCCCGGATGCCCCGAAATGCACCTCGAGGCCGGAGCGTCGCGCGAGGGCCGCGGCCTCGGACCGGAGCGCCGGGACGAGCCCGAGATCGTCGAGGATCGATGGCCGCAGGGCGCGGCTGATCCGCCGCAGCTCGTCGGCCGTCTGCTCCACGACCGCCCGGGCGGCGGCGACGGGCGGGTCGGTTGCAGCCGTGCCGTTGGCTCCCTCGAGGGAATCGAGGGACCGGGCAAGCTGCATGAGGGACTGGAGCGGACCGTCATGAAGCTCGCGTCCGATCCGGCGTCGCTCCTCCTCGCGCCCCGAGACGGTTCGCCTGGCATACCCCTCCAGCCCCTGCTGGCGCTCGTACTGGAGCGTGACGTCGTGGAGCATCGCCTGGACGTGGCGGCGGCCGTCCGGATCCACCAGCGGACCGGAAGCCAGCGGCTCGACCCAGATCTGCGCCTCGCCATCTCGTCCCGGTAGTGCCAGCGGACGGGGAGCGGCCGGCCCGCCCGCAAGGACGCGGGCGACCTCGACCCCGGCGACCCCGGCGACGTCGGCGCCGCGAAGCGCATCGAGGCTCCGGTCGAGGAGCCGCGTCGCGGCCTCGTTCGCCTCCTCGATCCGGCCGTCGTCCCCGATGACCAGGACGGCCTCGGCCGCGCTGTCGAAGAGCGTCCGGTATCGCGCATCCGAGGCGCGGCGGTCGCGCTCGCGTGCTTCCGCCTCGGCCCGCGCGAGCCGCTCGTAGTCCACGCGCAGGCCGACGAACACCGCGATGGCAAGCAGGATCGCCTCCTGCCAGATGATCCCCAGCCGCTCTGGGCCGGAATGGAGGAAAACGATGGTCGGCGCGCTCAGCGCGAGGCTCCAGAGCGCCGTGGGCACGGAACCCCGCATGCCGAACCGCAGCGCGGCAAACACGACCGGCACGAAGAAGAGCGAGGTGGGCACGAGGTAGAGGGATGGCGGGAACTGCACGTCGGCGATCGTCTCCAGCGCGGTGTGCGTCGCGGCGATGACGAGCACGAGCCCCTGGACGGCCCAGAAGTCGCGACGCCGGATCGGCGGCAGCCCGACGCGGACCGGGCGCAGCGCGCGCTCGGGCCAGGACCGCACCGTCGACAAACGGTCAGCGCGCATCGAGCCGCGGTCCGTGCTCGAGGCTGATCCAGCCTCGCGATGCCGCGTAGACGATCGCCTCGGTTCGGGTCATCACGCCAAGCTTGTTGAAGATGTTGGTGAACGTGCCCTCGACGGTCCGCATGCTGACCGAGAGCGCCGCCGCGATGTCGCGCGTGCGCCCGCCGCGAGCCGCCAGGCGCAGCACCTCGACTTCGCGCGGGGTCAGCGAATCGCGGGCATCCGCGGTTCCGGGGCGGGGCGCCACGAGGTGCCGCGCGAGCGCCGGATGCAGCACGAACTGCCCGCCCACGACCGCATGGATCGCGGCGATCACCTCGCTCGCGTGCGCCGACTTCAGCAGGTAGCCCGCTGCGCCCGCCTCGATGGCTGCGACGACGTAGTCCTGGTCGTCGTACGCGCTCAGGATCAGGACCTTCGGCGGGGCGGTCCGGGCCATGATCCGCCGGGTCGCCTCGATGCCGTTCAATCCCGGCAGGCCCAGGTCCATGAGCACGACATCGGGGTGGACCCGCTCGGCGAGCTCGACCACCTCGGCCCCGTCCGCAGCCTCGCCCACGACCTCGAGGCCGGGATCGCGCTCCAGGATCTGCCGGGTTCCCTCGCGGACGACCGCGTGGTCCTCGGCAAGGAGGACTCGCAGGGTCGTCACGTCCGCATCATCGCGGCGCGAGTCTACCAGCCGACCCGGCGGCGTCTGCCGGCCCGGCCTCTCGGGGAACAGGCGGACTGCGGGAACCCGCAACGCGATCGGCGGCTCCCGACGATGCGTTCCAGCAGCCGGGGGGTCGAGCATGGAGCGGGACGATCGTCCGAGACGCCCGGCCGGGCCGTGGCGGGATGGTCGGCATCCGAAGCGGTAAGCCCAATACCAAGGAGGTTCGTTCATGCAGCTATCGGACAGGGAGCTATGGGCCCTGATCCACGGGATGGGGCTCGGAGCCCTCTTCCTGCTCGCGTTCGGCGGCGGGATCGCCGGTGTCTGGAGCCTGCGCAGCAAGCTGGTCACGCCCGAGGGGCTCCAGGAGCGAACCCCGCGTCTTCTCGTCGGCACCACCGTCATGGCGGTCGTCGCCTGGCTGACCGTGATCGTCGGCACCTGGATCGTCTACCCGTGGTATCGCGCTAAACCGCCGGCCGGCACAGCCGACCTGGCCAAGTTCCCGAGGTCGCTCCTCCTCTCGAGCCCGGACACGGCCGAGTGGCACAACTTCGGGATGGAGTGGAAGGAGCACGTCGCGTTCCTGGCCCCGATCCTGGCCACGGCGGTTGCCTTCGCGACCATCTACTACGGCGCGCAGCTGGTGCACCGCGGTGAGATTCGCCGCGCGATCCTTGTCTTCTTCACCCTCGCCTTCGCGGCGGCCGGTGTGGCGGGCCTGTTCGGCGCGCTGATCACCAAGGCCGCCCCGGTCGCCTGAGGAGCCCTCGAATGCAGTCCACCGAGACCACCCAGTCCACCCAGACGAAGCCAAATGGCCCGGTCGCGGCCAGCTTCCTTGCTGCGGGCATCGGCTCGCTCGTCCTCGGCATCCTCGTGTGCCTGAACGAGCTTGGCGGCGACATCAGCAAGTTCCTCGCGTTCGACAAGAACTACGGCCTCGGCAGCGGCGTCGGAGCGTTGTCCGGCAAGTCCATCCTCGCCGTGCTGGCCTTCGTGATCTCCTGGGTCGTGCTCCACTTCCTGTGGCGCGGCAAGGAGGTCAACTTCGGCCGCGTCTTTGCCGTGGCGCTCATCCTCGTGGCCGCCGGGTTCCTTCTCACCTTCCCGCCGGTCTTCGAAATCTTCGCCCCCAAGGCAGCCTGAACGGCGTCTTCCCGGACCGCCGCGGCCATTCGCCGGTCGCGGCGGTCTCCCACTCGCACCACCTGGAGGTCCACACCATGCGCTATGGCGCGTTCGCGCTCGGGATCCTTGCCGGGGTGCTGGAGCTCACCGGGGCGGTCCTGGGGCTCGGCATCGCGGGCATCGGGTTCGTATTCGGTGGCGGCGGTCTGCTCTCGGCATCGACCGGCGTCGGGATGGCGATCGTCCTCGCAATCGCCACGATTTTCTGCGCCGTTGCGATCGCATTCGTGCGCGACCCGCGGCCCCTCGGGATCCTCATCGCCGTGGCGGCCTGCGGCGCCGCCCTGGCGGGCGGTCCCTTCGCGGTGGCCGGCGGCCTCGTGGGGCTCGGCGCGGCAGCGCTCGCCTTCCGGCTGGACCGGAACGCCACGTTCGCCTGACGGAACGCGTGGCCCATGCCCCGGCCCACCGACGCACGGGACTGGGGAGCACCTCCGGCCATGCATTTCCTGATCATCCTCGACACCGAGGCAGGGGAGACGGAGCGAACCGAGAATGCGCTCCAGCTCGCCCTGGCGGTGACTCGCCGCGATGACGTCACCGTCCGACTCTTCGTGCTCGGCGACGCGGTCGCGGCCGCACGGGCGGAGCCCGGAATGCCCGACGGCCCTGCGGGGACCGTTGACGGGGAAGCGGCGCTGCCCGCTCGCACGCTTCACCACCTGGTCATGAGCGGCGTGGAGATCGCGGTCTGCGACGCGAGCCTGGCGGCACGCGGGATCGCGCGGGACGAGCTGATGGTGGGCGCGACCGCTTCGCCCTTGTCGCTGCTCGCCGACTGGGCCCTGGTGGCGGACCGCGTCCTGACCTTCTGACGCATTGCCGACGAGCGGCGGGCTGGTGGTCGGTCAATCCGCAACTTGCGCAAATACGCAAGTCTCTGGTACGCTGTCACGTGAACACCACCCATCCAGAGGTCATCCACGTGCCGTTCGCGACCAGCTTCACGTTCGGGACCCGCCTCCCGGGCACCATCCCCGCCGTTCGCCCGGCCGTCGAGGCCGCGCTCAAGGCCGAGGGGTTTGGCATCCTGACCGAGATCGACGTGCAGGCGACGATGAAGGCGAAGCTCGGCGTGGACCGCGCCCCGTACCTCATCCTCGGCGCCTGCAATCCGGCGCTCGCCCATCAGGCCCTCGAGGCCGATCCATCGGTTGGTGCGCTGCTGCCGTGCAACGTCGTCCTTCGCGAGGACGGGGCCGAGACGGTCGTCGAGGCCATGGACCCGACGGCCGCTCTCGGGATCGTCGATATCCCGGGCGTCCAGGAGGTCGCCGAAGAGGCGAAGGCTCGCCTCGCACGGGCACTCGACGCGCTCGAACCCCGCGCCTGAAGCACCCTCACGAACCCTCGAAAGGAGCTCCCACCCCATGGCTGTCAAGACCGCAACCGTCACACTCGACGGGCCCAACCTCCGCTTCGTCGCCCGCTCCGGAAGCGGACACTCGATCGTCATGGATGACGGCCGGGGCGACACCGGGCCGCGCCCCGCGGACCTGATCCCGATCGCGATCGCGGGCTGCACCGCGATGGACGTCATCTCGATCCTCCGCAAGAAGCGCCAGGAGGTGACGCTCTACGAGGTGCGCGCCGAGGGCGTCCAGATGGACGGCCACCCGAACGCCTTCACCCGGATCGACGTCCTGCATGTCGTCGAAGGACCGGCGATCGACGTCGATGCAGTTCGACGGGCGATCGAGCTGTCGGCGACGAAGTACTGCAGCGTCGGCGCGACGCTCGCGAGCGGCATCACGGAGATCCACCACGCGTATCTCGTCCGCGATGGGGCCGGATCGGAGCAGACCGCCGAGGTCCTGGTGCTCGGGCCGGGCGCGGATCCCGGCGCGACTCCCGAGCGGGCTGCGACCGAGACCGCCGCGGCGACCGAGGCGCTGACCGAGGCGGCCGCGTCCCGCTGACCGGCGAATCCCGCGCTCATCCGGGCGAAGGAGACATCCCATGTCGAGCAAGCACAGGACCAGCCGCCCGGCGGCGACCACGCCACGCCCGACGGGCTCGGCCGGGCGGGCTCGCCCGACGGGCCGCGGTTCCACGGATTCGGTCCCGCGGCGAACGTGGGTGCTCCTCGGTTCGGGGCTCGCGGTGGCGCTCATCGCGCTCGTCGCGGGATGGGCCATCCTCTCCGGTCCGTCCGGAACCGGAAGCTCAGCGCCCACGGGCAGCCCGCAGGGGACGGTGGTCCAGGCGAACGGCGGCCACTGGACGAACATCACCCCGGACACGCTGGCCGGCATGCTCGCGAAGAAGGACTTCACGCTCCTGAACGTGAAGACGCCGTACATGGGCGAGATCGCGGGGACCGACCTCTACATCCCGTACACGGACCTCGCGGCCCGCGCCGCGCTGCTCCCGTCGAGCAAGACCGCACGGATCGTCGTGTACTGCCGGAGCGGGAACGAGAGCGCGATCGCGGCCCAGACGCTCATCGACCTCGGCTACACGAACATCGAGAACCTCGACGGGGGGATGACGGCCTGGACCGCCACGGGACGCCAGCTCGTCCAGCTGAACCGCGGGTGACCGCCTGCGTCGCCGCCCTGCGGCTCGATCGGCGGTTCTTTGCCTGGGCCGTCGCCTGGACCGCGGTGTCACTCGTCGCCTTCGGGCTCGTCGCGGCGATCATCCCGAATCCGATCTTCGGACGACAGATCCCGCCCGAGCCATTCGCGATTGCGGTATGGCTCGTCTCGGCGCCGCTCATGGGTCTCCTCGGCGCGACCTACACGGCAGGGATGTTGCCAGCGGCGACAGGTGCCACGCCGATCACGCCGCTCCTGCTCCAGCCGGCGGGTGACGCGAGCGAGCGCCGGGGAGCGACCATCGGCACGGCGGCGAGCTTCGGCGCCTTCCTCGCCATCGGGTGCCCGGTCTGCAACAAGGTTGCGCTCATCCTCCTCGGCACGGGCGGCGCGATGACCGTGTTCGCGCCGGTCCAGCCGCTCATCGGGGCGGCCTCGCTCATGCTCCTGGCGGGCACGCTCGCCTGGCGCTTCCGGCTCCGCACCCGTGGCGGCGCCTGCCCCGTCTGATCCCCCGGCGCGCCGGCGAGCGGCGGCGGTCGCCTGCCCCTCCGCCTGGCGCGGACCCGGTCCCCGCGACCGAACGCCCGCTCGGGCCCGACCATATGATCGGGACGCGTCCCCGGTCCAGCCACGAGAGCAATGCGCACGAGGTGATCGTGACCCCCGGGAACGTGGGCGGGCGCGGCGGGTCGGTGGGGGCGTTCCTCCGCCGGCAGCAGCGGGACTGGCGCGTGACCGTCGTCCGCACGTCGTTCGACCGGCTCGCCTACCAGATGGTGTTCCCGTACCTCTCGGTGTACATCATCGCGCTGGGAGCCACGGCGACCCAGCTGGGCCTGGTGAACAGCATCGGGATGGCCGTCGCCGGGCTCGCGGGGCCCATGATCGGCTGGCTCATCGATCGCCATGGGCCGCGAACTTTCTACCTGGTGGGCATCGGGTTCACGGCGGTCTCGTACCTCACCTACGCGCTGGCGAACAGCTGGCCGGTCACGATCGTGGCGATGATGGCCTACTGGCTCGGCTACTCCATCAGCGGCCACAGCTGCGCGACGATCTGCGGCAACTGCCTGGCGAACCGGGATCGGGCGACCGCGATGATGATCTGCGAGACCGTCGGCGCAGGGCTGCTCGGGATCGTCGCCCCGATGCTCGGCGCCGTCGTCGTCCTCTCGTCGGGCGGCATCGGGCCTGGCCCGATCCGCCCGTTGTTCCTGCTCGGCGCCGGGGTCAGCGTCGTCACCTTCGTGATCGTGTTCACGCAGCTCTCACGCCAGCGGTGGGGGAGCAGCCGCAGCGTCGGCAACCGCTCCGCTGTGCTGCGCGACCTCCGCGAGGTGATGCAGGGGTCCTACCTGAAGCGGTGGCTGGTCATTGCCGCGGTCGGGCAGCTCCCGGTCGGCATGGTGCTCGCCTTCTCGCAGGTGTACGCCCACGAGGTCAAGGGCGCCGACGCCCTGGTCCTGGGTGCGATGGCCGCCAGCAGCGCGGTGGTGTCGATCGTGCTTGCCGTCCCGCTGGGGAGGCTTGCGGACCGGATCGGTCGCAAGCGCGTGCTGTTCCTGACGATCCCGCTGTTCATGCTGTCCAACCTTGTGCTGATCTGGGCCCCGGGTCCAGGTTTCCTCGTGGCGGCGGGAGCGCTCCAGGCGTTCTTCTACCTCGGTGGCCCGATCTCGGCTGCGATGGAGCGCGAGCTCGTGCCCGCCGCCCACATGGGCCGCTGGATCGGCATCGCCCGCATCGTCCGGATGCTTCTCAACGCCGTCCTCGTCCTCGTTGCCGGGTTCATCTGGGACAGCATCGGGCCGGCGTACGTGTTCCTCGCGTTCGTCGCCATCGACCTTGCCATCCGGGTGCCGCTGCTCGCGACGATGCCCGACACCCTCGGCATGCACTTCGCCGCCGCGCCGGTCCGTCCGGAAGCTGCACTGACCGCGCCGCGGACTGACTGACCGGCGCCGCGACCGTGGTCCCGAGCGATCCCGTTTGTCTCAGGCGTGCCGCGACGTGACCCTCACCGCGCGCACGATGGCGTCGATCGGCCCGCGGCCGTCATCGGACGGCCGGCGCACGGTCTCGGCCCGGTCGATCCGGAAGTCCGGGAGCTCGTCCGCAACCTCGCCCGGAGTGAACAGCACCTCGGGGTCCTGCGGTCCGCCGATCCCGTCCGCGATGTTGGTCCGATCGTGCCCGACGACCAGCAGCGTGCCACCGGGTGCCACCGCGGCGGCCGCCCGGGCGTACACGGCGTGTCGCTCGCGGTGCGGGAGATGGATGAAGAGCAGGGTCACGAGGTCGAACCGACCGGCGCCGGGCGCCCATTCCAGGAGGTCGGCGAGCCGCCATTCGACGTGAACGCCCACCGCCGTCGCGCTGGCGCGCCCGCGATCGAGTGCCACCTGCGAGAAGTCGACCGCCGTGACGTCCCACCCCCGACCCGCCAGCCAGATCGCATTCCGCCCGTCGCCGGCCCCGAGATCCAGCGCTCGACCGGGTGGCAGCGCACCGACCTCGCCGATCAGGGTCGGGTCCGGCTCGGACGACTCGATGGGCTCGTGCGCGGCGTGGCGTTCGTCCCAGAGGGCCTGCCGGCTGGGTCCGGTCGACCGATCCCGGTCACTCAACGCGCGGCCGTCGCACCGTCGATTGCCTCGGACCGACCTGGTCGTCCAGGTGCCCGCGGATTCGGAGCGCCATCGCGTCCTCGATCACCGTGTCCGGGTCGCGCAGGCCGCCCAGCGTGGCCCTGACGTCCACCAGGCTGGCATACAGCGGCGGGCACGTCGGGCATGCCTCGAGGTGGCTTTCGACGGCAGCTCGCGTGGCCCCGTCGAGCTCGCCATCGAGGTAGGCGGACACGTGCCGCCGCGCGCGCCAGCAGCGGAGGGGCTGGGCGAGGCTGGCGAGGCGTCGCTCGTCGTCCTCGGCGAGCGCGCTCACGAGCAGCATCCGCCCACGGCGGAGGCGCTGCTTCGTGGCTGGAAGCCCGGTCGACATTGCCCGGGCGATCTCGACCGCGGTCCATCCGACCACGTCGTGGAGCACGACGGTGACGCGGTAGATGACCGGGAGCCGTGCGAGCGCGTCCTCGAGCTCGTCTCGGAGCTCGGCCCGCTCGAGCACGCGCTCGGGTGCCACGGAGTACCTGTCATCCCGCCAGTCCGCCTCGACGGCCTCGATGTCCAGCTCGGCGTGGTGGACCCGGGAGCGGTCGATGATCCGGTTGACCAGGCTGCGACGGAGCCAGCCACCGAGCGACGCCGGGTCCCGAAGCTGGTCCCGGCGCCGCCAGGCGCCCACGATGGTCTCCTGGGCGCAGTCCTCGGCCTGGTCGGGGTCCCGGACCAGGCGGGTTGCCAGGTGCACGAGCCGCGGGAGCTCGCCCGCGAGCGCAGCGGCGAACTCGCTCCCGTCGGCCGTCCCGTCAATCGGCAAGTCGATCCTCGTTGCGTCGCTCAGCGCGCCTTCGACTTCGTGCTGACCCGCAGGAGCGCGTACAACGGGCAGAAGCCAACGATACCCGTGACGAGCAGGATCGCGGCGACGACCCACACGCCATAGAGCAGCGGCGCCGTGACGACGCCACCGACGGCGAGGCCTGCCAGGGCGATCCCCAGCACGATGCGGATGGCGCGATCAATGGGCGCTTCGTTGATCTCGAACTTCATGTCGGTGTTCCTCTCGGCTTCGACGGGTCCATGCCCCGTCACTGCTCGAATGACGAGACCAGGTCCGGAATGGATACATCGGCGCGGCCGACCAACGCCGCTCGACCTCCACGGATCCTCCACACGGCCTCCGTCCCGATTCCACGTTGTCGGTCCAGCCTGACCTGTGTCACGCGGCTGTCATAGCAAAGCCGGCAGCCGGGCCAGATACAACAGGAGATACCGATGTTCAAGCAGATCCTCGGGACGGCGGGCGCGGGCATTGCCAGCCTCGTCTTCGCCGCGACCGTCGTGGCGGCCGGCCCCACCCCCTCCCCGTCGGCGGCGACGACCCAGACGCGGGACACGGTCCCGGCCGTCCTCGACCTGACCCAGGCCGAGGTCCAGGCGCTGCGCCACGACGGCCTGTCGCTCGCCCAGATCGCCGAGAAGCAGAAGGTCGATCCCCAGCGACTCATCGACGCCCTGGTGGCGCGCTGGACCAGCCGGATCGACGTCCGTGTTGCGAACGGTGCGCTGACCGCGGACGAGGCGACCACGCTCAAGGCCGGGGTGCAGACCCAGGCGAAGAGCATGGTCAACCAGGTGACACTCGGCGGGATGCAGGGTGCCGCCGTCGGCGCCGGCCCACGGAACGGGGCCGGGCGTGGAGCCGGCATGGCGAACGGCACAGGCGCTCGCGGCGCGGGAGCCGGGACCGGAACCTGCGATGGCGCGGGCCCGCACGGCGCCGGCCAGCCGTAACCACCAGGTTGTCCAGGACGGCCGGACCTTCGCAGGTCCGGTCGTCCTGCCATGCTGAGACCATGCCACGCATCCTGGTCGTCGACGACGAGCCGCACATCGTCGACGTGATCCGTGCTTACCTGGTCCGCGAGGGCCACGCGGTCGATGTCGCACGCGATGGCGATGCGGCGCTCGCCAGCGCACGGGCGAACAAACCGGACTTGCTGATCCTCGACGTCATGCTGCCCCGACGGTCCGGGTTCGAGGTGCTTCGCGAGCTCCGGGCGACCGGCGCCGGTGCGGCCGTGATCATGCTCACGGCCCGCGATGACGTCATCGATCGAGTGGCGGGCCTCGAGCTCGGGGCCGACGACTACGTCACGAAGCCGTTCGAACCCCGCGAGCTGGTCGCCCGCGTTGGCGCGGTCCTTCGGCGCGTCGCACGACCGGTCGCCGTCATGACGGTTGCGCCATTCTTCGACCTCCGGATCGACGTGGCAGCCCGGGAGGTGATGCGCGACGGGGCGCCGGTCGACCTCACCCGGACCGAGTTCGACCTGCTCGAGGCGCTGGTGGCGGACCGTGGCGTCGTGATGACGCGCGAGCAGCTGGGGTCGGCAGTGTTCGGAGAAGCGTTCGATGCCTCGGACCGGGCAGTCGACAGCCACGTGAAGAACCTGCGCCGCAAGCTGGGACAGCGGCATGACGGGGGCCAGTACGTGGAGACCCTCCGCGGCGTGGGATATCGGGCGGCACGTCCGTGAGCCTGCGCGTGCGACTCACGGCGGCCTTCGCGCTCGTGGCGTTGCTGACGGCCGGTGCCGTCGCGCTCGCCACGCCCTCGATCGTCGGTCGCGGGTTCGCCCTCGTGGAGGGATCGGACGCGACCGGGGGTCCACAGGGTGGCGGGCGCGGCCCCGGCCCCATGGCCGGCGCGCATGCCCAGCAGGTCCAGCAGGACACCGTCATCGCACTGATCGGGGTGGCGCTCGTCGCGGCGGCGGGCGCATCGTTGCTGGGCTTCGCGCTTGCGCGAAGCGTGGCTCGCCCCCTCGGTACGCTCGAGGAAGCCGCCGCGGCGATCGCGGCCGGCGATCTCGCGCGACGATCAGGACTCGCGGAGCGCAGCGACGAGGTCGGTTCGCTCGGCCGATCCTTCGACACCCTGGCCGCAAGCCTCGAAGGTGCGGAGGAGGCCCGACGGCGGTTCCTCCAGGACGTCGTCCACGAGCTCAAGACGCCGCTGGCAGTGATCGACGCGACGACCAGTGCGGTGCTCGACGGCGTGTACGCGCACGATGACCGCCACCTCGACACGATTCGCGGCCAGGCCCGCCAGCTCTCGAGGATCGTTGACGACCTGCGGACGATCGGCCTCGCGGAATCGGGTGGCCTGCCCCTCCGCATGGCGCCGACGCCACTCGCCCGGCTGCTCTCCGAGATCGCGTCCGCGTTCGGCGCCGCCGCGGCCGCGGCGGGTGGGTCGATCGAGGTGAGCGTCCCGGGCGACCTCACGGTTCGGGCAGACGCGGACCGCCTGCGCCAGGCGATCGCGGCCCTGGTCGACAACGCGATCCGGCACGCTCCCGGCTCGCCGATCGTGGTCGAGGCGACGCTGCGGACCCGCGGCACCCGGATCGAGGTCCGGGACGGGGGACCGGGCATCGCGGCCGCGGATCTCCCGCACGTCTTCGAGCGGTTCTACCAGGCCGACGAATCGCGCGACCGGGCCGCCGGGACGAGCGGCCTGGGGCTGAGCATCGCCAGGGCCATCGCGGATGCGCACGGAGCGACGGTGGGCGCGTCGAACGGTGCCACCGGTGGGGCCCGTTTCTGGATCGACCTCCCCGGCTCGGCGGGCTGAAGGCCGGGCGGGGCTGTCAAGTCCGCCACGCGTGGTCGCAAGCGGCTACTCTCGGCTCCGACCACACCAGAAGGATTTGGAGCCATGCCAGCCATCGTCCCGATCGCCATCATCGGACTCGTCGGTGGGGTGCTTTCAGGGCTGTTCGGGATCGGCGGCGGGCTCGTGACCGTGCCGGCGCTCATCCTCGTCGCGGGATTCCCCATCGCGACCGCCGCCGGCACCTCCCTCGCAGCGCTGCTCCTGCCGGTCGGCCTGTTCGGCGCGATCGAGTACTACCGGGCCGGGCACGACGAGATCCAGGCGGCCGCGGTCATCGCGGTCGGCCTCCTGGTCGGGGCCTACTTCAGCGCCCGGATCGGGACGTCGCTCGACCCGCAGGTGGCGCAGCGAGCCTTCGGCATCTTCCTCCTGGTCGTCGGTGCACGGCTGACCCTGTTCACCTGAGCCGCGGCGGGCGGTCGAGCCGGCTTACAGGTCGCAACGCCGCGGGTCGGGCCGCCAGGGGCCGCGGGGGATTCGCCCGGGGCGTCCCCGGACTGACCTGACCGGGTCGCCCGACTGGCACTTCGCGCATTCGCAGGCCAACGGTCCGGACGGCCCGTCTCCTGGTGACTAGTGGCCCGCCATGCATATAAGCTGTTCACATATATTCACGTCAGACAGATATACAACGACCGTCGTTATCAGCCCCGAGCAGATATCCACCGATAGCACTCCCCGGCATCGGCTCGAACCAGGAGGCCCGCGCAGCGTGATGGAACGGCAGACCGCGACGCACGACATCGACGAGCTCCAGGCCTCGATGCTGCGGTCGCTCGCCAGCGCCCATCGCCTCCGGATCCTGCACCTGCTCGGTGCGCAGCCGTGCGACGTCAACTCGATCGCGCGCGAGCTGGGACTCAACCAGGCCGCAGCCTCGCAGCACCTCTCGGCCATGCGGTCGGTCGGCCTTGTCGAGGCGATCCGCGACGGGCGATCCGTCAGCTATCGCCTCGCCGATCCGCAGATCCTGGCTGCCTGCGAGCTGATGCGCGCGGTCCTGGTGCGCCGGCTCTCGAGGCTGGGCGACCTGGCGGCGGCAGCGCACGAACCGGCCATCCACGCCCTCTCATCCACCGAGGTACGTCACTCGTGAGCGATTCCCTGTCCCTCGTGCTCTTCTCCGGCACCGACGACAAGCTCATGGCGGCCGCCACGCTCGCGGCGGGCGCCGCTGCGATGGGGGAGACCGTGAACGTCCTCCTCATGTTCTGGGCGCTCGACGCGTTCCGAATGGACCGTGTCGCGACCAACCACGGCCTGGCCTACGACGCGGCACGCCCGCGGCCGACCGAGCCTGTCGAGAAGGTCGGCGCACTTCCCTGGCTGGAGACGTTCCGCCAGGCCAAGGAGATCGGCGAGATGAGCGTCCGGGCCTGCTCCGGCTCGCTCGACACGCTGGGCCTGGACGTGACCGCGCTGGACCCGATCGTCGATAGCGCCGGCGGGATCGCGTCGTTCCTCATGGCGTCCGAAGGCAGCCAGATCCTCTTCATCTGATCGCCCGCCGGCCAACGGCAAAGGAGCACCACATGGCGGACACGCAGAAGCTGGTCTTCATGGTCCTGCACGGACCGGACCATCCCGAGCACGCGACCATCCCGTTCGTGATGGGCTGCGCCGCGCTCGCCTCCGACGTCGAGGTCGTGATGGGCTTCCAGGCCGACGGCGTAGAGCTGGTCCGCGCGGGCGTGGCCGATGCCATCGAGGCGCCCGGCTTCCCGCCCCTCGCGAAGCTGCTCCGGGACTACCGGGAGCTCGGTGGGTCCCTGCTGGTCTGCGGACCGTGCATCAACAGCCGCGGAATCACCGCCGCGGACCTGGTCGAGGGCGCCGAGGTCGTCGCCGCCGGTCGGTTCATCGCCGAGATCACCTCGGCCACCAACAGCCTCGTCTACTAGGGAGTATCGAACGTGCCTGCCACCGCCACCGAGATCGAGCTCGAAGCCATCACTGCCGACAAGATCGTCGACGCCCGCGGCGCCGCCTGCCCGGGACCGCTCCTCGAGGCCAAGAAGGGCATCGGCGGGGTCCCCGTCGGCGCCGTCATCGAGATCTGGTCCAGCGACCCGGTCACCAAGAGCGACATCGGGGCGTGGTCCGGGAAGGTCGGCCACGGCTTCCTCGGCGTCCTCGTCGCCGACGGCTACGAGCGCGTCTTCGTGCGTCGCCAGAAGTAGTCCAACCAAGGACGGCCCGGCGGGCGCACGCGCATCCGCTGGGCTGATCGGAGCCAGGAGCGACCGTCCCAATGACCGCGTCCGCCGCCGGAGGAGCCCTGCTGGAGGCACCGGCCTTCGTTCCCCGGATCCTCGTCTTCTCGACGAACAACATCTCGGATCCGGGCATCGACCTCGCCGGGAGCTCGCACATGCACTACACGCCGGGCGTGATGGTCATGCCCATGCCGTGCACCAGCGGGATCAAGCCGGCCTGGATCGCCCATGCGATCGAACGGGGTTTCGACGGCGTCTTCGTCGCCTCCGACGGCGATGAGTGCGCCTACCTGCCGGACTGCGCCGAGCGCGCCTCGCGGATCATGTCGGAAGCCCAGGTGCTCCTCAAGGCGGCCGGCCAGTCGCCCCAGCGGCTGAAGATGGCGGCCATCTGCTCGGTGTGTGCCGAGCCCTTCACCAGGCAGGTGACGCAGTTCGCCCAGGCGCTCGCCGCCCTCGGGCCCTCGGGGGAGCGCTGAGCCGTGGACTATGACGTGCTCGTTGTCGGCAGCGGCATCGGGGGGATGGAATCCGCCCTGAAGCTCGGCGACATGGGGTTCAAGGTCCTTGTTGTCGAAAGGGAAGCGAGCGTGGGCGGGAAGATGATCCTGCTCAGCAAGGTCTTCCCCACGCTCGACTGCGCCAGCTGCATCTCGACGCCGAAGATGGCGGCCACGATCCACCACCCGAACATCACGACCTACACCTACAGCGAGGTCGACGGGATCCAGCCCGACGGCGACGGCCACTTCCGCGCCCGGATCACGCGCAAGGCGCGCTTCGTGGACGAGGCAGCCTGCACCGGCTGCCAGAAGTGCGAGATGGCCTGCACCGTGGCCGTCCCGGACCAGTTCAACGCGGACCTGGTGGCGCGCCGTGCCGCCTATATCGCGTTCCCGCAGGCCGTTCCGAAGAAGGCGGTCATCGACCGCGCCGGCAGCTCGCCGTGCTCGTTTGCCTGTCCCGCCGGCATCCAGGCACACGGCTACGTGTCGCTCGTCCGGAGCGGCGAATACGAGAAGGCGTACCGGCTGGTGCTCGAGGCGACGCCGCTCGTCGGGACCCTGGGCCGCGCGTGCTATGCGCCGTGCGAGACCGACTGCACCCGCGGCTCGCTGGAGGGGACGCTCCCGATCCGCCTCCTGAAGCGGTTCGCCGCGGACCACCACGACTCGACGGCCGACGGACCCGGCATCGAGGTCGCCGACCCGAACGGCCGGAAGGTCGCGATCGTGGGCTCCGGCCCCGCCGGCCTCACGGCCGCCTGGCAGCTCGCCCGACTGGGCTACGCAGTCAAGATCTTCGAGGCTGCGCCGGAGCCGGGCGGGTTCCTCCGCCTCGCGATCCCGTCCTACCGGCTCCCGATCGAGGTGGTCGAGCGCGACATCGACAACGTCCGGGCCATCGGCGTCGAGATCGCCACGAACAGCCCGGTCAGGGACGTCACCGCCCTCAGGGAGGCCGGCTTCGACGCCGTCCTCCTGGCGACGGGCACGCCCCGCTCCACCGGCATCGGCGTCCCCGGTGAGGATCGCCTCGGCGTCTTCGGCGGCACCGACTTCCTTCGTTCGGTGAAGCTCGGCAAGCCCATGGACCTGACCGGCAAGCGCGTCGTCGTGATCGGCGGCGGCAACGTCGCGATGGACACGGCACGAACGGCTCGCCGCCTGGGCGCCGCGTCCGTGACCGTGGCATACCGGCGCGGCCGCGGGGAGATGCCGGCCCACCACGTGGAGGCGGACGACGCCGAGCGCGAGGGCGTGGCCTTCAGCTTCCAGGTCGCCCCGGCCGAGGTTCTCGGCGACGAGCACGGTGCGGTGAGCGGCCTGCGCTGCACCCGCATGACGCTCGGCGCGCCCGACGCCTCCGGCCGCCGCCGCCCCGAGCCAGTCCCGGGCAGCGAGCTCGTGCTGCCCTGCGAGGTCGTCATCGGTGCCATCGGCATGTCGCCGGACACCGGCGCCTTTGCGAGCCACGTCTCGACCAACGCGAACGGCACGCTCGCAGCCGACCCGACGTCCCGCCAGACCGCTCTGGCGTACGTCTTCGCGGCCGGCGACGTGGTCAACGGCGCGACCGACATCACGCGCGCGGTCGGTGAAGGTCGCCGGGCCGCCCACATGATCGATCGCTGGTTGACCGGCGGAGCCCTCGACGGGTTCGACGACCGGCTGCCGGTGGTCGACAAGGCGCAGGTGATCGCACGGCAGAAGGCCTACTCGCTCCGGGCATCTCTCCCGAACGGCACGACGCTCGTTGCGGAGCCGGCGGACTTCTCCGAGGTGGAGGCCCCGCTGACCGAGGCGGAGGCGCGCGGCGCCGCGGGTCGCTGCCTGGACTGCGCGGTCTGCAGCGAGTGCGGCGAGTGCGTCGACGCCTGCCCGGTCGACGGGTGCATCGACCTCCATGCGCGCGACGAGAAGCTCGAGGTCGAGGTCGGCGCCGTGGTCGTCGCCACCGGCTTCAAGCTCTTCGCTGCCGACCTCAAGCCCCAGTACGGCTTCGGAACGTACAAGAACGTCATCACCGGCATGCAGATGGACCGCCTGCTCGCGCCGACGCGGCCCTTCAACACGATCCTCCGGCCCGGCGACGGCAAGGTGCCCGAGCGGATCGCCTACGTGCTGTGCACGGGTTCCCGCGACGAGACGGTGAACAACCCGCTCTGTTCGCGGTTCTGCTGCATGTACTCGATCAAGCAGAACCAGCTGTTGATGGGTGCCCTTCCGCTGGCCGACGTGACGGTCCACTACATGGACATCCGGGCGGCGGGCAAGCGCTACAACGAGTTCTACGAGCAGGCGAAGTCGATGGGCGCCACCTACGTGAAGGGCAGGGTGGCGAAGATCACCGAGAAGGACGACGGCAACCTGGTCCTGCGCTACGAGGACATCGAGAACGGCGGCACGCTCGTCGAGGCCGAGTACGACCTGGTCGTGCTGGCAGTCGGCGTGCAGCCGAACAGCGACGCGGAGGGCCTCTTCCCGGTCGGTGAGCTGGCCGTGGACGAGTTCCGCTACGTCGCGGAGCCGAACGAGGACCTGGATCCGGGCGCGACGAGCATCCCCGGCGTCTACGTCGCCGGCGCAGCGTCCGGCGCCAAGGACATCGCCGACTCGATCCTCCACGCGGGATCGACGGTGGCCCAGGTGGCCGCACATCTCGAACGCGCCCGCCTCGAGAAGGTGGCGGTGCCCGCATGAACCAGCCGGAGCTCGACGGCGCCGGTTCCGGCGTCACTCCCGTTCCTGCCGGCGAGGCGACCCCCGGGGCGCGGCGGATCGGCGTCTACGTCTGCCATTGCGGCGGCAACATCTCCGACTACGTGGATGTCGCGAAGGTCGTCGAATCCGTCCAGGGCGACGGGGACGTGGCGGTCGCGCGGACGGCGATGTTCGCCTGCTCCGATGCCAGCCAGCAGGACATGATCGACGACATCGAGAAGAACAAGCTCGACGGCCTGGTCGTGGCATCGTGCTCGCCCAAGCTCCACACGTACACCTTCCGCGCCGTCGCGACGCGCGCCGGGCTCAATCCCTACGAGTACTCGCAGGTCAACATCCGTGAGCAGTGCTCCTGGATCCACAGCGACGATCCGGCAGGCGCCACGGCCAAGGCGATCGGCCTGGTCCAGGCGGGGATCGCGCGGACGCGGCTGACCGAGCCGCTCGAGCCCATCGTCGTGGAGACCACGCCCAAGACCCTGGTGATCGGCGGGGGCATCGCGGGCCTCCGGGCCGCCATCGGGCTCGCCGACATCGGCCTCCAGGTGGTCGTGGTGGAGCGAGAGCTGACCCTCGGCGGCTGGGTGGGTGGCTTCGGCGACATATACCCGTACGGCAAGGATGGCCGCACGCTCATCGCCGGCCTGGTGGCCGAGATCAGGAAGCGGCCGGCGATCACCGTGCTCACGGGCGCCGACGTCGTCGGGAAGGCCGGCAGCTTCGGCAACTATGACGTCGACATCCGCGTGGGCGGGCCGGGCGCCGGGTCCATCTCCGTCCGCGTCGGCTCGATCATCGTGGCCACCGGGTTCGACTCCTACCAGCCGGAGGCAGGCGAGTTCGGCTACGGCATCGACGGTGTCCTGACCCTGCCGGAGTTCACGGCGATGCTCGATCGCTCGACGGGCCCCCTCGTCCACGACGGCAAGCCCGTCCGGAGCGTCGTCTATGTCTACTGCGTCGGCAGCCGCCAGCCGTCGGGCACCGAGGGCGCCAACGAGTATTGCTCGCGGTTCTGCTGCACGGCCGCGGTTCACGCCTCCGTCCGGGCGGCCGGGCTGGACGCGACGGCTCGCCAGTACCACCTCTACCGGGACATGCGCACCTACGGCAAGTTCGAGACGATCTACACGAAGTCGCGCGAGCTCGGTTCGGTCTACCTGCGCTTCCCCGACGACACGCCGCCCGCGGTCGCGCGGGGCGAGGACGGCCGCCTGGTCGTCACCGTCCGCGACCTCCTGACGGGTGGAGAGGAGCTGGCGATCCCGGCCGACCTGGTCGTCCTGGTCACCGGCATGGTGCCCCGCAAGAACGAGGAGCTGATCGGCGTCCTGAAGCTCCCGCTCGGCTCGGACGGGTTCTTCAACGAGATTCATCCGAAGCTGCGGCCGGTCGAGACGGTCGTGGGCGGGGTCCTGATCGCGGGCACCTGCCAGGGACCGAAGTCGTCCTCCGAGAGCGTCGCCTCCGGCCTGGCGGCAGTCACCCAGAGCGCGGCAATCCTGCGCAAGGGGTTCGCGGAGCTCGACCCGCTCGTGGCGACGGTGGATACCGACGCCTGCACGGCCTGCCGGAAATGCCTCGATGCGTGCCCGTACGGCGCGATCGGGATGACGAGCCTGGACGGCCGGGAGATCGCCGCGATCAGCGAGACCGGCTGCAAGGGGTGTGGCGGGTGTGTCCCGATGTGCCCGGAGGACGCGATCGACCTGCGCGGGTACACGGATGCCCAGGTCCGCGATCAGATCGACAGCATGCTAGGGGTCCCGGTCGCATGAGCACGTTGAACAGGGAGGTCCGCGAGGTCGTCCGGGAGGAGCCCGTCATGCGCGGCCGCATCCTCGAGGCGCTCGCGGATGGACCGCGCACCGTCCCGGAGATCGCGCTGGCGATCGGGCAGCCGACCCACGAGGTGCTGTTCTGGGTCATGGGCATGCGCCGCTACGGCTGGCTGCGCGAGGTCAAGGCGCCCGCCGAAGACGGCTATTTCCGATACCAGGCGGAGGAGCGGGCATGACCGCGCAGGTTGATGTCGGGCTCTACGGGGAGCTCCAGAAATACGGCGCAGCCGATGTCTCGGCCTGCTTTTCCTGCGGCACGTGCACCGCAAGCTGCCCGCTGGTCAGCGACGACGCCACGTTCCCGCGGCGGATGATCCGGTATGCCCAGGTTGGCCTGCGCGACAAGCTGTTGTCGAGCAAGGAGCTCTGGACCTGCTACGCCTGCGGCGAATGCTCCGAGACCTGCCCCACGCAGGCCGAGCCGAGCGAGTTCATGGCGGCGGCCCGGCGCTACGCCATCGGCAGCTACGACCGGACCGGGCTTGCGCGGACGATGTACACGCGCCCGGTCCTGGGGACCGTGATCGCGGTCTTCCTGGCCGCCTTCTTCGCGCTCTTCATGGCCTCGGGCCACGGAGTCCAGGCAACCGGGTCGCTCGATCTCTTCGGCTTCGTCCCGGAGGATCTCATCCACACGACCGGCATCGTCGTGATGGCGATCGTCGCGCTGGCCGGCCTCGCCGGGATCGTGACGATGGCACGCCGGGTCGGCCGTGCCGAGGGCGTGGGCTGGCGCACGGTCGCCGGCAGCCGGGCAGCGATCGGTCGATCCCTGGGGGCAGCCTGGGAGGCGATCGGAATCGAGTCGCTGGGCCAGCGCCGATACCGCATCGACTACGACACGGACCAGGCGGCCGGCGGCACGACGCCCGAGACGGGCGCCTCGGCGGTCGTCCCCCTCTATCGCCGCCGCTGGCTTCTTCACGCCGTCACGATGTGGGGCTTCCTGGGGCTCCTCGCGGCCACGCTCCTCGACTACGGCCTGGCACTCCTGGGAATCAAGGCGACCGGGACAGCCGTCCCCATCTGGTACCCCGTGCGCCTGCTGGGCACGATCGCCGGGCTGATGCTCGTCTACGGGACGAGCGTGCTCATCCTCGACCGGGTCCGCCACACGAGCCGGTCGGTGGCCCACTCGGCTCCGGCCGACTGGACGCTCCTCGCGCTGCTCTGGATCACCGGTGCCACCGGGTTCGCCCTGGAGCTCGCGCTCTACCTGCCCGCGGCGCCCGCCTGGGGCTACTGGGTGTTCCTGTTCCACGTGGCGGTGGCAATGGAGCTCGTGCTGCTCGCCCCATTCATGAAGCTCGCGCACGTGCTCTACCGGCCCGTGGCGCTCTTCTTCCTCGCTCTAGCTCGGACGTCCGAGCACGCCGACCTTCAAGGAGGCACGAGATGACCGCCAGCCTGGAAACCATGGGCCACGTGCACAGCGCGCACCTGCTTCAGCAGATCGACCGGTTGCCCGAGACCGGGGACATGGTCGCGACTGCGTCGCCGGCGGAGCTCCGCGCGCGCCTCGACGAGACGCACGCGTTCCTGACCGAGGTCCTGGTGCCGCACCTGGACGCTGCGGAGCGGACGCTGTACCCCGAGCTCGAGCGGATGTTCCAGAACGTCCACTCGATGGCGCCGCTGCGGCGCGAGCACGCCGTGATCCGCACGTCGACCGCCGAGCTGGCGCGGATCCGCGAGCACCTGGGCGAAGGGCGGATCTCGATCGGCTCATCGATCGCCCTGCGTCGGATGATCTTCCGCCTCTACGCGCTCCTCAAGGTGCATCTCGCCGAGGAGCAGGTCTACCTCGACATCCTCAACCGGCGCGAGGCGCCGGAGATGGCCGAGGCGCTCGCCGCCGCGATGGCGCACCCGGGAAGCCCGCAGGCTTGACACCTGCGCCGAGGGACGCCCCTCCTGGGGATCCCGGCGCAGACCTCGAGACGACGTACCCGACCCGTGACGGCTCGCCTGGCGGCGAGCCGTCATCGCGTGTACGCCCGCCGGGGCGCCTCGAGGCGGATCGCGGCGGTATCCTTGCCGAACCATGAGCACCGATCCCGCTCGACGACACCGGACAGCGCCTGCGACCGCCGCCGGCGTGGACGCCGAGGCCGCGCCGGACGAGGTCGAGGTGGCAGCCCACGACTTCGGCCCGATCGCGTCGGGACTCGACGAGTCCGGCCAGCCAGTTCATCGGGGCTGGGCGCCGATGGGCGGTCACCGACGCTGGATGGAGCCCTTCGTGCTCGCGATGGTCGGGGCCACGGGAGGGCACGGATACGCGCTCCAGTCCCAGCTCGACGAGCTCGGCCTCGCGAGCGGCGAGGTGGACGTCGGGCAGGTCTACCGGACGCTGCGCGATCTCGAGGAGGCCGGCCAGGTCGTCTCGACGTGGTCGTCGGACCGGGTCGGGCCGCAGCGGCGCGACTATGTCCTGACCGACGCGGGCTTCGCCGCGCTCCACGAATGGGCGGCCGTGATGCGTGAGCGGACCCGCCTGATCGCCGAGTTCGACGAGCTGCACCGCCTCGTGCACCTGGATCGCCCGGGCTGACGCCCGAGCCGGCGTGGTGGCGTCCGCTACGCAGACGTGCGCGCGATCAGCCAGCCCTCGCTGAGGCGCTTGACCGGTCCGGAGCCGCGCGGCAGCCTCGACCGCCGTCAGGCCAGCCAGCACGTCCCAGGGATCTCAGGTCGGGGGGCCCTCGCGCCCGACGCCCGCCCGGTACGCGACGAGCGCCGCCTCGACGCGGCTGTTCACGTGGAGCTTGCCCAGGACGTTCGTCATGTAGTGCTTGATCGTCTTCTCCGCAAGGCCGAGCGTGGCGCCGATCTCGGCGTTGCTGAGCCCCGAGGCGACCAGCTCGAGCACCTCCCGTTCGCGGACGGACAGCTCGTCGAGTGGACCACCGGCCCGCGGCTTCGACATCTCCCGGAGGAGGCCCCAGGCAAGGCCGGGGGCAATGTACACGTCCCCCGCCGCGATGGACCGGACCGCGTCGACGAGCTCTCGAGAGGGAATGCCCTTCAGCGCGTAGCCGGATGCGCCCGCCTTCATCGCCGCCATGATGTCGTCCTCGTCCTCCGAGACGGTCAGCATCATGATCCGGGTCGCCGGACAGGCGACCGCGATGTCGCGCGCCGCCTGGAGCCCGCCGCCCGCCATGTTCACGTCGAGCATGGCCACGTCGGGCAGCTGCTCGCGCGCGAGTCGGAGCGCTCCCGGTCCGTCCTTGGCGTGTCCCACGACCTCGATGTCGTCGGTTGCCGTCAGCGCGACGACGACACCGTCCAGGAACAGCGGATGATCGTCGGCCACGATGACCCGGATCCGATTCATCAGGCGACTCTCCCCTCCACGATCGGCGCGCTCGCGTTGCCCTCGAGCACCACCAGCGGCCACGAGAGGCTCACCGTGGCCCCCTCGCCGGGGGCGGAGCGGATCTCGAAGGTCCCGCCGACGAGGGCCGCTCGCTCCCGGATCCCCGGCAGGCCGATCCCGCCAGCCTGCGGCCCGATCCCGCCGCCGGTGCGGCGGCTCGCGACGGCGAAGCCCGGTCCACGGTCGGAAACCTCGAGGTGGAGGGACCGATCGTCGGCCCAGGCGTGCACGCCGACGCCGATGCCGCGGCCGTGCCGGGTGGCGTTCGAGAGCGTCTCCTGCAGGGCGCGGAAGAGGCCGATCTTGACGGCGAGCGGCGCGTCGGCGGGCAGTGCCCCCAGCTCGACCGTCGCAGAGACGCCGCTCCGGCGGGCATGGTCGCGGACGGCACGCTCGATCGCCTCGGTCACCGTCAGCTGGGCCAGCTCCGGGAGCCGCAGGTCTGCCGCGATCTCGCGGAGCTCGGCCAGGGCATCGGTGATGGCCGCCCGCGCAGCCTTGAGCTTGCCGTTCACCCGCCGCGTGCTCGCTGCCGCCGCCGTCGCGCCGGCGCCAGCGGCCGCGTTCCCGTCCGCCGGCGCCGTGTTCCCGGTCGCCGTGGCGGCGACGCCGTTGTCCGGCGCGACCCCGTCCGCCGGCGCCGTTCCGCCCGCCTCGGCCTCGAGATCCTCGAACTGGAGGAGCGCCAGCGCCAGGGCCTGGCCCGGCCCGTCATGCAGGTCCGAGCTGATCCGCCGGCGCTCGCGGGCGTAAATCGCCACGCCTTCGGCGCCAGCGTGCCGGATCCGGAGGTTCAGGTCCTCCACCTGGGCGAGCAGCCCGGAGAGCTCGCCGACCTGGTCCCGCAGCCGGGCTTCCTGGCGGGCGATGGTCCGGCTCGTTCGAAGGACCATCGCGGCGACCACCACGAACGAGACGACTGCCACGAAGAGGACCAGCGCCCAGGAACGAATGCGGGCGTTGAAGACCTCCGCGTCGATCTCGTCCGGTGCCTGGTAGAACTCGGCGACGGCGATGACGTCACCCGAGCCGTTGCGCAGGATCGGGACGTACATCTCGACGAGACGGTTGTAGTGCTGGCGCTCGAAGACATTCTCCGCGTCGGACAGGCTGCTGATGTCGACCGTGACGGCGCCCTTGAAGGATTCGGCTCGAGCTCCGAGCACGGGGAATTGCTGGCCGACGAGCTGGGCGATCGGGCTGTACACCACCGTCCCGTCGCGGGACCAGATGCGGAACCCGACGAGCTTCTGTCCGAGCTCCGTGCCGGCGAGGACGCGGGTAAGGGCGGCCTGGTCCGGGGGGTCGAGCCGCGGCTGCGTGGTCAGGGACTGGACCTCGGGCGCCACGAAGCTGTGGATGTAGACGGCCGTGACGGCGGCCGTCCGGTTCAGGACGCCATCCTCGATCTGTTGGCCCACCCAGAAGCCGATCGCGACCGTCGCGACGGCCAGCATGACCCCGTATGTCAGCAGGAAGCGGCGGGCGAGCGACGGGGATGAGCGGTCGCCCCAGAAGTTGCCCCACGACCAGCGGCGAGGCCGCTCTCGCGGGACGGTGTCGTTTTCCACCGGGCGCTCCTCGGCCTGACGGCATTCGTTCGACGATTGTATGGAGATGGCCGGCGGACAGGAAGGGTCACGGACATCACGGGACGCGGGCCGCTGCGACCGGGGTCCGAAGCCATTCCCCGCCGCACCTTCATCAGACCAAGGTCCGATGAAGGTCGGGACGTTGGTCCGATGAAAGTCCCGACCATGGCAGGTTGTCGGGCGGCATGGCGCACCGCATCCTGTTCGACATCCGAACCGTCACCGCGTCTTGGGCACGCGGTGGCGATTCGGACGGGGCACCCGTCGCCCCACGTCCTGGATCTCCAGTCCCCGCCCCCCAGGGGAAATCGAGGGAGGTCGGCTCGCCCCCAGCCGGCCTCCCTCAAACGTTCGTTGCCCGCCGTTCGCGGCGGGCAATGTTCACAGTGCCGCGAACGTCTCCGAGACCTCGACAGTCACGCCGCCGGACAGCACGGGGCAGATCACCTCACGCTGGCGACGAATCGGGCGCCTCGAATTCGACCGTTCCGGTCACCCCGACCCGGAAGTCCCGACCCTCCCAGCGCTCGGCCCCGGGCCACCACGCCGTGAAGTCCACCGCGGCGCCGGGCCCGAGCAGGTCCGATCCCGGCACGTCGACGATCCAGATTCCGACGCCGGTGTCGCGGGCATCCGTGTCGGCCCAGGTTCGCCATCCGTCGGCCGACCAACGCACGCGGGCCGGGGCCAGCACCTCGATGCGAAGGACGCGTCCCGCGACCATCGTCGGCCGCTGCGCCGTGAAGCGCCAGGTCGCACGAGTCGCTGCCGGCGCCTTGCCGTGCCAGCGATGCCAGGCGGCCGCGGGCCGGTCGATGGCGTGGCCGAGCGCGATCGACCGGACGAGCTTCACGTACTCCGCATGGGCCCACGCGAGCGGCATTGCCGAGCCGCTCGGGCGCCCGGGGGCGAGGCCGCGTTCCGCAATCGGGGCCGCGTCCCAGACCTGCTCGGGCAGCATCCCGGCGGCCGAGCCCATCGCGCGCATCGCCGCCAGGTATGGCCGCGCGTCCCTGCCAGCCTCCAGCTCGTAATGGCCGCGTTCGCCGACCAGGAGCGGCCAGCCCCGTCCGATCCCGGTCCCGTCGAATGCGCTCCCGTCCGGGTGCTCCCCATATCCGTCGCCGCTGTAGCGGTGCCAGACCGGGCCGCTCGGCGTTTCCGTCCGCAGGACCGCGTCGGTGACCGCCAGCGTGGCGAGGATTCGCGGGTCGTCGGCCCTGCGCAGGCCGAACCGGACGAGCGCGAGGAAGTCGGTCCCGACCATCTCGTCTGCCGGGACCACGGACGCGTCGGGCGGGCGGTTGCGCACCGCGACCGGCGACGAGACGGGAGCGCCGGCGAGCACATCGGGTGAGGCGATCCGGACGTAGTGACCGTCCACGCCGTGCCCCCGGCTGAGCCGGCTGCCACGCACGTAGGTCCACTCCTCGATCGAGGCGTTCCAATCGTCGGCCAGCTCCCGCAGGTAGGTCGCCGCCGGCTCGGCGCTGTGGTCCGCGGCGACGACCAGCGCGGCCACAACGGGAGCCAGGGTGGAGGGCGTCAGGCCCCCGTTCTCCTCCCAGCGGTCCTGCTGCGTGGCGGGACCGGTTCGGGCGATGAACCGCGCGGCCGACGCGATCATGCGCTCGAGCGAGTCCTCCGTCAGGAGGTGCTCGAACGCGACGGCGCCGCTCCCCGACATGCCGTGCATCTCCGCCCCGCCGCCCCGCCGCAGCGCGCCTGCCAGGAGGATCGGGTAGGCAGCCTCGTCGAGCTGGACGCCCGACCAGTAGGCGACCCCGTCCACCCACTGGTTCTGCACCCACGATCCGTCGGGCTCCTGCGTCGCGACCAGGTAGGCGAGCGTGCGGCGGGCCGTCCGGCTCGCGCCGAGCGCCACGAGGGCGCCGGCGGACTCCACGAGGTCCCGCGACCAGACCAGGTGGTAGCCGCCCAGGTCATTGCGCGTGTTGCCCCAGGGGATCGAAAGGCTGGCCACGATCGCGCCGGGGACCGTGCGATCGGCGTGGGCCCGGAGGACCGCGGCGGACGTCAGGTACAGCGCGCGGTCCTCGCCCGGGACGTTCGCCGGGGGGCTCGTGACGGTCCGGAGGAATCCGCGCCAGTTGCCGACATACTCGTCCCAGGCGTTCTCGAAGTGGCCGGCGAGCGCGGCGCACGCCTCCAGGCCGGCCTCCTCGGGCCGCGACCCGAAGCCGAGCGCGAGGTGCGCGACGCCATTCGCGAGGTTCAACTCCGTCATGCCCGCCACGTTGCCGGCGTCCGTGGCCCCGTAGGTCCAGGTCATCCGGCCGTTCGCCGCGAAGTCCTGCCAGCCGTCCGAGGTCCCCACGTAGCCGACGCCCTGACGGGCAGGACCGGGGTCCGAGGCGAGCGCGAGACAGGACGCGTCGGTCCGGGCGAAGAGCATCGCCCGCCCCTTGTACATGCCGGTCCAGGCGCGGTTGTGGAGCCCGCTGAAACCGAGATGCGGAGCGAGCAGTGGGTAGAGCCGGAGCGGGTGCGCCGCGCGATCGGGATCCGCGAGGTCGCGGGGGTCGTCCAGGCGCGCTTCGACGTGGATGACATCAGCGTGGTCGTCGGCGCAGATCCGAAGCGTGAACGTGTACCGCGGATGGCGGTGCGTGGCAATGACGGCGGGTATGCCCGGCTCGAGACACTGCACGTCACGCGCGGCGTCCCGCTTGACTTCGCTCCAGAACCCGTTGTCATCGGCGACGATGAAGCCAAGGTCGCGGATCTGGGGCCGGTCCACGCGAGGCCAGTAGACCTCGTTGAGGATCCCGTGGCCGACGGTGAACCAGACACGACTCGAGAAGTGGGACGTCCCGACGGCGTCCTTCTCGCTGCTCGACCAGGTGGGCAGGGCGCCGGGCGCGCCCGGCGCGAGCGCCCCGTCGCCGGTCACCGGACGCCCGGCGGGGTTGGCGTTGCCGCTCCCACGGGCGCCGCGGCGGGGTTCGGCGCGGCCGCGGGGATGGCCACCACCGGGTCGTGCCAGTGGTCGCCCCGACCGAGGACCCCGTCCGCCTCCGAGGGGCCCCATGTGCCCGGCTCGTACTCGTGCGGCGTCTTCCGGTCGTCGAGGACCCCGTCGACGACGCGCCATGCGGCTTCCACGGAATCTTCGCGCGCGAAGAGCGACTGGTCGCCGCGCGTCGCATCCCCGATCAGGCGCTGGTACGGCGGGCGTTCCGTCCCGCTCTCGTGGCAGGCGTAGAGCTCCACGGCTTCGCCGACCATCGCCTCGCCGGGCTTCTTGGCTCGCGCCCCGAGCGAGATGGACATGTCGGGCGTCAGCCGGAAGCGGAAGTAGTCGGCGTCGTGCGGTTCGGCCTCGCCGAACACGGACTGCGGCGGCCGCCTCATCTCGACCAGGACCTCCGTCGCGGTCACGGGCAGGCATTTGCCGGTGCGAACGTAGAAGGGGACGCCGCCCCAACGCCATGTGTCCACGTGGATGCGGAGGGCCGCGTAGGTCTCCACGGTGGATCCGGCCGCGACGCCGGTCACGTCACGATAGCCGCGGTACTGGCCGAGCACGACGTCGTCCGCCGTGAGCGCGCGGATCGAGTCGAGCACCTTGAACTGCTCGTTGCGGACTGCCTCGGGGGTGCTGCCCGAGGGAGGCTCCATCGCGAGGAGGCTGACGACCTGCAGCAAGTGGTTCTGGACGACATCGCGGATCGCACCGGCCCGATCGTAGAACGCGCCACGGTCGGCCACGTCGAACGCCTCGGGCATGTTGATCTGTACGCTCGCGACGTGCTCGCGGTTCCAGAGCGGCTCGAGGAACGAGTTGGCGAAGCGGAAGTACAGCAGGTTCTGGACCGGCTCCTTGCCCAGGTAGTGGTCGATGCGGAAGATCGCGGGCTCGGCGAAGACCTGGTGGACCGTCGCATTGAGCGCGATCGCGCTGGCCAGGTCGCGCCCGAACGGCTTCTCGACGATGACCCGCGCACCCTCTGCGCACCCGGACGCCGCGAGATTCGTGATCACCTCCCCGAAGAGCGCGGGCGGGATCGCCAGGTAGTGGAGCGGATGGCGGGCGTCGCCGAGCTCGCGGCGGAGGGCGTGGAACGTCTCGAGGTCGTCGTCGGAGCCCTTGACGTAGCGGAGCCGCCCGGTGAGGGCCTCGACTGCCGCGCCATCGACGACCCCGGCGGCCGCGAGGCTCTCGCGGGCTCGATCCCGGAGCGTGCCAAGGTCACCCGACCGCGCCACGCCGATGATCGGGAGATCGAATCCCTCGTCCCGGGTCAGGCCGAGGAGCGCGGGGAAGATCTGCTTGAAGGCGAGGTCCCCCGTCGCCCCGAAGAAGACGAAGGCGTCGGATCGCTCGGCGGCCATCGGTCTGGACCCCTCCTCGATGCGGCATCGACATCGCTGCCCAGCGGGCGTCGATCGGCCGCGCTTCGGCGCTAGGGTAGCCGTCCGCCAGGCCGAGTGAAACGAGCCCACCCTGTCGCGGTTCATGAAGGCTGGCCTCGGCTGCTTGTCGGGCCTTTGGAGGGAGCGTGATCGCGCCACCCTGCGCGAGGGCGCCCCGGATCGCATGGAGGCGACGGTTCCGGGAGGCATCAGGGTAGTCCCTCGGTGGGGGTGGGCGACTGGGTCCGTTGGGTCCTGACGCGTCGCGCTCCGGTCTGGCACGCTTGTCGCCACGATGAAGCAGATCCCTTCCGCACTCGACTCGAAGCTCACGCGCCGCCGGGCCCCCGCTCGGCCGGTCGCGGTCGCCATGGTCGGGCTGCTCCTGGGCGCATTCGCCGCCGCGCCGGCTCCAGTCGAGGCCGCGACCCAGGCGATGGTCCCCGCCTGCAGCGGCGCGAACGTCCGATCCGGCCCTTCGACGACCGCAGCTGTCAAGGCCAGGCTTTCGTTGAGCGCGAAGGTGACGAGCGTGGCCCTGGTCGCGGGCACGGCCTGGACGACGAACTGCCCCGGCACGAAGTCCGGCTCGACCTGGTACCGGATCAGCGCGGTCAACGGCCGGACCGTCCGTTCGCTGTACGGCGTGACCTCCCTCTACGCGGCGAGCGGTGTCCTCAAGCGAGCTGTGACCGCCACGCCGCCGCCCCCGCCCACGCCCCCGGCCACGCCCACGCCGCCGCCCCCGGCCACGCCCACGCCGCCGCCCACCTCGACCGTGCCGCCGCCAACGGCCGGAGGCCCGGACATCGACGGCGCGGAGCTCATGCGCCTGGTCAACCTCGACCGCACCGCTCTCGGGCTGCCAGCGTACCCGGTCGACCCCGGGCTCGTGGCGATCGCCCGGGATGCGCCATTCACCTGCCCGACCAACCCCGGGCTCGCCCTCCGCGGCCGCGCCGCCGACATGGCAGCCCGCTCGTACTTCGGGCACACGGTCGCAGGCTGCTACCTCGCTGGAACGGCCACCCCGTACCCGTCCGTCGAGATCGTGCGGTCCGTCTTCGGCTACTCGCTGGCCCGCAGCGAGATCCTGCACTGGAACATGGCTGGGTCGGCGGCCACGACCTACGCGCTCGGTTGCGAAAGCAACGGCACCGCCTGCGCCGGCGGCGCGACGACGACCCCGCGTGCCGTCGCGGTCGCCCAGCGCAACTTCATGAGCTCCTCGCCCCACCGGACCTCCGAGCTCGGCTCGTTCCAGCGGTTCGGCTGCGGCTCGGCGACCGTGCCCGGGACGTCGACGACCTACTTCGCCTGCCTCTTCGCGGATAGCGGGTCGAGCTGGTCGCCCGGGACGTCGCCGTTGCCGTCCCCGGCGCCGACCCCACCGCCGTCCCCGTCACCCGGCCCCGGCGCGACACCGCCGCCCCAGGGCGCGGCCGCCTCGATGGTCCCGGCGTGCGGCGAGGTCAACATCCGGGCGGGCGCCTCGACGAGCTCCCTGATCATGACCACGCTCGGTACCAGCGACACGGTCACGGTCGTGGCCACCGTGCCCGGGTCGAGCTGGACCACGGACTGCGCCGGGACGATGACCTCCGGTACGAGCTGGTACCAGGTCAGCGAGGTCAACGGACAGCCCGTCTCGAGTCGCTATGGCGTTGCGGCCCTGTACGCGGCCACCGGCGTCCTTGCGGCCGCGCCCGCCGTTGTGCCGCCCGGAGCGACGCCCACCCCGCCCCCGGCTTCGGCGCCGGCCGCCCCGCCGACCGCCGGCCTGACGACCCTGGGACCGGAGGTCACCTTCTTCGGGCGTGGCGCGGGGCATGGCGTTGGGCTCTCGCAGTACGGCGCTCGCGGCCGGGCGCTTGCCGGCCAGGACGCGCCGACGATCCTTGCGCACTACTACCAGGGGACCACGCTCGGAGGCCTCGACCCGACGACCTCCATCCGGGTCCTGCTGCTCGGGGGCACCGCGCCAACCGCGACCGATCCGTTGACGGTCATCGGCCGGGGCGGTTCGTGGACCATCGACGGCATCGCGACCGACTTCCCGGCGGATGCCCGCCTGCGCCTCGCTCCGCCGACATCCGGAACGACGGATGCCTGGCACGTGGTCGTGGACGACGCGGCGGGCACGATCCTCGCCGATCGCGCCGCGCCCGCCGACCTCCTGGTGCGCGGCAGCACGCCGGCGACGACGCTCGAGCTGCCGGCCCGGGCCGCGCCCTACAACCGGTACCGCGGGGCCCTCCGCGTGATCCTCACGGGCACGAGCGCCGACGTCGTCAACGAGGTCGGGCTGGAGGACTACCTGCGCGGCGTCGTCCCGGCGGAGATGCCCTCAAGCTGGCCGTCGGTCGCGCTCACTGTCCAGGCGATCGCCGCGCGCTCCTACGCGGCATACCGGATCCGCGCCGGAGCTTCCACGTTCGACGTCTACGACGACACTCGCTCGCAGGTCTACCTGGGCTTCCGTGCCGAGACGCCTGCAGTGGACGCGGTCCTCGCCGCGACGGCCGGCCAGGTGCTCTACAGCGGCGCGGGAATCGTCAACGCGCTCTTCCACTCGGCCGACGGCGGTGCCACCGAGAACAACGAGAACGTCTTCGTGAACGCCGCGGGAGCGAAGGTCGCGGCGCCGCTCGCCTACCTCCGCGGCTCGTCCGACCGCGACGCGAACGGCGTCCCCTACGACGTGGCGTCCCCGTACGCGACCTGGCAGACGCGGACGTACCCGCTGGCGCAGCTCTCGACGATCTTCGCGGCCGATGCCCGCACGAACGTGGGATCCCTGTCCGCACTCGATCTCCACGACCGCGGGGTCTCGGGCAGGCTCATCAGCGTGACGCTCGTCGGATCGGCCGGCACGAAGACCGTCTCGGGGAGTGTCTTCGTCGCGGCCTTCAACGCCAACCGCCCCGCCGGGGACGCGTTGGCACGCAACACGCTGCTGGACCTCGTTCCGATCCCCTGACGACCCGCGCGGCTCAGCCCAGCGGCGCCGGGTCCGGCATGCCGGACAGCCCGACCACCGCGTCCCACAGGCGCCGCCGATCGGCGCGGGTGAGGCGCGTGGCGCGGACCCGGTCGAACGGCCGGGGCCGGCGGTCCAGGTAGAGCCTGCCGCTGTCCGTGGCGCCGGCCGGGTCGGCGGCCAGCCAGACCGCGGTGTCGGCCCCCTCGGCCGGCGTCCGCAGGAGCGGACGCATCACGCGGTAGAAGCCCGGCAGCGTGTCCGCGAGGCCCGGCGTGTCGGCCCAGCCCGGGTGCATCGCGTTGACCGTGACGCCGGTCCCGAGCAGGCGCCGCGCCCATTCCCGGACCAGCGCCGTCTGGGCACGTTTTGCCCGGGCATAGGCGCCGGCCCCCGAGTACGGGACCGCGGTCGACTGCAGGTCGTCGAGGTCCAGCTTCTGCGTGTACATGCCGCCCGACGTCACCGAGATGACCCGCGAACCAGGGGTCCGCTCGAGCAGCGGCAGGATCTCCGAGATGAGGACGAATGGACCGACGACCAGCACGGCCAGGGTCGACTCGATCCCCTCCGGCCCGACGCGGCGCTCGGGGAAGATCGCCCCGGCGTTGTCGATCAACACGTCGAGCCTCGACTCCGTCTCGACGACCCGGCGCACGGCCGCGCGTACGGAGGCGAGCGATCCCATGTCGGCCAGGACGATCGGGAAGCGGTCCTCGTCGTGCCGGCCGACGAGGGAATCGCGGAGCGCCGCGAGCCGCTCCTCGCTGCGTCCGACGAGGATGATCCGGGCGCCCAGGGCCGCGAGCGCGTCCGTCGCCGCGCGCCCCAGGCCCGAGGTAGGCCCGGTGATCAGGACCGTCCTGCCTGCGAGTGTCCCATCCAGCGGCGGGGTCCATGCGAATACACGACGACGGACCTCGATCCCGACCCGGGAGAAGCTCCCGACGATCGAAACCTCGAGGAATTCGTCCACCAGCGGCGCAAGATCCACGGGACCCTCCAGGAACAACACCCCGGCCGCCTCGACGAACGTCGACGCCAGGCCACCGCCAACTCGACCACTCCACATCGGAGGCCAAGATGACAAGGTTGCACCAACAGATCGAAACCCGGCTGCCGGTGGATGCAGCATTCGCCTTCGTTGCGGATTTTGCCAACGCGAGGCACTGGGATCCCGGCGTGGCAACCTCCGAGCGTATCGACGCGGGGCCCGTCGGCCTCGGCGCCAGCTACCGGCTGGGGGTACGGATGCGCGGCCGCGTCACCCCGATGGAGTACCGGATCACGGCGTTCGACGCCCCTCGCCACGTCGTGCTCACCGGGGAGGGATCCGGCGTGGCGGCGACCGACGAGATCCGTTTCGAGCCGTCCGGGACGGGCACGCGGATCGACTACGTTGCCGACATCCGCCTCCGCGGGTTCCTGCGGCTGGCTCAGCCGTTCCTGGGCGGCGCGTTTGCCAAGATCGGGCGCGACGCGCTCGAGGGAATGAAGCGGGCCCTCGACGTGCGCGCTGCCGCGCAACCTCTCGCCGCGCCTCCTTTCTCCGCACCGCCGCTCGCAGCGCCGCCTGTCGAGGTGACGCGCGCCGAGGCGACGGAGCCCCGATGAGGGTCGCGATCGTCGGGTCGGGTGTCAGCGGGCTGACGGCCGCCTATGCCCTGCACCGGGACGGCCACCAGGTCGCGCTGTTCGAGCGAGACCGGGCGGTCGGCGGCCACGTGCGGACCGTCGTCGTGCCGACCGACCGCGGACCGGTCGCGGTGGACACCGGGTTCATCGTCTACAACGAGCGGACCTACCCGCGCTTCGTCGGCCTCCTGCGCGAGCTCGGCGTGGAGACGCAGGCAAGCGACATGTCGCTCGGCTCCGCCTGCCGGGACTGCGGCGTCGAGTTCAGCTCGCGCGGGGGCCGCGGCCTCTTCGCCCGGCCGACCGCGGCGGCACGCCCGGCGCACTGGCGGATGCTCGCGGACGTCGTCCGCTTCTACCGCGACGCGCGCCGGATCCTGGAGCGCGACACACCGACAGGCCTGACTCTCGGTGAATTCCTGGACGAGCGCGGATTCGGGGCGGGCTTCCGCAGCCACTTCCTCGTCCCGATCACGGCGGCGGTCTGGTCCACGGCGCCGCGGCGGGCGCTCGAGTTCCCCCTGGATCACCTCCTCCGTTTCCTCGACAACCACGGGCTGATCGGCTTCGGAAATGCGCCCCAGTGGCGGACCATCCGCGGCGGCTCCCACGAGTACGTGGCGCGAATCGTCGCGGCCCTCCCCCTTGGCGCGGTGCGCACCAGCGACCCGGTGGTGGACGTGGGCCGCGACGCGGCCGGGGTCACGATCCGAACCCAGCACGAGGCCCCGCAGCGGTTCGATGCGGTCGTGCTCGCCTCGCACGCCGACGATGCGCTGCGCGCCCTGCGCGACGCAGATGACGCGGAGAACGCCGCCCTGGGCGGTTTCGACTACACGCCGAACCAGGTCGTGCTCCACACGGACGACCGCGTCATGCCGCGGCGGCCCAATGCATGGGCGTCCTGGAACGTGGAACAGCCCACTTGCCGAACGGCCGGGGGCGCCGTCACGATGACGTACCACATGAACCGCCTGCAATCGCTCCCCGGCCCTGGGCAGTACTTCGTCTCGCTGAACCCGGGCGACGCCGTCCGGCCCGAGCGCGTGATCGTCGCGCGCGAGTTCAGCCACCCGCTCTACACGTTCGGGACCCTGAGCGCGCAGCGCGCGGTGCAGGCGCTGCAGGGGCACCGGCGGACGTACTACGCGGGGGCACACCTGGGCTTCGGCTTCCACGAGGATGGCTGTCGCTCGGGCTACGAGGCGGCCGCGCTGCTGGCGTCGGTCGCGGTAGAGCGCGCCGCATGAGGTCCCATCTGCTCGAGGGAAACGTCACCCACCGGCGAACACGGCCGTTCACCTACCGGCTGGACCAGGCGGTGTACTACTTCGCGCTCGATCTCGGAGAGATCGACCAGGTGGCGCGGGCGCTCCGCCTCGTAAGTCGCAACCGGAGGAACGTCCTGGCCTTCCGGGATGGCGATCACCTCGATCCGCCGGCCGTGGACCTCGCCGCCCGGATCCGGGAGCATCTTCGCAACGAGGGCGTGGAGCCCGACGGGTGGCGGGTGACCCTGGTCACCAACCTGCGTGTCTTCGGCTACGTCTTCAATCCGGCCAGCTTCTACCTCTGCCGGGACGCGGCGGGCGACCTGCGCGTCGTGATCGTGGAGGTCCACAACACGCACGGGGAGCGCCACCTGTATACGTTGCGGACCGAGCAGCGCGGCGCCTGGCACGTCGCCTCGATGGCCAAGGACTTCTACGTGTCGCCGTTCATAGAGATGGAGGGGCGCTACGCCGTTCGCGTGCGCGATGACGCCGCGGGCCTCCGGATCGCGATCGACGAGAGCAGGGACGGGGAGCTGGTGCTGCACACGAGCCTCGTGCTCGCGCGGGTTCCCCTGACCGACCGGACGGCGGCCCGCATGCTGGTTCGCCATCCGTTCACGACCCAGAAGACGATCGCGGCGATCCACCTGCACGCATGGCGCCTGTGGCGGCGGGGTGCCCGCTTCCACCGGCATGGGGAAGCGACGCGCGGCCACGCGGATGCGGTCCGAAGCCCGGGGGAAGCGACGCGCCCGCCCACGGACGCGAAGCTCCGTCCCGCGGAGGCCGTCAAGTGAGCGGGCGATCCGCGGCTCGGCGCATCCCCACGATATCGGAGCCGATCCTGGCCGGGGTCGCCCGGCGGATCGGGGTCGCGGCCGCCTCCCGGATCCGGATCGGCTGCCTCACGGTCGTCCTGCCGGACGGGTCGCGCCGGGACTTCGGCGACGGCTCCGACGCGCGCCGCGGGGAGATCCGGATCCACGATCCCGAAGCCCTCGTGCGCATCCTTGTCAACGGGGAGACCGGCACCGGGGAGGCGTACGTGGACGGGCTCTGGTCCAGCCCGGACCTCGTCGCCCTGATCGAGCTGGCGGCCCTGAACCGCGCGTCGCTGGCGCTGTCGTCCGGCTGGTGGCGCGTGCCCGCGCAGCTCGGCCGGACCCTGGCCCATCGGGCGAAGCGAAACACCCGGAGCCAGAGCCGGCGGAACATCGCGGCCCATTACGACCTCGGCAACGACTTCTACCGGCTCTTCCTCGACGAGACGATGACCTACTCCAGCGCGGTGTTCGCGTCCCCGGACCAGCCGCTCGCCGACGCGCAGCGCAACAAGTACCGGCTCATGGCCGAGCGCGCGGGCCTCGTCCGCGGCCAGCACGTCCTGGAGATCGGCACCGGGTGGGGAGGATTCGCCCTGTACGCGGCGGGCGAGCTCGGCTGCCGCGTCACGACGGTCACGATCTCGCAGGCGCAGTGGGAGCTCGCTCGCGAGCGCGTCCGTGCCGCCGGCCTGGAGGGACTGGTCGACGTCCAGCTCCGCGACTACCGCGAGATCGACGGCACCTACGACGCGATCGTCTCGATCGAGATGCTCGAGGCAGTCGGCGCCGAGTACCTCGCCACGTTCTTCGAGACCTGCGATCGCGTGCTCGCTCCCGGCGGCAGGCTCAGCCTCCAGTCGATCACGTTCCCCGACGGCGCCTACGAGGCCCAGCGTCGAGGGGCGAACTGGATCCAGCGCTACATCTTCCCCGGCGGACACTGTCCGTCGCTCACCTCGATCGAGCAGGCGACCCGGCGCACGGGCCTCCGCATCACGAAGGTCGACGATATCGGCCCGCACTACGCGGCCACGCTCCGCACCTGGCGCCAGCGCTTCCTGGAGCAGACGAGCGCCGTCCGAGCGCTGGGGTTCGACGACCGGTTCGTGCGGACCTGGGAGTACTACCTCGCCCTGTGCGAGGCCGCGTTCGCCACCGGGACGACGCAGGACCTCCAGGTCGTCTTCGAGAAGGGGAGCGGGGCAGGGTAGCGGTCTCCCCAGGGGCTGCCGGCCGCGGGTGGGACGCCAGCGGCTGAACGTCGCGGCCCTCCGGGCGAGACGCCGTCGCCGGGTGCGGGCATCCGCGGCTACGATTCGCCGGCCCAGGAAGGAGCCCCCGTTGGAGCCAGAGCCGTTCCCGCGCGCCGCACTCGAGGCGAATCGGTCCGGACGCCTCACATCGGACCAGGAAGCCCTCTATCAGCGGGAGGCGGCCTCCGACCGCACGAACCTGCTGGTGGCAGGCCTCGTTGTCTCCGGAGTCGGGGCCGTCATCCTCCTCGGCACGCTCGCCGGACGAATTCCAGGGAGCAGGCTCGAGTCGCTCCTTGGGGGCGCGGCCCTCCTCGCGGTCGGCATCGTGGTCGCATGGTTCGGGGGGATTCGCGGGGCGCAGGCGAAGGCCGCGGCGGCGCACGCCGGCCGGGTGACATCGCTCGAAGGGGCGCTCCGGCGGGATCGGCGCGACCGCCGCGACGGTCCGTTCGGAGCCGGCTCGAGCCACATCAGCCCCGGGAACGAGTACGAGTACTACCTCCTCGTGGGCGACCGGAGCTTTACCGTGTCGCGCGAGCAGTGGGATGCCGCGCCGGTGGACGGGATCGTCCGGGTCTACCTGCTCGGGGATTCGGATCGGATCGTCAACCTGGAGCGGATCGCCGACGCCCCGCCGCGACAGGTCCCGGGCATCGTGCGCGCTGCGTTCGCGATGGCGGCGACTTCGCCGGATCCGGCCAGGGCCGCGGAAGCGCGGGCAATGCTGCAGCAGGCGGACGCGATGGCCGGAGTCGCCGCGTCCGGTGCCGGGTCCGCGCCGCTCACGGGGCCGCCGGCCGTCGCGCTCGAGACCGCGATCGTCGGGACGTGGCGCAGCGACCTCGTCGGCATCACGTACGAGTTCCGGGCCGACGGTTCCGCAGCGGCAAGCTCGGCGCGGCACGGCGCCCGCGAGCAGCGCTGGTCGCTGGCCGGCCCCGGTACGATCCGGCTCGACGATTCCACGCTCCATGCGGCGGTCGTCGGCGAAACCCTCTCGCTCGGCGAGCCGCCGCGCTTTCTCACCTTCCACCGCGTGAGCTGACCGCGCTCGCAGAGGCGGGGCCGCCCGTCGATCGTGGTGGGTGTCAGGTCCCGGGCGCGGCGTCGGGCATGCCGAGCCCGCGGGCAGCGTCGGCGAGGCGGCGATCGTAGGTCACGAAGGCCTCCAGGTCATCACCCAGCGCCGCCGCGGAAGCAAGGTGGATCGCGTCGAGCGTCCGAAGCGCAACCGGCCCGATCGAACCAGCGACGGCAACCGTCGCGAGGTCGACTCCGATTGCCGAGATCCGCCCCAGCACGTCCTCCACCCGCTCGGCAGCCACGCCAGGCCGACGGGCGGCAGCACGCCGGACCTCGACGAGCCCGATGACACTGGTTGCCTGCGACGGGTGCTGCGCCAGAAAGGCCACCAGGGCGTTCGTCTCCTGTTCCCGCGCGACCAGCTTCACGAGCGCCGACGCATCGAGGTAGACGGTCACCGATCGTCCTCGTCACGCATCTCGGCGAGGAGATCCGACAGCAACGCGCCGGGACCGATGTCGGGCGGTGGACCGAGATCCGCCAGGTTGCCGCCCCTTCCGGGGATCGCCCTTCCGTCGGCAATCAGGCGGTCGAGCGCGGTCATGCGTTGCGGCAGCATCGGCGCCAGGCGCGCCACCGGCCGGCCGTGCTCCGTCACCTCGAGCGTCTCGCCCGCCTCGATCCGCCGCAGGTAGACGGACAGATTCTGGCGAAGCTCGCGAACGCCCACCCGGGCGAAGCTCTTCCCATGGTCGTGATCACTCCGGGATGCGCAGGGGGTCGGCGTCGGCGGCGTGGTCATGTAGCACAGCGTAGCACATTCGCTGGAGCGGGCGCCATCGTCTCCGCGACGATGACCGCGGTCGTCGGCGTGAGCTCACTCGCGCTCGAGGATCGCCAGGATCTCGTCGCCGTAGCGCTCGAGCCGCGCGGGTCCCATCCCCTTGACCCGCCGCAGGGCGGCGATTGTCCGGGGCCGCTGCTCGACGAGCGCCGCGAGGAGCGCATCGGGGGCCACGACGTAGGCAGGGACGGCGTCGTCCCGGGCATGCGTCGACCGCCACGCACGCAACTCGCCCATGCGCCTCTCGTCGCCTGGTGCCGCTGCGTGCGCCGTGCCCAGGGGCGCGCCCGGCAGGACCGTCACCCGCGACGCACGGACCGCTTGTGCCCCGCGCCGCGGCGCCGGTCCCGCTCGCGTTCCCAGGTTCGAGCCCGGTCCGGACCGATCGAGCCCGATCGCGCGCAGAAACCGGCTCGGAAATCGAGATGACTCCCGGTCGCCGGCCCCGACGCGCAGCTCCGCCCAGGACAGGATGAGCTGGCGCCGGGCACGCGTCAGCCCCACGTAGAGGAGCCGCCGCTCCTCGGCGAGCGCCTCGTCATCGTCGGCAGCCTGTCGAATGGGAAGGGTTCCCTCCTCGAGCCCGGGGAGCACGACCGCATCCCATTCGAGGCCCTTCGCCCGGTGGAGCGTGAGCAGGTTGACCCCGTCGGCCGAATTTGCTGCCTCGGCGGCGGCTCGCGCCTCGAGCTCGGCGAGCAGGGCCGGCGCGTCGCGGCCAGGTGCCCCGCGTGGCGACGCGTCGACCTCCGGCGCCCGACCCTGGGCCATCGTCTGCCGTGCGATCTCCAGGACCAGGGCCAGCGACGCCATCCGCTCGCGCGCTTCGGCCCCGGCCGCGCTTCCATCCAGGTCGAACCCGAGGTCCGCCCGCAGGCGGTCCTCGAGCGCGTCGACCACCTCGGGCCCGCGCGCGGTCGCGGGGATCCGACGCACCAGCCGCAGCGCCTGTCGCACCTCGGGGCGCTCGAAGAAGCGCTGTCCGCGGACGCGGAACGCGATCCCCGCCTTCGTGAGAGCGGCTTCGATCGCCGGGATTTGCGCGTTGATCCGCACGAGGACCGCGATCTCGGCGGGCAGCGTCCCGCCGTCCACGAGCCGGCGGACCGTGGCCACGACGAAAGCGAGCTCGGCGTCGCCGTCGGCGCAGCGCCGGACCGAGGGCTCCGGGCCTGACGGCTGCGTCGCCACGAGGCGCTTCCGCCGCCCCTCGGACGCGAGGAGGCGGTTGGCGAGCGCGAGGATCTCCGGGCTGCTGCGGTAGTTGCGCTCGAGGGTCACTTCGCGAGCGCCGGGGTGGCGAGCCGCGAACCCGGTCAGGAACGCCGACGTGGCGCCCGCGAACGTGTAGATCGTCTGGTCCTCGTCGCCCACGACGCACAGGTCGTCGCGATCCCCGAGCCAGAGCTCGAGGAGTCGCTGCTGGAGCGGATTCGTGTCCTGGTACTCGTCCACGCTGAACCACGTGTAGCGGGCGCGGACCGTGTCCGCCGCCCCGGCGTCCGTCTCGAGGAGATCGACGGTGCGGGTGAGCATGTCGTCGAAGTCGAGCCGGCCTGCCCGGTCCTTCTCCCGCTCGTACCCCGACCACAGGCGGACGAACAGCTCGACCGGGATCGGCGGGGTCCGATCGCCGGCACCGTTCGTGTACGTCGCCGGCAGGAGGCGCCGGCTCTTCGCCCACTCGATCTCGTCGGCGAGATCCTTGGCGGTCGTGAAGCGGTACCCACCGGGGAGCGCCCGGGCCAGGCGCCCGACGATCGGGATCTTCGATTCGAGCACGGCGGGTGCCGGGGCGTCGTCATGGGAGGCGGGCCAGAAATGCCGGAGCTGGGCAAGGGCGGCCGCGTGGAACGTCCGTGCGGCGATGCCCGGAAGCCCGAGGTGCGAGAGCCGGGCCGCCATCTCGCCGGCGGCCCTGTCCGTGAACGTGACGACGAGGACGCGCCGCGGATCCACCGCGCCGGTCGCGACCGCGTACGCGACCCGGTGGCTGATCACGCGCGTCTTCCCCGATCCCGCGCCGGCGTGGATGACGAGCGGTCCCCGGGTGATGCGGACCGCTTCGACCTGGTCCGGGTCCAGGCCCGCGAGCAGCGCCTCGGGGTCCCCCGTCGGGATGCCTGTCACCGCCGTCGGCCTCACGGCCTGCCCAGGCGCGCAATCGTCTCCGCCGGCGTCAGCACCTCGACTCCACGAAGCGCCAGCCAGTCTCGCAGCGGGGCGTCATCCCGGATGTCGCGGTCGCCCGTCGCAATCACCTCGGCGGCGCCTGCAAGCGCTGCGCCGACGACCACCGCGTCGTCCGGGTCCCGGATCTCGACGGTCACGTCGATGTCGGGCAGGAAGGGACCGAGTGAGCCGAGCACGTCGTCGATGTCGACCTCGGTGATTCCGTAGCGCCGGATTCCGGGGCGGCGCAGCACATCAGCGAGCTCCCGCGCCAGCTCCCAGCTGACGATCGGCTGGATCTCGCCGCGATGGACCGCCTCGAGGACACGGCCCGGAGTTCCCCCGGGCATGATCAGGCCGGAGACCCAGACGTTCGTGTCAACGACGGCCCGCAGCCCGGGACCCCCTCACCTCCGCGACGGCGCGAGCGACGTCCGACGCGACCTGCTCCTCGGTCCATCCCTCAGCCGCAGCGAGGCGTCGGCGTCGTCCCAGCAGCTCGGCGAACCGCCGGGCCCACTCGTCCTCCGGAACCGGCTGGGCGCCCTGGGTATCGAGCCAGGCATCGACGGCCTCGCGAACGAGTGCGGCAACCGGGCGGCCCGTGCGGCGGCTCAGCGATCGGAGGGCTTCGACTTCCCGGGCTCCCAGGTAGATGTTGGTGCGCTCCATGGTGCATACATCATACACCACCCGCGGACAGCGCTCATCAGCTACAACGACGGCCTCGACCGTCACGTGCCCGCGAGCGGGTTCCGCCAGCGAAGTCCTGGGAACCGGCTGAAGTCCCGGTCCGAGGTCATCCATTCGCTCCCAGATTCGATCGCCAACGCGGCCAGGTACGCGTCGGGGACCAGGTTGCCCTTCGCGTCAGCGGCAACGCACAGGCGCTCGAAGATCTCCCAGTGGCGCGGACCGGGGGCGACCACCACGGCGTTCGGCTGCGACCGGAGCGCGTCGGCGAACGCGAGAGCCTGATCGATCGGCGCCGGAGGATCGAACACGCGCGGATGCGTCGCAATCCTGACGAACCCGCTGAGGACGAGCTCGGAGACTCCGAAGGGCTCGTCACCCTCAATCACGGATTCGAGCCATGCGTGATAGCGGTCGTGATTCGGGGCGCCCTCGTGAAAGGCGTACACGAGGAGGTTGACGTCCAGGAGGATCAGGGCTCGGCCCTCTCCATCAGGTCGAGCAACGCAGCGCCATCGTCGAGATCCACGCCGGGAGCGAGGCGGCTCGCACGGAACACGGGCAGCTCCGCCCGGAGGGGACGGTCGGGGGCCGCACGGCGGGCAAACGCCTCACGCAGAGCGTCGTCGACCACCGCCGTCAGCGTGCGCCCGGACTCCGACGCCCGCGTCTTGGCCTCGGCGAGAAGTCGGTCGTCGATCCGGATCGTGGTTCGCATGCATCAAAGCATCAGTCAACCGCATCGTGATGTCAACGCGGCGATCCTCCCGCAGCGAGGCCCCCCTGTGGCGGATGCGGTCTTCACCGAGCTCGACTCGCACGCGGCGGATCGCTGACCGAGGGCACCGGTGGGCGGACCCTTCGGCACGTGCGTTGCCGGTCAGCTGATCCGGTAGGCCACCGTCACGGTGACCACGAGCTGCTGCGGCGTCGGTTCGAATGGGACGGGAGCCGGAGCGATGGTGATCGGCCCGCCCTGCGAGGCTCCCGGCGTCGATCCCTCGGCCCCAGCGGGTAGCGGCATCGGGTAGGCATAGGCGTCTCCGCTCGAGACGCCGACCGAGAGGACCCCGGTGATCGTCACGCCGGCCGCGCGCGCCGCGACATCGGCCTGGGTCCGCGCGTCCGCGATGGCCGCGGCAATCGCGTCCCGCTGGGCGCCTGCGCGGTCCGAGAGGTCCGCCTTCACGTCGGCCCGACCGATCCCGCTCACCACGATCGTATGGTCGGGGGCGAGGCCGGGAGAACCAGGGTAGACCGGGTAGGGGTACCCGATCCCCGGGGCGGATGCGACGCCGGTTGTTCCCGGCGCGGCGACCCCGATGCCCGACGAGGCAGCTCCGCCGTTCGTCCCGACCGCCGTTCCAGCGGAGGGCGGCATTCCGACCGTCGCCCCGCCGGGCGACCGATCGATGGCTTCGGGCGCGGCGCTCGTCAGACCGGCCGGAGCGGGGAGGACCCCGTTGGCCGCGGTTCCCGGCGCAAGCGGCGTCGGCGGCACGGGGGCCGAGGCGCATCCCGTGACGATGACGAGAAGGGGTACGAACAGGAGGCCGGCGAGGCGCCGTCGTCTCCCGGTTCGGGTGGGCAGCCCAGCGCTCATGGTGGGAATCTCCTGGCAACGCCGCTCGTCGGATCGACGGAAGCCCGCCGTGTGCCGAGGACGCCGGCGGCAGGGAGTCGGTTCCAACGGCGTGTCGATCCCGGGCCGCGCCGTTCGTTGTTCCAGTGAAACCCGGCGCACCGAACACGGAAGGAGACACGCCATGGGCAACCCGATCGTGCACTTCGAGATCCGCTCGACCGACCCGACCGCAACGCGCGCGTTCTACGCGGACCTGTTCGGCTGGTCGTACCCCGCCGGCGGATTTCCCGACTACACGTACGTTGACAGCGGCGTTCCGCAGGGCACGATTCCCGGTGGAATCAGCCCCCTCCAGGGCGGCCGGCCGCTCGTCACGGTCTTCGCCGGCGTTGCGGACGTGGCGGCCGCTCTCGAGAAGGCGGTCTCGCTCGGCGCGACGATCGTGCAGCCGGCCACCAGGGCGCCCGGCGTGACGTTCGGCCTCTTCGCCGACCCGCAGGGCCAGGTCGTCGGCGTCGCGTCGGACGACCGCGGGGCGTAGGGCCGGCCGTATCCGGCGTCGGGGAAGCAGCGGGTCAGGGCAGCGGCTCCGACCGCGTGCCCGGATCGGGCCGGGCCGAGGCTCGCCGCGCGAGCTCGCGGAGCATGCCCCGGAAGATCACGGCGTGGGCCGGGTAGAGCAGGTACCAGTAGGCGAGTCCGCCCAAACCCTTCGGTTCGAAGAACGCCGTCTGCACGAGGCGCTGGCGGTCGCCTTCCGGCACGACCTCGAACTGAAGCCACGCACGACCCGGCACCTTCATCTCCGCGCGCAGCCGGAGGAGCGTCGGACGTCGAACCTCCTCGACGCGCCAGAAGTCCACGGCATCCCCAACCCGAAGGCTCCCCGGATCGCGGCGTCCCAGGCGCATGCCGATTCCCCCGACGAAGCGGTCCGCGAGGCCCCGGAGGCGCCACAGGACGTTGGCGTAGGGCCAGCCCGCGCTTCCGCCGAGCCGTTCGAGCTCCGCGAACACCCGTTCGGGCCGCGCCGCGACGCGCCTGGAGCGGCGGTCGATGATCATGCCCTCGCGTGACTCGACCTCCGTGAGGCTCTGCCGGCCGCGCGACGAGATCGCGTCGAACCAGGTTGACTCGGTGGCATGCCGATCGGTCCGATCGAGCGCGAGCTGGAGTGCTTCCTCGTACGGCCGCGGGACCAGCCCGAATGCCCGGCTCGGGCCCGGATCACGGACCACGACCTCGTTCCGGAGGCCCTCGATGAGCGGCCGCGCGATCCCGGCCGGGACCGGCGAGACGAGACCGACCCAGTACGAGCTCAGTCGGGGCGTGAGCACGGGAACCGGGATCATGAGGCGGCGCAACCCACGCAGCCGCGCGTACGTGAGCATCATCTCGCCGTACGACAGGACGTCGGGACCGCCGATCTCGACGATCCCGGTCGCCTCCGGGTGGTCCAGCGCGGCGACCAGGTAGTCCAGGGCGTCGCGAATCCCGATCGGCTGGCAGCGCGTCCCGACCCAGCGGGGAGTGATCATCACCGGGAGCCGCTCGGTCAGGTGGCGCAGCATCTCGAACGAGGCGCTTCCCGACCCGATGATGATCGCCGCGCGAAGCTCGGTGACGGGGACGCCGTGCGCGGCCAGCGCTGCTCCGACCTCGTGACGGCTTGCCAGGTGGTGCGAGAGGCCGGTCGCGTCGTCACCGAGGCCGCCGAGGTAGACAATCCGCCGTACCCCGGCGCCCGCGGCGGCCTTCGCGAAATCGCGCGCCGCCGTGCGGTCACGCTCCGCGAACCCGCTCTCGCCGGCGGCCATCGAATGGGCCAGGTAGTACGCGACGTCGATCCCCTCGACGGCCGGCGCCAGGCTCGCCGGGTCCAGGAGGTCGGCACCGATGACGCGAACCCCCGGGAAACGTGTCGCGAGCTGCCGCGGGTCGCGGCTGACGAGCGTCAGCGCGTGCCCGCGCTCGGCGAGGAGCGGCACGAGCCGCCCTCCGACATACCCACTGGCGCCAACGACGAGAATCCGCATTCGACGTCCTCCTACCGCGCGCCGGCTTCGGGGGGTTGGGTCACCGCACGCGCGATGACCGGCGGTGGCGATCCCGCAAGGACCCAGCTCGAGCCGTCGGGGCCGTCACGGACCTCCACGCTGGCCGCGGTGAGCTGGTCGCGGATCAGGTCGGCCGTGGCCCAGTCGCGGGCCTCGCGGGCCCGCGCCCGGGCGGCCAGCAGCGCCTCGACGAGCGGGCCGACCGTCGCCCGGGGATCTGCTCCACCGCTCGCAGCCGTTTCGCCGAGGCGCGTGATGAGCGCCCGGAAGGTGGATCGAGCGTTGTCGAGATCGGGGCTGTCCTCGCCGGCGCGGGTCCGGGCCTCGATCGCCGAGTCGAGGTCGAGGAGTGCAGCGACGGCTTCCCGGCTCTCGCCGAGTCCCAGTGCGTGGATGAACGACCCCTCCAGGTCTGCGACCTCGTCGCGAAGCGGCTCATGCGGCCGGGCGGCCGTTATCCCGGGGCCGCCCTGCGACTTCGCACCGCCCCAGCCGGTCTCCGCAGTCGCGTCGATCGAATGCCCGGCCGCCAGCTCGCGCGCGACGTCGGCCAGCCGGTCGATGATCACCTCGCTTCCGCTCGGAATGACCATGCTCCGTCCGTCCACCCGGACGGTGACACCGCCGAGGCCGAAGACCGTCGCCGTCCGACCGTCGAGGTCGAGCACGAGCGCGGTGTGGCTGTCCACGCCCAGGACGAACGTGCCGGGCGGCAGCTGGCGCTCGAGCATCCGGAGGCGCCGCTCGCCCATGTAGCAGAACCGCGTGTCGTGGTTCCCGCCCTCGGCGTTGTCATAGTGCGGGACCACGGCTGCCTGCAGCCCCGTCTCCGGTCCGAGGATGTCGAGCCCGGGCAGCCACTCTGGAAGAGCCCCCACCTTGTAGATCTCGTAGACCGGGATCGTGACGGCTCCGAGGGTCAGCGCGGCTGCACTCGCCATCGTGAGCACCCCGCCCTCGCGGACGCGGTCGGCGAGCGCCGCCGGAATCGGGCCGCCCATCCACTGCCGGAGGGCATAGCTCGGGCTGCCCGGGCCGGCCATCAGGTAGCGCGCCTCCCGGATGCGGGCAACTGCGGTGGCGGCCGTCAGCGCATCCACGTCGCGGGACCGGTACGACGCGATGCCCACCTCGCGTCCGACGCTCTCCGCGAAGAACCGGACGGTCCGGTCGCTGAGATCGTCGGCGTTCTCCTGGAAGCCGTACGGCGTGTCGAGGATGGCGGCAGGGACGGGGTCCGGGCCGAGGCGCTCGAAGAGGGCGCGGTGGACCTTCGCCATCGTCGGCGCCGTCTCCCCGGAGCCCATGATCGCGAGAATCCGTGGATTGCTCATCCGAAGAACCCGTCGGTGGTCATCTCGTCCATCGCGTCTGCAAGTTCGGCCGGGCGTTGTGCATGGATGTCGTGATCGCCGGTGAACCAGCGGACGCGGGCGTTCGGGATCAGTGTCGCGGCGGTCTCGACGTCCCGGCGCTTCCGCGCGGTCCAGTCCGTCTCGCCGCCGTCGACCGGGACGAGCAGGACCGGGACCGTGACATCCGGGTAGCGCTCCCGGGGATGGTGCTCCCACAGGCCACGCAGGACCGCGATGTGGTGGTCGAAGGTGAGCCACGGCGCTATCGTGCCGTCCGGCCGCACCTCGAAATTCGCGAGCGCGCCGCGGATCCCGCTCTCGGGCCAGCGACCGTGGGCCGAGCGGACGTACGCGTCGACCTCCACGAACCGGCGCCCGGCGAGACGCGGCGGCGCCAGCGCGGCGAGGCAGGCGTCCCAATCGGCGAACTGGCCGCTCGGCTCGAGCCAGCCCCCGTCGACGAGCACGATCCCACGGACAAGATCCGGGTGCCGCGCCGCCAGCTCGAGGACGACGTTGCCACCCCAGGACTGTCCGGCCACGATCGGCCGGTCGATGCCCATGCGCTCGACGAGTACGGCGAGGTCGGCCGCCACGGTGGGCACGTCATACGGGCCATCGGGCTTCGAAGAACGGCCGTGGCCCCGCAGGTCGACGGTGCTGACCGCATGGCCGGTCGCGACGAGGCCTGTGGCGACGCCGTCCCACAGCCGCGCGTTCGAGGCGAGGCCGTGGACCAGGACGAACGGCGGACCGCTCGCCTCGGACGGCGTCCATGTGTCGGCGGCGAGCTCCACGCCCGGCGCTACCGCGATCGACTCCGTGCGCATGCACCGGATGGTAGCCGCGCCCGCCACGTCCGACACGCGGAGGACGCTCCGGGCGAGCCGTTGAGGGCGCTGCGGACGAGCCGGTGGTGCGTGATCGACGCGCGGGCGGCGTGCGTGTGCAGGCCCCCTCGATCGCGGCATGCGACGCCACGGGACGCATCGCCCGCCGGCGAACGTCCGGCCCGCTGGCGAGCACGCCACGCAGCGGCGATACTGACCGGGCACGGACCGGCACGCTCCCCTGGATGGGGTGGTGCCGGAACGGCATCGGGCGGCGACCGCCGCCCGATCCAGACGAGCCGGGAGGACGCCGATGATCGTGGCCGTGCCCGTAACGGATGACGGGATGATCGATCCAGGCTGGGGACGAGCCGGGCGCGTCGCCGTCGCGGACGTGCAGGCCGGAACCATCGCGAGCTGGCAGGCGTTCGACGTTCGCTGGGACCAGCTGCACGACGTCGGCACCGAAGGCGGGCATCACGCCCGGGTGGCGGTCTTCCTGCGCGAGCACGGCGTCGAAACGGTCGTGGCACACCACATGGGCCCACCGATGCTGAACATGCTCGACAAGATGGGCATCCATGTCGCGCTCGAGGCGAGCGGCGATGCCCGCCGGGCCGTCCTTGCGACGACGGTCGGGCGGGCGAACTAGGGAGGGATCGATGTCGTCGTCGGGAGTCGTGCGGTGGGGGATCCTCGGTCCGGGCTCGATCGCCGCGCGGTTCATGCGCCACGCAGGCGAGGCGGCCAACGCCGAAGTCGTCGCTGTCGGCAGCCGGACGCCCGAGCGCGCCGCTGCGTTCGCGGCGACCTTCGGCATCGCGCGGGCCCACCCGTCGTACGAGGCGCTCCTCGAGGATCCGGCGGTCGACGCCGTGTACATCGCCGTCCCGAACGCGCTCCACCACCCGTGGACGCTGCGGGCGCTCGCGGCAGGGAAGCACGTGCTGTGCGAGAAGCCCTACTCGCGGCGACCGGCCGAGGTGGTCGAGGCATTCGACGCCGCGGATGTGGCGGGTCGCGTCCTGATGGAGGCGTTCATGTGGCGCCACACGCCCCATGCGCGGCGCTTCCTCGAGCTGCTCCCGGAGGTCGGCGCGCTCCAGGCGATCCGCGCGACGTTCAGCTTCCGAATCGGCGATCCGGCCGACGTCCGGCTGCAGGCCGACCTCGCCGGCGGCAGCCTGATGGACGTCGGATGTTACGCGGTCAGCGGCGCGCGCCTCGTGGCCGGGTCGGAGCCGGTCAGAGTCCTCGGCGACCAGACGCTCGCGCCCTCCGGGGTGGACATGACGTTCGCCGGGCTGCTGCGCTTCCCGGGAGACGTGATCGCCACGATCAACTCCGGCTTCACCTCGGATCATGCCTCGCTCGAGGCGATCGGGGACGCGGGCAGCCTCGTGATGCGCAGCCCGTGGCAGGGCCAGGCGCGAGTCCTCTGGCTCGATGATCGCGAGATCCCGATCACGCCCGTGGACCCGTATCCGCTCGAGCTCGCGAACATGAGCGGCGCCATCCTCGGCGAGAACGCGGCGCTGCTGGGCCGTGCCGACGCACTCGGCCAGGCGCGGACGATTGCCGCGCTGTACGAGTCCGCCGCGACGGGCGCCGCGGTCGCCGTGGAGGGTGGGAGCGACCGAGCGTGATGTTCGACTTCGTGATCATCGGGGCCGGCCCCGCCGGCGAAGCCGCCGCCTACATGGCCCGCCGGCGCGGTGCGACGGTCGCGGTCGTCGACCGCGACCTGTTCGGCGGGTCGTGCCCGCACTGGGGCTGCATCCCCTCCAAGTCGCTGCTCAACGGCGCCGCCCGGCGTGCGGCGGGCGAGGATTACTCGTGGGAGCGGGCGTCGGCCCGGCGCGACTACATGATCAACCGCGTCGACCGCCCATACCCGGACGACTCCGGCCACGTGCGCGGCCTCGAGGCCGCCGGGGCGGTCGTCCATCGGGGCGACGCACGACTCGACGGGAAGGGCCGCGTGATCGTCCGCCATGACGGCGCCGAGGACGTGCTGGAGGCCACCAACGTCCTGGTCGCGGTCGGGTCCGGGACGAAGGTCCCGCCGATCGAGGGCATCGACACGATCCGGACGTGGACGAACAAGGACGCGACCGCCGCGCGGGACCTGCCGTCCAGCCTGCTCGTGCTCGGTGGCGGTCCCACCGGCGTCGAGCTCGCCCAGGTGTTCGCCCGCTTCGGCGTTCCCGTCACGCTCGTCCAGTCGGGTGGCCGATTGCTTCCCTCCGACCATCCGCGCAACGGCGAGGCGGCTGCGCGTGCCCTCGCCCGCGACGGGGTCACCATGCGGCTCGGTGTGCGCGCCATGCGGGCACGACCCCGGGCCGCGGATGATCGGCCGGACGTGGTCGAGCTCAACGACGGGACCGAGGTCACCGGCCACGCGACGCTTCTCGCCGTCGGTCGCGTGTTCCCGCTCGCTTCACTCGGGTTGGATACGGTCGGTCTCGATCCGACGTCCATGCCGCGCGACGGCCGTCTCCGGATCGCGGAGGGCCTCTACGTCATCGGAGATGCGGCCGGACCCGAGCTGCACACGCACCAGGGCCACTACCAGGGCGAGCTGGCCGTCCGGATGGCGCTCGGCGACGAGGTGGTGCCCGACTACCGCGCGCTGCCCCGCGCGACCTACATCGACCCCGAGCTGGCCTTCGTCGGGCTAAGCCTCGAGCAGGCGCAGACGCGGGGCCTCGATGCCTTCGAGCTCGTGGCCGACTTCGCGACGACGGCGAAGGGTTACTCGGTCGAGGCGGCGTTCGGCCACGTGACGATCGTGGTCGACCGTGCCAGCCACGAGCTCGTCGGTGCGGCGATGGCGGTCCCGGACGCCTCGGCGGCAATCCACGAGTGCGTCCTCGCGATCCGGGCCCGGGTGCCCGTCGAGATCCTCGCCGACACGATCCACGCGTTCCCGTCCACCTCGCGGATCTTCAACGGGCTCTTCAGCGACGCGGCACAGATGCTGGCAAGCTCGGCATCGGGCGGCGGCGAGAGTTCCGGCGCCGGGACCCCCTGACGACCGCCGGCGGCCGGGTCACCCGGAAGCCGGGACCGCCCGAACGTCCCCGGGGACACCCGAATCGAGGCGTGTGAGGAACGGCCGGGCGCCGAGCCGTTCGAGCGTCTCGCGCGCGGCCGCGATCGCCGACACGACGTCCTGGGCCTCCCGCTCCGGCGTCGGCAGGAGCGTGGCCATGTCAACCGCTGCCGCCGCCTCCTCGAACGCGAGCCCGAGCTGGCGGTAGGCGCGCAGGGCCTCGCGGTAGCCCGCCAGGGCTTCGGGGCCGCGGCCCTCGAGCGCGGCGACCCCGGCCGCCATCGCGCTGCGGTCCGCCTCGAGGGCCAGGCCCCAGAACGAGGTCGTCCGGAGTTGGTCGAGGATCCGGCGGGCATCCGCGGTCTCGCGGGCCCAGAGGGCCGCGCGGGCGGCAAGCGGCAGGCCAAGCGGCGCGAAGTAGCTGGTGACCGCGGCGGCGCGCTCGGCCTCTGCCCTTGCGCCGGCCAGGTCCCCGGCCGCGAACGCCATCCAGGCGCGCGCCAGGCGTTCGTAGGACTCGAACTGCGGATCGGTGATCGGGCCGCGCAGGGCGGCGGCGGCCTCGATGTCCGCGGTCGCATCCTCACCGCGGAGCGACCGGAGGATCGCGCGATCGACGTACAGCTCGGTCCAGCCGCTCGACCTTGTCTCGATGGCGAGCCATTCGTCGAGGGTCGAGGTCGCCCAGTCCCATTCGCCGACCCGGAACGCGGCGATCATGGCATTCCCGACCATCTGGAAGCCGTACGACCGGGACCCCTTCCGGCGCGCGATCTCCATGCCCTCGCGACCGAGGGCCAGGCCGGCCGCCGGCTCGCCCCATTGCTCATAGAACGCGAGCAGGACACGGACGTTCATCTCGACGTCGAGATCGTGCGTCAGTGCCATCTGGTGCGAGCCACGCAGGAGGACCACGCCGGCGCGGCCGGCCGCCCGTGAGGAGCGCCGCACCGCGGCCCATGATCCCGCGGGTCGTCTCGTCGAGGAGGTCGAGGCGCTCCGAGATCGGAAGGTACCGGTCGATCCACGCGAGGGCGGACGTGAAGTCGTCGAGACCCCGGTAGGCCCGCCCGAGGGACGCCATGATCGCGACGCCGGCGGGCGTCCCCTCGAGATCGGAGAACTCGTCCCACGTCCGCAGGAGCATCTCGCGGGCGCGGGCAGGATCGCCGAGCGAGCTGTTGACCGCCTGGGCGTGGGCAGCCTCCGCCGACGCGATGGCTGGACGGTCGCCGACCCGCCGGCGCTCCACGACGGTCGCCTCCGCGTGGCGCAGGACGAGGTCGGCGTCCAATCCCTCCTGCGCGGCCCGGACGGCTCGCTCGTGCAGCTCGGCGCGCTCGCCGGGATCCGCCGTCACCTCCAGGGCCTGGTCGAGGAAGACGAGCGCCTGCTCGTGGGAGCCGAGGGCGGTCGCCCGCTCGGCCGCGCCCCTGAGCGAGACGCGGGCCTGTGCCGCCAGCGCGTCGGCCTCCGCCCCGTCGCCGGCCAGGCGGTGCGCGGCAAGGTAGTGGCTGGCAAGGCCGCCGGCGAGCTCGTCCGTCGCCAGGCTCTCGAAGAACCGCGCCGCGGCGAGGTGGCGAACCTTGCGATCGCCCTTCGAGAGGGTGTTGTAGGCGACCTCGCGAATCAGGGCCTGGACGAAGCCGTACTGCCCGCGCTCGGGCGAGCGCGGATCGACATCGAGCGCCAGCAGCTCGCGCCGGACGAGCCCGCCGAGCCGCCGCTCGAGCTCGTCGGGTGCGAGGCCGGAGACCGCCGCGAGCCCTGCGACCGAGAAGCTCTGCCCCAGGACCGCGGCATCCTCGACAAGGCCGCGATCGGCCGGCTCCAGCGCATCGAGGCGGGCCGCGATGAGCGCGGTCAGCGTCTCGGGGACGGCGAGATCGGCGAAGTCGCCGACCGGCTGGTACGCATCGCCCTGGAGGACCAGCCGGCCCTGGGCGAGGAGCATCCGGACGGTCTCGACCGCGTACAGCGGGATGCCGTCGGCGCGCGCGACAATCGCCCGGGCCGTCTTCGGCGGCAGGCCCGGCACGAGGCCCGCGAGAAGGCGCTCCATGTCCTCGGGCGGCAGCGGCTCGAGCGTGATCGAGGTGAACGAGCGCTTGCCGGCGCCCCAGTCCGGGCGGCGCTCGAGCAGCTCCGGTCGGGCAAGCGTGATCACCATGATCGGGGAGGTTCGGCTCCAGTCCATCAGGTGGTCGATGAAGTCGAGCAGGCCCTTGTCGGCGTGATGGAGGTCCTCGAAGACCATGACAACCGGGGCTTGCGCCGCGAGGCGCTCGAAGAAGGTCCGCCAGGCCGCGAAGAGCTGGTCCGCACCGATGCCGGTGTCCAGGCCCAGCAGGGCGAGGAGCGCCGATTCGATCCAACGGGCCTCGGCCTCGTCGGGGACGTGGCCGCGGACGATCCGGGCCACGCCCGCGCGGGTGGTGGCTTCGTCGTCCGTCTCGGCCAGGCCGGCCCGGCCACGGACCATCTCGCCGAGCGCCCAGAACGTGATGCCGTCGCCGTAGGCAGGGCTCCGCCCGGCGTGCCACCAGGCCGAGTCCAGCAGGCCGTCGAGGTATTTCAGGAACTCCCAGGCGAGGCGCGTCTTGCCGATGCCGCCGGGCCCGATCGCGCTGACCAGCCGCGACTTTCCCTCTCGTTGGGTGGCGTGGAAGAGGTCCTTGAGCTGGCGGAGCTCCTCGTCCCGCCCGACGAACGGCGCTTCGAGGGAATCGCTCCGGTTGCGCCCGCCGCGCTCGGCGACCACCCGGACGGCCCGCCACGCCGCGATCGGCACGGCCTTGCCCTTGAGGACCTGCTCGCCGGCCGCTTCGAAGGTGATGGCGCCGGCCGCCGCTCGCTGCGTCGTCTCGCCGACGAGGACCATGCCCGGTGCCGCCGCGGACTGGAGCCGGGACGCGGTGTTGACGAGGTCGCCAGCGACCATGCCCTGGTTCGTGGCACCGACCGTCACGGCCGCTTCGCCGGTCAGCACGCCGGCTCGGGCCGCGATGCCCGGCCCGAGCGATCGGACCGCATCGACAACCTCGAGGGCGGCGCGAACGGCACGCTCGGCGTCGTCCTCGCGGGCGATCGGTGCGCCCCAGACGGCCATGACCGCGTCGCCGATGAACTTCTCCACGGTGCCGCCATGGCGGCCGATGACGTCGCGCGCAAGGTCGAAATAGCGCGTCAGGATCTCGCGGACATCCTCCGCGTCGCGCTCGGCGGCGAACGGGGTGAAGCCCACGAGGTCGGCGAACAGGATCGAGACGAGGCGGCGCTCGGCCACGGGGCCGCTGGCCGTCGAACCGGCCGAACCCGCCGTGCTCGCCCGCGTCGCGGTCGGCAGCAAGGGCGCGCCGCCGAACGGGGTGCCGCATTCGGCGCAGAACCTGGCCCCGGGCGGGTTGACCGTCCCGCACGACGGGCAGCCGGCGGCCAGGCTCGTCCCGCACTGGACGCAGAACTTGGCGCCGGCGCCGTTCTCGGTGCCGCAGGCGGAACAGATCACGTGGCGGCTGCCTCCGGGAGGCCCGCGAGGACGCCGTCGGCCCTGGGTGCCGGCAGCGCGGGCTCCTCGGCCTGCTCCTCCCTCCGAGCAGCCATCTCCACCTCGAGCAAGTCGGCGAGCCTCGGCAACCTGGCCGCGAAGATGTCCCGGTACACGGGCTCGAGGCCCGCGACGATCGCCCGTTCCTTCGCGGTCTTTGGCGGCTGGTACCGGAAGTGAATGGTCGTCCCGGTGGCGGTCGGCTCGAATTCGATCGTCTCGAGCATCCGCACCGGCCCGGAAGGGGTCGTGTGCGTCCCGCGATCGGTCAGGTAGTCGTACGGCCGCCAGTCCAGGATCTCCTCGAGGACGCCTCCCGCGGAGCCGTGCGCACAGTGGTTGGTGGCCCCCACGATGCGCCGGCCGCCCGGGGCGTCGGCGAGCGTGACCCCCGTCACCCCGACCTGCCAGGCGGGCCGGCGCCCCGCGGCCGTGACGAACTCCCAGGCGAGCTGCGGCGGCGCGGGGGTGGACACGGAGAACGTCAACCACGCATCTGCCGGCCTGACGAACTCGCGCTGTCGCCCCTCCTCCTCCTGCCAGCGCCGCTCCAGGTCGTGGACCCACGTTGCGATCTCGCCGAGGTGCTCGTACGTCTCGGTGAGCGGCTGCATGCCCAGCGCCGCAGGGTCGATGGCCACCGCATCGACGCTGGCCTGCGTCAACAGGGCATAGGCGCCGATCCCGAGCCGTTCGACGACCTCGTTCTTCAGCAGCCGGTGCACGACGATGACATCCGACCCGAGCAGCTCCTCGCGTCCCGCGATGCGGTGGCGCAGCGCCATCCCGTGGTGGACCACGAACTTGAGATTGAGGTCGGGAATTCGCACGCAGGCGTTGCAGGTGCATGACGTCGCCTGGCGGACGTCGCGACGGCGCCGGCGAAATCCGAAGTAGCAGCGTTCGATCGTGTCCAGCAGGAGCGAGCCGTCGAGCTTGCCGGCCGGCGCGAAGACGAACGCCGCGTCGCCCTCGAGCTTCGCGAGCCGGAAGGTCGGTCGCAGGGCCGTGACGATCGTGCTGATGAGATCGGCCAGGATGTCCTGCGAATGATCGAGCTCGACCCCCGCGAGGTAGCTCGTGTAGCCGGAGATGTCGGCGACCAGGAGACAGACGGGCTCGGGCTGGAGCATGGGACCCCCTTCGGCGGCATGGTAGGGCCTCGTCCCTCCCTGCGCCGCTGCTGGTCATGACGGCGCGGCCGCGACGAGGCGGCCCGCCAGGAGCTCGATCGAGTGGGCGCGGGCACCCCGCGAGCTCCGTTTCGCCTGCCGGAGGTTCAAGCCGAGCAGGGCAGCAGCCCCGCTGCGTCCTTCGCCTCCAGGATGCGGAGGGCTGCGTCCGTCACCCGCGCTGCGACATCCGGGTCGGCGACCGCGCGCGCGTGGACGGCCGCAACCATGGCCACCGGTCAGCACGAACGTGACGTTGCCGGTCGGGACGGCCATCGCGGCAGTATGGCCGAGGTCGCCGCAGCGGTCAGGAGCTTCGCCTGCCCGGGCACGCCTCGCGTGCGGCCCCCGGAGTCCTGCGATCAGGCGCGGACGCCGGCCGCGCCGATCGGGGCCACCGATCCTGGTGGCTCCTGCCAGTGGCGGAGGCTTCCGCGCGCGAGTGCCTGCTCGAAGTACGACCCATCGGGCCGGATCCCGTCCAGGCCGCCGGCCGAGATCAGGCGTTCCAGGAGCGGCGCCAGCTGCGATCCGTAGACATGCATGCATGGCTCCGGCCGGACGCCCGGCCACGAGTAGCAGGAAACAACGGTCCGCCGCTCGTCCGTCGGAATGCCTGGCGGCAGCGCGTCCCACGCGGGATCGTCCGGCGCGAACTCCCACTGGTCCAGGTTGCCCTGCGGGATGCCCTCGATGCCGCGGACGATCGGCGGCACGTTGTCGAGCAGGTACGGGTCAACCGCGAGATCGCAGATGACGGCGTGCTCGGGCAGGACGCCGATCCAGGCGTTCGGCACGACGGGCTTCGAAGGATCACGGCGCGCCGTGGCGTCGACGAGGACGTCCGTGACGGCCAGGCGGCCCTTGAGGTAGCCGGCATCGCCGGTGAGATTGCGCCCGACGGTGACCACCTCCACGCCCGGCAGCCCGGCCCGTCCGAATGCGTCGTTCCGGGCATCGTCGCCGTACTTCGTCGCGAACTCCACCGCGTGCCGGCCAACCCGCCCGGCGCCCAGGATCGTGACCTTGACCGTGGATCGGTGCGGGTTCAACAACGTGGGCCAGGTCCGCTCCAGCGCCGCGAACGCCGACGCGACGCCGTTCCACGCGACGCTGCGCAGGTTCTCCACCAGCCGCCGACCGTCCTCGTTCCGGATGAGGTCGAGGCTCAGCGCGTCGATGCCGAGCTCGCGCAGCATCGCCACGCGCGCCGGCCGGGTGGAGAAGTGGAGCATCGACACGAGAACCGCGCCACGCCGGAGCAGCTCGTACCGTCCCTCCGGTGCCCGGAGCACCACGACGACCTCCTGCCGGTAGCAGTGCTCCTCGTCGGTGATGTGCACGTGGGGCGAGACCGTGCTGTAGTCCGTGTCGCTGTAGCCCATGCCTGAGCCGGTCCCGGTCTCGAGGTAGACCTCGGCGCCGTTCGACGCCAGCAGCCCGATCAGCGGCGGCAGGAAGTCGCGCCGCTCGCTGGCTTCCCTGTGCATCCGCGGAAACCCGACGGTGATGTGTCCAGCAAGCATCCGAATCCTCCCGCCCGACGAGGCGACACGACGCCGTCCTGGTGAGGATTGGGGCGGTCACCGCGAAGGGTCGGACGTCGGCCCGGCGCGAACAACTGCTGGCGAGCACGACCGGGTGGTCCACTTGGCCCCAACGAACGGCGATACGAGGGCGCGCACCGGCGTCTGCAGCGTCAAAGAGGGAGGCGGAGGGCCCACCGGGATCGGTCCTTCGGGCCTTGACGCAGCCGAGGCAGCGGCAGACTGTCGGTCCGATGCCTCGTCGACGACGGCGCGGCGGCGAGCTCCCCAGAAGGAGGCCAGAGGCAAGAGATGGCCAGCGACCACGGGCTCACGATCGGCTTCCCCCGCATGTACAACGAGCCCGGCGAGCGGCGAGCCTTCCTGCCGCCGCTCATGGGCGTGCTCGCGAGCCTGGATGTCGACGTCTACGTCGAGGCCGGGAGTGGCGCTGGCATGGGCATTTCCGACGACGAGTACCTGGCCGAATCGCCGCGCGTGCGCATCGTCGACGAAGCCACGGCGTACCGCCAGGACATCGTGGTGGTGCTGCGGGCGCCCGAAGGCCGCTACGAGATGCTGCGACCCGGCGTGATCCTGCTTTCGATGCTCCACTTCACCACGCGGCCGGAGCGCGTCGAGCTGCTGCACCGCCTCGGCATCGAAGCCATCGCGCTGGACATGGTGACCGGCGACGACGGACGGCGCCTGGTCCAGAACCTGCGCGACGTGGCCCGCAACGGGCTGGCCGCCGCGTTCGACGCACTCGAGCGGCGCTGGCCACCGTTGCTCTCGCCCATGCGTCCGCCGATCAGCGTCACGATCCTGGGCGCCGGCGGGGTCGGCAAGCACGCCATCGAGTGGGCCGCCAGGTGCGGCGACGAGGTGCGCAACGAGCGATTCGTCCGCGACGGCCTGGCCGGGGTCGAGGTCGTGGTGGTCGAGCAGAACCTGTCGGGCGACGAAGCCTACTTCCGGCGGCGCCTGGCCCAGACCGACATCCTCGTCGATGCCACCGCGCGACGCGACACGTCGCGACCCCTGTTCCCGAACGCCTGGCTCGGCATGCTTCCGGCCCACGCGATCGTGTGCGACCTGGCGGTCGATCCATACCTGCTCGACGACGACCCGCCGGTCGTGCGCGGGATCGAAGGCATCCCCCAGGGCAACCTGGACCAGTGGGAATTCGGGCCGCAGGACGCGGCCTGGGACCATCTGCCGCCCGGGATCCCGACCGCACAGCGACGAACGGTCGTCTCCTGCTACTCGTGGCCGGGCGTCCAGCCCGAGGCCTGCATGCGAGCCTACGGCGCGCAGGTGACCCCGCTCCTCAAGACGCTCATCTGGTACGGCGGGCTGCCCGCGATCGGGCCGGACATCTCGTTCCACGGGCGGGCACTCTGGCGCGGCAGCTTGCGCCGCTGGCTGGACGAGAATCCCGTCGCCTGACCCTGGCCGGGTCCGCCGACGCTGCGGTCGCACGGACCATCGACCGTGCTGCCCTGTGCAGTGCGCCGGACCGATGTGGCTACTGCTAGGGAAGCGGAGCGTGCAGCAGATCGAACGTGACGCCGAATGGGCGTCTGAGAAGAGTCTCGATCAGCGCACCCCGATGGAGTTCGGGCCGCAGCTCTCCCACGGCATGCCTACGGACATCTGGTCGATCGGCCTCGGCGCCCACGCTCACCAGCGGAACTGGTTGAGAACCGCGACCACGCCTTCCAGCTTCTCGCGATATGTCTCCGCGACCCGGGCGACCGCGGCGACGATTGCCGCCGCGCTCATGTCGCGGGTCGGGTCATTCTCACGGTAGACGAGCAACAGGCCGGAGTGGCCCTCCGTATCCTCGGCGAGCCTGACGAAGTCGACGGCGTTCATCGTTACCACGGTCGCGCGTTGTTCCTGTGCGTGACGCCAACAGCGGGAATCGGCTTCGCCTCTCAACGGGGACAGGACAGCATGCCCGGCACCAGCCAGGCGGGACGTCAGCTCCTTGCTCGCGATGTCCTCATCCAGGTACAGGCGCACGCGGATGCTCGTAGCGCTGGGCGACGATGCGATTCTCGGCCTCTTCCGCCGCAATCAGCTCGCGAGCGTTCTCGGCATACCGGAAGGCCTCAACCACCGCCTCGACCGGCAGGTCGAACTGATGGGCGGTCTGCTCCGGGATCCAACCCTCGACAGAGGCGGTTCGCGCGAGATCTCCGGCCGTGATGTTCCGGCCCTTGACCCACAGTTGGCGTCGCCACGGATGATCTCGACGCACCAACCAGGTCCAGCCCTGTCCAAGACCCTCGAGGCCCGCAATCATGGGCTCTTCATACGTCGCCGGGAGGCTGTCAGCGTCGGTCGCGATGACTCGCTTGCCGCGACTTCGAGCATCGACAATCCACTGGAACGTCTCGAGGGCCGTTGTCACGGCGTCGCTGACGACTCCCCGATAGAGCGTCCTGGCTGTCTCGCGGACACGAGCATCCGTCGCCTCCGGCACATCGGCGGAGAGGCGGTGCCGGCTCTTCTGGGGACGTCGGGCTGCAGGCATGGCGCAAGAATGGCTCTAAATTGGTGCCAAGTCAACACACACACGCAACGGCAGCGTCCCTGAGCGATTTGTGACGGCCTGGAGGCGGCCGACGCGCTCATCGCGGAGGCGGGTGGCCGCCCGTCGTCCAGGACCACCGCGCGGCACGTCACCGATCAAATACCCGCCTGAAGGCCACGCGCAGGAGCAGACGGGCGATCTCGGCGTGCCCGAACAGGAAGCCGCGGCCCGGTCCGGACCCCCTCGTGGCGGCCGTACACGTGCTCGCAGGCCGGGCAGGCCGTCCCGGCGTCGGGGTGGCGCTCGGTCGGCTGGCGGACGGCGAAAGGCAGGCTGAAGGCATGGCCCTTCGTGCCCGCCGGGGTCACGCAGCGATACCGCGGCCGTCGGTGGAGGTCGCTCCAGCGGCAGCGCTCGAAGCCGTCCAGCCAGACCCTGTTGGCCGGGTGCTCAGGACACCTCGGTCGGACCACGGATGGATCGAAGCTCGTGCGCGCCACGCTGCCGATCGTGCCGCTCCGGCGTGCCAACTTGGCCGGCACGCCGGGCGCTCGATGGACGACCGAATCCCAGTCAGATACAACGGAAAGTGGAGCGGGAGACGGGATTCGAACCCGCGACATTCTGCTTGGGAAGCAGACACTCTGCCAGCTGAGTTACTCCCGCTCGGGAGGCCGCGGGCCGAAGTCCGTGCAGCGAGAATCTACCACCGAAGCCCCGAGATGGGCAGGGACAGCGCGACACGTTGACCACATCGTGACGCGATAGGCTGCGTTGCCGAAAGGATTGCGAGAGCGCTCTGCCGGGCGGCGCTAGAGCCGGAAGGCGGGGTGCTGGTGCGATACTCGGTCCGTGGCCCCAGACGTTCCGAGCAGTGTTCTCCGACGCTGGTTGACTGCCGTGGGTCTACTCGCGACCGCCGAGGAGCTTGTCCGCCGCGGCGATGACGCGGCGAGCTCGATGGCGCTTATCGCGGCCGACTCCGCAGCAGAGACCGTGCTCGGGGTGATCGGCGGCTGGACGGAGGGCTCGTTACCACCGGAGCCCAAGTATCACCAAGTGATGGAGCGCGCACGGCACGCTCTGGAAGCGGCAGGTGTCCCCCTACCGCTCGCACTCCAGCAGGGTCTCCGATCAGCGCACGCATTGCGCAATTCAGTAGTCCACCACGGCGCCCTGGCGCCGGCCTCGGAGGCGTTGCTCGCATGCCGAGCTGCCCGACAACTTCTTGACCTGATGCCGGCGATGTCAGCGCACTTCGTCGGCTTGCCAGCGGGCGGTGGAGTGGTGAAGGCCATTGCAGCCCTGATCGATGCCCCCGACCTCACGATCCAGCTAGAGGCGGGCGAAGACGGCTTGGCAATGGGCGATGCGAGCGGTGCTGCCGACGCTGTGGCTCGAGCGCACACGGCGCTGCTCTTTCGGCTTGAGCCGCCGATCGGGGGACCCCCACGCGAGCTTTCGTACAGGGACAAGCGGTCTCTCGAGGCGGTCGGTGAGTACATCGACGGTCTGGGCAAGAGCCTGGCCCAGGTCCAGGGTTGGGTGCTGGCATCTGCCGTGGGCATGCGCCCCGTGGCGTACCGGCGCCTTCAGAACACGATGGGCATCCACATCCGATACCTGGGCGGCAATGACCAGGTCTCCCGGGACGTCGAGCCCAGCATTGAGGATGCCCGCTGGGCGCTCACGCAGGTCGCCGAGATGGCCTTCCGATTGTGGGAGCAGGGAGCACTCCAACAGGGAACTTGGGACGACGTTTTCGAGCGTCGTCACCGCATTCGACCGGGGCGATCGACCCCGAAGCCTCCCGCGGAGTAACCACCATCGGGGCCAAACGCCTTCCGCCCATTCAGCCTTCGTAGGAAGGCATCGCTCCGCCCGATCTCCGTTAGCGCTGGTTGCTCTCGTCTCGTCTCGGGCGGGAGGTCAATGGCAGCCTCGGCACCATGTCCGCGTCGTGTTGGTGCTCGTGCCGGTCAACCTGACACCGGCCGCCGCGTATCCTGCAGGGAGCGCCGAGTCGCCACTGCCCTGAGAGGGACCCGTGCCACCGGTCTCGATCGAGAACCCTATCCTGAACTCGCCGTTCGCCGAGCCCGCGCGGCACTTCCGCTTCGACGAGGACGGGATCACGAGCGAGATCGCCGAGGGCCGGCGACGGAGCACGTACTTCATCCCGATCGCCAAGCCGAAGATCAAGGGCGGCGCGCAGCTCAGCCTGCCCGGCGAGTGGGTCGCCGAGCGGATGACCGACAACGACTTCATCAACCGGGTCCGCGAGCACGTCAGCGCCTGGCGAAGCGCCCGGTATCCGGGGATCACCGCGGTGACCCGTGACCTCCTCGCCTACTGGCAGGCCCCCGACCGCGAGAAGCCGCTCTTCTTCTGCCAGGTCGAGGCGCTGGAGACCGCGATCTTCCTCGCCGAGGTCGCCGGCAACCGCCAGCCGTGGATCGAGAACAAGCTCCGCGAGGACGGCCAGGCCCGCAATCCGGGGCTCTACCGTATCGCCTTCAAGATGGCGACCGGCTCGGGCAAGACCGTGGTCATGGCGATGCTCATCGCCTGGCAGGCGCTCAACAAGGTCGCCAACGCCCAGGACAAGCGGTTCTCCGACGCGTTCCTCGTCGTCACGCCCGGCATCACGATCCGCGACCGCCTGCAGGTCCTCCGGCCGAACCTCGCCGGCAACTACTACCAGGAGCGCGACCTTCTGACCCAGGACCAGCTGCAGGCGCTGCAGGCCGCGAAGATCGAGATCACCAATTTCCATGGCTTCATCCGTCGCGACACGTTCGAGGCGGCGTCTCTGACGAAGAAGGTTCTCGCCGGTCCCGACGGCGACACGGACCTTTTCAAGGAGACCCCGGACCAGGTGGTCCGGCGGGTCTGCCGGGCGCTCGGGACGAAACGAAACATCGTCGTCCTCAACGACGAGGCCCACCACTGCTACCAGAGCGCGCCCCAGAGCCAGGAGGAGAAGCTCAGCGCCGAAGAGCGGACGGAGGCCCGCCGCGATGAGGAGGCCGCCCGAGTCTGGCTGAACGGCCTCCGCGCGGTCCAGCACAAGCTCGGCATCCGGGCGATCTACGACCTCTCCGCTACGCCGTTCTTCCTGCGCGGCTCGGGCTACCCGGAGGGCACCCTCTTCCCATGGGTGGTGAGCGACTTCAGCCTGATCGACGCGATCGAGGCCGGGATCGTCAAGATCCCGCGGGTCCCGGTCTCCGACGATGCGGTCGCCGGCACGTCGCCGACCTACCGTGACCTGTGGCCGAAGATCCGCGATCACTTCTCCAGGAAGGGTCGCGCCGCCGACGAAGACCAGGTCGAGCCGAAGCTCCCCAAGGAGCTCGAGGGCGCCCTGCGCAGCCTCTATGGCAACTACGAGAAGAGCTTCGGGGCGTGGAAGACGGCCGGAACTGGCACGCCGCCGGTCTTCATCGTGGTCTGCCAGAACACGAGCATCAGCAAGGCGGTCTTCGACTGGATCGCCGGCTGGGAGAAGACCCTGCCCGACGGCTCCACCGACCCGGTCCCGGGTGCGCTGCCGATCTTCAGCAACGTGGAAGGCGGGCTCTGGTCAGGGCGCCCGAACACGCTGCTCATCGACTCGGCCCAGCTCGAGTCGGGCGAAGCGATGGATCCCGCGTTCAAGCGGATAGCGGCTGCCGAGATCGACGAGTTCAAAGCCAGCTACCGCGCCCGCTTCCCCGGGCGCTCCGTCGACGAGATCACCGACGAGGACCTCCTGCGCGAGGTGATGAACACGATCGGCAAGAAGGATCGACTGGGCGAGCAGGTCCGCTGCGTCGTGTCGGTCTCGATGCTGACCGAGGGCTGGGACGCGAACACCGTCACCCACGTCCTGGGCGTGCGCGCATTCGGGACCCAGCTGCTGTGCGAGCAGGTCGTCGGCCGGGGTCTCCGGCGGGTAAGCTACGAGCCCGGACCCGACGGCCACTTCGCCCCCGAGTACGCCGAGGTGTACGGCGTCCCCTTCAGCTTCCTGCCAACCAGCGGCCAGGCCGGGCCGATCATCCAGAAGGAGATCCACCGGGTTCGGGCGCTACCTGAGCGGAGCGACCTGGAGCTGACGTTCCCGCGCCTCCTGGGCTACCGCTACGACCTGCCGACCGCCCGTCTCACAGCGACGTTCACTCCCGACTCGGTGAAGACCCTCGCAACCGACGAGGTCCCGGTCATCACGGTGCTCGATCCGATCGTCGGCACCTCGATCGAGACCAACCTCGACGACCTCAGGCGCCGGCGACCCCAGGAGGTCGCCTTTCGGCTCGCCAAGCGCGTCCTGGACACGTACTTCCGGGCCGCCGACGATGCCGAGCAGCCCTGGCTGTTTCCGCAACTCCTGGCGATCACCGAGCGCTGGCTGGCGGAGTGCGTCGTCCTGAAGGACCGCGCCTTCCCGCAAATGCTCCTGATCGCCGAGTGGGAGCACGACGCGGCCGACCGGATCCACAGGGCGATCGTCCGGGGCACCACGGGCGAGCAGCGGATCATGCCGATCCTGCGGCCGTACGACCCGATCGGCTCGACCCGCTACGTCGACTTCACGACGACGAAGGCCGTCTACGAGACCGGAAGGAGCCATCTCAACTATCTCGTGATGGACTCTGGCTGGGAGGCGAAGCTCGGCCAGGTCCTCGACGACATGGACGAAGTAATCGCCTACGCCAAGAACCAGGGCCTCAACTTCAAGGTCCCGTACACGTTCGAAGGCGAAGCCGCCACCTACGTGCCCGATCTCATCGTCCGGATCCGCGACGGCGCAGCCGAGCCGCTCAGTCTGGTCATCGAGGTGACCGGTGAGCACCGCCGTGAGAAGGCCGCCAAGGTCGCGGCTGCCCAGACGTATTGGATCCCCGCCGTGAACAATCACGGCGGTCTCGGCCGCTGGTCATTCCTCGAAGTGTCCGACCCTTGGGACGCGGCGAACCTGATCAGGACGCACGTTCGCCCGACCATAGTTATGGACAATTCATGACGATATCTCTCGAGATGTCATATCAATGCGATCGCGGACCTACCAGCCCATGAGCCCATCGAGGGTCCCGCCCACGTACCACTTCCAGGGATCCACTCCTCCCAGCCGATCTCCGGGTGGAGCTTCCCGTAGCCGTACGGCAGTCGGCCGCAGTGTGATGACTGATTCGGAGATCCTTGTAGCGGATGATCCGGGCATAGAACATGACGGATACGCCGCAATCCGGCGTCGTACGGGTTGTTGCAGAACGAGCGGTCAGACGGCGGCTCGGACCTGGTGCGAGGCTTGGTCGAGCCCGAGCCCGTCTCGAGCGGTCATGACGAGCAGGCGACCAGAGCCCACGCGGCCGCGCCTCCCGTTCGCCCAGTGCCAGTCCAAAACGAGGCACTTCGCCGGGATCCCGCGCTCGACTTCGGCGAGAATCGCAGGCCAGGCCTCGCGAGTGGACGCGAACCGGCCGACGACCGTGTTCGAGGGGATCAGTCGGAGCGAGTACCCGACTGCACCGTCGATGACGACGCCGAAGCCGTCAGCTTCCATGCGGGCATACCTGCCGACCTCCACCTTCCCGAACTCGAGAATGTCGGCGAAGTCAACGTCGAGGTCAGCGTCGTCGGTCGTACGCATTTCGTTCGCGCTTCGTGGCGCGCCATGCAGTGATGATCCGGGGTTGGACCCCGTCTTCGGAGGTTACCACGACCAGGAGCCGGCCAAGCGCGGAGTAGCCGATGGTCCTGAAGCGCGGTTCGTCCTCGGAGTGGGCCTCGTCGAACCAGGTGACTGCGAAACGTCCCCGGAGGACGGACCTGGCCTCGAGAAAGTCGATGCCGCGTTTGCGGACATTCTCAGCCTCCTTGTCGGAATCCCACGCGTACTCGATCACGCCCCGGACCATACGGACCGCCCCTCACCCATGGCTTACCCGGATAACGGAGAGATGAGCGTTGGCTAGGAAGATGTCCAAGCCCGCCGCGCCGACCTCCGTCGAGGCCGTCCGCCACACGGGAGACAGTCGGGTGAACATCCCCACCGCGGAGCTCGGGTCGCTCGCCGAGGCCGGGGAAGCCGGGCCGCAGACCCTGCGCTACCCGCGCGATCCCTCGCTGGACCCGCAGCTGGTCTGGAAGGGCAAGGATCAGCAGGATGGCGAGGACCTCGTCGTGCCGGCGATCCCGATCCACATCCAGGAGCAGATCAGCCCCAAGGCGATCATCGAGGACCTGCGGGCGACGACCGCGGCCGGCCGCGAGACGCAGCTCGACCTCTTCTCCGGGGACTTCAACGGGATGGCCTTTGACGAGCGGGTCGACTTTTACCGCCACCCGATGAAATGGTCGAACCGGATGATCCTGGGCGACTCACTCCTGGTGATGAGCTCGCTGGCCGAGAAGGAAGGCCTCAAGGGCCAGGTCCAGGCGATCTACCTCGACCCGCCCTACGGGATCAAGTTCGGAAGCAACTGGCAGGTCTCGACGCGGAAGCGCGACGTTACCGACGGCAGAGCCGAGGATGCCACACGCCAGCCAGAGCAGGTCCGCGCCTTCCGCGACACGTGGGAGCTCGGCATCCACTCGTACCTGGCCTACCTGCGCGATCGGCTCGTCGTGGCCCGCGAGCTGCTGACCGAGTCTGGCTCGATCTTCGTCCAGATCGGTGATGAAAACGCACACCTTGTTCGCGCGGTACTTGACGAAGTCTTCGGGAGCGCGAACTCAGCCGGCCAGATCGCCTTCTACAAGACGAGCTCGGAAAGCACCACAGCCTTTCCTCGCGTCTTCGACATGCTCCTCGTCTATGCGCGCAACCTCGAGGCGATGAAGTTCCGCAAGCTGCTCGTTCGCAAGCAACCGGGCGAGCGCGGAGCCAAGCAATACACCAAGCTCGTGTCGCCTGACATGCAGGTGCTTCGGAGCATGACGCCCGGTGAACTCGCCGGTGTGGACCCGATCCCCAGCGACTGGGAGGTCTGTCGCCTAGGTCCCTTGACGTCGATGGGTCACCAAGACGCGCGTAGCGGGCCGTTCGTCTTTGAAGGCAACTCATACCCATGCGCGACCAGTCGACACTGGAGCTACGATCCCAGCCCGGGCGCCGACATGGACCGGCTTGCTCGACTTGGCCGCATACGTCGATCTGGTGTTTCTCTCGCATCCGTCCTGCTGGCTCGCGACAATCCGACAACCGAGCTTGACAACGTTTGGCTGGACACCGGTACGGGCAGCTTCACTGAGGATCAGGTCTACGTCGTCCAGACCGCGAACAAGGTCATCGAGCGATGCCTGCTCATGACCACCGACCCCGGCGATCTTGTGCTCGATCCTACGTGTGGCTCCGGCACCACCGCCTACGTCGCCGAGCAGTGGGGTCGGCGCTGGATCACGATCGACACAAGCCGCGTCGCGCTCGCGCTCGCCCGCACGCGCCTGATGGCGGCGAAGTACCCCTACTACCTCATGGCGGACACGCCCGAGGGCCGGCGCCGGGAGGCAGAGCTGACTGGCACGCCGCCGATCGGCTCGACCGCGGGTGACATCCGCAAGGGCTTCGTCTACGAGCGCGTCCCGCACGTCACCCTCAAGTCGATCGCCCAGAACCCCGACATCCACGACGGGATGACCCGCTCCGAGATCGACGTCGCGATCGCCCGCCACGCCGAGACCGAGATCCTGTTCGACCGCCCGTACGTCGACCCGAAAGTCGTCCGGGTCGCGGGGCCGTTCACCGTCGAGAGCCTGTCGCCCCACCGCGTCGTGGCCGACGGTCCCGAGGACCTCGTCAACACGCCGGCGCCCATCGAGGAATCCGGACGCTTCGTCGCGACCATCCTCGACAACCTGCGGGCATCCGGAGTCGACAACCGGGTGAAGGGCGAGCGCCTCCGCTTCGAGACCCTCGACCCATTCCCGGGCCGCTTCCTCCAGGCGACCGGCACGTTCCGCGAGGGCGAGGCCAACCGGCGTGTCGCCGTCGCGATCGGGCCGCAGTACGGGACCGTCGGCCCGGACCTCGTCCGCGAAGCCGCCCTCGAGACCGGCGGCTACTTCGACGTCCTCGTGGTGTGCGGCTTCGCCTTCGACGCCCTCGCCGACGAGGCGGGCGGCACGGCCATGCGCTTCGGCAAGCTGACCGTCCTGACCGCCCGGATGAACCCCGACCTCGCGATGGCCGAGGAGCTCCTCAAGAAGACCCGGACCGGCAACCTGTTCACCGTCTTCGGCCAGCCCGACATCGACATCCGGCCAGCGGGCGGCGCGGAGGGGGCGGCCGGTCCGGAGGGGCAGCTCCAGGTCGAGATCCACGGCCTGGACGTCTACGATCCGACGACGGGCGTCGTCCGCAGCGACTCGACCGACGACATCGCCTGCTGGTTCATCGACACCGCCTATGACGACCAGCAGTTCTTCGTGCGCCACGCCTACTTCCTTGGCGCCGACGACCCCTACGAGAAGCTCAAGCGCGCCCTCCGCGCCGACATCGACGAGGCTGCCTGGGCGTCACTCAACTCGACGGTGTCCCGCCCCTTCACGCGCCCGGCGAGCGGCCGGATTGCCGTCAAGGTGATCAACCACTACGGCGACGAGATTCTGAAGGTCTACTCCGTCTGAGCGCAGTGAGGACGGCACACGATCCCGGGTCCGCGGCTGTAGGCCTGACGCGGCGAAGGCGCCACCACGCAAACAGCCTCGAAGAGCCGCACTGCCCCGGTATCGCCTGTACTCGGCGACGGTCACGACGGCGGACCTAACCGGGGACGTGCTCGATAGCGCCGAATCCGTCTCCGCTGGAGCCGCCCGAACTCGCGGACCTCCTCGTCGCT
>JBBQRX010000014.1:0-69033 GCA_038214375.1 Candidatus Limnocylindrales bacterium
CCACGGGGAGGAGGCCGCTTCCACGCTCACCTTACCGCCTAAGCGGCGAGGGCGAGAGCAGGCTGCTTGTTGGCAGTTACTTCGTTTTGCCGCCTTTTAACGAGGCCAGAGCGGCATCCTCGGCTCGCGTTTCCGGACTGCAGGGCCCCGTCGAGACCACGCATCCCCACCGATCGGAGCGGCGCACAGGCCGTTCCGCGCCGGCCCGTGGACCAGCCAGGGCATTCTACTCCAGGTCGCGCGCAGGCCCGGGCATGCCTGCCGTCGGCTCGGCGCCCGACGCTCCGGCCGGAGCGAGGGGCGATCGACGCCGTGCGGAGGTGCTATCGCCCGCGGGCGGAGTCCGCCATCGTGCGGGCAAGGTCCCGGCGCGCGTCGCGCTCGGCGATCTCGCGGCGACGGTCGTAGAGCTGTTTGCCGCGCCCCAGCCCGATCTCGAGCTTGGCGTGCCCACGACCGTCGATGAAGAGGCGGAGCGGGACGATCGTCAGGCCCTTCGACTTCGTCTTGCCGAGCAGCTCGTCGATCTCGTCGCGATGGAGGAGCAGCTTCCGGGACCGCTTCGTTTCGTGGTTGAGCCGGTTGCCGCCGGCGAACGGGGCGATGTGCGCGCCGACCAGCCAGGCCTCGCCGCGCTCGATGCGCGCGTAGGCCTCCTGGAGGCTCACGTGGCCCGCCCGGATCGACTTGATCTCCGTCCCGGTCAGGACCAGGCCGGCCTCGAAGGTATCCTCGATGGAGTACTCGTGGCGGGCCTTGCGGTTGAGGGCGATGGTCGATTCGCCCATCGGTGGCGGCACCTCGTGGTCGGTGGTGATCCTGCTGCGCGAGCGCGCATCGCGGACGCACGAAGGCCGGCTCCGCTGCCGGAACCGGCCCTCGAACGCGTTTCGAGTTGCCCACTCGCCGGGGCGTCCGTCAGGCGGATGCTCCCTGCGAGGTGGTGCAACAACGCGGACTACTGTCTGTCACTGCACATCACCTCCTTTCGGTTGGCGAAACCGTACAGGACGAGCCGCGATCTGGCAAGAGGTCGGGTTCCGCGACGTCGGGAGAGATCCCGATCGGGTGACCGATGGCGGCGTCGCATCGGCGTGGCCTACCCCGGCGTGCGGGCATGTCATCGGTCGGGCGCGGCGGCCGGTGCATCAGGCCGGATTCGTCCTGACGGGCGCTCAGGCTGCCCGCAGCCAGGTCGCAGTCGCGGCGGGCGCGCCGAGGGCCTTGAGCGCGGCGTCGATGTACGGGTCGCCCGTCGGGCTGGTCGGCTCCGCACTGGCCCCGACCAGGAGGTCCGGCGTGAGGCCCTTCTGGTGGATCCAATGCTTCGCCGGCGTGAGCCATTTCGCGATCGTCAGCCGGAACCCGCCCGAGTCGTCGGTCAGGTCCACCCATTGCTGGACCGTGCCCTTGCCGAACGTCGTCTCGCCGACCAGTGTCGCTCGCTTCGTGTCCTGCAGAGCACCCGACACGATCTCACTCGCCGAGGCGCTGCCCTTGTTGACGAGGACCATCACCCGGATGCTCGCGTCGGTGGCGATCCCGCCGGCCGAGGCGTCCGTCTCGATCTGCGTGCCGTCGGCGCTTTCTTCCCAGAAGAGCGGCCCGCTTCCGATGAACTGGCTGGCGATCGTCCGGGCCGCGGTCACATAGCCGCCCGGGTTGTCGCGCAGGTCCACGATGACGGACCGTTCGCCCTTCGCCAGGCCGGCCTGAAGCGCGGTGGTGAAGTCCGTGGCCGCATTATCCGAGAAGGCTGCGACCCGGATGTAGCGGACGCTGGCATTCGCGAGGTCGCGCGCCTCCACCTGCGTCTGGACGATCGTGTCGCGGACGATCCGCAGGTCGAACGTCGCCTGACCGCCCCGCACGATCGTCAGGACGACCTGGGTGCCCTTCCTGCCGCGCACCTTCGCGATCGCCTGGTCGAGCGTGAGCCCTTCCACGCTCGTGCCGTCGACCCCGGTGACCACATCGCCCTCGCGAATGCCGGCCGCCTCCGCCGGGGACGCGGCGATGGCCGAGACAACCGTCATCCGGCAGTCCGGAGCGAGAATCGTGCACGTGCCGCCGGACGCGGCGGTTGACCGGGCCGAGATGACCGCGCCGATCCCCCCGAACTGGCCGCCCAGGTCCTCCCGGGCGCGCTGGAGGTCGGCGGGGCTCATGTACGAGGAGTACGGATCGCCGAGGGCCTTGATCAGACCGTCGATCGCCCCCTCGACGAGCTTCTTCTGGTCCACCGCGCCGACGTAGCTCCGGTTGATCGAATCCCAGGTGTCCCAGAACGGCGCGAAGAGGGCCTGGTCCGCGGCTGGTGTTCCGGGCGTGGTGGCCGTCCGCGCCCCCAGCGTGTAGCCCGAGAGGAAGAGGGCGGCGCCGGCGAGCAGCGCCACGACGGCCAGGGCGAGCTGGAGCGGCCCGACCCCGCGCCGCGGCGGCTCGATGGGCTGGACGGCCGGCCCCACGGGTACGACCGGGACGGGGGTCCCGGGCGCGACCGCGCCCGGCCCGGTCGCGGCTTGCCCCGGGTCGGGGGTCGCGGGCGCGGGCTCGTGTTCGCCCGGGACCGGGACCTCGCCCGGGAGCTCCGGGGAGGCGAAGCTCAGGCCGCCGGGGGTCGTCATCTGGACCTACCTCGTGAGATAGCTGCGGACAGACAGCCACGAACCCAGGACGCCGACCCCGAGGCCCGTCCCGAGCACCAGCAGGGTCACGTCGCGCTGGAGTGAACCGAGCTCGAGGGGCAGCACCCGGAAGAATCCGTACATGAACTCGGTGACGGGCCCGGAGGCAAGCCCGATGACCGCGAGGGCCGCCGCGGCGCCCAGCAGGCCCACGAAGGCGCCCTCGAAGATGAATGGCCAGCGGATGAACGCGTCCGACGCACCGACCAGCCGCATGACCTCGATCTCCTCGCGACGAGCGACCACGGCGAGCCGGATCGTGTTGACGATGATGAACAGGACGACAAGACCGACGAGCACCAGGAGCCCGAAGCCGCCGGTTCGCAGCACGCCCGTGACGGTCGTCAGCTGCTGGACCAGCTTCTGGACCTCGACCACGTCGTCCACGACGTGGCTGCGATCCTGGAGCAGCTGGACCACGGCCTGGTATTCGCGAGGGTCCACCAGCTTGACCTCCAGGCTGGCGGGGAGCGGATTCCGGTCCAGGAATCCCGTCAGGTCCACCTGGTTCCGCTGCTGCAGCCGGTCCCGGAACTCGGCGAGGGCCTCGTTCTTGGAGACGAAGGTCACGCTGCGGACCGACGGAAGCGCGGCCACGTCCGCGGCGAGGGCGACGGCCTGGACGGTGAGCGCGCCCTCCGCGCCTGGGACGTCGTGGAGATCGGCAACCACCTCCACCTTCTGCTCCACGTACTGCACGCCCGCCGCGAGCCCGGCCTGGAGGAGCCAGAAGCCCGCGAGCAGGAGGAGCATCAGGAGCATCGTCGCGGTCGCCGCGAGCGTCATGAGCCCGTTCCGGCGCAATCCCTGCAGGCCCCGGGTGACGCTGAACGTGACGAATCGGAAGAAGCCGAACACCTTCAGTCCTCGCGGTGGTAGCCGCCAACCTCGTCGCGGACCACGCGCCCCTCCTCGAGCGCGACGACCCGGCGGCGAAGGGCGGTCACCACGCCCGCGTTGTGGGTGGCCATCAGGACCGTGACCCCCAGCTGGTTGATCCGGAGCAGGAGCTGGATGATCTCCCAGCTGATGAGCGGGTCGAGGTTCCCCGTCGGCTCGTCGGCGATGATCAGGCGCGGCTCGTGGACGAGCGCCCGGGCGATCGCGGTCCGCTGCTGCTCACCCCCGGAGAGCGTGGTCGGCAGCTGGTCCGCCTGCGCGCCGAGCCCGACAACCGCGAGCGCCCGGTCAACGGCCGGCCGGATCCGCCCGCGGGGCGTGCCCGTGACCTCGAGAGCGAACGAGACGTTCTCCCTGACCGATCGAGCCGGGAGGAGCTTGAAGTCCTGGAAGACGATCCCGATAGTGCGGCGGAGCTCCGGGACCTTCCGGCGCGGCACGCGCGACAGGTCCCGCCCGTCGAGGACGACCTCGCCGCTCGTCGGCAGCTCGTCGCGGATCAGGAGCTTGAGGAGCGTCGACTTCCCGGCACCCGACGGCCCCACGAGGAAGACGAACTCCCCCTCCCCGAGGCGCAGATCGACATCGTGCAGGGCCGCCTTCCCGTTCGGGTAGACCTTGCCGACGCCGCGGAGCTCGAGGACCGGCCGTGCCGTCAACGGCGTGCCCGTGGCTGCCTCGTCCGGCCGTGGAGCGGGCGCAGCGTCGGGCCGGAGGATGGTGGGGGTCGTCACGTCTGCCCGAGGCTACCACCGGCCCGCCGATCCGTCCGGTCCGGTCGCACGCCCGTCGGCGGGTCGCGGCTGCCCGACGCGGCCCGGCCGCGGCTACAGGACGGCCAGCGTGATCGGCACGTACCGCTCGAAGTCGGCGAATGGCCGGTCCCAGCAGAGCAGGGCCGGGTAGTCCTCCAGCCGAAGGCCGGCCGCCAGGAGCGTTGTCACCGCCGCGCCCGCCGACCCGGGAACCCACGCCGAGAACGCACCAGCCGGTCGAACCGAGCCGAGGAGGTGGCCCGCGACGGGCCCCATCAGTCCCGCGTCCTCGACGGCGATGGGACCCAGCCGCCCGATCTCCGAGGCGTACCCGTAGCCGAGCACGCTCCCGTCGCCGCCCTCGTACAGGAACCCCGTACGGCCCTGCGTGCCGAGGAAGGCATGATCGTCCGGGTGCGCGTACCCGAGCGTCGCGCGATCGAGGTGCTCGATCGCGGCCGCCAGGCGAAGCGGCCCCGGCCCGTCGGTCGGCCCGGCGCGGAGCAGGTCGAACGGGACCGCCCGAACGCCGCCCGGCAGCCCGGGAACAGGCCGCTCGAGGCGGCCGACCAGCTCGAGCACCGGCACGCGGGGCACGATCCCGATGCGGCTGTACAGCGCATTCGAGATGGGCTGGACGCTGTCCGTGCAGGTGGCGTGGGTCACATCGTTCGTATCGGCGATCACGGCGGAGAGGAGCCGCTGTCCGAGGCCGCGGTCCTGGTGGTCCGGCTCCACGAAGAGCATGGAGAGGAACCAGACGTGTTCGCGCCGGAGGGCGGACACGAATGCGACGACCGGACCCTCCGACGCGACCGCACCTTCCGACGCGACCGCACCCTCCGAGGCGACCGGACCCTCCGCCGCCGTCGGACCGCCCGGCATGGCCCCGCCGTGATCGTCCTCCACGGCGACCCAGAACCCGTCCGGGTCCGTCGACAGCAGGTGGCCGAGCAGGCCCAGCAGCGGGCCGAACGCAGGCGGCATCGGCGAGCGTCCCACCCTGGTCCCGTACTCGGACGTGCCCGCGTGCCAGACCCCGGCGCAGGCAGACAGGTCGCCCGGGCGCGCGCGGCGCAGGCTGATCGCCGGCGCCCCCGCCCGGAGTGCGGCCGTCACCTGCGGAGGCCGCGCGCAGCCGTCATGTGCCGGGGTCCGGTGTGGTCACCGCCGAGGGCCGCCACGATCACGCGGGCTCGGCCGCGCCGCTGAGCGGGCGCCGGTCGCCTCCCGCTCGAGCTCCGCCGCCATGAAGACGTCGAGATCTCCGTCCAGCACGGACGCCGTGTTCGACGTCTCCACGCCGGTCCGGTGGTCCTTGACCATCTGGTACGGGTGCAGCACGTAGCTCCGGATCTGGTTGCCCCAGCCGGCCTCGACGTGCTCGCCGCGGAGCTTGCGCAGCTCGATCTCCTTCTCCTCGAGGCGCCGCTCCAGGAGCCGGGCCGCGAGCACCTTGGCCGCCGTCTCCCGGTTCTGCGTCGCCGAGCGCTCGTTCTGGCAGGTGACCACGATCCCGGTCGGAACGTGCGTCAGGCGCACGGCCGAGTTCGTCTTCTGCACGTGCTGCCCGCCGGCCCCTGACGAGCGGTAGTTCTCCACGCGGATCTCGTCCCAGTCGAGCTCGACCTCGGCGACGTCGTCGACCTCGGGCATCACCTCGATGAGGGCGAACGTCGTCTGGCGACGCTTCTGCGAGTCGTACGGGCTGATCCGCACGAGCCGGTGCACGCCGCGCTCGGCGCGCAGCCAGCCGTACGCCCGCCTGCCGTCCACGTCGAAGGTCACGCTCTTGAGGCCGGTCTGCTCGCCCTCCGTCTGGTCCAGGACCTCGGTCGAGAAGCGGTGCCGCTCGGCCCACCGCAGGAACATCCGGAGGAGCATCTCGGCCCAGTCGGTGGCCTCGGTCCCGCCGGCTCCCGCGCTGATCGTGACCAGCGCGCCTCGTTGGTCGTACTCCCCGGAGAACATGAGCGCCGTTCGCTCGCGCTCGAACGAGAGGCGCAGCGTCTCGGCGTCGCGATCGATCTCGGCGAGCATCTCGGCATCCTCGGCCTCGCCGGCCATGTCGGCCAGCTCCTCGAGCCCGGTCGCCCGAGACTCCAGGTCCCGCCAGAGCGTCAGCTCGTCCTCGAGTCCGGCGGCTTCGCGGAGGATCCGCTGCGCGCCCCGCTGGTCGTCCCAGAACCCGGGGACGCCGATCAGCCCGTTGAGCTCCGCGACGCGCGCTTCCTTCGAAGGGAGGTCAAAGACGCCCCGAGGTCGCGTGGATCCGCTCGACAAGATCGCGGAGGCCGGACCGATCCATCTAGGCTCGGCCTCGCACGTCCTGGAGGAGGATCGGCCGGAGCTCGATGAGCCGCAAAGCGGTCTTGCTCCGGGCGACGACGGGGTTCACGCAGGCGCAGTACGCGTTGTGAGGGCAGACGCCGCAGTTGCCGTCGCAGTCCAGCGCGGCGGCGTAGCTGCAGTTCCTGCAGTCCCGCTCGCACGCGATGAGATCGACGAAGGCGGCGTCAGTGATCTGCTTCACCGCTCCCTCATGCACAACTCTGGCAACGTCAGGCCGGTGAGATCCCGCGGGGGACGCGAGCTAGGCGGCACCGACCGGATGCAATGGTGTGAGTATACGGGGGCAACGCGCAGTGGCCAAGAGGGAGTTTTCTTCGGGCCACGTGGACCATGGCAACGTCAGGGCGAGCTGCTCGTCCCGAGCTCCGGGCCGAGCGCGCCACCGACCAACCCGTAGAAGGCCAGCGCGCCGAGCTCGTGCAGGGTCGCATCCAGGCGCGACCCGAGGCTCGCATCCGTGGGGCTCGTGGTCGTCGGCGACCCGAAGGACTCGATGTCGAGATCCTTGCCCACCCGCAGCACGCGCAGCATGTGCGTCCGGTCCGAGACGAACAGCGCACGTCGCATGCCGTGCAGGCGGAGAATCTCGGCGACCGCCTCGAGCGACTCGAGCGTGGACCGGCCGTGATCCTCCTGCAGGATCGCCTCGTCGGGAACGCCGTGGGCGACCGCGTACGCGCGGGCAACGGCCGCCTCGGTCGTCCGATCGCCTTCGCGCCGGCCGCCCGTCACGATCAGGACGCGTGCAAGGCCCTCCCGATAGAGCTGGACCGCGTGGTCGATGCGGCTTGCGAAGACCGCGGACGGCGTCCCGTCGTACTCGGCGGCGCCCATCACCACGATCGCGTCCACCGGCCGCGCCTCGTCCATCGTGCCGCGCTGCCAGATCCGGAACGACGCGTATCCAGTGACGAGGACGCCACCCGTGACGACTGCGAGACCGACCAGCGCGAGCTCACGCCCCACCGACCGCCTGCCGTGAGCGGTCAGCGGCCGTGACACTTCTTGAACTTGAGTCCCGACCCGCAGTAGCAGGGATCGTTGCGGCCGAGCTTCGCGGCCGCCGGGTTCGTGCCCGCGCCCTTCGTCGCGTCGGTGCGGGCCTCGTCTCCCAGCCGCTCCTGCATGGCGCGCAGGGCGGGCGCCGCGGGCAGGTTGCGGGCCGCGGCCACGGCCGCGGCGGAAGGGCCGAGCGGGCGGGCGCTCGAGGTGGACGACCCTCCGCCCGGGAACGTGGCGCTCGCCGCCGACGGCGCGCCCGGCGGCGCCGACCCGTTGGCGCTCGGCGCGGCCGCGGGCACGCCAGCGGAGCGGACCGCGGCGGCGCCGGCTGCGAGGTTCGCGGCGAGCTGCGCTTCGTCGGCGGTCGGCGTTGATGGCTGGCGGACGACCGAGACCCGGAAGATCGTGGTGGCCACCTGGTGGCGGATCAGTTCGCCCAGCTGGTCGTACAGGCTGAAGGCTTCCTTCTTGAACTCGTTGAGCGGGTCCTGCTGGGCGTAGCCACGCAGCCCGATCCCGCGCCGCATGTCGTCGAGCTCCGTCAGGTGCTCGACCCACAGCGAGTCGATCGTGCGGAGCAGCACGAGGCGCTCGATCATCGACCAGTCCTCGGCGCCGACCTCGGCCGACTTCTCCTCGAGCTTCGCGTCGGCCAGCTCGCGGAGGTGGGCGGCCAGCGGCTCCCGGCCGCCGAACTCCCAGAGCTCGTCCTCCGTGGTTCCCTCGCCCTCGAGGCCCATCGCGTGCAGGGCCGCGGAAAGCCCCTCCATGTTCCAGTCGTCGGGGATCTCGGCAGAGCAGTACGTGGCGATGAGCGCGTCCACCTCTTCGTCGAGGAACGCAGCGGTCGTCTCGGTCAGGTCCTCGTTGCGGAGCACCTTGTCGCGCTCGGCATAGATCGTCTCGCGCTGCTTGTTGATCACGTCGTCGAACTCGACGACGCGCTTGCGGATGTCGAAGTTGTAGCCCTCGACCCGCGTCTGGGCGCTCTCGATCGTCTTGCTCACGATGCGCGACTCGATTGCGACGTCGTCCTCCAGCCCCAGCCGCTCCATGAGGCCCGCAACGCGCTCGGAGGCGAAGCGCTTCATGAGGTCGTCTTCGAGCGAGAGGTAGAAACGCGAGGAGCCGGGGTCGCCCTGCCGGCCGGCGCGGCCGCGGAGCTGGTTGTCGATCCGGCGGGAGTCGTGCCGCTCGGTGCCGACGATGTGGAGCCCGCCCGCCCCGACCACGCGGTCGTGGTCGACGTCGCAGACCGCCTTTGCCTCGGCGAATGCCTCGTCGTAGGTCGCCTTGTCCACCTCGGCGGGGTTCAGGCCGCGCCGATGGAGAAGCTCGGAGGTCAGGCCGGCCGGGTTGCCGCCCAGCTGGATGTCCGTGCCGCGGCCCGCCATGTTCGTCGCGATGGTGACGGCGCCCGAACGGCCCGCCTGGGCGACGATCGGCGCCTCCTTCTCGTGGAACTTCGCGTTCAGGACCTCGTGCTTGATCCCGCGCCGGCCGAGGAGCTCGGCGAGGACCTCCGACTTCTCGACGCTGACCGTGCCCACGAGGATCGGCCGGCCCGCCTCCTGCATCTCCACGATCTCGTCGATGAGCGCCTTGAACTTGCCCTGCTCGTTGCGGAAGACCAGGTCCTGCTCGTCGTCGCGGACCATCGGCATGTTGGTCGGGATCGAGACGACCTCGAGCTTGTAGATTTTGTGGAACTCCTCGGCCTCGGTCATCGCGGTGCCGGTCATGCCGGCCAGCTTCGCGTAGAGCCGGAAGTAGTTCTGGAACGTGACGGTCGCGAGGGTCACCGACTCGCGCTGGACGCGCAGCCCCTCCTTTGCCTCCATCGCCTGGTGGATGCCCTCGCTCCAGCGCCGGTCGGGCATCTGGCGGCCGGTGAACTCGTCGACGATGACGATCTCGCCCTCCCGGACGATGTAGTCGCGGTCTCGCTTGTACAGCGCGTGGGCCTTGAGGGCGGCGTCGAAGTAGCGGGTCAGCCGGGCGTCGTCGTAGAGGTTCTTGACCCCGAGCCATTGCTCGATCTTCGAGATCCCCTCCTCTGTCGGGGAGACCGCCCGGTCCTTGAGATCGACGAAGTAGTCGCCGCCCTCCTCGTCGCCCTCCGGCCGGGCCCGCAGGCGCGGCACGAGCCGGGCGAACTGGAAGTAGAGGTCCGCCGACTCCTCGGCCTGGCCGCTGATGATGAGCGGCGTGCGCGCCTCGTCGATGAGGATGTTGTCCACCTCGTCGACGATCGCGAAGTAGTGGCCCCGCTGGACCCGCTGGTCCAGCTCCGTGACCAGGTTGTCGCGCAGGTAGTCGAACCCGAAGTGGTGGTTCGTGCCGTGCGTGATGTCGGCGGCGTAGGCCTCGCGCCGGGGGCACGGACGCAGGTTGATCAGGCGCTCGTCGCTGGTCGGGTAGCCGGGCTCGAAGACGTACGCCTCGTCCCCCACGACCACGCCGACGGAGAGGCCGAGGAAGTGGTAGATCGGGCCCATCCACTGGGCGTCGCGGCGGGCGAGGTAGTCGTTGACCGTCACGAGGTGGACGCCGCGTCCGGTCAGGCCGTTGAGGATGGCGGCGAGTGGCGCCACGAGCGTCTTGCCCTCGCCGGTCTTCATCTCGGCGATCCGGCCCTGGTGGAGGACGGCCGCGCCCATCAGCTGGACGTCGAAGTGGCGCATCCCGAGCGTCCGGCGCATCGCCTCGCGAGCTGCAGCGAACACGTCGGGGAGGACGTCGTCGAGCGCGGCCTGGAGCTCCGCGATCTCCTTCTTCCGGCGCTCCACCTCGAGGTCGCGGCGCCGGGCCGGGTCGTCCTGCTCGCGCTCGTCGGTCGTCGGGCCGAAGCCCGCCTGGAGCTCCGCGAGCTCAGCCCTGATCTCGTCCATCCGGGCCCGGATCTCGGCGTCGGTCTCGGCGGCGAGCGTGGGCTCGAGGGCGTTGGCGGCATCCACGAGCGGCTGGAGACGCCGGACCTCGCGGTCATTCGAATCGACGAAGCGGGAGAGGAATCCGAGGACCATGGGACGGTCAGTATAGGGGGGGACCCTGGCGGCGGCCGGCAGGCCCCCAGGTCCCGGGCCTCCTGGCTACTTCCAGAACCCGGAGCCGTACCCGGCCACGAGCAGCACGAACGTCAGGCCGCCCAGCGCCAGCCAGAACAGGACCGAGACCGATGTCCGGGTCGGGTTCATCTCGCGGTTGACCAGGGGCGCGACGTTCCAGCGCGACGAGCGCAGCTGGGTTCGCCAGTCCTTCGGGACTTCCGTGCGCGGCTCGAGGCCGCCCTCGCCGTCGGGTTGATGCAGCTGCAGTGTCATCGGCCGCCGAACGTCCTTGCCGGCGCGACGCCGGCGATGTCGGCGGGATGGGCCGGGTCGTGGCGGGTGGTGAGGTGCTCGGGCGGCAGGATCGCGCCGGTGCGGGCGTCCAGCGTCTGTTCGATGCCGTCCTCCCAGAGGATCATCTCCTGCGTCAGCGACGCCTCGCTGCTGAACAGCGCCCCGACCGACTCGCCGCGATGGATCCGCCGGATCGCCTCGCCGATGAGGGGCGCAACCGAGAGCGTCGTGATCTGGGGCAGGCGCTTGGCCGTCGGCAGCGGCACGGAGTCCGTCAGGACGAGCTCCCGGATGGGCGAGCCGACGATGCGGTCGACCGATCCCTCCGACAGGATCCCGTGAGTGGCGCAGGCATAGATCTCCTCGACGCCCTCGCGGACCAGTGCGCGGACGATCTCCATGAGCGTCCCTGCCGTGTCGATCTCGTCGTCGACGATGATCGCCCGCCGCCCGCGGACGTCGCCGATGACATTCAGCAGCTCGGCCCGGTCGAGGTTGCCGACGCGCCGCTTCTCGATGATCGCGAGGGGCGCGTCGAGCAGCTCCGCGAAGGTCCGGGCGCGCTTTGCGAAGCCGAGGTCCGTCACGACCACGATCTCGGTCAGTGCCTTCTGGCGGAAGTAGTTCGAGAGCAGGTGGACCGCGGTCAGCTCGTCGACCGGGATGTTGAAGAAGCCCTGGATCTGGCCCTGGTGGAGGTCCATCGTGAGGACCCGGTCGGCGCCGGCCACCGTGATCATGTCGGCGATGAGGCGTGCCGTGATCGGGACGCGCGGCTGGTCCTTCTTGTCGGAGCGCCCGTACGCGTAGTACGGGATGACCGCCGTGATCCGCCCGGCGCTCGCGCGCTTGAAGGCGTCGATCATGATCAGGACTTCCATGATCGACTGGTTGACCGGGTGGCACGTCGGCTGGACGAGGAAGACGTCCTTCTCGCGGACGTTGTCGAGGATCTTCACGAAGATGTTCTCGTTGGCGAACGAGAAGACTTCGGCCTGCCCGAGCGGCACGCCGAGGTAGCGGCAGATCTTCAGGGCAAGACCGCGGTTCGCGTTGCCCGTGTAGACGTCGAACGAGTCGGAGTACACGAACGCCTCCTCCGCGCCGAAGCCCGTCATCCTCGAGGCGGGCTCGCTCCCGGCGCGTTCGGACCCGCGTCGGGGGCGCCATTGTCGCCCATGCCCTCGCGCTCCGCCAGCCCCTCGCGGAACGCGGCGATTCCCACGACCCGGTCGCCCTCGTTGAGCCGCATCGTGATGACGCCGCGCGCCCCCGACGAGTAGCGGTTGATCGTCTGCGTCTCGGTCCGGACCACCTGCCCGCCCGCCGAGATGAGGAGGAGCTCCTCGTCCGCCTCGGTCACCTGCTGGACCGCCGCCACGCGACCGGTCTTGCGGCCCTCCAGCGGGATCAGCATCACGCCCTGGCCGCCGCGGTGCTTGCGCCGGAACTCCCGCAGCGCGACGCGCTTGCCGTAGCCCGTCTCGGTCAGGACCAGCAGGTCCGTGCCGGGCTGGACCACGCTCATCGCGACGACCTCGTCGCCGGCGCGGGCAAGGCGGATCCCGATGACGCCGGCGGCGTCCCGGCCCATCGCCCGAACCTCGCCCTCCGCGAACCGGGCGAGCTTGCCCTGGGCGGTGGCGATGATCACGTCGTCGCTGCCCGTCGCGAGGTCGACCCAGGCCAGCTCGTCGCCGTCGGCGAGCGTGATCGCCCGGATCCCGGACGAGCGGACCTTCTCGAACTGCTCGAGCGGCGTCTTCTTGATGATCCCGTTCCGGGTCGCCATCACGAGGAAGGCCGCGGCCGTGAAATCCGGGACCATGAGAGTCGCCGTCGGGACCTCCCCGCCCTCCACCTGGACGCCCGGAAGGTTGATGATCGCCATCCCCTTCGCCTGGCGACTGGCGTCCGGCACGAGATGCACCTTGGCCGAGAAGACGCGCCCACGATTGGTGAAGAAGAGCGCCCAATCGTGCGTGTTGGCGACCAGGAGGCTGTCGACCGCATCCTCCTCGCGGGTGACGTGGCCGATGATGCCCTTGCCGCCGCGGCCCTGGCGCCGATAGGTCGCCACGGGCTGGCGCTTGATGTAGCCGCGCCGGCTGATCGTGACGACCACGTCCTCGTCCGCGATGAGGTCCTCGTCGGTCATCTCGCGCGACGAATCGTCCACGACCCGCGTGCGCCGCTCGCCGGCGTACTTCCGCTTCAGCTCGGTCAGCTCGTCGCGGATGATGGCGAGGATCCGCGCCGGGTTCCCGAGGATGTCCTCCAGCTCGGCGATCAGCTGGATGATCGCGAGGTACTCGTCCTCGATCTTCTTGCGCTCGAGCGCGGCGAGGCGGGCGAGGCGCATGTCCAGGATCGCCTGCGCCTGCAGCTCGCTCAGGTCGAAGCGTTCCATGAGGTTGCGGCGCGCCGTCTCCACGTCGGCCGACTCGCGGATCGTCCGGATGACCTCGTCGAGGTGGTCGAGCGCGACCTTGAGCCCCTCCAGGATGTGGGCCCGCTCGCGGGCCTTGCCCAGGTCGAACTCGGTCCGCCGCCGGACGATCTCGCGGCGATGGTCCACGTGGTGCGCGATGACGGCCTTGAGCGGGAGGATCTGCGGCTGGCCGTCCACGAGGGCGAGCATGTTGAGGTTGAAGGCGAGCTGCATCGCCGTGTGCTTGAACAGGTTGTTCAGGACCGTGTGCGGGTTCGCGTCGTTCTTGACCTCGATGTAGATCCGCATCCCGTCGCGGTCCGACTCGTCGCGGAGGTCCGCGATCCCGTCGATCCGCTTGTCCTTCACGAGGTCGGCGATCTTCTCGAGGAGCGTCGCCTTGTTGACCTGGTAGGGCAGCTCGCTGACGATGATCGCCACCCGGTCGCGCCGCGCGTCCTCGAACGCGACCTGGGCCCGCATGATCACCCGGCCGTGCCCGTGGGCGTACATCTGCCGGATCGCGTCGACGGTCTCCGTGACGCCGGTCAGCGCGTTCCGCTGCTGTTCGTACCGGAAGATGGAGCCGGCCGTCGGGAAGTCGGGTCCCTTGACGTAGGCGCACAGGTCGTCGGTGGTCAGCTCGGGGTCGTTGATGAGCGCGATCGTCGCGTCCACGACCTCGCCGAGGTGGTGCGGCGGGATGTTCGTGGCCATCCCCACCGCGATCCCGGAGCTCCCATTGACCAGCAGGTTCGGGAGCCTGGCCGGGAGGATCGTCGGCTGGCGGTGCTGGCCGTCGTAGTTGTCGACGAAGTCGACCGTTGCCTTGTCGATGTCGGCGAGCATCTCGGCCGCGATCGGGGCGAGACGCGCCTCCGTGTAGCGCATGGCCGCCGCCGAGTCGCCGTCCACCGAGCCGAAGTTGCCCTGCCCGTCGATGAGCGGGTAGCGCATCGAGAAGTCCTGGGCGAGACGGACCAGGGTGTCGTAGATCGCCGAGTCGCCGTGCGGGTGGTACTTGCCCATCACCTCGCCGACGATCGCCGCGCACTTGCGGTACGAGGCGTTCGAGGCGAGCCCCATCTCGCCCATGGCGTACAGGATCCGGCGGTGGACCGGCTTCAGGCCGTCGCGGACATCCGGCAGCGCGCGGGCCACGATCACGCTCATCGCGTAGTCGAGGTAGCTCGTCCGCATCTCGTCCTCGATGCGGATCGTTCGGACGTCGCCCAGGTCGTCGGTCACGGATTAGGTCTCCGGTTCAGGTCAGCGGGCTTCGCGAGGCGGCTGCGCCCTGCCCGGCCGCCACGAAGGCGGCGGCGGTCTCGGCGGCCGTGGAGGTGTTCGCGGAACGTGGCGTGCGGCGCACGCCGGCGAGCAGGCCGCGGATCTCGCCGGCATCGGCCGGGGCGAGCTTGGCGAGTGCGTCGCGGACGACCCACGCCCGCGCGCCGTCGGACGTGGCTGCGGCGCGGACCGCCTCCTGTCGGCAGAACGCCGTCACGGCGGCGGAATCGACGGCCGCGAGGTTGCGGAGCGCCCAGCTGAGCGCCTTCTGGACATCTGACTCCGGGTCCCCGATCAGGAGCCCCACGAGCGCGAGGCCTCGATGCGCGACGTCCGGGGTCCGTCCGGTGGCCCCATCCACGAACGGGATCGTCGCGACCGTGGAGCCGACGAGCCGGCGCTCCCAGCGGCTGGGGCTGTAGACGAGCTGCTCGAGCTCCGCCCAGCGGTAGGGCTCCCCGAGGATACCGGACCCGATCGTCGTCGCGAGCGTGTCGACGGTGATCCAGTCGTCCGCCTCGGCCGCCAGACCGCGGATGACCTGCCAGGCCTGCTCGGGCTCGTCCGGCAGGATCCGGGCGAGGAGCCAGCAGGCGAACCAGCGCAGCTCCCGGATCGGGTCGCGGACGAGCGCCTCCGCGACGGGAAGCAGCCGCGCGGCACGGACGCCCCGCAGCTCGCGCGAAAGTGAGTGGTGGATGGCGCCGAGGAGCGGAAGCCGGACGCCGAGCAGCGGCCCGATCCCGGGCGCCACCAGCCGCTGGCCAGCCAGGTACACCGGATCGGCCAGCGCCGCGAGGCCGTCCCGGACGGCGGCGACGAAACGCGCCGGCTCGTCGATCGCGTCCGCGAGGTCACGCCCCAGCGCACGCGCCGGGCCTATGTGCGCCGCGACGAACGCAGTCGAGGCGAGCGTCGTCGGGCTTGGCGTCTCGGATGCCGGGACGGCCATCACAGCGCGGCCTTCCCGAGCCCATCGAGGGTATCGAGCGCGGCCCCGGCCGCCGTGTCGTCCTCCGGGATCAGGCGGAAGCGGTACCGATCCTTAAGTGCCTGCTTACGGTCAAGAGGAGCGGCCACGTACAGGGCGTCGGCCGTTGCCAGCAGCTCGCCGGACTCGACGTCCACCAACTCCGCTCGCGTCGTCAGGACCCGCCGGCGGCGCTCGACCAGGTGGCCCTCCGCGCGCACGCGGCGACCGATCGGCGTCGGGCGCCGATACTCGATCGTGAGCTTTGCCGTGTACCCCCACGAGTCGGCGCTCGCGAGCGCCCAGCCCATCACCTCGTCGAGAATCGTGGCGACGATCCCGCCGTGGGTGATCTCCTCCCAGCCCTGGAAGTCCGGCGCGAGCGTCGTCTCCGTCCAGCAGGTGTCGCCGGCCACGTGGAGCACGAGGCGCAGGCCCACGGCGTTCAGCTCGCCGCACGCGAAGCAGCTGTGGGGTGCGACCTCGAAGCGACCCGCCGTGGTCACGACCTCAGATGTCAAGGTTCTGCACCTTCCGCGCCTCGGCCATGATGAAGCTCTTGCGCGGCGCGACCTTCTCGCCCATCAGCATCGTGAAGATCGCGTCGGCCTCGACGCCGTCGTCGACCTCGGCGCGCAGGAGCGTGCGGGTCTGGGGGTTCATGGTGGTTTCCCAGAGCTGGTCCGCGTTCATCTCGCCGAGCCCCTTGAAGCGCTGCACGGTGATGTTCTTCGCGTTCAGCTTCTTGATCGCCGCCTCGCGCTCCTTCTCCGACTGGGCGTAGAGCGTCTGCTTGCCGGTGCTCACCCGGTAGAGGGGCGGCTGGGCGATGTAGAGGTGGCCCTTCTCGATGATCTGGCCCATGTGGCGGTAGAAGAACGTGAGCAGGAGCGTCCGGATGTGGGCGCCGTCGACATCGGCGTCGGTCATGATGATGATCCGGTGGTACCGGAGCTTCGCGAGGTCGAACGTGTCGCCGATCCCCGCGCCGAGAGCGATGATCAGGGGCCGGACGTTCTCGCTCGACAGGACCCGGTCGAGGCGCGCCTTCTCGACGTTGAGGACCTTGCCGCGCAGCGGCAGGACGGCCTGGAACCGGCGGTTGCGACCCATCTTGGCGGAGCCCCCAGCCGAGTCGCCTTCGACGAGGTAGAGCTCGCTCCGCGCCGGGTCGCGCTCCTGGCAGTCGGCGAGCTTCCCCGGGAGGGCCATCCCCTCGAGCGCGCCCTTGCGGATCACCAGGTCGCGCGCCTTCCGGGCCGCCTCGCGGGCGCGCGCTGCCGTGAGGCTCTTCTCGATGATCCGCCGCCCGTCCGCGGGGTTCTCCTCGAGGTACTGGACCATCCCCTCGGCCACGGCCGCCTGGACCTGCGCCTTGACTTCGGCGTTGCCGAGCTTCGCCTTGGTCTGGCCCTCGAACTGGGGGTCGACGAGCTTGACCGAGACGACGGCGGTCAAGCCTTCGCGGACGTCGTCGCCGCTCAGGTTCGAGTCGGCGTCTTTGAGGATCGCCGCCTTGCGCGCCCAGTCGTTGAGCGAGCTCGTGAGCGCGGCACGGAAGCCGGTGACGTGCGTCCCGCCATCGGGCGTGTTGATGTTGTTCGCGAACGCGAAGACGTTCTCGGTGAAGGAGTCGTTGTACTGGAGCGCGACCTCGATGGTGGTCCCGCCTTCGCGCTTCTCGACCGCGATCGGGCGCGCGTTGATGACCTCCTTGTTGCGGTTGAGGTGGCGGACGAAGGAGACGAGGCCACCCTCGAAGTAGAAGGAGCGCTCGCGATCCGTCCGCTCGTCGGTCAGCCGGATCCAGAGGCCCTTGTTGAGGTAGGCCGACTCCCGGAGCCGCTGCGTGATCGTCTCGAAGCCGTAGTCCGTGCTCTCGAACATCTCGTGGTCGGCACGGAACGCCGTCCGCGTCCCGCGGCGCTCACCCTGCGGCCCGACTTTCACCACCGGGGTGGTCGGCTTGCCGCGGACGTACTCCTGGGCCCAGACGAAGCCGTCGCGTGCCGTCTCGACACGCAGCCACTCGGAAAGCGCGTTGACCACGCTCACGCCGACGCCGTGAAGGCCGCCCGAGACCTTGTAGCCGCCGCCTCCGAACTTCCCGCCGGCGTGGAGCACCGTGTGGACGACCTCGAGGGCATCCTTCCCCGTCGCGTGCCGCCCCACCGGGACGCCGCGCCCGTCGTCCTGGACCGTCACGGTGCCGTCGGCAGCGATCGACACGTCGATCCGGGTTGCGTGACCCGCCATCGCCTCGTCGATCGAGTTGTCCACGACCTCCCAGACGAGGTGGTGGAGGCCTCGCACGTCGGTGGAGCCGATGTACATCCCGGGTCGGCGGCGAACGGCCTCGAGGCCCTCGAGCACCTGGATGCTGGCGGCCGTGTAGTCGCTTGCGCCCGGCGCCCGCTTCGATCGCCCGCCGACCCCGTTCGCCGCGTTCGCCGCGCCCGCCGCGCCCGAGCCCCCACCGGCCCCTGCCGCCGCGCCCGAGCCGCCGCCCGCCCCTGCCGCCCGATCCGTCACGAAACTCCTCCGGTCAGCCGTTCGTAGAGGCGGCCCAGCTCGTCCTCGCCGTACCACTCGATGATGATTCGCCCCCCCTTGCTCGATCGCGCGAGCCGCACCTTCGTGCCGAGGGACCGTCGAAGGTCCTCCTCCACGCGCTCCATCTCCCCGTCCACCAGCGCGGCCGTCCGTTCGCCGCCGGCGAGATCCGGCGCCTCGCGCAGCCGGCGAGCGAGCGCCTCGACCTGGCGGACCGAGAGTCCGCGACGTTCGATGAGCGCCACGACATCGGCCTGCCGCGCCGCATCGAGGCCCAGCAGCGCCCGGCCGTGCCCTTCGCTGATGCGTCCCGCCCCAAGCGCCTCCAGCGTCGGCGGCGCCAGCTCGAGGAGCCGGATCGTGTTGGCGATGGTCGAGCGCGCACGGCCCACGCGCGCCGAGATCTCCTCGTGGGAGAGCCCGAACTCGTCGACGAGCTGGCGGTAGGCGCCCGCTTCCTCGAGCGCGTTGAGGTCGGCGCGCTGGACGTTCTCAACCAGGGCGAGCTCGAGCTGCTCGCGACCGGCCGCCTGCCGAACGATGGCCGGAATGCGCGTGAGTCCCGCGAGCTGGGCGGCGCGCACCCGACGCTCTCCCGCGATCAGCCGGTAGCCTTCGAGGGTCTCGGTCACGAGCACCGGTTGCAGGATGCCATGGGCCTCGATGCTGGCGCGCAGCTGGTCGAGCTGCTCGGTCTCGAACACCGTCCGCGGCTGATACGGGTTGCGCTCGATGCGATCGATGGGGATCTCGGCCGGCACCGGGGTGGTGGAGGCCGCCTGCGGGATGAGCGCCGACAGGCCGCGCCCCAGCGATGCCGGCCGCACCGGCCGCGTTGTCACCCGGGGCCTCCCGGGACGGCGATGCCGGTGGCGATTGCGGCCCGAGATCGCCCACGGGCGAGGGAGGGCGCGCCTTCAGCGGAGCCGGACATGACATCGGTCACCGCGCCCCCCTCGTGGGCCGCCGGCACGCCGTCGGAGATGACGGACGGTCCCGCGTGCACCGGCGCACCGTCGCGCTCTCCGGTCGGCCGCCCGGCCTCGTGTTCGAGCCTCCCCCACAGCTCGGTCGCCAGGTCCCGGTAGGCCGTCGCGCCCCGGCTCTCGGGTGCGTACGCGGCGATCGGGCGGCCGTGGCTGGGTGCCTCGGCGAGCCGCACGCTGCGTGGCACCACGGTCCGGAAGACGGCCGTCCCCAGGTGATCGCGGACCTCGGCGGCCACTTCCGCAGAGAGGTTCGTCCGTGCATCAAACATCGTGAGCAGGACGCCCTCGACCGCAAGGTCGGGGTTCAGGTGGTCGCGGATGAGGTGGATCGTGGCGATCAGCTGCGACAGCCCCTCGAGGGCGTAGTACTCGCACTGCATCGGGATCAGCACGGCGTCTGCTGCGGTCAGGGCATTGACCGTGAGCAGCCCGAGCGACGGCGGGCAGTCGATGAACACGACGTCGAACTCGGTCCGGATGGACGCGATGACGCGGCTCAGACGTCGCTCGCGCTGAGCTACACCGGCGAGCTCGACCTCGGCGCCGGCGAGCGCGATCGACGACGGCACGAGCGAGAGCCCGGGTGTCTTGGTCTGCACGATGAGCGTGCCGAGGTCCACGCCGCCCATGAGTGCGTCGTAGACGGACGCGCCAGCCGCAGCCCGCCGCGCACCGAGGCCGCTGGTGGCGTTTCCCTGGGGGTCGAGATCGACCACGAGCACCCGACGGCCATCTCCGGCAAGGAACGCCGCGAGGTTGACGACGGTTGTGGTCTTCCCGACGCCACCCTTCTGGTTGGCGCACGCAAGCATCCGGCCCACTACAGGCCACTCTCCCTGGGAATCACGCCCCAAGTCTACCATTCCGACCCCCTCCGACCTTCGGATGGGAGCGTGACGGGCGTGCCTTCGCTGGCACGTATCGCCCGCTTTCGTCCGTCTGCACGGGCGCTCGCTCGCACGAGAAGCGGGCGTGCGGACAGCCGCCGGTGGGGCGAAGACCGGGCACGGCGCGGGTATCGGGTCGCGCCGCCCGTCTCCTCTAGTTCGCGTGGAACTGTTTCACGTGAAACCGAGCGGGAGCTCGACGCCGACCTCTGCCAGCCGGACGTCCGGGTGGGCAAGTTGTTCCCTCTCGGTATACTCGGAAGGCAGGTCCGGCGGTTCGAGCGATTGCCGTGCAGTCGGGCTGCCGGTTCACTGAGGAACGACCGCCATGAGCCTGGTTCTCGCAGCGGTCGGGGCGGCAGTGGCTGCGCTGATCCAGTCATCAATCCTGCCGTTCACCGCCGCCGGTGGCGCGGGGCTCGATCTCGTCCTCGTTCTCGCCGTCGTCTGGACGATGACGGTGGGCCTCGACGGTGGCCTTGTCTGGGCCTTCCTCGGAGGGCTGATCATCGACGTACTGCTCATGCGGCCGCTCGGCCTGACCGCGTTCGTGCTCCTTCTCGCCGTCGGCGCCGCGTGGCTCGTCGGCCGGATATCGCCGCGCGCCTTCTATCCGGTCATCGTGGCGACCGTGGCGATCACGGCGGGCCTCGCGTCCGTCCTGACCGTCGTGCTCTTCGGTGCGCTTCGTGGGCTCCCACCCGGCGTCGAGCCGCTTTCACAGGTGGTCCCGACCGGCTTGCTCGCCGGTCTCGTGGCCGCCGTGTTCGCACCCGTCCCGATGATCATTCGCCGCCGACGGTTCGCCGAAGAGACCGAGCGGGTGGACTGGTGAGCGTTCTCCAGACCCCCGCGACGCACGAGCGACGCCCAGCCCGGTTCGTCGCCTTTGCCCTCGTGGCAGTCCTCGCCTTGGGTGGGTTGACCACGCGCCTCTTCGCGATGCAGCTCGCCGCGGCTCCGGCGCCGGCTCAGGCCCCGGCGGTCGTCCTGCCCGTCGCCGAGGCGGGCCGCCAGATCGTGACCGAGCCAGTTCCATCGACGAGGGGGCTCATCTACGACCGAAGCAAGCATCTCCTCGTCGAGAACGTTCCGACCTTCACGGTATCGGTTCGACCGGCCGACCTGCCGTTGAGCCAGCAGCCCGAGGTGATCGGGAGGCTCGCAGGATTGCTCGACCTCGCGGCGACCACGATCACGGAGACACTCGACGGGGCAATCGGCTCCCGGTTTGATCCGGTGGCGATCGCGCACGACGTTCCCGAGCAGACGGCCCGCCTGATCTCCGAGGACAGCCTGACGCTCCCCGGCGTCGAGGTGACGGTCGAGGCGCGGCGTGACTACCTCGATGGGCCGCTGTTCACCCAGCTGATCGGCTGGACGGGACCGATCGACGCGGCCAGCTACGCGTCGCTCAAGCGCCAGGGCTACCTCCCCGACGACCGGATCGGGAAAGCCGGAGTGGAATCGACCTACGAATCGGCGCTCCGCGGCGCCTACGGGGTTCGGGAGGTCGAGAAGGACGGCACTGGACGCACGCTCCGCGTGCTCTCCACGACCACGCCTCCGCAGGCCGGCGACTCGCTGGTCCTGACGATCGACGCGAAGGAGCAGCGCCTGGCGCAGCAGGCGCTCGACTGGGGCCTCAAGAAGGCCGGCGTGCGGCGGGGTGCGATCGTCGTGATGAATCCGCAGACGGGCGAGGTCCTCGCCATGGTCAGCGAGCCCACGTATGACGCCAACCTCTTCTCCCGAGGGATCACGACGGCCGCGTTCCAGAAGCTCCTTGCGGACAAGGATCTGCCGCTCATGAACCACGCGATCGGTGACATCCAGCCGCCCGGATCGACGTACAAGCTGGTCACCGGCTCCGGAGTGCTCGCTGACAGGAAGCTCGGCCTGACCGAGACCGTGCTGAGCAAGCCCTACGTCCAGCTTGGGTCCACGCTCTTCTGGGAGTGGAATCGAGCCGGTTGGGGACCCCTCGACATCAAGGACGGGTTCGCCCACTCCAGCGACACTTTCTTCTACCAGCTCTCGGAGCGACTCGGAATTGCCCGACTCGCGTTCTGGGCTCGTCAGTACGGGTTCGGCTCGACGACCGGGATCGACCTTCCGGCCGAGGCAGGCGGCCTCGTGCCCTCGGATCCGTGGAAGCTCGACACGTTCGGCCAGACGATCTTCCCGGGTGAGGTGCTCCAGGCCGGGATCGGTCAGGGCTACGACCTCGCCACACCGCTCCAGGTGGCCAACGCGTATGCCGCGATGGCGAACGGCGGCACGCTCTACCAGCCCCAGGTCGTGCGCGAGATCGTGAGCCCGGATGGCGCGGTGATTCGGCCGTTCACGCCGAAGGTGGTCCGAAAGATCGCCGCGCCGAGCTGGGTCTTCACGACGATGCGCGAGGCGGCACGCCGCGTGGTCACGAGCCGGCACACCTACAACCTCGTCGACCTCCCGATCGTCGTCGCCGGGAAAACCGGTACGGCCGAGTTCGGCCTGCGCGACAAGAACGGCGTGCTTCCCTACCACAACTGGTTTGCCGGCTTCACACCGAAGAAGGCCTGGACGAAGGACAACCCGACGGGCGACGTCTCGAAGCCGGACTCGCAGCTCGCGTTCGCGGTCTTCATCTACAACGCCGGCACGCTCGGCAACACGGCGACCGAGGTCGCCAAGTACTACCTGCAGCTCCACTACGGGATCACCAAGGATTACCGGCTGCCGCAGCTCGTCGTCCGCTCCAACTTCTACGAGGGCGGCCGCTGATGGGTGTCCTCCGCGTCGAGCGCGACGCCCCCACCGGGCTCGCCGCCCGCGTCGGCGGGGTTGCGTGGCGCGACTTCGACGTGCAGCTCTTCGTCTACGCGGTGCTGCTCGCCACGCTCGGGCTCACCATGGCCTACAGCAACACCGCCGCCCAGCTCGCCGGCGAGGCGTCGCAGGGCGGGACCACGTTCGTCCGCGGCGTGGTGTGGGCCGTGGTGGCGCTCGTCGCCTTCGCCGCGGCCATGGCGTTCGACTACACGTGGCTGAAGGCGTTCTCGTGGCCCATCTACGTCATGAATCTCGCGCTCCTGGTTGCCTCCCTCGCCCTTGGCAGCTCCGACGCGGTCTCGGCCCGCTGGGTTTCGATCTTCGGGCTCCAGTTCCAGTTCAGCGAGATTGCCAAGATCCTCATGATCGTCGTGCTCGCGCGGTACCTTGCGGACCGCGACCGGCGCCTGGATTCGCTGGCGGCGATCGTCGGCGCGTGCCTCGTCGTAATCCCTCCCTGGGTTCTCGTGCTGCTCCAGCCGGACCTCGGGACGTCGCTCGTGTTCATCGCCGTCCTTGTCGGGATGCTGTTCATGGCGGGCGCCAGCCTGCGCTGGCTCGGAGCGCTGGCCGTCGCGACCCTCGCAGCGCTGCCGCTGGTCTGGACGTATGTGCTGCACGACTACCAGAAGGAGCGCCTGACGAGCTTTCTCGACCCGGCGAAGGACCCCCTCGGCGCCGGCTTCCAGCTGCTCACGGCGCAGAAGGCCGTGAGCTCCGGCGGGCTGCTCGGCGCAGGCCTGACGAACGGCGCCCAGAGCCAGTCGAACCTGCTCCCGGTCCAGGCAACCGACTTCGTCTTCGCCGTCCTCGCGGAGGAGCTCGGGTTCATCGGCTGCGTCGTCGTCTTCCTGCTCTTTGCAGCCCTGCTGTGGCGGATTCTCACCATCGCCTGGCGCTCGCGCGACCCGTTCGGGCTGATGTTCGGGGCGGGGGTCGCCTCGATGATCCTGTTCCAGATCGTGGTCAACGTCGGGATGGTGCTGGGCATGATGCCGATCACCGGCATCCCGCTCCCGTTCATCACGCACGGCGGCGCATCGCTCGTCAGCATCGCGATCGGGCTCGGGATCCTCCAGAGCATCGCCATGCGCCAGCAGCGCGCCGAGTGGTGACGCGCCACGGGGGCTGCCCGGCAGTCCCGACCGATTCGCCCGAGGACGTGGATCGACGCGCAGTTCGACGGCACCCGCCGGCCAGATTGCGCCCCCGGCCGTGACCCAGGGGAACCCGGCCGCGCCGCCGTCGGGTGGACTGCCCGACGCGCCAACGCCGGGTGGGCGTCCCGGGCCACCCACGGGCACGTCGGGTGGAATGCCCGGCGCGCCCGCGCCGCCGCCGGGTGGACTGCCCGGCGCCGCGCCAACGAATCCGCCGGCGGTCGGACCCTCGAGCGCCCGGCCGGGCGCGCGGCCCCCGAACCTGCCGCGCCAGCGCTGGCGACTCTGGCTGCGCTTGCCGGCGGTGCACGTGCCGGGCGAGCTCCCCGCCGGCGCAGGTGCGTGGGCGACCCTGCTCGAGCGGGGCGGGTTGCCACTCGCCGGCGAGCCCGGGCGCGGCCGCGTCGTGCCGGCTGCGCAGCTCCCGCTGGGCTTCCTCGGGGAACGCGAGATCCTCGACGTGATGCTCTCCGTGCGACTCTCGCTCGTCGACGTGCGCGAGCGAGTCCAGGCCGCGCTCCCCGCCTCGGTCGAGCTCGTCGATCTCCACGACGTCTGGGTCGGCGCGCCATCCGTGCCGGCGGCGCTGATCGCGGCGGACTACCGGGTCGAGATCGCCGGGGCCCCGGTGCCGCAGCTCCGGGTTGCGGCCGAGGCGCTCCTCGGGGCCGCGGAGCTGCCCCACGAACGGCGCCGCGAGAAGAAGACCCAGGCCTTCGACCTGCGGCCGCTCATCGTCTCGATCTCGGTAACCGCTGTCATCCCGCCCGCCGGCGCGGCGGCGAGCGACAGTCCCTCGGCCCACCTGCGGGTCCGCCTCCGCCACCGCCCGGATGCGGTGGGGCGACCCGAGGACGTCATCGCGGCGCTCGGCGCCCCGCCGGCACCACCGCTCGGCGGCGAGATTCGCGTGCTCGGGATCGCCCGCGAGCGGCTGGTGCTCCGAGGTGACGGAGCCTGAGGTCCGGCGCCAACTCGGGTCGACGGCTCATCGATCGCGCGGTCGTGGCGGTCGCCGGCCGTTTGACCTGAGCGGCGGACGGCCGTACACTCCCCATTCGCGCCCGAGTCCACCGGGCGATCCGTTTGCGCCCACCACAGGCCGGCACGTCGCGCCCGCCGAGCACCACCCGGAGACCCATGTACGCAGTCATCGAGACCGGCGGGAAGCAGTATCACGTCGAAGTCGGAACCGAGCTCGCGGTCGAGCTCCTCGACGTCGAGCCCGGCCAGGAGATCACCCTCGACCGCGTCCTGCTGGTCGCGGACGGGGACGAGGCCGCGATCGGCCGACCTCTCGTCGAGGGGGCCGTCGTCAGCGCCACGGTCCTGCGGGCCGACCGCGCCGACAAGGTGATCTCGTTCAAATACAAGCCGAAGGCCCGACGCCGCGTGAAGAAGGGCCATCGCCAGGAGCAGACGATCCTGCGAGTCACGGACGTCATGCTCAACGGCAAGAGCGCCGCAGAGACCGAGCGGGTCGCCGAGGAGGCTCGGAAGACCGAGCGCCAGCGACTCGCCGAGGCTGCTGCCACGCAGGCAACCGCCGACGCGGCCCTCGCGGCGAGCCTGGCCTCCAAGGCTGCCGCGGCCGAGGCAGCCGCTGCCCCCGCCGACGCGACGAAGAAGCCGGCCCGCGCCCCGACCCCGAAGGCCACGTCGCCCGCCGCGGACAAGGCAAAGCCCGGAGCCGCGAAGGCGAAGCCCGCAGCGACGAAGGCGAAGCCCGCAGCCAAGCGCCCCGGCGCCGCGAAGAAGGAAGACTGATCGATGGCCCACAAGAAAGCAGGCTCGAGCTCGAAGAACGGCCGCGACTCGGTCGGCCAGCGACTGGGCGTGAAGGTCGGTGACGGCCAGCTCGTGCCCGCCGGCTCGATCATCGTCCGCCAGCGGGGAATGACCTTCATCGCCGGCACCGGAACCGGCCTTGGTCGCGACTACACCGTCTTTGCGACGGTCGAGGGTCGCGTCCGCTTCGAGCACCAGACTCGACACAAGAAGCGCATCCGCGTCGAGCCCGTCACCGAGGCAGCCCCGGCTGTCGAGGCCGAGCCCGCCGTCGCCGGCGCCTGACCCCGGCACGAATCCCAGCCACACCGCCCCCGGAGACCCGATGAAGCCGAACATCCACCCCAAGTACCACGCCTCGAAGGTGCACTGCGCCACCTGCGGCACCGAGTTCCTCGTCGGGTCCACCCGCCCCGAGCTTCGCGTCGACGTCTGCGGCAACTGCCATCCGTTCTACACGGGCAAGCAGATGATCATGGACACGGCCGGCCAGGTCGAGCGGTTCCAGAAGCGCCTCGAGCGCGCCGCGACGGGCCGCTGACGGCTGGGTCGCATACGCCACGGCGGGCCGCCCGGCCCGCCGTCGTGATTCCCGGCCGGTAGCGTTGCCCATGGCTCGTTTCTCGTACGGTGGCCAGGCCCTCATCGAGGGCGTCCTGATGCGCGGTCGCGACGTGGTCGCCGTGGCGCTGCGGCACCCGGACGGACGCATCGTGTGGGCCGACGAGAAGCTCGCAGTCGGGTTCCGCGCCACGCGTTGGGCGCGGCTCCCGTTCGTCCGCGGCCTCGTCGTCCTCTACGAGACGCTCGTCGTCGGGACACGATGGCTCGTTCGATCCGCCGGCGTCGCGGCGGTCGAGGGCCTTGCGCCTGCAGCGGCGCCGGTCCCGCTGCCTCCCGTGGTCGCCGATCCGCGCGAGGCGCTGGGCCCGGATGTCTCGCCGGATATGTCGCCTGTCGCCTCGCCGGTCGTCCTGCCGGCTCCCCCGGCTCCCCCGGCGCCTGCCGCCGACAGTGCGGAACTGGGGAAGGGCGCCGTCGCGCTCATGCTCGGCCTGACCCTGGTCTTCGGAGTCGGTCTCTTCTTCTTCGTGCCGCTCCTCCTCGCGAAGGCGATCGCCGGCGGCCAGAGCGGCCCCGTGGAGCGCGCCGTCGAGGGCGTCATCCAGGTGGTGATCTTCCTCGGCTACCTCTCGCTGATCGGGCGGACGTCGGACGTCCGGCGGACCTTCCAATACCACGGCGCAGAGCACATGTCGATCCACGCCCTCGAGGCGGGAGACCCGCTGACGGTCGAGGCGATCCGCAAGTACCCGACCGCCCATCCGCGCTGCGGAACCGAGTTCCTGGTCGTCGTGATCCTCGTCTCGATCGTCGTCTTCAGCCTGGTCGGACGCCAGGAGATCCCGATCATGGTCGCCAGCCGGATCGTGCTCATCCCGGTGATCGCCGGGATCAGCTACGAGCTGCTCCGGTTCGGGGCGCGCCACCGTGCCAGCCGGCTCGTCCGCTGGCTCTTCCAGCCCGGGATCTGGGTCCAGAAGATCACCACCAAGCAGCCCACCGACGACATGCTCGAAGTCGCAATCGTCAGCCTCGAGCAGGCCCTGCTCGCCGACGGCGAGGCCCTGCCCGAGGGCTCCGGGCGAATCGGGCGCAGCCCGCTGGCCCTGTCTGCCGAGGCGCGACCGGCCACTGGGGCCTGACCGATGGCCGATGGGGTCCTGGATCGGAAGCTTCGGGAGCTCGTCGACCAGTACGAGCACGTCCAGGCGGAGCTCTCGACCCCCGAAGCGTCCGCGGACATGGACGCGCTCCGGCGGCTCGGCCGGGAGCTCGCGCGGCTCGAGCCCGTGGTCTCGTCGTACCGCCGCCTGGAGGCGTTGCGCGCGGAGCTGGCCGGCGCCCGCGAGATGCGCGACGCGGAGCACGACGACGCGATGCAGGCCATGGCTCGCGAGGAGATCGACCGGCTCCAGGCGGCCGAGGCAGCCGAGCTCGAGGGCCTGACCGTCCACCTCCTGCCGCGCGACCCCAACGACGACCGGAACGTGATCCTGGAGATCCGGGCGGGCGCGGGCGGCGACGAGGCCGCGCTCTTCGCCGGCGACCTGCTTCGGATGTACCTCCGCTACGCGGACCGGCACAGGCTCCGTGCTGAGGTCATGAGCCTCCACGAGACGGGCATCGGCGGCGTCAAGGAAGCGGTCGTCGAGATCTTCGGCGAGGGCGCGTTCAGCCGGCTCAAGTTCGAGAGCGGGACCCACCGCGTCCAGCGCGTGCCCGCCACCGAATCGTCGGGCCGGATCCACACCTCGACCGCGACGGTCGTGGTGCTGCCCGAGGCGGAGGAGGCCGACCTCTCGATCGACGAGGACCGCGACCTCCGGATCGAGGTCAAGCGCTCGTCGGGCCCCGGCGGCCAGGGCGTCAACACGACCGACTCGGCGGTCCGGATCACCCACCTGCCGAGCGGCCTGGTCGTGGAGATCCAGGACGAACGGAGCCAGCACAAGAACAAGGCCAAGGCGATGGCGATCCTGCGCGCCCGCCTCCTCGACCGGGAGCAGTCCCGGCAGCGGGAGGCGGACTCTCTCACGCGCCGCTCGCTGATCGGCGCCGGGGATCGCTCAGACAAGATCCGGACCTACAACTTCGCGCAGGACCGGGTGACCGATCATCGAATCGGGATGGATCTCTCGAACCTGCCCGGCGTGCTCGACGGGAACCTCGACCGGCTGCTGGAGGCGCTCAGCGCGACCGACCAGGCCGAGCGTCTGGCCTCCCTGGCCGACGATGGCGAAGGCGGATCCTGACGACGGGCCCGGCCACGACCGTCGGCGAGCTGCTGGCCGCGGGCACCGACCGGCTCCGCGCGTCCGGCTCGCCGAGCGCCCGGCTGGACGCGGAGCTGCTCCTCGCGGATGCGCTCGGCACCGATCGGACCGGGGTGCTGGCCCATCCTTCCGGCCTCGCGGGCGACGGTCCGGCGGCCCGGTTCGGCGCCTCGCTCGAGCGGCGCGCCGCCGGCGAGCCGGTGGCGTACATCCGCGGCATGAAGGAGTTTCACGGCCTCGCCCTCGCGGTCGACGCCCGCGCGCTCGTGCCGCGCCCCGAGACCGAGCTGCTGGTGGACCTCGCGCTCGCCGAGCTGGCCGACGTGCTGGGCCGCGCCCCGCGCCCCGCCGGAACACCGCGCGTCCACGTCGCGGACGTCGGGACCGGCAGCGGTGCCATCGCGGTCGCGATCGCGGTCTCCCTGCGGCGCCGGGGCATGGCGCGCGAAGTGGAGACTATTGCCTCCGACCGCTCGGCCGAGGCGGCGGCGCTCGCGGCCGAGAACGCGGTCGCGCATGGGGTCGCCGATCATGTCGGGGTCGCGGTGGCCGACCTGCTGCCGGCGGACGGCACGGCGGCGGGCCTGCTCCGCGTCCCCGGGCGCTTCGACCTGGTGTGCGCGAACCTGCCCTACATCCGGACGGGCGACCTCGCCGGACTTCCCGCGCCGGTCCATTTCGAGCCTCGCGACGCGCTCGACGGGGGACCGGACGGCCTCGACGTGATCCGGCGCCTGCTCGAGCTCCTGCCCGCGAGACTGGCCCCGGCCGGGCTGGCCCTCCTCGAGATCGGGGCGGACCAGGCGGACGGGATCGGCCGTGCGGTCGGCGTCCTCCTGCCCGGCTGGAGGTGCGATGTTGTGGATGACCTCGCCGGGATGCCCAGGATCGCCCAGGTCGTGCCACCGACGCGCCCCGCACCCGTCCCGTGAGCACATCGCGCATGCCGGTGCCACGCATGCCGGTGTCGCGCATTGGACCCGCCTCGGCGGACCGCCGCTCGCCGGCTCCCGGACGCGTGGCGGGTCCTTCGGCGACAATGGCGCGGATGGCCTGGCGGGTCGCGCTCGGCGGATCGAGCGACGCTCGTGGGGCGGCGGCCGGGGGGAGCGGGAAGGAGTCGGGATGAGCGTGACGGACGCCGCGCGAGCCGCGTGGGCGACGGTCGCAGAGCTGGACCCTGAGGTCTGGTCGGCGCTGCGCGGCGAGGCGGACCGCCAGCGCTGGAAGATCGAGCTGATCGCGAGCGAGAACTACACGTTCGCCGCCGTCATGGAGGCCCAGGGCTCCTGGCTCACCAACAAGTACGCGGAGGGCCTGCCGGGCAAGCGCTACTACGGCGGCTGCGAGTACGTGGACGTCGTCGAGCGCCTGGCGCAGGATCGCGCCCTCGCGCTCTTCCCCGGCGCGGTCCACGTGAACGTCCAGCCGCATGCCGGCGCGCAGGCGAATTTCGCCGCGTTCTTCGCCGTGCTCTCGCCAGGCGACCGGATCCTGGGCATGAACCTGGCCCACGGCGGCCACCTGACCCATGGCTCGCCGGTCAACGTCAGCGGCAAGTGGTTCGAGGTCCATGCCTACGGCGTGGATCCCGAGACGAACGTGATCGACTACGACGCGCTGGAACGGCAGGCGGCCGAGGTCCAGCCGAAGCTCGTGATCGCCGGGGCCAGCGCGTACTCGCGGATTCTCGACTTCGAGCGCTTCGCGGCGATCGCGCACGGCGTGGGCGCCTACCTCCTCGTGGACATGGCGCACATCGCCGGGCTCGTCGCCGCCGGGCTCCACCCGTCGCCGTTTCCGCACGCGGACCTCGTCACGACCACGACGCACAAGACCCTGCGGGGTCCGCGCGGTGGCCTCATCTTCTCTACCGAAGCACTCGCCAGGCAGGTGGACCGGGCCGTCTTCCCCGGCACCCAGGGTGGGCCGCTGATGCATGTCATCGCGGCCAAGGCGGTCGCGCTGCGACTGGCCGACACGCCGGAGTTCCGTGCCGACCAGCGCCGGACCGTGGAGAACGCTCGCACCCTCGCGGCGGAGATCGCCGCCCGCGGCGGCCGGCTCGTCACCGGCGGAACGGACAACCACCTGATGAGCGTCGACGTGACGCCGTTCGGGGTGACCGGCCGGGAGGCGGAGCGCCTCCTCGACACCGTCGGGATCACCGTCAACAAGAACGCCATCCCCTTCGATCCGAACCCGCCCAACATCGCCTCGGGGATCCGGATCGGGACCCCGGCCATCACGACGCGCGGGTTCGGCGCCGCGGAGATGCGCGAGGTCGGCCGGCTCATCGTCGCGTCGCTGACCTCCCGCGACGAGCCCGCCGAGCAGGCGAAGATCGCCGCCGAGGTGCGCGACATCTGCGGGCGCTTCCCGGTCCCGGGGCTGCCCGAAGCGTGACCCGGTGAGCGAGGGCATCGCGGGACCAGCCCTCGCTGCGTTCGCCACCGCCGCGATCCTTGCCCTCGTCCTCACCCCGGTGGTCCGCCGGATCGCTCACCGGTTCGACGTCCTCGACCGGCCCGAGGAGCGTCGTGTCAACACGTCGCCGATCCCGCGCGGCGGCGGGATCGCGGTCGCGGCCGCGTTCGTGATCACGGCGGGCGGCCTCCTCGTGGCCGACTCGGTCTTCGAGATCTGGCCGGCCTCGGACGCACCCGTCGCGAGCGAGGTCGTCGCGCTCGTCGGCGGCGCCGCGCTGGCGGCCCTCATCGGCAGCCTGGACGACTGGTTCGACCTGCGCGCCCGCTGGCAGCTCGCCGGGCAGCTCGTGATCGCCGGCCTGGCGGTCGGGCTCGGCATCACCGTGACCCTGCTGGCCAACCCGTTCGGGCCGGGCTTCATCCGCCTTGGCGGGATCTTCGGGGCCGCCTTCGCCGTGCTCTGGGTCCTGGGGATGATCAACAGCATCAACTTCATCGACGGGCTCGACGGGCTCTCGTCGGGCGTGGCCCTGATCGCGGCGCTGACGCTGGGGATCATCAGCCTGACCGGTCCGATCGACCAGCCGGCCATCGCGCTCTTCTGCTTCGCGCTGGCGGGGGCGCTGCTGGGCTTCCTGCGCTGGAACCTCCACCCGGCTTCGATCTTCCTCGGGACAAGCGGCGTGATGGTCATCGGCTACGTGCTGGCCCTCCTCGCCATCCTCGGGAGCGCCAAGGTTGCCGTCGCCCTCCTCGTCCTGGGCGTCCCGATCATCGACACGTTCTGGATCATCGTCCGGCGCCTCTCGGAGGGACGCTCGCCGTTCTCGCCGGATCGCGGCCACATCCACCACCGGCTCCTCGACTTGGGCCTCTCCCACGGCCAGACGGTGCTCGTCATCTACGCGGTCTGCATCGCGCTCGCCGTGCTGTCGCTGCTCCTGTCCGGCACCGGCCAGCTGTACGCGTTCCTGGGCGTCTTCGTGATCTTCGGGCTGGGGCTCTACGTGCTGAGCCGCGCCGCCGGAGGGGACGGCGCCGCCTGAGGAATCGGCGCAGCCTGGGAGATCGGCGCGGCGGCAGGGCGCGCGGCGTGGCGGCAGGACGCGCGGCGCGGCCTGGAGGGACGGCGCCGCCGGAGGCGCGCTACCCTTGGCCTGCCTGGCCCACCCGGGCAGGACGCGCCGGTCGTGAGGAGCAGCCGTGAAGCGGTCGCGGCAGGAGTCGTGGGCGCTCGACGCCGTCATCGCGCTTGTCGAGGCTCCGGGCCTCCGGGTGTGGCTGGCGATCGTTGCCGCGGCGCTGGTCATCGGGACCGCGGGTTACATGCTCCTCGAAGGCTGGGACCTCTCGGACGCCCTCTACATGACGGTCATCAGCGTGACCACGGCCGGGTTTCGCGAGGTCCGCGAGCTTGACGACGGGGGCCGCCTGTGGACCATGCTGGTCACCGGCTTCGGCGTCATCCTGATCTTCGGCAGCGTGGGCCTCGTGACCGAATACCTGGTGATCGGGGCGACGAGCGGACGGAGGCTGAGGCGACGCATGACTCGCGAGGTGGACGAGCTCCGGGACCACTTCATCCTGTGCGGCTATGGCCGGGTCGGGTCCACGGTTGCGCGCGAGCTGGTCCACGACGGCGAACCGTTCGTGGTCATCGACGCCAACCCGGAATCCCTCGAACATGCCCGCGACGACGGCTACCTGGTCGTGGAGGGCGACGCGACCGACGATGCGGTGCTTCGCGCCGGCGGGATCATGCGGGCGAAAGGCCTGGTCGCGATGATCGATTCCGACGCCCAAAACGTCTACGTGATCCTCTCGGCCCGCGCGCTCAACCCGGGCCTCTTCGTGGTCGGTCGCGCCAGCACCCCGGCCGCCGAGGAGAAGCTGGCCCGCGCAGGGGCCGACCGGGTCGTCTCCCCGTACACGATGGCGGGCCGGCGGCTGGCAGAACTCGCCGTGCGGCCGCGCGTGGTGGACTTCCTCGACGCGGCTCTCTCGCACGGCGAGCTCTCGTTCAGCCTGGAGGAATTCCACGCCCGGGCAGGCGGCCCACTCGAAGGGGTGAGCGTCGGCGAGCTGCGCAAGCGCGGGCTCTTCGTGCTCGCGATTCTCGAGGCGGGCGACCGCTACGCGGCGAATCCGCCGGACGACCGACGCCTCGCCGGCGACGAGACGTTCATCGCGTCTGGATCCGCGGATGCCCTCAAGGCGGCGCGGGCGGAGCCGACCGACACGGGCCGGCGTCCGAGCGCCGCGCGACGCTGAGGGCCGGGGGCCCCAGGGCCGGGGCGGTGGGCGGTGGGCGGTGGCGCCCTCGCCGGGGCGCCCGGGATGGGGGTTTGCCGCCCGGACACACCCGTTGCTATACTCGCGCGGCTTCGCCAGGGAGCCGAATCAACGTGCCCGAACGGGCCTGGGGCTACTTCGCACTGTTCTCCGAGATCGGCCTCGTGCTCCTCGTGACGGTCCTGGTGGGCGTGCTGAGCGGATACTGGGTGGACCAGCAGCTTCGAACGCTGCCGATCTTCGTCCTCGTCGGGCTCTTCGTCGGGCTCGGAGCGGGCGCCCGGGCGGTCTACCAGCTTATCAGCAGGTTCCTGGCGACCTTCGAGGACTGACCCGGGAGAGCGCGGCGGTCGGCCTTCCCCCGGTGCATGGAGAGAGCGTGGCGAGCAGCGGCAGATGGAGGGACCCGCACGAGGCGCCCGCGGAGCCGGCACGGTGAGCCGGTTCCTGACGCGGCGCACCCTCGGCTATCTCGTGCTCGCCGTCCTCGCGCTGGACGTCCTTGCGTTCCTGGCCATTCCCCCGGCCGAGAAGGGCGAGGCCTCCGGCACGACCTGTGCCTACCCGGTCTGCTTCATCAACGGCAACCTGGAGCTTCCGGCGCCGCACGTCATCCTGGACCTGGACGCGGCGAACCCCACGCCGACCGGGCCGCTCGTGGTGGGCTTCTGGCCCAGCATCACGAGCACGATCTTCACGATGTGGATCGTGATCCTGCTGGTCCTCGGCCTCTCGATCGGGATGACGCGCCGCCGGGACGTCATCCCCGGACGCCTCCAGAACGCGGCCGAGCTGGCCTACGAATCGCTGGAGAATTTCGCGGTCTCCCTGGGCGGCGATCGTGCCCGGCCGTACGTTCCGTGGTTCGCGGGGCTCTTCATCTTCATCGTCGCCGGCAACTGGATCGGCCTCGTTTCGCCCGTCGGCAAGCTCGAGGAGCTGCGCGCGCCGACCAGCGACGTCAACGTGACGCTCGGCCTGGCGCTCGTCAGCTTCACGGTCTTCCAGGTGGAGGGGTTCCGCGCGCTGGGCGTCGGCGGGTACCTCGGCAAGTTCTTCCCGCTGTACGAGTTCAGGAACGGCGTCGGCGCCGGCATCATCGCGCTCTTCGTGGGGCTGATCGAGCTCCTCCTCGAGTTCATCAAGCCCATCACGCTGTCGATGCGACTCTTCGGCAATATCTACGGGGGCGAGGTCGCCCTCGGCGTGGTCACCGGCCTCACGGTCGCCATCCTGCCGGTCGCGCTCTACGGGCTGGAGTTCCTGCTGAACCTGGTCCAGGCGCTCATCTTCAGCGTCCTCTCGCTGATGTTCATCCTGATCGCCACGGAAGGTCACGAACACGAGGAGGGCCACCTCGCCGAGGAGATCCTCGACGCTCCCGCGGACATGACCGCACCCGCCATGCACACGAGCCCGTCAGGGGCCTGATCCACCGTCACCAGACCCCGGGAGACCCCGGAGGCAGGAGGGAGTAACTCATGGAGCATCTCGGCGCAGGCCTTGCGGCCCTCGGGGTCATCGGCCCCGGCATCGGCATCGGCATCCTCGCGGGCCTTTCGAGCAGCGCGATCAGCCGGAATCCCGACGCCGCATCGCAGATCCGCGGCCTTGCCATCATCCTCGCGGCGTTCGCCGAAGGGCTCGGCGTCCTCGCGGTGGTGGTCGGCCTCCTCGCGATCTTCATCAAGTAGGCGACGAGCCGGAGTCCCATCGTGGCATTCGTCGACGCCGGCCAGGCGGCCCGCGAGGTCGTCCGCCTCCAGGCCGAGGCCGCGACCCCCGGGTTGACCATCAACCTGTTCTGGATCATCGTCGCCGCCCTCAACTTCCTGGTCTTCTTCGCCGTGCTCTACCTGGTCGTCCTCAAGCCGATCGCGGCCACCCTGAAGGACCGCCGCGCGCGGATCGAGCAGGGCATCCACGACGCCGACCAGGCGCGGATCGAGCGCGCCGCGGGCGAGGCGGCCGCGCTGGCCGAGCTCACCAACGCGCGCCGCGAGGCTCGAGAGATCCTCGACCGCGCCCAGAAGCTCGCGGACGAGAGCCGCGCGGCGGACGTCGCGGCCACGCGCGAGGAGCTGGAGCGGATGCGCGTCCGCGCGTCCGCGGAGATCGAGGCCGAGAAGACGCGCGCCATCGCCGACCTGCGGACCGAGGTTGCCACGCTCGCCCTCGATGCCGCTGGCCGCGTGGTGGGCGAGACGATGAGCAGCGACCGGCAGCGGCGGCTGGTCGAGGAGTATCTCGCCGAATCCGTCGTCGGCAGGCCTGCTGCGGCGGGGGCGCCCGCCGCGGGGGCGCCCGCCGCGGGGGCGCACGCTGCCGGAGCGAACGCCGCCGGCAGGCCCGCGGCCGACAACGCGGCCGACAACGCGGCCGGCGAATCCGCACCCGACCGGCCCACCGCCTGATGGCGACCGCCACGACCGCCGCTCGCCGCTATGCGGAGGCCGCCCTCGAGCTCGCCCGCCGTGACGGGACCCTCGACGCGTGGCTCGTCGACCTGCGCCTCGCCGCGGAGGTCGTCGGCGCGAAGGAGGCGGCCACGGTCGTGGACAACCCGGCGATCGCCTGGGAGGTCCGCCGCGCGACCATCACAGGCCTGCTCGGTGACCGCGTCGGCGCACCGACCCGGAACCTCGTCCTGCTCCTCGCCCGGCGCGGCCGGCTCGCGATCCTGCCGCGCGTCGCGGACGAGCTCAAGCGACTCGTGGACCGCGAGCACAACGTCGTGGTTGCGACCGTGACGAGCGCCCAACCCCTCGAGCCCGGCGAGCTCGCGGCCGTCGCCGAGCGCGTCGCGGCCACGTCCGGCGCGCGCGTCGAGACCCACGAGGTGGTGGACCCCGGGCTGATCGGCGGCCTGACCGTCCGCGTCGGCGACCGACTCATCGATGCCAGCGTGCGGGGACGGCTTGCGCGGCTCCGCGAAAGCCTCGTCGCTGGAGCTCGCTGACCCCCGCACCTGAACGGAGCACCGAATGGCCATCCGATCCGACGAGATCATCAGCATCATCAAGGCGAACATCGACAACTTCGACCCGACCGCGGAGACGCGCAACGTCGGGACGGTCGTCGAGGTCGGCGACGGCATCGCCACGATCTACGGCCTCGAGGGCGCACTCGCGTCCGAGCTCCTGGAGTTCCCCGCCGGCGTCATGGGCATGGCCCTGAACCTTGCCGAGGAGACCGTCGGCGCCGTGATCCTCGGCAACGCGTCCGCGATCAAGGAGGGCGACGTCGTCAAGACGACGGGTCGGATCGTGGAGGTGCCGGTTGGCGCGGCGCTGCTCGGGCGCGTCGTGGACCCGCTGGGCCGCCCGCTCGACGACAAGGGCCCCATCGAGACGACGAAGCTCCGACCGGCCGAGCGGATCGCCCCGGGCGTCATCGCCCGCAAGGGCGTCGACACGCCCGTCCAGACCGGCATCAAGGCGATCGACGCGCTGATCCCGATCGGCCGCGGCCAGCGCGAGCTCATCATCGGCGACCGCCAGACCGGCAAGACTGCCATTGCCATCGACACGATCATCAACCAGAAGGGCCAGGGCCTCGTCTGCATCTACGTGGCGATCGGCCAGAAGCTCTCCACCGTCGCCGCCACGGTGGCGATCCTCGAGCGGCACGGCGCGATGGACCACACGATCGTGGTCGTCGCCGGCGCCGAGGATCCCGCCCCGCTCCAGTACCTCGCCCCGTACGCGGGCGTGGCGATGGGCGAGGAGGTCATGGAGAACGGCGTGGAGGTCCCCGGGCAGGGGCTCGTGAAGGACGCCCTGTGCGTCTACGACGACCTGAGCAAGCACGCCTGGGCGTACCGCGAGATGTCCCTGCTGCTTCGCCGGCCGCCCGGCCGCGAGGCGTATCCGGGCGACGTCTTCTACCTCCACAGCCGCCTCCTGGAGCGCGCGGCGCGCCTCAACGACGACAACGGGGGCGGCTCGCTGACCGCGCTCCCGATCGTCGAGACGCAGGCCGGCGACGTCTCCGCCTACATCCCCACGAACGTGATCTCCATCACGGACGGCCAGATCTTCCTGGAGACCGACCTCTTCAACGCTGGCCAGCGACCCGCGCTCAACATCGGCATCTCGGTCTCCCGCGTCGGCTCCGCGGCCCAGACGAAGGCGATGAAGAAGGTGGCCGGGCCGCTCAAGCTGGACCTGGCCCAGTACCGCGCCCTTGCCGCGTTCGCCCAGTTCGCCTCGGACCTGGACAAGGCCACGCGGGACCAGCTGACCCGCGGCGAGAAGCTCTCCGAGATCGTCAAGCAGCCCCAGTACCAGCCGCTCCCGGTGGAGAAGCAGGTCGCGATCCTCTACGTCGCCACCAAGGGCCAGCTCGACGACATCCCGACCCCGCGGGTCAAGGAGTTCGAGGCCGGCCTGTACCGGTACCTGGAGACGGAGAAGCCCGAGGTCCTCGAGAAGCTTGGCCGCACGAAGGACCTCGACGACGAGATCACCAAAGGTCTCGACGACGCGGTCGCGGCCTATCGCACCACGTTCCTCGCGTAGCGGCCGGACGGGGCGCAGGAGCGGCGAGTGGCGAGCCAGCGCGACATCCGACGGCGCATCGGCGCCGTCAAGAACATCAAGCAGATCACCCGGGCGATGCAGTTCGTGGCTGCCTCGAAGCTTCGCCGCGCCCAGGACGCCACGCTCGCCGCACGGCCCTACGCGGAGAAGCTGGACGAGGTCCTCGCGGACCTCGCGGCTGTCCTCGGCGACGAACACCACCCGCTCCTCGCGCGTCCCGACGGCGGCACCCGCCTGCTCGTGGTCATCACCACGGACCGCGGCCTGGCCGGCCCGCTCAACACGAACACGATTCGCTTCGCCCTCAAGGAGGCCGCCGAGCACGAAGGAGGCCTGACGGCCGTCACGGTCGGGCGCAAGGGCCGCGACGCGATCCGCCGGACCGGGATCCCGATCGCGGCGCACTTCCACGGCTTCGGCGACAAGCCGAGCTTCGCGGACGTGACGCCGCTCGCGCGACTGGTCTCGGACGACTTCCTGGCGGGGACCTTCGGCCAGATCGACCTGGTCTTCCCGAAGTTCGTCTCGACGCTCGTCCAGCGACCGGTCGCGGAGCCGCTCCTGCCGATCCGGCCCGGGCCCGACGCCCACGGGGTTCCCGGCAACCAGTTCATCTTCGAGCCCAACCCGGCGGCCGTCCTCCGCCAGCTGCTCCCGCGCTACGTCGCGACGCGCATCTACCAGGCCATCTTGGAGACCACGGCGTCGGAGATGTCGAGCAAGATGGTGGCGATGAAGAGCGCCACGGAGAATGCGGAAGAGCTGATCGAGGACCTCACGCTCTCCTACAACAAGGTCCGCCAGACCAACATCACCCGCGAGATGATCGAGATCGCGTCCGGCGCCCGGGCCGGGCGCTAGCGCAAACGGAGGCACGACACCCACCATGGCGACCGCCGCTCCCACCGCGACCGGCCGCGTGATCCAGATCACCGGACCCGTCGTCGACATCGAGTTCCCGGCCGGCCAGCTGCCCCGGATCTACAACGCCGTGGAGATCGTGCGGCCGGACCACGACCCGCTCGTCTGCGAGGTCCAGCAGCACCTGGGCAACAACTGGGTGCGTGCCGTGGCGATGACCACGACCGACGGCCTGGCCCGCGGGACGGAGGTCCGCGACACGGGCGCCCCGATCTCCGTGCCGGTGGGCGAGGTGACGCTGGGCCGGATCTTCGATGTGCTGGGCAACGCGATCGACGGGAAGGAGCCGGTCGACCGCACAAAGGTCCTGCCGATCCACCGCTCGGCCCCGCCGTTCGACGAGCAGACCACCGATGTCGAGGTCTTCGAGACCGGGATCAAGGTGATCGACCTGATCTGCCCGTTCAAGAAGGGCGGCAAGATCGGGATCTTCGGGGGCGCCGGCGTCGGCAAGACGGTCATCATCCAGGAGCTGATCCGGAACGTCGCCCAGGAGCATGCCGGCGTCTCCGTCTTCGCGGGAGTCGGCGAGCGATCGCGCGAGGGCAACGACCTGATCAAGGAGATGACCGAGTCGGGCGTCCTGGCCAAGACCGCGTTCGTCTTCGGCCAGATGAACGAGCCGCCCGGCGCGCGCCTCCGCGTGGGCCTCTCGGCGCTGACGATGGCCGAGTACTTCCGCGACGAGGAGGGCCGCGACGTTCTCCTCTTCATCGACAACATCTTCCGCTTCACCCAGGCGGGCTCCGAGGTGTCGGCGCTCCTGGGTCGGATGCCGTCGGCGGTCGGCTACCAGCCGAACCTGGCCACCGAGATGGCTGGCCTCCAGGAGCGGATCACGTCGACCAAGAAGGGCTCGATCACGAGCCTCCAGGCGGTCTTCGTGCCCGCCGACGACTACACCGACCCCGCCCCGGCCACCACGTTTGCCCACCTCGACTCCACGATCCGGCTGGAGCGCCGGATCACGGAGCTGGGCATCTACCCGGCCGTGGACCCGCTCACCTCGACGTCGCGCGTCCTCGACCCGAACGTCGTCGGGCAGGAGCATTACGACGTGGCCCGCGAGGTCCAGCGCGTCCTCCAGCGCTTCCGCGACCTCCAGGACATCATCGCGATCCTCGGCATCGACGAGCTCTCCGAGGAGGACAAGGCGACGGTCGCCCGGGCGCGCCGGCTGGAGCGCTTCATGAGCCAGCCGTTCTTCGTCGGCGAGGTCTTCACCGGCCGACCCGGCGTCTACGTGCCGATCAAGCAGACGGTGACCTCATTCAAGGACGTCCTGGAGGGCAAGGCCGACACGCTGCCCGAGCAGGCGTTCTTCCTCGCGGGAACGCTCGACGACGTCCGCGCGAACGCGGCGAAGCTGGAGGCATAGAGGATCGCCGATGCCGTTCCGGCTGGAGATCGTCACCCCGGAGAAGCGCGCCTACGCCGACGACGTGGACTTCGTGGCGCTGCCCGGCAGCGAGGGTGAGCTCGGCGTGCTGCCGCACCACGCCCCGCTGATCTCGATTTTGGGGGCCGGCGAGCTGCGCGTCCGCAAGGGCGGCGTCGAGGAGTCGTTCGCCATCATCGGCGGGTTCGTGCAGGTGCTCCCCGACAAGGTGGTCGTGATGGCGGAGACCGCGGACCTCGCATCCGAGATCGACCTGGAGCGGGCGCAGGCAGCCCGCCACGCCGCCGAGCGCGCCCTCGAGGCCGGGATCGTCGAGCGGATCGACCTCGACCAGGCCAGGGCGCAGCTGGAGGCGGCCCTCGTCCGTATCCGGGTTGCCGAGCGCCGTCACCGGGAGGGGCCGCACCGGCGCGGGTAGCGCCGGAGGCGGCCTGGAACAGCCATGGCGGACGCCCGCCCGTTCCACTGGGAGTACACCCCCGAACCGGTGGCCCGCGAGGTCTTCCGGATCGAGGGAGGCCGTCCGCTGGCCGGCACGGTCCGGGTCAGCGGCGCGAAGAACGCCGCCCTCAAGCTGCTGGCGGCCTCGGTCCTGACCGGCGAGCGGTGCCGCTTCACGAACGTCCCCGAGATCGAGGACGTCCGCGTCATGGTCGCCACGCTGATGGACCTCGGCGTCGTGGTCGACCACCCCGGGCCCGGTGTCTACGAGGTGGCGTCGGGCGACGTGGACTGGCTGTTCGTCCCGCTCGAGGCGGCCGCGAAGATGCGGGCCAGCTTCATCCTCCTCGGGCCACTCCTCTCGCGCTTCGGCCGCGTGATCATGAGCAACCCGGGCGGCGACCGGATCGGGCGGCGGCCGGTCAACCTGCACGTGGACGCGATGCGCGCCCTGGGCGCCGAGATCGAGTACCGCAACGGCTACTACTTCGCCAAGGCGCCCGGCCGGCTCCGCGGCGGGGACGTCACGTTCCCGTTCGTGTCGGTGATGGGGACCGAGAATGCGATGCTGGCCGCCACCCTTGCCGACGGGCGGACCACGATCCGGCCCGCGGCGCAGGAGCCCGAGGTGGACGACCTGATCGCCTTCCTCCAGAAGATGGGCGCGGCGGTGGAGCGGGTCGGGCCGGATGCGATCGTCGTGGACGGGAAGCGACGACTACGCGGCGCAGATCACCACGTCATCCCGGACCGGATCGAGGCAGGCACGTTCGTGGTCGCGGCCGCGGTCGCCGGCGGGCAGGTGACGCTGGAAGGCGCGCCGTGCGAGCATCTCGGCGCGTTCCTCGAGACGGTCGCCGCGATGGGCGTGAACGTCGCCTGCGGCCGCGACTCGATCGAGGTCCGCGGCATCCCGCCCGGTGAGGGCGCGTACAAGGCCTGCGACGTGGAGACTGCGCCGTACCCGGGCCTCGCGACGGACCTCCAGTCGCCGGTCAGCGTGCTCCTCACGCGCGGCGAGGGGACCAGCCGCATCCACGAGACGATCTTCGAGGACCGTCTCGAGTGGCTCGGGGAGCTGGGCCGGATGGGCGCAAGCGTCGAGATCGCGGATTCGCGCCACGCGTCCATCACGGGACCCACGCGGCTGCACGGCGCCGAGGTCTCGATCTCCGACCTGCGGGCCGGCGCATCGCTCATCCTGGGTGCGCTCGCCGCCGACGGGACGTCCGTCATCCACGGCGCCCATCACGTGCAGCGCGGCTATGAGAACATCGACCGCAAGTTCCACGACCTCGGCGCCCGTATCGAGCGCCTCCCAGAACCGGTGAGCACCCCAACTCCATGAAGATCGGCATCGACCTCGGCACGGCCAACGTCATCGTCTACGTCAAGGGCAAGGGCATCGTCATCCAGGAGCCATCCGTCGTCGCGGTCTCCGACGACAACCGCATCGTCGCGGTGGGGGAAGAGGCCCGCGAGATGATCGGCCGGACGCCCGGCAACATCTCCGCCATCCGGCCGATGAAGGACGGCGTGATCGCCGACTACGTCATCACCGAGGCGATGCTCCGCTACTTCATCGGGCGCGCCCGGAAGGGCTCCTTCGGGCTGTCGCGGCCCGAGGTGATGATCAGCGTCCCGGCCGGCGTCACGTCGGTCGAGAAGCGGGCCGTCCGCGATGCGGCGCTCAAGGCCGGCGCCCGCGAGGCGTACCTGATCGAGGAGCCCTTGGCCGCGGCGATCGGGGCGAACGTGCCGATCAGCGGACCGTCCGGGAACATGATCATCGACATCGGCGGTGGGACCAGCGAGATCGCGGTGATCGCGCTCGGCGGGATCGTCGTGAGCAACAGCCTCCGCGTGGGCGGCAACCGCTTCGACGAGTCGATCGCGACGTACATCCGCAAGAAGTACAACCTGATGGTCGGCGACCGGACGGCGGAGGAGGTCAAGATCGCGATCGGAACGGCCCTGCCGCTCGAACGCGAGCTCCAGATGGAGGTCCGCGGGCGGGACCTGATCGCCGGGCTGCCGCGGACCATCCCGATCACCAGCTCCGAGGTCATGGAGGCGATCGAGCTCCCGCTCCAGCAGCTGGTCCAGGCGGTCCGCAGCGTGCTCGAGCAGACGCCGCCCGAGCTGAGCTCGGACATCATCGACAAGGGGATGGTGATGTCCGGCGGCGGCTCGCTCCTCCGCAACATCGACCGGCTCCTGACGCAGGTGACGGGCGTGCCCTGCCACGTCGCCGAGAACGCGCTCAACTGCGTCGCGCTCGGAACGGGCCTTGCCCTGGAGCACTTCGACTTCTTCAAGAAGTCGCTCGTCCAGCAGATCTGACCGCATTCGTGGATACACGCGAGGCGGGGGATCCCCACGGGGCGGCAGACCGAGCAGCCCCAGAGTCCGTCGCGTTCCTCGACCTTCACTGTCACACGAACGCATCGTTCGATTGCCTCTCGGATCCCGTCAAGGTGACGCGCGCGGCCGAGCGGCGGGGGATCACGCACCTTGCGATCACCGACCATGACCGGATCGACGGCGCGCTCCGGGCGCGCGACGGCGCACCAGACGGCCTGATCGTGATCGTCGGGGAGGAGGTCAGGACCGCGTCGGGCGACCTGATCTGCCTCTTCCTGGAGTCCGCGATTCCTTCCGGCCTGCCGCCGGCCGAGACGATTGCGCTCGTTCGCGAGCAGGGCGGCCTGGTCGGCATCCCGCATCCGTTCGACAGGCACCGCAGCTCGATGGCGAACGTCGCCGACGAGCTCGACGCCCTCGCCGCGCTCGTGGACTGGGTCGAGGCGTACAACGCGCGGGTCGTCTTCAGCGAAGGCAACGAGCGCGCACAGGCGTTCGCGCTGCGCTCGGGCCTCCCCGGGGTGGCAGTCTCGGATGCCCACTCGCTCCTCGAGGTCGGGGTCGCTTCCACCCGTGTCGTCGGCACCCCGTCGACGCCGTCCGGGCTCCTCGAGGCGCTGGCGACCGCGGAGGTCCAGCCCGGCCACGCCACGTACTTCGCGCGCAGCCTGACGCCGTTCGCGAAGCTGGTCCAGCGCGCCCGGGGAAACGGCCGCGCGCCGCGCGCCCCGACCGGCGAGCGGTGATGACGACCGCTCCTCCGACCGACCCGCGCAACGCGGACGAGCCGGGCGATGCCGACGAGGCTGGGCCCGCCTCCGCCTCCGGGGCCGCCCCCGGAGCCGTGGTCGCGGAGACCGGCGCCCCCACCGCCGCCCACGCCGCCTCCGCCGCCGACGCCGCATCCGCCGACGCCACCGGCGCCGCCGAGACCGGGGCCGACCAGCTCTCGCTCGGCCGCCGCCTGCGCCAGCCCCGGACGATCCTGAGCCTCGTCGCCCCGCTGATCCTGCTGGTGCTCGTCTTTCGCGTCGCGCTGAACGTGAACGTGGAGGAGCTGGTCGCCGCGGTTCGAGCGGCGAACCCGGTCCTCCTCCTGGCAGCGTTCCTCGTCTTCTATGCCGGCTTCCCGCTGCGGGGCGTTCGCTGGGTGCTCCTCCTCCGGGGAGCGAGCTTCCGGCTGGGTGCGATGGACGCCACCCGCATCCTCTTCCTCTCGTGGCTGGTGAACTGCCTCGTGCCCGCGAAGCTCGGCGACGTCTACCGCGCCTACCTCCTCAAGATCAACAGCACCGCATCGCTCTCGCGCACCTTCGGAACGGTCTTCATCGAGCGGATCCTCGACCTTTTCGCAATCGCGATCCTGGGCCTGGCGGCCGGCTTCTGGAGCTTCCGGAACGGGCTGCCGCCATCGATCCAGGTGGTCTTCGCGATCGGCGTCGGGGTCGTGGTGATCCTGGCCCTGCTGCTCCTGACGCTGCGCAACTTCGGGCGGCGGATCCTGGTCCGGCTGCCGATCCCGCGCCGCGAGCGACTCCTGGGCCTCTACGACCGGTTCGAGGAGGGCGTCTTCGGAGCCGTCGGAATCCGGGCGCTGCCGGGCCTCGTGGTGGTGACCGGGCTCATCTGGGCGACCGAGGCCATGCGGCTCTACTTCGTCGTCCAGGCGCTCGGCTTCCATGGCGTCGCGCTGGGCATCTCCGGGGCGTTCTTCGTGGCCCTGATCGGCTCGCTCCTCACCGCGGTCCCGCTCAGCCCGGCCGGCCTGGGGATCGTGGAGCTCGGCGTCGTCGGCGTGCTGACCGCCGCGTACGGCATCCCGCTGACACAGGCGACGACGATCGCGCTGGTGGACCGGACGATCAGCGTCTTCTCGATCATCGTGCTCGGGGGGATCTTCTACGCCATCTCGCCGCTGCGCCGGGGCGGCGGGCACGTCGGCGAGGAGATCGTCGCCCGAACCTGATTCATGCCGACCGGCGTGCCCCGGGAGTACCAACGGGTCATGGTTCCGCGCCGCGCCACTTCCGATAGTGACCACGACGCGGTTCCCCCGCGTGACCAGGGAGCGCTCAGCCGAACATGACCACGCAGATCGGTCGACCCTTTAACGAGTGGCTTCGAGCCCAGCTCAAGGCAAAGAAGATGTCCCAGCGCCAGCTTGCGCAGGCGTCGGGCGTGGACCATTCGACGATCTCGCGCCTCGTGCGAGGCGATCGGACGCCCTCGCTCGGGACCGCGACCGCGCTCGCCCGCGGCCTCCGCGAGATCCACGACGATGCGGACGCCCCGCAGTACCTCGGACTCGTCTCCGGCGGCACGACGATGAACCCGACGGCCCGCATCGAGTACGCCCTCCGCGCCGACGAGGCGCTCGGCGAGGCGCAGGTCCGGCAGGTCATGGAGTACTACCTGGCCGTCCGCATGCGCCGGTACGCGCGTCCCGTGGCGCCGACATCGACCCGACCCCTCTACCCGCCGAACCCGGCCCGCCAGGGCGTGACCGCGCTCGCCTCCGTCGTCGGCGGATCGTCGGTGCCCGACCGCGGGATCCTGGCCGCTCGACCGTCGAGCATCCTGACCCGGCGGCCGTCGACCCGCTGAGCCGGAGAGTCTCGCCGCCGGTGGGTCCCTCCGCTTCGCGGGGCTACCGGGCGGCGCGCTCGTAGACCGAGATCGTTCGGCCGGGAGCGGGCTCGAAGCGATCCAGGAGCACCGGCCCGACGACGCCCGCTCGATCCAGCGCAGCGGCCTCCGCCGGGCCCCGGCATGCAGCGCCCACGACGTGCTCGAACAGGTCGTCGCAGATGACGACCACACGGCGTGCGGCCGACACGTCCACCGGCGTGATGCCCAGCAACCCGAGCGGGTACGAGTACGCCGTGACAGGCTTGAACGGCGGCACGTCCAGGAGCGCGGTCGGGACGTCCCGGAGCTCCGGCTCCAGCCGGGCAGCGGCCGCCCGCGCCGCGGGCCAGTCTCCGTTCGCCGCCACGGCCGGAGGCTGCGTGCCCAGGTTCCACGCGACGAGCGCCGTCACGCCGACGACCGCGAGGCCGCGCCCGACCTGGTCACGCTTCCAGAGCGCCGCCGCGCCGAGGGCAACCAAGACGATCACCGCGGGATCCACGAAGGCGTGGTAATGGTCCACCGGGAGCGGCGTCACGGTCGCCAGCGACGAGATGAAGAGCGTCAGCAGGAGAGTCGAGGAGACGACCCAGCCCGCCAGCCAGCGCGTCGCGGTTGCCTCCTCGCCGCGTGATGCCATGACCCGCCATCCCACGAGCGCGACGGCCCCGACCACGGCGATCACTGCGACTGCCGGGGCATCGGTCACCAGGCCGACGAGCGGCCAGGCGGCGACCCGCAGCGGCACGAAGAAGAGCCGGAAGGCGAAGCCGGGTCCCGACGCGTCGCCGCCGGCACGCAGGTAGTCGAGCGCCGCCCGCGTCTGATCGAACCCTGATCCCACTTCGTGCACCAGGAGCGGGAGATAGCCGAGCGCGATCACGACCCCGGCCGCGAGTCCCCAGCGGACGATCGATCCCCGGCGATCCGGCGCGCGTCGAAGGTCATCCAGCCACAGGGCCATGAGCGCCGGGAGCGCCACGATTCCGAGGAGGTGGGCCTGCTGGACCACCGCCTGGGCGGCGCCCGCGGCCAGCCACCAGCGCGCGTCGTGCGAGGTCCAGGCACGCCACCCGAAGGCGATCGCCAGCGCGGCCGCGAGTGGCAGGAGGTTCGGGTTCCAGATGAAGGTCGAGCCGCCGACCGCCGTGGCCGAGGTGGCGGCGAGCAGGCCCGCGACCAGCCCGGCCACGGGGCCGCCCATCGCGCGGCCGACCCACCAGGCGACGCCGACCGCAACGATCCCGGCCAGCGCGATCCAGAGCACCACGGCGGTCGGGTCCGTGCCGCCGCCCGGGATCGCGGCCGGGGAGAGCAGGTAGTAGTAGAGCGCCCCGTGATGGACGTTGCCGATCGACGTCTGCGGACCCAGGAGCGGCACGACGCCATGGGTGACGAACGCCTGGAGCGTCGCCATGTCCACGCCCTGGTCGGAGTCCCACCCGCCGCGCTCAGCGAGACCCGGCAGCCGCAGGAGCGCGGCGATGAGAACGACGCCCGCGAGGACGGCGAGATCACGTGTCCGCGCCCCGAGGCGTGTCACGCGGCTCAAGGCGTGCGTTCCGATCACGCCGGCCCGGCCGAGCGGGCGCGGTCGCCGCATTGCGTCACCGACGCGGGCGCAGGGTAGCCGTGCGTCCCGGTCACGCGGGCCCGGCCGAGCGGGCGCGGCTGCCGCGCATCTCCAGCGCTTCCGGCGGCAGTGCCGGCGGCCGCACCCCGGCCGCGAGGTCCCGCGCCCGCTCGATGTTGACCGCGTCGTAGCCATCGTCCATCCCGGGCGTCTCGAGGTAGAACGCGACGTGGGCCAGCGCGGGGTGGGTCAGGATCCGGGCCAGCCCGTCGCCACCGATCTCGCCGGCGGCAAGGTGCTGGTGCCGATCCCCGCGCGACGCAAACCCCACCCTGGAGTCGTTGAGGTGGACCATCGCGAGCCGCTGGAGGCCGATCCGGGTCGCAAACGCCTCCACGAGCGCATCGACGTCCTCGCCAGTCCCGATCGCGACCCCCGCGCCCCAGAGGTGGGCCGTGTCGAGGCAGAGCCCGACCCGGGCGGTCGCGACGCCCCGCGCCCCGATCGCGTCGAGGATCCGGGCGAGCTCGTCCACGGTCGTGCCCAGTCCGTCGCCGCTCCCCGCCGAGTTCTCGAGGACCAGCGTGGCGGCGTCGGGGCCCGCGGTCGTGTCGGCCAGGACGCGGGCGACGCCGTCCGCGAGCCGCTGGATCCCGGCATCGACGCCCGCGCCACGGTGCGAGCCAACGTGCACGTTGACGAACCGGGCCCCGTACGCCGGTGCCACCGCGAGCTCCCGCGACAGGACGCCGATCGAGCGCTCGAAGAGGTCCGGGTCCGGCCCTGCCAGGTTCACGAGGTACGCGGCATGGATGGCGAGCGGCCCGAGACCCAGCTCCGCGACCTTCGACCGGAACGCCGGCAGCTCGTCCGGGAGGCCGTCCCGTCGGCGCCACGCGGTCGGGTTGTCGGCGAAGAGCTGGAGGCTGTCGGCACCGATCGCGCCGGCGCGCTCCGCAGCCCGCACCATCCCCGGCCCGAGCGGCAGGTGCGCCCCCAACCGCCGACCGCCGGGCAGCGCGGGGCGGGGCTCGGCCGACGGCAACGAGCCAGACGTCATGGCGCGGCCGCGACGATCTGACGAGCACCCGCGACCAGGCGACGCGCCCATGTGACCGCCGATTCGGCCTCGTCCCCCGGGAGGATCAACATTCCATACTGCGCATTGCCCTTCAGGCCGAGCAGACGTCTCAGGTCGCGGGCCAACTGGTCTCCGCCAGGGTTGACCAGTTGAAGCAATGCCACCGCCTCCTCGTGGTCCTGCCCACGTGCCCGCTGTTTCAATGCCGCGCAGCATGCCGCATCAGACGCAGCGATCCCGGCGAGCACCGCGAGTGATGCCGCGACACTGGACAGTGCGAGGAGTGGATCGTCAGCCTGCTCGCGCACCAGGTCCGCGACGAACAGGAAGGAGTCGGCATGCCGAAGACGGATGCGGGCGTCATCGAGGTTGCAGGGCGCTGAGCGTCCGCGCATTCGAGGGCTCACGGTGTCCTGACCTCCGTCGAAGACGATGCAAGGAGGCTACGAAGGTTTGAGCCGGCGAGGTGAACACCGTCATCGAGCCAGGCGTCAACGAGCGGGTCGTGGGCTGCGACATGTTCCAGCAGGCGGCTGCGCCCGATGTCGAATGCATGGCAGCGGTTACCCGTCCACCTGGGAACGCCGTCCCGAAGGCGGTCGACCTGCTCGTCCCACCTTTCGGCGAAGTCGATCTCGTCGGGCCTGATCAACAGCAGATCGATATCGCTCGAGCTGTCACCATCGCCGCGCGCGGCGCTTCCGAATATCGAGGCATGCAGGGCCGCGATCGGCCAGGCGGTGATCTCCATGCTGAGCCGAGCCTGGAGCGCGACCCGAAGCCGAACCATGCTTTCCAGGGCGGGCCACGCCAGGTGGTCACGGTTTGCCCGGTAGAACACTGCGTTGCTTCGCTCGTCGGCAAGGACGATCCCCTGGGCGACCAGGCGACGCAGGACCAGTCGCACGCCACGCGTGCTCCCGACGCCGGCAAGCCGGTTAACCTCCCGGCCGCTCAGCGGCCGGGAGGTTCCTGCGAGCGTCTCGATAACGGGGGCGTCAAGGGTAGGAATGACCCCCCGGAGCGGATGGGAGACATCCATGAGTGGATACTATGCTATTCACATGGATAGTCAAGTACTCACATAAGGGTTGATCGTCCACCGGGGGGAAGAACCAAGGGTGCGGCTCGCGGCTTCGCGTAGCGTGCCAACGGCAGAGGGGAGGTCCAAGAGAGCAGCCGGTTAACGCCGACGTTTTCGGACACCGACACGTTGTTCAGTGCGATCTCCGTCCTCTGGTCACTCGCGGCCCGGTCTGGCCCTGGGCGCCTCAGCGGGCCCGGGGCGCCTTGCTCGACGTGTAGTCGCCGGCGACGATCGGTTCGATCAGTCCGAAGTCGCCGTCGCGGCGCCGGTACAGCACGTTCACCCGCTCGTTCTCCGCGTTCACGAAGACGAAGAAGGCGTGCCCGAGCGACTCCATCTCGGCGATCGCGTCCTCCTCGAACATCGGCTGGATCGCAAAGCGCTTCGACTTGACCACGCGGCGCTCACGCTCGACGTCGGCGGTCCCGTCCGCGATCTTCGCCAGAATCTCCTTCTCCTCGGGCCCGCGGGCCCGGACGCGCGGCTTCTCGCGGTGATCCACGGCGCGCCGTTCCACCTTGTCCACGACATCGTCGATGGCCGCTTCGTACGTCACTGCGTCAGCCCGACCGCGCAGCGGCTGGCCATCGATGACCAGGGTCACCTCTGCGATCCGCGAGTCGTCGGTGCTCCGGTGATGCTCGACTGAGATCTCGAGAATCGCGTCCGTCCGGTCATCGAGGAAGCGCTCCAGGCGTCGCATCTTCCGCTCGGCGTACTGCCGCACGGCATCCGGGACGTCGAGGTTCTTGCCCTTGACGATCGTCCTCACGGGTGACCTCCAGGGTGGCGGCGCCCGCGACGCGAGGAGCGACGCGAGCGACCAGCAGGCGTGGCCCGAGTATAGTCCCGACCCCCCGCGGCTCGATCGGCAGGGCTGAATCGGCGGCCCGATCGGCGGGTCACGCCTCGCGCGCCACCGTGCACGCGGAGACACCCGACGCGCCTGCCGCGAGGAGCGCGTTCGCGCACGCGACGAGCGTCGCGCCGGTCGTGGCCACGTCGTCAATGAGCACGACCCAGCGTCCCGCCACGACCCGCCGCGACGCGTCCTGCACGCGAAAGGCGTCCGCAACGTTCTCGGCCCGGCGCTCGCGCCCGAGCTCGAACTGCGGTCGGGTCGCGCGATCACGCGCCAGCGCCACGACGGCCGAGAGCCGGAGATGCGCCGCGGCCGCGTCGGCGAGCAGGACCGCCTGGTCGTAGCCGCGCCGGCGCCGACGCTCCTCGTGGATCGGGACCGGGACCAGCATCTCGCCGCCCGCCCCCGCCTCGGCCCAGCGAGCCGCGATCGCAGAACCGAGCGGCTCCGCCAGCCGCCGCTCACCCGCGTACTTGAGCGCATGGAGCGCATTCCGCACGACGCCCGAAAACGGCGCGCACCACTCCAGCTGGAGCAGTGGCAACGGCACGGTCGACGGCAGCCCGAGCGGCACGCCCGGCGGCGTTCCCCGCCGAGCATCGAGCGCGGGCAGGCATTCCGCGCAGATGGGAGCGCCCTCCACGCCGCAGCCGGCGCAGACCGCCGGGAATGCCGCGTCGAGGAGGCGCGCGGCGACCCGGGATGGGGAGGCGAACAGGAACTTGGACGTGAGCATTTCCTGCGATGGTGACGTCGGGCGCTCACCGCGCGCGTATCGGCGCATGCACGGCGAGTTCATTCGCGCGGTCGGGCGGCATGGGCGACGGCTGCCCGTGCCCGATCCCGCCTTGCCGAGTCGATCATCGAACCTGCGACTGGCTCGGCGGGCCTCGGGAGGCCGTCTGGCGGACTCCGCTTCGTCCGGATTTCGCGTGGTAGTAGTGGTGGTGCTGGTATGTCGGTCCGCACCGGGTTCGACGGCGAGTCGCGGCCTTCGCCCGGGAGCCCTGAGCACGAATCGGGAACGCATGGCGCGCCTGAGGCCCGCGCGGGCGTCGCGATGGGCGCTTACCAGCACCGGTAGTGCTGCCGAGTGCGGGAAGGGCGTCCCAGGTCGCTTATCAGCACCCGGAGTGCTGGCGCGGCCGGGAAGGCAGATCCCGCGGCCCCGCCGCCGCCCCACGGCCCCGGCCCCACGCCCCACCGCCGCGGCCCCGCCCGCGTCCTACCCCACGGACTCCAGCAGCACCACGTCCCCCGGCCGCGTGCCCGTGGCGGCCGCGGTCCCGGCGGGCAGCTCCAGGCAGCCGTCTGCGCCGCGGGCGTAGAGAACGACCCCGATCCACGGTCGCAGGTCGGGGTGCACGGCCACCACGCGGCGGGTCCCGTCCGAGGCCGGACGGTCCAGGAAGACCGCGTCGATCGGGAAGCGCATGAAGAACATGTGGATGTTCGACGTACCGGTGAGCCAGAGCCCGCTGCCCGGGGGCAGCGACGGCCGGCCCATCAGGCCGCGGAAGCGCGACCCAAACGAATCGGCGATCTCGACCCCGCCGGCGAGCTCGGTGCCGCGCGTCAGGTTGAAGGCGCGCACAGGGGACGCATCCTCCGGCGGATGGGTCGGGTGGGCGTCGAAGCCGAGCGTGGCGCTAGAAGCCGGTACTCGCACCGCCGAGGTTCTTGATGATCAGGATAATCGCCGGACCCAGGATGACCACAAAGAGAGACGGGAAGATGCAGCCGACAAGCGGGAAGAGCATCTTGATCGGCGCCTTGGCCGCCATCTCCTCGGCGCGCTGGCGCCGCTCGATGCGCATCTGCTCGGACTGGACCTGGAGCACCTTACTGATCGAGACGCCCAGCTGCTCGGCCTGGATGATCGCGCCGATGAAGTTCGTGAGCGGACCCACCTCGGTACGCGCGACGATGTCGCGCAGCGCGTCGCGGCGTGCCTTGCCCATCCGGACCTCGGCGAGCGCACGCCGGAACTCGTCCGTCAACGGGCCGTTCATCTTCTCGACCACCTTGGCAAGAGCGGCATCGAACCCGAGGCCTGCCCGCACGCTGATCGTCAGCAGGTCCAGCGCGTCGGGGATCTGGAGGATGATCGCGTGCTGGCGTCCGCGCACGCGGCGACCCAGCCAGAACTCGGGGGCGATGTAGCCGAACACGATACCGACGACGCCCCCGAACAGCCCGACCACGGGGCCGGTCACCAACAGGAAGACGAAGAGAAGGAAGAAGACGATCGCGAAGACGATCGACGACACGGCCTTGATCCCCAGCCAGTCGGCCACCCGCAGCTCGCCCGGGTTGCCGGCCATCGCGAGGCGTTTCTCCGTTGTCTGCGAGAACGACGCCGACGTGAAGCGGGAGACGCCACCCGACAGGCGGTTGGCCAGCGGCCGGAAGGTGCGGTCGAGGAACGGCTGCTGAAGCTCGATCTCCTCGAGATTCTTCGCCTGCATGGTCCCCAGCTGGGTCAGCCGGGCCTGCACGGGATCGACGGACGAACCGCCGGCCAGTCCAAGGGCGATGAGGAGGATCGCGAATGCCGCAGCTGCGGCGATGACAATTGGGAGCAGGGTGCCCATGGCTAGACCTCGATGTCCACGATCTTGCGGATGATCATGAAGCCGATGAACATCATGGTCCCGCCGATCGCCATCAGGACGATTCCCGTCGGAATCCCAGCAATGCTGACGGCCGGGTCGAACATCGGCGTCATGAAGGTCGGCGCCAGGACGAACAGGGCGCCGACCAGGCCGATCGGCAGAAACGCGACGACATAGCCGGAGATCCGCTGCTGCGCGGTGAGCGTGCGGATCTCGCCCTTGATCCGCACCCGCTCGCGGATCGTGTACGCGATCGAGTCGAGGATCTCGGCCAGGTTGCCACCCACCTGGTACTGGATGGAGATCGCCGTCGCCATCAGGTCCAGGTCCTCCGACTTGACGCGCCGGACCATGTTCTCCAGCGCCTTCTCGAACGGGAGGCCCAGGTTGACCTCACGGATGACACGCTGGAACTCCGTGGAGATGGGCGGCCGCGACTCGCGGACCACCAGCTCGATGGCCTGGAGGAACGACGACCCCGCCCGGAGCGCGTTCGCGAGGAGCGTGATCGTATCCGGCAGCTGCTTGTTGAACTTGTTGAGCCGCCCGCCCTGGCGTCGCTTGACGTAGGAGCGGGGCAGGAAGAAGCCGATCACGGCGCCAACCAGCAGCGCGATGGGGTTCTGCAGGGCCGGCATGAAGAAGCCGAAGATGAACATGAAGGCCGGGATCCCGACGATTGCGCCGGCCCAGATCAGGAGATACTCGCTGACCTTGAGCTTGAGGTCGGCGCGGGCGAGCTCCCGGGAAATGTTCGCCCCGAAGTCGCGCTGCTCGACGATCCGGTTGAGCGCCGCGATCGAGGTCGACTGCGCCAGCATGTCGCTGATCGGGCCCTGGCCGGTGGAGGCGGGCTTGGCCTGCTCCTGGCGCCCGGACGCGTAGCGCTCGAGGCGCGCGGTCACGCCGCCCCCGCGACCGGACGTGGCGATGCCGAGGGCGATGAAGAGGATCGCGAGCGCCGCCACGCCGGCGACGAGGATGGTAGGCGGCATGATGGAGCCTCCCGGGCTTCGACCTAGAAGACGAAGCCGAAGAGCCCGGGCGGCAGGTGGATCCCCTGCACCTCGAACTTCTCGACGAACTTCGGGCGGATGCCCGTGGGCTTGAGCCGGCCCTGGATCTTGCCCTCGACGATCCCGGTCTGCTCGAAGACGAACACGTCTTGCATCACGATCACGTCACCTTCCATGCCCTGGACCTCGGTGATGTTCGTGATGCGGCGGGTGCCGTCCTTGAGGCGGGCCTGGTGGACGATCAGGTCCACGGCAGACGAGACCTGCTCGCGGATCGCGCGGAGCGGAAGGTCCACGCCGGCCATCAGGACCATCGTCTCGAGCCGCGAGAGCATGTCGCGCGGGCTGTTCGCGTGGCCGGTGGACATCGAGCCGTCGTGGCCCGTGTTCATGGCCTGGAGCATGTCCAGCGCCTCGCCGGAACGGCACTCTCCCACGATGATCCGGTCGGGCCGCATCCGGAGGGCGTTGCGGACCAGCTCGCGGATCGGGATCTGGCCCTTGCCCTCGATGTTCGGCGGGCGGGACTCCAGCGTGACCACGTGCTCCTGGCGGAGCTGCAACTCGGCCGCGTCCTCGATCGTGATGATCCGCTCGTCGTTCGGGATGAACGAGGAGAGCACGTTGAGGGTCGTGGTCTTGCCGGAGCCGGTTCCGCCGGAGACGAAGATGTTGAGGCGAGCCTCCACGCAGGCCTTGAGGAAATCGAACATGTCCGGGGTCGCCGTCCCGAACCGGATCAGGTCGTCCACCGTGAACGGCGATGCCGCGAACTTCCGGATCGTGACCACCGGGCCCACCAGGGAGAGCGGCGGGATGATCGCGTTGACGCGCGAGCCGTCCGTCAGCCGCGCGTCGACCATCGGGCTCGACTCGTCGACCCGGCGGCCGATCGGGGCGATGATCCGGTCGATGATCCGCATGACGTGGTCGTCGTTCTGGAAGACGACGTTCGTCAGCTCCAGCTTGCCGGAGCGCTCGATGTAGACCTGCCGCGGGCCGTTGACCATCACCTCGGTGATCGTCTCGTCGCGCAGGAGCGGCTCCAGCGGCCCCAGGCCGATGATCTCGTCGGTGATCTGCTCCAGCATCCGGACCCGCTCGGCGCGGGTGAGGGCAAGGCCCTCCTCGTCGATGACCTTGCCGAAGATCTCCTCGATCTGGCGGCGCACCTCGACCTGGTTGGAGAGGTCGAGCTTGGGGTCCAGGTCCTGGATGACGCGCGACTGGATCCGGAACTTGACGTCGCGGAACGATTCTCGGACGGGCGCCGACGACATGAGGCGCTGGCTGCTGGGCGCGGCCAGAGGCGGCGGTGCGGGCTGTCCGCCACCCTGCCCGCCCGAGGGCGGGCCGGCGGGTGCGGTCGGCGTGACGGGTCCCGGTCCGCCGGGCCGCGCGCTCTCGATTCGCTTCAGCAGGGACATTGTCCAACCACCCCTTCAGCCCCCGAGGGGACGAGATCCGGCGTTCCTAGCGCCATGCGAACAGCGACTTTCGCGGAGCCTGCCTGCGGGCCCCATCGCGTGCCTTCTCCGGTTCCCCGGTCAGCGACCGGGCCAGGCGAAGGATGTCCTGCGAGACCTGCGCCTCGCGATTGCTCAGGAAGAACGGTACTCCCCGGTTGAGCGCATACACAACACTCCGGCCGTCGCTGACGACCGTGTGATCCACCTTGCGGCCGATCGAGTGCTCCACGTCCGCGACCCGGATCCCCAGGGCGGAGTCGGCGCGGTTGAGGACCAGCTGCACCTTGTCCCCCGGGTAGCCCAGCTGGTCGGCCACCTCCAGGAAGAGCCGGAGGTTCTTGATGCTCGTGATCTCGAGCGTGAGGACCGTCAGGATCGTGTCGGCGATGTCGAGGATGGCCAGGGTCGCGTCGCTGAACGACGACGCGCAGTCCACCACGACGAGGTCGTAGCGGCCGCGGAGCACTTCCAGGACGCGCTTTGCCGACGACGGCGTCACCGTCTCGGCGAGCTCCGGGGATGGTGGCGCCAGGAGGACCTTGAGGCCCGAGGAATGCGTCATCAGGAACGTGTCGAGCGATTCCGGCTCCCCGCCCGCCTCCAGCTCCGGCACCAGGTCGGCGATCGACTTGTTCTTCGGGTTGAGGTTGAGCAGCACGCCCACGTCGCCGAACTGGAAGGAGCCGTCAACCAGCGCGACGCGGCTGTTCGGCTCGGACGCGGCCGCGACAGCCACGTTCACCGCGATCGTCGTCCGGCCAACGCCGCCCTTCGGTGAGAAGACAGCCACCACGCGCCCCGGCTCGCGGGAGGCCGAGGCGCGCGCCTCGATCGCCGCCGGTGCGCCGTAGCGGACCCGCTTCTCGTGTTCCCGCGCGTGGACCTGTCGGATGGACGCCGTCAGCTCGTCGGAGCTGAACGGCTTGACCAGGAACTCGCGAGCCCCCGCCAGCATTGAGCGCCGGAGGTAGTCGGCCTCGCCCTGGACGGACATCATCACGATCGCGGTGGTCGGCACCTGTGCCGAGAGGAGCTCGGTCGCGGTGATCCCGTCCATGTCCGGCATGTTGATGTCCATCAGGACCACGTCCGGCAGGAGCGCGGCGGCCATTCGGAGCGCCTCGGCGCCGGACGAGGCCGCACCGACGACCTCGAAGTCCTTCTCGAAGCCCAGGAGCTTCGTCAGGTGATCGCGGGTCTCGGGGATGTCATCGACGATCAGGACGCGGATCTGGTCACTCATGGGTTTCCGGTGCGAACGGTCAGGGGTGAGGGCGGCTCTGTCGGGCGCGAAGGGTCAGGGCTGCTCGGTCAGGATGATCTTCGGTGGGATGACGCCGTAGCTGTCCACCAGCTGGCGCAGCGTGATGCCCGTCGTCTTGACGGCCGGCGCGTCCTTGTCCTTCGGTGAGCGGAGGACCAGCGAGAGGTTGCCGTCCAGCTGGGTGAACCTAACGAGCTCGGCCTGCTGGGCGGTCAGCGCCAGGATCACGATCTGCGACTGGCCGTTCAAGGTGGTGGGCGTTTCCTGAGTCGTGCCGGTGCCTGCCGCCGGGGCCGGGGCGGCGCCCTGCTGCGCGGTGGGCGGTGGCAGGATCGTGCCCAGCACCAGGACGTTCTGGACCAGTACCTTGACGGTAGTGTTGTTGACCAGGGAGTCCTCGGTTTGGAAGTTGCGCACCGTGACCGGCGGCTGGCCCTCCTTCGTTGGGGCCTTTTCGACGACGATCGGGTTCTTGTTGTCGGCCTCGGTCATCGAAAGCACGACGTCCACCCGGTCACCGGGCTTGATCAGCGTACCGACGCCAGAGATCTGGTCCACCTGGACCGACTGCGCAAGACTCCCAGGGTCCAGGAGCTGAGAGATATCACCGAGCGACGCTGTCGCGCTGAACGTGGAGGACGAGAGGTAGGCGCCCGACGTCACGTCCGTGCGGACGATCTTGCCGATGACCGCCTCGGGCAGGGCGAAGGAATCGCCCGGCTTGTCCGCCAGGGGGACATCCTTCGTCGTAACCATCGGCGCGGTGATGGTCGTCCCCAACGGGATGTCCTGGGCCGCCACCACGATCTTCGCGGTGGTCGGCGCGGCGGGCGTGCCGGTGCCCGAGCCGCCGTTTCCCGTGAGGAGGATGACCCCCACGAATGCGACCACGGCCAGGAACAGGCCGATGAGCAGGATGAGCCGGTTGCTCCGCTTCAAGGTTCGTTCTCCCCAGGCTGCCGGGTGACAGGTGGCACCACTCTAGCATCGTGTGAGAGCGGCGCGACTATACGATTGGGCCATGACCATTGGGAGGATTTGGCCAGAAATCGAGTGGGAACGCCGAGAAGCGGCCCGGTCGCGATCGGGCGCCGGACGCCATCCAGCCGGTCACGGCTTCGGGCGCTGGAGGAAAGAAAGAAGGGCCGCCGGGTCAACCCGGCGGCCCTTCAGTACTTGGGTGCTAGATCGAGTTCCCGACGGTGCTCAGGACCGTGTTGATCTTGCCACCGAGGAAGAGAAGGGCGACGATCGCGAGGATCGCGATAAGGGCGAGGATCAGCGCGTACTCGGCGAGTCCCTGGCCCTCCTCGTCGCGGACGAAGAGCGACGTGATGAGTGCGTACAGACGAGTCATTGTGTTGTTCACCTCCTTCCCTGACGAAGGTCCCCCGTCACGACGGGGGCCGCGGTCCCGATGGACCGAACGCGTGGGACGCGCAATTCGACGATAGGTGCCGAACCCGGCGTTGCCTCACAGCGCTCCCGAAGGCTAGGTACCGGTGAGAGGCTTGTCAAGGGTTCCAATAGTCCTGTGGTGCGCTCCGGCGCCGGCCAGCTCACACATTGGTCAGACCGAATTCCCTAGCGTGCTCAGCATGGTATTGATTCTGCCGCCCATGAACAGCAGGGCGACAATCGCGAGAATGGCGATGAGGGCGAGGATCAGGGCGTACTCAGCGAGTCCCTGCCCCTCTTCGTCGAAGTGCAGACGTGCCCAGACCGAGCTGACAAGTGCCATAGGCTCGACTCCCCGGATGATTGCGCCCCAGATATTCGAGGCAGCGCGAGTCTAGGGTCACGGCGCACAGAAGGCCAATAGGACCTTCGTACCTCACCTGGCCTTGTCGATCTGCGTGCCGATCAGGCTCAATGCCCACGCAAGCTGCGGCCCGAAGAAGAGCAGCGCGATCACCGCGATGACCACGACCAGGGCGAGAATCAGGCCGTACTCCACCAGCCCCTGGCCCGCTGCCGCGACCGACGCAGGCCGGTTCATCCCGCGTCGGCGGGGGTCGCCTCGTCGGCCGGCGGCGGGATCGGGACCACGACCTCGATCGTCTGCCCGTCGGCGGCCACGCCAACGCGGCCCCCGAGCGCCGTTGCGCGATCCGTGATCTCGCGTCGGACGTCGGCCGGCACACCACCGGCGGCGACGACGGCCGCGCGGTCGGCACGCCGCGACTCGATCATCGACACGAGGGCAGCCGGCACATCCGCGCCGGGCGCGGGCAGCACCGGCTCCTCGTCACGCGCGGCGAGGTGCGCGCGAACCGTGGCGGTCAGCTCGGCCGCGCCCCAGAAGAGCGTGACGGTGACGCGCTCCGGGTGCGTGGCAGCGAGGGCCGTGACCGACTCGTCCACGATCCGGAAGACGCCGCTCTCCAGCTCCATCGGGAGGCGCCGGTCCGGGCCCAGCGAGTCGAACTCCACGGGAACCTGGGCGCGCCGGCTGCGGTCGCGGGCGACACGGCGGAGCGTCGGCACGAGGCCCAGGTCGTCGAGCACCATCGGTCGAACGTCGAAGATGAACGTCTTGGTCGTGTCGAGCGTCCGCTGGACCATGCCGACCAGCTCGCGAACCTCGGCCCGGGCGGCCTCCGGATCGCGGTCGATCAGCCGCTCCACGATCTGCGCCTGGAGGACGATGTTCGTCAGGCTCTGGGCTGGGCCGTCGTGCATCGCCCGCGAGATGTCGCGTCGGAGGTCCTCCAGCGCCGACTGGAGCATCCGGTGCGTGGTGGCCGAGGTGGCACCCGACCACGGGGCCGCGGGCGCACCGGGCCCGACCGATGCCGGCGTCGATCGTGGCGCATCGAGGCCCGCCAGCTCCGCCACCTCGCGCCGCAGGTTCGCGAGGCCGTCGCGATAGCGCGCCAGCACCTTGTGCTTGCCCTGGAGGACCTCGATCTGGGCATCCATCAGGGCGAACCGCTTGGTGAGCGTGACCAGCTGGGCGTTCTGTTCGGCGATCTCGGCCCGGTCGGCGCCGGGCGCCGCGAGGAGCTCCGCGACCTTTTCAGCCAGGTGGGCGCGCTTCTGTTCGTGGCGGCCCGCTTCGCTTCGCGCCTGCCCGGCCAGGAGCTCGATCTCGGACAGCTCGCGTTCCAGGCCCGCGACCTCGCGGTCGAGGGAGGAGGCGAGGTCGGCGGGGGTACGTTCGGGCTCCGTCATTCGGTTCGGTGTCAGTCCTCCGGCATCCGGATCCAGCCCTGGCGCATGGCATAGACCACGGCCTGGGTCCGGTCGTTCACGGAGAGCTTCCGGAGGATCGAGCTCATGTGGTTCTTGACGGTCTGCTCGCTGATCGACAGCGCGTAGGCGACCTGTTTGTTGGTCATGCCCTGGGCGATGTTGTCCAGGATCTCCACCTCGCGCGGGGAGAGCGGGGCGAAGATCGGGGCGGCCTCCTGGCCGTAGACGGCCAGCTCGCGGAACTCTTTGAGCACGCGGCTCGCGACGGCCGGCTTCGCGAAGACCTTGTCGTTGATCAGGAACTCGCCGTCGCTCACCCGCCGGATGATCGTCACGAGGTCGTCCGGGCCGACGTTCTTCAGGATGAACGCGGCTGCCCCGGCACGGATCGCCTGGAAGAGGGCCTCCTCGTCCTCGTCGGACGCGAGGAGGATGATCCCGGTCGCGGGGAGGTCGCGCTTGATTCGTTGGGTCGCCTCGATCCCGCCCGGGGCCGGGAGCGAAAGGTCCATCAGGATGATCGCGGGATCGGTCTCTAGCGCGACGTCATGGGCCGTGCGACCGTCCTCGGCCTCGCCCACGATCTCGAAGTCGGGCTCCCGCTCCAGGATCGACCGCATGCCCACGCGGACGAGGGCGTGGTCGTCGACGATCAGGATCCGGATCCGTTCGCCGTCCGCTCGCCGGTCGGGGCCGCCCCGCCGACGGTCGGGTCCACCATACGACATCGTCTGCCTACCTCCTGACGGTCCCGATGGGAATCGCGAGCCGGAGCACGGTGCCCTCGGACGGCCGCGATCGGACGTCGAAGTGCGCGCCGATCAACTCCGCCCGGTCGCGCATGAACTGGAGCCCAAAGCTGCGGCGGCCCCGCGCGCTGACGGAGTCGATGTCGAAGCCGCGCCCGTCATCGGTCACCTCGAGCGTCCACCCGTCGTCCTCGAGGCGGGTGCTCACCCGAACAACCGTTGCCTCGGCGTGGCGCCGCACGTTCTGGAGCGCCTCCTGCAGGACGCGGAGGACGACGACCTGGCTCTCGTCGGAGAGTTCGCTTGCGGGCGCGGCGAGGTCCGTCTCGATCGTGGCGCCGGTCAGCGCGCGGGTGGTCGCAACGGCGTCCTCGATGGATCCATCCAGCCCGAGCTCGGCCAGGAGCGGCGGCCGCAGCTGGGTGATGAAGGCGCGCACGTCGTCCAGCTGGCGGCGCAGCCGCTCGCGCAGGAAGCGCACCTCCGTGCGCACCGTGCCAGGGTCGGTGTCGAGGACCCGCTCGATGTAGTCGGCCTGGAAGATCGCGTTGACCAGCGCCTGTGCCGGGCCGTCATGGACCTCCTGGGCAAGGCGGACGCGCTCCGCCTCGCGGGCCTCGACGAGCCGCATCCGCAGGTCGTCAGGGAGGTCCGGCGCCGAAAGGTCGCCCTGGAGGCTGGCATCGCCGCGCTCGAGAAACAGCCACGTGCGCTCCAGGCCACGGACTGCGAGCTCCAGCCGCGACAGCTCGGTCGCGCGCGCGCCGAGGTCGCTGGCCCCGAGGGCGACGGTCCGCCGAAGCTCGCCGGGGTGGACCGGCTCTCCGCTGGCCATTCCATTGCCCATCTCCGGTTCGAGCGCGTCGAGCTCCTCGCGGTCCAGCTCGTCGTGCTCCGCGTGCCACACGCCGAGGTCCGCGTGGTACGCCTCGCGGTATTGCTCGGTCAGCGCGCGGAGGGTGTTGGCGGCATAACCGAGCGCGGACTTGGCCTCCGCGTACACGCTGTCGAAGCGGCCCGTCCCGGCGTCCCCGATCCTGGTCTCGGCGCTCATCTGCGGGCCAGTATAGGGGCCGCTCACGGGCAGGCGACCCGGTAGACGGCGAAGTCGGCGGCGCTTGTTGCCGTGCCTGGCGCCGGCGGGAGCGCGACCGGTGCCAGGCAATGGGCATCGGGATCGGTGGCGAGGCGCGCTGGCCAGCCTCCGTGGGTCCCGTCGAGGACCACGTAGCGCGCCCCGAACGTCCGGGCGATCTCGAGCACGCTGGAAACGGGCTCGTCGGGGAGTGCGAGCGCGCGGACCCGGTTCGCCTCGGCCACCCAGATCGGGTGGTTGGCGATCACGGGGACGGATGGGTCCAGGCGGTCACCGAGCGCGGCAAACCGGGCCGTCAGCGCGGAGTAGCGTGCCTCGGTTCCGGCCGCATTGCTGCCGTACGAGGGAATCCCGAGCCCCAGGAAGAGGAGCGCACCCGCGCCCGCGAAGAGCGGGCCCAGCCAGGCGACCGGATGCGTCCAGCCGCGATGCCGGCCCACCCATGCCAGACCCGCGTCGAGCCCGGCGAGGCCGCTCACGATGAGCAGGACCTGGGCCGGCGCCGAGGCGTGGAGGTAGGTGCCCCAGGTGGTCTGGACGGGGAAAACGAGCGTCGTGATCGTGAAGGTGGCAATGGACGAGATCACGAGCAGCCGGAGCGACCGGCTTCGAACGACCCACGGCAGCCCAGCCAGGCCGACAGCCGCCACCGGCATCCCGGGGAGCAGGAGGACGTTCACCAAGTTGTGCGAGAAGCCGGTCACTCGATCGTCGAGCCATGCTGCCGGGCCAGCGGCCAGGTACGCGGCCAGCGCGGCCGGCTCCTTCCACGCGAAGATCTCGAAGCCGGAGATCGCCCAGGCGTTTGTGATGGCCTGGCCGGGCAGCGGGCTGCCGAAGACGAGCCAGTTGCGAGCCAGCCACGGCGCGACGACGACGACGGCGACCACGGCGGGCACCAGGACAAGCCGCGCCCGCTCAGCGCGGCTCGGTGGGCCCTGCCACCACGCGAGGGCCGCCCAGCCCATCGCGACCCAGAGCGCCTCGTTTCGTGTCAGGGCGGCGAGCCCCAGAGCCAGCCCCAGGCCAATGAGGCGCGGGTCGCGAACTCGGGCGCCGCGCGGCTCGCGGAGGAGGCGTGTGGCCAGGAGACAGGCCGCGAGCACGGTCACCCCGAACGGAATCGTCGAGTCGAGCAGCGCCGACGGCAACACCAGGGGCAGAGCCACCGCGCTCACGAGCCCGCAGCCCAGCGCGAGTGTCCGGGCCCGCTCGCGCGGAAGGCCACGTTCCGCCGCGAGATCCGCGCCGATCCGCCATGCGAGGACGGGGATGACCGCCCCGAGCAGAACCGGCACGGCGAGGGTTGCCGCGTAGCTTGTCGAGCCGAGAAGCAGCATCGGAAAAGCCGCGAGGAGCGTCGGAAGCGGCAGCCAGATCTCGAACGCCGGGCGTGGGAAGAAGAGCCCGAAGCTCCCCGTCAGCGGATCGCGTGCCGGCGTGACATAGCTCCAGAGCGCGTCGGACACGAGCCCGTGGCCCTCGACCAGGTTGCGGGCGATACCCCAGTAGTAGGTCGCGTCCTCCGGGATGGGGAACGGGACCTGAGCCGCGGCCCACGCGCGAACGAGCAGAGCGACCAGGAAGATTCCGATGGCGCTTGACCGCGTCTCGATGCGACTCACGGCGTTACGGCGACCGGGCATGGTCTGCCGTCGCGCACCGCCTATCGTCCGGTGCAACGCAGACCGGGTAGACGGCAAGGTCGACAGCTCCGGAAGGTTGGGTCGGACCGCCTGCAACGCTCACGGCAGAGCGAGATGCGACCGGCGACCCGATCCAGGCTGGTCGAGCCGCGCCGTCGAGGATCGGGGCAATCGCGGGTACCGCACTGGCGCGATCCAGGATCAGCCACCGGATCTGGTAGGCGCCGGCGACCTGCTCGATCGTGGACAGTGGGTCGTTCACCAGGACCACGCCGCCACGGCCGCTCCAGTACCGCGTCCCCGACGCATCGATGGACATCACCCGGTCGGTGATCGGCGCGCCAGCAGCGTCGAGCGCTCCCGCCGCGAACCTGAGGTCGTCGGCCTTATGGGTCCACCCGGCGTGTATCACGAGAGTGGCGGCGGCGGCGGCGATAACCGCAAACGCCACCGTCGCGCCCGAGAAGAATCGCATCGCCTGGTCAGCGTTCCAGCGCTGCCGGCGGCGGGCTATCCACCCGATGCAGGCAGCCAGCCCTTCCAGCACCAGCACATACGTGTGCGGTGCCAGGCCGATCGCGGAGTGGATGAAGGTGCCGCCCGAGACGTGGACCGCGAAGACAAGGGCATTGAAGGCGACCAGGATTCCGGCGTAGACGAACGCGGGTGAGAAGTCCGTCGAGTGCCGGCGACACCAGCCGCCGATCAGCATGAAGGGAACCAGGATGACGCCGCCCACCAGAACGGCGTAGATCGTGAGGGCCTGAAGCAGGCCGTCGATCCGGGTGGCGACCAGCGGCCCCAACCCCTGGCCCAAGAAATGATCAACGGTGGCCGGGATCGTGAGGCTGTTCCACTCGGAGAACGTGCGAATGAGCAGCACCTTGCCGGTGGCCGAGGACGGCGACAGGCTGCTGAAGACGGCAAGCTGGCGGGCGAACCAGGGGGCCGCGACCGCGAGGAAGAGCCCCGCGCAGGCGACAGCCGCCCAGAGCGGGATCGCGGTTTGCCTGGAGCCCCTGCTCCGCCACGCTCGCCAGCGATCAGCGAAGAATAGGAATCCTAGGGCGACACCTACCAGGATCCCGTCAGAGCGGGCCAACGTCGCAAGGGCCACCAGCGCCCCAGACATCGCGAAGCTTTGGCCGTGGCCCCGGAGGCCACGCGCGCCCAGCCACAGCGCGCCCACAACCAGCGGTCCGTAGAGCCCGAAGCTGTCGGGCTGGGCGAGATACGGCGTCGTGAGGACCGGGACCGCCGTCAGGAAGCCGGCTCCGAGTGCCACGGTCTCGCTCGCGCCGGCGTCGCGGGCCAGCCCCCACGCCATCGGGGCCGTGAGCGCGCCCAGCAGGATGAAGGGTAGGGACGACGCCAGGGTCGTCGGGCTCAGGAGCCAGATGAAGGGGACCTGGACGATCGAGGCGAGGGGCATCCAGTGCGCGTTGCTCGGCACCGGCAGGACCGGGATGGCCGGCATCTTTCCGCCCACTTCCACGAAGATCCAGATGAAGTCGACGCTGAACCCGTGGCCGGCGGCGACGCGCCGCGCGACGTCCACGTAGTAGTACGAGTCCGGGTACCCGGGATCCGGGAAGTGGAGGTACACGAGCGCCCGGACCAGGACGGCGAGCACGAACAGCAGGAGTGGCTTCCGCACGATGGTGCACGGTAGCACCGCGCGAGGCGCCGTCCGGCGGTACGGATGGACTACTGGAGGGTGCGGCCCCGCGTGAGGGAGCAACGGGCGCGCCGTCGGCCTACCCGCCGAGGAGGGTCGTATCGGGGACTGCCGTTGGGCCGTCGGTGCGTTCGAGGATCATCGGGAGGGGATCAGCGAGGACGAGCGCTGCTGTCACGAGGGGAACCGCGAGCCAGAGCCCGTGGAAGGTGTACGTCGCGACGAGGGCGGCGCAGATCAGGCCGATCTCTCGGCGCACGACGAGAAACGCCGGGAGCGCGAAGACGACGCCGTACATCCGGAGCGACGGTGCCCCAATGACGGCCAAGAGGCCGGTCCAGGCACCCAGTCTCGCCGAGGGGACAACGAGGCAGAGCAATCCGGTGGCCATCGCGATCATCAGCTGCACGGCCGCCGGGAACGCGTGAGCGAGCGAGCCGCCCGGCAACGGCCACGCTGGGTCGCTGGCCCGTCCGAGCTGCTCGAGCCACGCCCGCCACAGGTCCAGCCCGAGTAGGGGGACGCACAAACCGGCGATGCCGCCCAGGACCAGCAGACCGGCGAGTGCCGAGCCGGGACGCCGACGAAGGAGCGCCAGCCATGGGTGCGGGACCGAAGCCTTCAGGGCCGGGATGATCCCGGCCAGCAGGCCGTCAATCGGGGCCGGACGGGTCGACGTGCGTGGGTCTCGCGGCTGCGCCCGGATCGGGTCCTGTGCCCCTCTCGCCCCGGCAGCGCTGCGACCGCCTTCCCGATCCCAGAAGACGGCCACGAAGGCGCCGAACAGAATGATCTGGACGTTGCCGCCGAGGATTCCTTCGGCGAACGGCGGCCAGCACAGCACCAGGGGGATCCAGCGACCGGGAATCCCAAGCCGGCGACAGGCGAACACCGCGGCACCAAGGCACGCAGCCGACCAGACTGCCCATACGAGTGGGCGCGGGAGCGCAAGCAAGGGCGCGAGCAGTGGCAGGACGGGCGGGGGGTAGAGAAACGGAAGGTCATAGCCAGGCGGAGCCGCAAACGCCGAAGCGAGGTAGGGGGCCCCGCCGTGGACCCAGCGATCCGCGGCCCGCAGGGGTATCTCAATGTCCACGTACGGCCAGTACTCTGTCAGGAGGTATCGAAGTCCGAGCACGACCGGAACGAGCGCCAGCACGCCGAGCGCTGCCCGCAGCAGCCGGTTCTGCGGCGACCCAATACGGAGCGCTGTCACGAGGGCGTCAGAGACGACCTTTCGACGGGGGTGATCGAGTGCCATGGGCCTACAGCGTACCCGCCAACCCGGACGACTTGACGGCTGGGACTAGCCATTCGCCGGCGTCCGGGCCACCAAGCCGCCGTACGATGTTCGGGATGAGCAACGGCGAGTGACCGCCCCGCCCATGTTTGCGCGGTGCATCTGGCATTGCGCTCACGCTGCCGTACTGCCGAGGTTCCTCGCAATGGACTCGTCCCGCGGTGATTACCCGCGGTCTCCCATCACCAACCCTGAGCCTCGATGACGGCGGTCAGGCGCCTCGCACGCACCCTCAGCAGCCCGGCCGCGCTCGTCTGGACCCTGGTCGGGCTCCTCACCATCCGGCCCCAGGGCGATCTCGACTACTGGTGGCACCTGCGCATTGGCGAGTGGATCGTCAGCCACAGTGAGGTTCCCCGGACAGCGCTGCTGACCTGGCTCAGCACCGGGCCGTGGACGGCTCACGAGTGGGCCTCCGAGGTCATCCTCTACGAGCTCCACCAGGTGACCGGCCCGTTCGGCTCGATCGCGCTGTTCGGCGCCGTCACCGCCGGGATCTTCGTCGTCATGGCCTCGGTGATCCAGCTCCTGAGGCCGACGATGCGCCCGCTCTCGATCGCCATCTTCGGCCTGGTCGCGGCATTCGTGGCCACGGCGATCTGGCTGCCGCGAGCCCAGCTCTTCGACATCATGTTCAGCCTCGTGGCGCTGCGCGTCGCGCTCGGCTACCTGGAGCGTGGCGAGCGGCGCGGCCTCTGGATCATGCCGGTCGTCATGGTTGTCTGGGTGAACCTTCACGGCGGCGGGGTGATCACCTACGTCCTGGTGATGGCGGGGATCGTCGCCGGAGACTGGTGGAACCGCCGCACGGGTCAGGCGGCGGCTCGGCCGTGGCTGCCCCTGCTGCTCTCCATCGGCGGCACGGTCCTGGCCATGAGCCTGAACCCGTATGGTCCGTCGATCTACGCGTACCCGTTCTCGATCGTTGCGAGCCCCGTGTTCCTGGTCCTCGTCCAGGAATGGCGCAGCCCCGACTTCCACGAGCTCTTCTTCCGGTTCGCCCAGGTGTTCATTGCCGGCGGGCTCGTCGGGCTGCTCTCTCTTGTGCGGGTGCGAGACGGTCGCGCGGTCGCGCTGACCGCCGGGCTCGTCTTCATGTTCCTCCAGTCCGGCCGCTATGTCGGACTGCTGGCGCCGCTCGTGGTTGCGATCATGAGCCCGTGGCTGGCGGAGGCGGCCGCGGTGGTGCGCGCGGGGTTGCCCTCGATCTCACTGCGAGCCCGCTGGCCAGCCCCGGTCGGGTTCGTCGTGGTCGTGGTGCTCATCGCCAGCCTCATCGCAGGCATGCCGGTCCGCCAGACAGATATGGTGGCGAGGGCCGAGCCGGTCGCGGCGGCCGATTGGCTGGTAATACACCCGCCGACAGGTCGCCTCCTCAACGACTACAACTGGGGTGGCTACCTGGCCTACCGCCTGCGCGTCGACGTCGGACCCTATGGCGCCGCCGACGCGTTTGGCGAAGCTGCCCTCGAGGATCTGCAGTCGATGATGGACCTGGCCACCGACCCGCGCAGCTACTTAGACCAACACAAAGTGGCCGCGGTGATCACCCAGCCGGGTCGACCGTTCGACCGCTGGCTCGCCGAGGCCCACGAGTGGCACCGGGTCTATTCGGACGCCGTGGCGGTCATCTATGAACGGGCCTGACGATCCCGCGCGCCTTGCATCAGGACCCGGACTCCACTCGCTTCGTGACGGGGCAGGTCGGCTCCTGAGAGACCCCGGGCGGACGCTGATCCTCATCGGGACGGGCGCGATCCTGGTCATCGTTGCGTGGGAAGCCGTCGTGCTGTGGCGCTACCTCGGGGATCAGCGTGCCCTCGGCACGGACTTCGACTACTACCGCGGGGTCGGCCAACGCTGGCTCGACAGTGGATCCATGTATCTCCCGCGACAGCTCGCGGGACCGTACGTTGTGAAAGCGGATGTGGACGTCCTCTATCCGCCGATCGCGCTCCTCCTCTTCGTGCCGTTCACGATCCTGCCGTGGCCTGCCTGGTGGCTGATCCCCATCGGCGTCGTTGTTTCGCTCGTGCTGCGGTGGCGTCCGGCCCCATGGTCCTGGCCGATCCTCGCTTTCCTCGCCGCCTGGCCCTCCCAGGTTGCCCACGTTCTGTTCGGCAACACGGACAACTGGGTCATTGCAGCCGTGGCCGGCGGGCTCGCTGCCGGATGGCCCGGGGTGCTGGTGCTCCTGAAGCCGTCGCTGGCGCCCTTCGCGCTCCTGGGGATGCGGCGACGGTCGTGGTGGGTAGCAGCCCTGCTCCTCGGCCTGCTCTCGGTCGCGATGCTGCCGCTCTGGCAGGACTACTTCACGGCGATCCGGAACTCGGACATCAACGCGAGCTACTCGCTGCTGCAGGTCCCGCCGATGTTCATCCCTGTTGTTGCGTGGCTCGCCAGACAACCAGGCGGGATCGCTCGTCTGCTGCCGGCACTACGCAACGTGCTGGGTGGTCTGCGCGCCTAACTGAAGTTCACTAACCCGAACTTCCAGCGCTGTTCCCGGCTGATCCTCCCCGTTTCGTGTTCAGGTGGCTCGGGTTCTGCGCATTGCGTCCATCACAGTGTAGCCAGACAGGGACTTGACATTCGGCGGGTTTGTGCGACGATTCGCGCATGTCG
>JBBQRX010000015.1:0-68799 GCA_038214375.1 Candidatus Limnocylindrales bacterium
TCGACGGTCTCGCCGAACGCCGCCCGGGCGTTCTCGACGTCCCTCGCGGCGACCCGCACCCGGGCCCCAAGGGCGAGCAACTCCCCGACGAGAGGCGTGCCCATGTTGCCGGGCGCGCCGGTCACCAGGATCGGCTTGGCTGCGGTGGCGTCGGGGGGTGGGTCGGTCATCAGGTTGGCTCCTTGCCTACGACATCTGCCGGTCCGAACGTGGGCTCGCGCTTCGCTCATTCATCGCTTGATCAGCCAGCATGGGCCATCGACCCATCGCACGGATCGCGGCCAGTCGTGTCTGTCAGGGTCCGGGCAGAAAAGCGTGACCGGGCCGACGTCCCCGTTGCGGCAGAGCCGCGGCGCTGGCGCCTGCGTCAGGCGGATCCGCGGCGTCAGAAGCGCCGGCGGGCGGGGCCGCGTTCTTAACTTAAGCCTCGAAGTTCGTGCTCGCCGGCAAGGTGGTCGCGCTGCTCATCGTGACCGCTGGGGCCACCTCGGTCGCCGCCGTTGTCGTCGGCCGGATCCCGCGGCAGGGTGCCGGCCATCGACAAGGTCTTTTGACGCTCCTTGAACATGCGCCACATCGCGCCGAGCATGATCAGTCCCATTGCGCCGACCATCGTCAGCGAGATGTAGAAGTTGCTTGCGTTCAGGGAGAAATGATCGAGCGACCGGACCTGCTCGAGGCTGACGATGAACATCACCCATCAGGCTGACGACCAGTGTTGCGATGAAACGGGCGTAGCTCACGGGAAACCTCCTCTTGGACTAAAGATCAGGCTGGGCGTCGGAGCCAGTCGGCGAGGGATGCGTGCCCTTGAAATCCGTCAGCACGACGACCAAGGGGTGACGTCCCGTCAAGTGGTGTAAGTCGGCCTCCAGCCTGAAGTCCAATCGACTGGCCGCGGCGAGCCACTCATTGCGCCCGCGGCGAGCCACTCATTGCGCCCTCGCCGGGCCTGCGCTGGCCGATCGCGTCGCGTTGCCCTGATCTTCGCGGCAGCGCGCGAGTCTCACGTCTGGTCGAGGTCCGACCGGCCGGTACGATATTCGATCCGAAGGTTCAGATCCTGCGGGTAGTTGCCGAAGGCGCGGCCGAAAAGGTTCAGCCCCCCGACGTTTTCGGCATCCGGCCGGACACCGATCCTGACGACGATCGGCCGGCCGGCGCGGAGCTCAAGAGCCTCGAGATCGACGGTCGAGAGCCTCACCCCGTCGATCGTTGTGCCGCCGCCCGTGACGAGCCATCGCTTCAGGACGCCGAACTGCGAGTCCTTCTCCTCCCACCATGACGGCGTAAGCCGCCCGCGTTGCCCGCCGAAGTCGGATGGGCAGGTCCACTCGCCGAGGGCCACGCCATTGATCCAGACGGCGATGTCGCTGGGCCAGTCGAGGTCGTGGAGCGGGGCCTCGCTGCAGATCTCGGCCGTCAACTGGAGGGAGTTCGCCTTGGCCCCAGGTGGGATCCTGTTCGGAAAGCGGTACTCCACGTAGCCCGAGCGGAACCACAGCAGCTGGGCTTCGAGCCGAGCCGGCTCATAGAAGGCCGCAGGATCGTCGAGGAACCCAATCAGGCCTGTCGCCGTCACGAGGCCGCAGGTAGGCTCGACCGAGAAGTCCGAGAAGCCCCCGATTGGCATCTCCACATCGACGGAGTCGCGCGTGTGTTGCGGGCCTCGCGGCAGGTCGAACACGAGCTCGTCATATGTCCGCGCGCACACCTTCTGTAGGCCACGACTCGCCGGCTGCAACTCCGTGTGAAGAAGCCCGGCGCGCTCGAGGATCGTGATGTGCATCGTGGCGGTTGAAGGCTTCAAGTTCAGATCGCGCGCGATTTGATTTACAGCCACGTTCCGGTCACCAAGATACCGAAGGATGGCTACCCGCGTCCGGCTTGCGAGCGCCTGAAAGACGTCCGCGACGGGTCCGTCTCCATGGACCGCGTCAACGTGCAGACTCTTTCGTACGATTCTTGGGTTCGTGTCATTCATGTTTCAGTCATTCAATCGCGACGGATTCGGTGGGCATCGCGAGGATACACGCCCAAGATCGCCATAGTCTCGAGAATCAAGCGCTGCGGTATTGACGGTTCGTGCTATGTTGGCCCGGTTCAATTCAGCCAAAGATGTACCTAGGGGCTTGGAGGAGGAAAGGGATGCGTTTTCAGATCGCCAGCCACAGCAAGGCCGCCCTCGTCGTCTCGAGTCTGGCACTCGCCGTCGCAGCTTGCGCCAGTCCTGCGGGATCGGCCCCAGCAGGCAGTGGTGGAGCCCAGGTCGTCCAGACCGCGGCGGCAGGTGCCACCTGTACGAACGACAAGTACAACGCCGCGGGCGTCCCAAAGCTCGACCTAAAGAGCGCAACGGTCGGCTTCGCCCAGTCGGAGAAGGAGGCGAACCCTTTCCGGATCGCCGAGACCCAGTCGATCAAGGACGAGGCTGCCAAGCTTGGCATCAAGCTCATCACCACGAACGCCGAGTCTGATCTCAACAAGGAGATTTCGGACATCAAGGGCATGATCGATCAGGGCGCCCAGGCGCTCATCATCTCGCCGCTCAACTCGGAAGGCCTGGACCCGGCGCTTGACTACGCAAAGTCCAAGAAGGTGCCGATCATGACGATCGACCGCTTCCTCACCACCAAAACCGCCTGCGCGGACTATGTCGGTTGGGTCGGCTCGAACTTCGTCGAGCAGGGCAAGCGCGCATTCGACGCCCTGAGCACGACAAGCGGCGATTCCTGCAACCTCGCCATCCTGCTCGGCGCGGCAGGGGTCAACGTGACGAACGACCGCGAAAAGGGCTTTGAGGATGAGATGGCCGCGAAGGCGTCCAAGATAAAGATCGTCGCGAAGCAGGCCGCCGATTACGAGCGGGCCAAGGGTCAGACCGTCACCGCGCAGCTCATCCAGGCCCATCCCGAAATCAACTGCATCTACGCCCACAACGACGAGATGGCGCTGGGTGCGGTCGCCGCCCTCAAGGACGCCGGCAAGAAGCCAGGCGATGTGAAGATCCTCACGATCGACGGAACCAAGGGCGCTGTCCAGGGGATCGTCGACGGGTGGATCAGTGGAGTCATCGAGTCGAACCCCCGCTTTGGCCCGCTCGCCTTCAAGGCTCTGACTGATTTCTATGGCGGCACGGGTGTCCCACAGAAGACGATCATCTCCGACAAGGAGTACACGCCCCAGAACGCGACAACCGAGCTCGCGAACGCCTACTGATCCTCATCCACTGACCTGATGCCAGCCCGCCCGACCGCCTCCTCCGGTCGGGCGGGCTGGTTCACACCTCCCTCATGACCAGGCTCCCTTCGCAGGAACCGGTCGCCGGGGCCACCGCGGCGGACGTTGTCCTGGAGATTCGGGACATCTCGAAACGATTCGCCGGGGTGGTTGCCCTCGACGACGTTTCGCTCGCCCTGTCATCTGGGCAGGTCCACGCTCTCGTAGGCGAGAATGGCGCGGGCAAGTCCACCCTGATCAAGGTCCTGACCGGCGTCTACCAGCCGGATCATGGGCAGATCCTCTATCACGGCGAGCCTGTGACCTTCGCCCGCCCCCTGGACGCCCAGGCCGCGGGGATCAGCACGATCTACCAGGAAGTCAACCTCGTCCCGCTCCTGAGCGTGGCCCGCAATCTCTTCCTCGGACGGGAGCCCACGAACCGCCTCGGCCTCATCGATTTCAACCGGATGCATCGCGAGGCGATCGATCTGCTCGCCCGATACGGCATCCACGTGGACGTCCGGCGACCGCTCCGCGAGCTCGCGCTCGGCGTCCAGCAGATGGTCGCCATCGCCCGAGCCATCTCGGCCGATCACCGGGTGGTGATCATGGACGAGCCCTCCTCCTCGCTCGAACCACGCGAGGTCGAACGACTGCTCGAGGTCGTGGACCTGCTGCGCCGCGATGGCGTCGCCGTGGTCTACGTCTCGCACCGCCTCGAGGAGGTGTTCCGGATCTGCGACCAGGTGACGGTCCTTCGCGACGGCCATCTGGTCCACACGGGTCCCGTCGCGGACATCAGCAGGCTCGAACTCGTCTCGAGGATGCTCGGCCGCGACCTGGCCGACGTGGCGCGCGCCCAGACGCGCTTCCGCGAGCGCCCGGCGGATGAAACGACGCAGCCCATCCTCCGCGCCACCGGCCTTACCCGCCGCCACGTGCTTCACGGCGTTTCCGTCGAGGCTCGAGCCGGCGAGGTAGTTGGCCTGGCCGGACTCCTGGGGTCGGGTCGCAGTGAGACCGCCAAGGCGATCTACGGCGCGCAGCCCCTCGACGAAGGGGCGGTCGAGATCGACGGGACGCCGGTTCGCCGCGGCTCCCCCCACGCCGCGATCGCGGCCGGCATCGCCCTCATCCCGGAGGACCGCAAGGCCGAGGGCATCGTTCCGAGCCTCTCCGTGCGCGACAACATCGTCCTCGCCGCGCTGCCGGCGCTGTCAAGGGCCGGGTTCGTGTCGGACCGCCAGCAGGACGCCGTCGTGGGAAGCCTCATGACCCGGCTCCGGATCAAGGCCTCGGGTCCGGATCAGCGGGTGAGCGAGCTCTCCGGTGGCAACCAGCAGAAGGTGCTCCTAGCGCGCGTGCTCTGTCTCCACCCGCGGATCCTGATCCTCGACGACCCGACCCGGGGCATTGACGTCGGCGCCAAGGCGGAGATCCAGGCCCTGATCAGCGAGCTCGCGAGCGACGGGATGGGGGTCCTCCTGATCTCGTCCGAGCTCGAGGAGGTCGTCGAGGGGTCGGACACCGTGGTGGTTCTTCGCGACGGGTCGGTCGTCGGACGGCTGGCCGCCGCGGAGGTGAGCGAGGGTGCGGTGATGGAGATGATTGCGGCTGCTTCCCTGGCCTCCGGTCCCGCCTCCGACGGAGTGCCAGGTGTCGCCGCGGCTACCGCGGAGACCGAGGATGCGGTCGACGGCAGCGGCGGTGGCCATGACGATTACTGAGCTCGCGGCGCGCCGGCGGTTGCACAGTCGCACCGAGGTTTCGGCCTGGATCGCCGACAACGGGGTCTACCTGGGGCTGCTCCTCCTGGTCCTGGTCAACCTCGTGTTGACGCCACGCTTCGCCGATCTCGACAACATCCGGCTCCAGTTCGTACAGGTCGTCCCGGTCGCTGTGATCGCCCTTGGCATGGCCCTCGTCATCGGCACCGAGGGGATCGACCTGTCGGTGGGCTCCGTCATGGCCATCTCGTCGGCGCTCCTTGCCCTGTACCTCGGCTACGGACCCCTCGTCGCCATCGCGATCGCGCTCGCAGGTGGCGCGCTCGTGGGCATGGTCAATGGCCTGCTCGTCTCGCGCTTCGGGATCCAGCCGATCGTGGCCACACTCGCCCTCCTGGTCGGCGGCCGGGGCCTGGCCCTCGTCATCGCCCAGGGCCGCCTGACCGAGGTCTTCGACCCGACGCTCGGATGGATCGGGTCGGGCCAGGTGCTCGGGATCCCGATCGTCGTCCTGGTCGCCGGGGCCGTGGCCCTGTTCGTGACCATCCTCGTCGCCCGCACGACCTTCGGGCGTTACGTGGTGGCCATCGGAGGAAACCCGGGGGCCAGCTTCCTGGCCGGCGTCCCGGTGCGCCGCACCCTCCTGTCGGTCTACATCCTGAGCGCGCTGTTCGCCGCCCTCGCCGGGATCATCCAGACCTCGCGCCTGAGCGCCGCCGATCCTTCGTTCGTGGGGAGCCTGATCGAGCTGAGCGCGATCACCGCCGTGGTAGTCGGCGGGACGCCGCTCACGGGCGGCCGGGTGCGAGTCCTCGGGACACTGGCCGGAGCGCTCCTCATGCAGCTCATCTCGGCCACGCTCATCAGCCATAACCTCCCGGATTCGTCCACCCGGATGGTCCAGGCCGTGATCATCCTCGGGGCCGTCTATATCCAGCGCGATCGGAGCGCCTGATGTCGACCGTGGTGCGTGTCCCCGACCGGCCACCTCCCGCCATGACCAGCCTCGACGAGGCCGAGCGCGCGGCGACGCGCCGCGAGCGCCTGGCCGGGACCCTCCAGCGGAACGGCGCGTTCGTCGTTCTCGTGATCGTCGCGCTCCTCGCCTCGCTGCTCTTCGGCACGTCCTTCGCCAGCACCGACAACTTTCTCAACGTCCTCGAGGCCAGCTCCTTCCTCGGTCTTGTGGCCGTGGGCATGACCTTCGTCATCATCGGTGGGGGGATCGACCTCTCGGTGGGCTCGATGCTCGCCCTCTCGGCCGTCCTGGCCGCCTACGGATCGCAGTACGGCATTGTGGTGGCCGTGGCGTTGCCACTCGCAATCTGCGGGCTGCTCGGGCTCCTCAACGGAGTGCTCATCGCCCGGGCCGGGATGCCCCCCTTCATCGTGACGCTGGCCACGCTTCTCTTCGCTCGCGGCCTCGCCTTCGCCGTGTCGAACGAGGGGAACAAGATCTTCCACATCGACGAAACCCTGGCCGTCATCTGGCTCGGCCAGGGTTCGATTCTGGGGATCCGCGTCCCGATCGTGATCGCCGGCCTGGCTTTCGCGCTCGGATGGCTGGTCCTCACGCGCACGCGGTATGGCATCTCGGTCACGGCCATCGGCAGCAGCGAGGACGCTGCTCGGCTGATGGGCGTCCCCGTCGCCCGGTTCAAGACGGTGATGTATTTCGTGAGCGGTCTGCTCGCCGGCCTCGCCGGCCTCCTGGTCGCGGCCCGCTCCTCGTCCGGCCAGTCGACCATCGGTACTGGCCTCGAGCTCCAGGCAATCGCCGCAGTCGTCATCGGTGGAACCCTCCTCACCGGCGGGTCCGGGTCGATCGCCGGCACGCTGGCCGGCGTGCTCCTGCTCAACGTCATCAACAACGTGATCAACCAGGTCGGAACCCTGAGCTCGTACTACCAGCAGGTCGTAAGCGGCGTATTCCTGATCACGGTCGTCCTGGTCCAGCGCTACCTGAGCCGCGAGCAGCGCCTGTGACCGGCAGGAGCGAGCGATGAGCGACACGTTCGCTGCCGCCCCGACGGTGTTCGGGGAAGAGACCCATCGTGGGGAGCCCCGGCTGCGCGTTGCCGTGGTGGGGACGGGTCGCTGGTGGGGCCGCCAGCATCTGCGGGTCTTCGCCGACCGCCCGGACGTGGATGTCGTCGCCGTGGTCGGTCGCTCACCGGAGAAGGCCCGCGAGCGCGCGGCACTGGTGGGCGCGCGGGCCTACACGGACCCGGTGGCGATGGTCGAACAGGAGCACCCGGACCTGGTGAGCGTCTCACTGCCCAACCAAGGGCACTACGAGACGACCCTCGCCCTCATCGAGACCGGGGTGCCGCTGCTCGTCGAGAAGCCGTTCGTCTTCGACCTGGCCGAGGCGGATGCCCTGCTGGCCGCCGCGGAGGCCCGCGGCCTCTTCTTCGCGATCAACTTCAACCATCGCACCGCCACGCCCGTTCGCATGGCCCGCGAGGCGATCGAGTCCGGCCGGCTGGGTATCCTCGTCTACGCCTCCTGGCGCTTCGGCGGCGAGGGCGAGAGCGATCACCCCGATGCGAACCTCATCGAGACGCAATGCCACGGGTTCGACATGCTCGAGCATCTCGGCGGCCCGATCTCTGCCGTGTCGGCGGAAATGACCCAGCTGGAGGGACGCGGACACTCGACGGTGGCCCTCGCCCTCCGCTTCGCGAACGGCGCGGTTGGAACCATGCTCGGGAGCTACGACAGCTCCTACGCCTACCCTGACACGCACCGCCTCGAGATCGGCGGCACGCTCGGCCGCCTCGTCGTACGCGACACGGTCCGATCCTTCGAGTTCCAGCCAACTGGCATCGAGACCCGCGAGATCTGGGAGGCCGGCTACTTCAACGACCTGGGACGGATGTTCCACCGGACCTTCGACCGCCACGTCGACGAGGTCCTGGCCGCGCTCAGGGCCGGGAATCCGCCGCCCGTGCACGCCCGGGCAGGTCGGCGCGCCCTCGAGCTGGCTCAGGCGACGATCCGGTCGTTCGAGACCGGAAAGCGAGTCGAAGTGTGACCTCACCACGCACGCCGATAAGCACACCAACCTCCGGCTCGACCGATTCGATGCCCGAGTCGGGGGTTGCCTCCACAGTTTCCAAGGCGAGAGGCGAGATGATCGAGCGGATTGAGTTTGGCGGGTGGCCGAACTGCCTCCGCCTGGCGAATGAGGCGATCGAGCTCGTGGCGACCACGGACGCGGGGCCGCGGATCATCCGGCTCGGGTTCCTTGGCGGTCAGAACCTCTTCAAGACGTTCGACTCGACGCTCGGCCTGTCGGGTGGCGACACGTGGCGAATCTACGGCGGACATCGTTTGTGGCACGCCCCGGAGGTATACCCGCGGACGTATGCGCCGGACAACGGGCCGGTGGTGCACGAGTGGGACGGCAAGACCCTCAGTCTCCGAATGTCCGAGCTCGACAACGGCGTTGACAAGGAGCTCAGAGTCACGCTCGATCCGGTCGCGCCGCTTGTCGAGGTCCGCCACCGGATCACGAATCGCAACTCGTCGGCAGTCGAGCTTGTACCATGGTTGATCTCGGTGATGGCTCCCGGTGGGAGAGCGATCATCCCCCAGGAGGAGCATCGCCCGCATCTCGAGTCGCTCGATCCGGCCTGCCCCGTCGTCCTCTGGCGGTACACGGACATGAGCGATCCACGCTGGACGTGGGGCCGCCGCTACGTTCAACTCCGCCAGGACCCGGCGGCAACCAGCAAGCAGAAGGCGGGCTTCTTCAACACCCAAGGATGGCTGGCGTACGTCCTGGGCGAGGAGACACTGGTCAAGCGATTCCCCTTTGTTGCAGGGGCTCTCCACCCAGACATGGGCTGTAACACCGAGGTCTTCACGGACTCGGAGATGCTCGAGATCGAGACACTCGGGCCGCTATCCCGGCTCGCGCCCGGCACGTCGGTTGAGCACGAGGAGACATGGAGCTGCTTCATCGGTCCAGCTTCGAGCGCGGTTCCGACATCGACGATCTGACCGCCGCGTGATCAGCTTCTCGATGTCGAGACGGTCGGGCCAGCGGATGCTGGTTTCCCTACACCCTGGGTCGGGCCGATCGCCTTGCTCGGCACTCGCGGGGCCATCTTGACCGAGCCGATCGCGCCGCTGCCCCTCCCGCGCACCACGTTCACGCTGCCCGACGGGCGGCGCATCCATGTCTACGGCGAAGTCCGCGGTGCGCCGCCGCCCAACGCGCCCCGCTTCGAGCCCGCCGCGCTCCACATGCGCCGCGATGAGCTCACCGCGAGCTGGGTGGCCGTGAGCCCGGCCCGAAACGTGCGGCCCCACTCGTCGGCCCCGAGCGACGACCTGACCCTTGCGGGCAGCCCGGCCGAGCATTTCGGCTGCCCCTTGTGCCCGGGCGGTCCGGAGATCGCCTTCAGCTACGAGGCGGCCGTCTTCGACAACCGGTTCCCGTCCTTCGTGGCCGACCCGCCGCCCGTCCCGGACCCCGACGACCCTCGCTTTGCGCCGTCCCTTGGCGCCTGCGAAGTCGTCATGTTCACCGAGCGCCACGAGGGCAACTTCGCGACGCTCACGCCGGCTGAGACGGCCCGCGTCATCGCGGTATGGATGGACCGGACCGCGGAGCTCTGGGCCGACCCGAAGCATGCGTTCGTCATGGCGTTCGAGAATCGGGGCGGCGAGATCGGCGCGACGCTGTCGCACCCGCATGGCCAGATCTACGCGTTCGGGCACCTGCCCCCGATCATCGAGCGCCGCGTGGCAGCGCTGGCCGATCACCGGGCCGCCCACGGGTCCTGCCTGTCATGCGCGGTCGTCGCGGAGCAGCGCGCCTCGAGCCGCGTGCTGGTGGCCGACCAGCACTGGGCGATCGGGGTCCCGTTCGCGCCACGCTGGCCGTTCGAGGTCCACGTTCGGGCTGTCCGCCACGGGCTTCGCCGCCTCGCCGACCTGCTCCCCGACGAGGCGCGCTCGCTGGCCGGCGCGCTCCACGGCGTGGTCGCCCGGTACAACGACCTGTTCGGCTTCGAGCTGCCGTACATGCTCGTCGTCCACGAGGCGCCCGCAGGGGCCGACGACTGGCACCTGGGAATCGAGTTCTACCCGCCCAACCGCTCCGAGCGGCTCATGAAGATCCGGGCCTCGGTGGAGACCGCGACCGCGCTCTTCATCAACGACACCCTGCCCGAGATGAGCGCCGAGCGGCTGGAGGCGATCCCGCTCGCACCGCGCGAAGCGCACCCGGGCTTCTCGGTCGAGATCCGGGCATGAGGTCGGGCGCGCGCCCCGCCCCCGCCGAGCCGGCGGCGCTCACCCCCGACGCGATGCGAGCGGCCCTGGCCGCGGCCGATCCACGCGCCGCCGCAGACCCGAGCGCGATCCGAATCGTGCGTGCGCCCGGTCGGGTCAACCTGATCGGCGAGCACACCGATTACAACCTGGGATTCGTGCTCCCGGCCGCCATCGACCTCGAGATTCGGATCGCGTTCGTGCCAACCGAGGACCGCCGCGTCGAGCTGACCAACAGCGCCACGGGGGAGCGCGCACGCCTCGACCTGGACGCGATCGGGCCCCGACGCGGCGCCTGGGTCGACTACGTGGCGGGCACGGCCTGGGCGCTCGCCGAGGCCGGCGTGCCGACGCGCGGCGTCCGCGGGATCATCGTCAGCTCCCTGCCGACCGCGTCGGGTCTCTCGTCGTCGGCCGCCCTCGAGCTCGCCGCGGCATGGGCGCTCACCGACAGCCCGGGGGGCGGGATGGCGCCGCTGTCGCTCGCGAGGATCTGCCAGCGCGCCGAGAACGCGTACGTGGGCGTCAACTGCGGCCTGATGGACCAGTTTGCGAGCGCCTGCGGCGTCACGGGGGACGCAGTCCTCCTCGACTGTCGGTCGCTGGAGTACCGCTCGGTGGCGCTGCCGCTGACGACGCACACCCTGGTCGTCATCCACACGGGCTCGCCGCGGAGCCTGACGACGTCCGAGTACAACGTCCGGCGGGCGCAATGCGAGGCGGCAGCCGCGGCCCTCGGCGCCGAGGAGCCGGGGATCGAGTCGCTGCGCGACGTGACGCCCGCCATGCTGCCGCGGATGCGTGCGCTCGTCGGCGACGAGGCGTTCCGGCGCTGTCGCCACGTCGTCACCGAGAATGAACGCGTCGTCGAGACCATTGACGCGCTCGCCGAAGGCGACCTCGCGGCGGTGGGCCGGCTCTGGGCGGCCAGCCACGCGTCGCTGCGGGATGACTTCGAGGTGGTCTCGCCGGAGCTCGACGCGCTCGTGGAGATCGCTGCGAGCGTTCCCGGCGTCGCCGCGGCCCGGATGACGGGCGCGGGGTTCGGCGGCTGCACGATCAACCTGGTAGCCCGGGACGCGGTCGGGTCCCTCCGGGACGCCATTGCGGCCGAGTACCCGGCCCGGACCGGGCTGCTGCCGCGCGTCTACGCCGTGGACGCGGTCAGCGGCGCAGGGGCCGTGATGGGCTGACCCCGGGCCGGGGTCTTCGGCCGCATCATTCCGTCTCGTAGAACAGGACTCGGAGAGGGAGGGGGGAAGATGGCCGAATCAACCTGGAAGAAGTCACCTCCGGAGCTGGTGGCCGCGTTCGCCACGTACGTGCAGGGTCGTCCCGAGCTGGCCACGCGCCAGATGTTCGGCTACCCTGCGGCGTTCCTCGGCGGCCACCTGGTGACGTCGCTCTACCAGGATCGCTGGATCGTGCGGCTCGCAGCGGCCGACGCCACCGCGCTCCGAGATCTCGGTGGGCGCGACTTCGAACCGATGCCGGGTCGCCCGATGCGCGGCTACGTCAGCCTGCCGGCCTACGTCGTCGCGGACCCGGCCTCCCTCGACGCGTGGGTGACCCGGGCGATCGCGCACGTCCGGACGCTGGCCCCGAAGTGACGCAACCAGACCGCGTGCGGCCGGACTGCCTGCAGCCCGAGCGCGAACGGGCGCTCCCGGCGTGATGACGGTTCGGCGCGGCCCGATCCTCCTGACGGTCGTCCTGGGCTCGGGGATCGTCTTCCTCGACGGGACGATCGTGAACGTTGCGCTCGAGACGATCGGGCGGGATCTGCCGGCGACGCTCGTGGGGCGTCTCGAGGGCCTGACCTACGTCTCGAGCGGCTACCTCGCCGTGCTCGCCGCGCTCCTGATCCTTGCCGGCGCCCTCTCGGACAGCCTGGGCCGGCGCCGCGTCTTCCGGCTCGGCCTGCTTGGATTCGGCCTCACCTCCGCGATCTGCGGGGCCGCCCCGACGATGGAGGTGCTGATCCTCGCCCGCCTTATCCAGGGCGCGGCCGGGGCGCTCCTCGTCCCCGGCGCGCTTTCGATCATCACCGCGACCTTCGAAGGCGAGGAGCGGGGTCGGGCGATCGGGGTCTGGGCCGCGGCGACCTCGGCGCTCGTCACGCTCGGCCCGCTCCTCGGTGGCTTCCTCGTCCAGGCGGTCTCGTGGCGTGCCGCGTTCCTCATCAACCTGCCGCTCGTGCTCGTCGCCCTGGTGGCGCTCCGGGCGGTCCCGGAGTCGCGCAACGAGGGCGCCACGGGTGGGCTCGACTGGCTGGGCGCGATCGTCGCGGCGGTGGCCGTGGGCGGGCTTGCGTTCGGCGCGACCCGCGGCCAGGAGAACGCGTGGCAGGACCCGCTGGCGTTCGTCGCGCTCGGGATCGGGGCGCTGGCGCTCGTCGCGTTCCCGATCCTGATGGCCGTCCGGCCGAACCCCCTGGTTCCGCTGGGGCTCTTCCGGTCCCGCAACTTCTCGGTCGTCAATCTCTCCACGCTCGTCATTTACGGCGCGCTCTACGTCAGCCTCACGTTCCAGAACCTCTTCCTGCAGGGCACGCTGGGCTACACGCCCCTCGCATCCGGCATGATCGGAATCCCGTCCAGCGTGCTCCTCACGGTTCTCTCGACACCCGCCGGGCGCCTTGCCGGCCGCTACGGCGCCCGGCCGTTCATGGTGGCGGGGCCGCTCCTGATGGGCGCCGCCCTCCTCTGGATCTCGCGAATTCCCCCGACGAGCGCAGCCTGGGCCGCCAGGCCGGACTCTGCGGCCAGCCTCGTGCCGCCGGTCGACTTCCTCGTGGACGTCCTCCCGACCACGCTCCTCTTCGGCCTCGGCATCGCGTTGCTCGTGGCGCCCCTGACGACCGCCCTGATGGCGTCCGTGCCGGTTGCCCGTGCGGGGCTCGGGTCGGCCATCAACAACGCGATCTCGCGGGTCGGCGCGCCCCTCGTGAGCGCCGTGCTGTTCATCGCGATCACGGCCACGTTCGTGCCGTCGCTCGCGGCGAAGGCCCCAGCCTACGAAAGGGGCGCGGCGCCCTTCAGGACCGTTCAGCCGCTCGCGCCGGCGCTGCCCGGGACACCCCAGGATCTCGTCATTGCGGCCCAGGCCGCCTCGACCGAGGCGTTCCAGCTGGCGATGCGGGTCGCGAGCGGCCTGCTCCTGGTCGGGGCGATCGTCAACCTTGTCGGGCTCGAGCGGCGGCGGGTCCCGGGCAACACGACCCGCCGCACCGCGACAACCGGCGATGCGACGCCCGGCGACAGGGCACCGGGCGACGAGGCCTCGCAGGCCTCGCCCGCTTCTCCACCTCCCGCCTGACGGTCAGGCGGGCAGCGCCACGGGCTCCAGCGGCACGTCCCAGTGCGCCTCGAGAAGCGCGAAGCGGCGCTGCTCCTCGGCGCGATAGGCGACCTGGTCCGGGTAGAGACGTGCGGCGATCTCCGCCTCGGCGTGCGCCTCCATGGCGGCCCAGTCGCGGTAGACGATGGTGACGAGGACGTCCCAGTCCGCCCGACCGTCGCCGTGGAAACGGGGCACGTCGAGCGTGACCTCGAGGAAACGTCCCTCGTGGAGCTGCTCGCGCAGAATCGGCCAGTGGTTCCGGGTGAACAGCTCGATGAACTCCGCGTGGGCGCCCCACCGGGTCCGGTAGTAGTAGGCGACGCGGACGGGTGCTTCGGCCATGGCCGACCTCCTGGAGACGGACTGCTCGACGCGGCGATTCTGGCGCCGGACGGCGATTGTGGCCCCAACCGGTCGCGGGTGCGCGGTACCCTCCCGGACAGGAGGTCGAACGCCATGCATGTCACGCTGGTCCACGTCCACGTGCTGCCCGAGCACGTCGCCAATTTCATCGAGGCGACCCGGCCGAACCATGCCGGCGCGGTCGCGGAGCCCGGATGCCTCCGCTTCGACGTCCTCCAGGCGCCCGACGACCCCTCCCGGTTCCTCCTGTACGAGGCATACCGGGACGCAGCGGCCGCGGCTGCGCACAAAGAGACCGGGCACTACCGCGCATGGAAGGCCGCGGTCGCGGGCTGGATGGCGGAGCCGCGACGCGGCGAGCCGTTTACGGGCCTGCTGCCTGTCGTCCCGTGAGCGGCCGGGCGCCCTCCGGACAGGCGACGATACCCGCGGCGTTCGGCGTCGCGCGGCTGCCGCGGATCGTCTTCGGGGTCGGCCGGATCGCCGAGCTCCCCGCCATCGCGGCAGAGTACGGAAAGCGCCTGCTCCTCGTGACGGGCAGCCGGTCATTCCGCGACGGCACCGCATGGGCGCCACTTATCGCGGGGATCGAGGGGGCCGGCCTCGCCTGGGACCACCTGGCCGCCGGCGGCGAGCCGTCCCCGGAGCTCGTTGATGACGCCGTCTCCGATCGGCGTGCCGACCCACCGGACGTCGTCGTCGGCATCGGCGGCGGGGCCGCGCTCGACACCGCGAAGGCCATCGCCGGGCTGCTGCGCTCCAACACGTCCGTGCGCGACCACCTCGAGGGCGTCGGACGCAAGCTCCCCTACCCCGGGCCGACCACGCCGTTCATCGCCGTGCCCACGACCGCGGGGACGGGCAGCGAGGCGACGAAGAACGCGGTGATCACGGGACGCCTGCCGGGCGCCCGCGCCGGCGACCCACCGTTCAAGAAGTCGTTCCGTGACGACCGGCTCGTCGCGTCGGTCGCGCTCCTCGACCCTGACCTGCTGGCCGGCTGCCCGCCGCGCGTGATCGCCGGCGACGGGATGGACGCCCTGACGCAGCTCCTGGAGGCGTTCACCAGCACGGGCGCCTCGCCGTTCAGCGACGCGATCGCGCGCAGCGGGCTCGCAATCATCGGCGAGGCGCTGCCGGCGTGGCACGCTGCCTCGCGTGCCGGGGACGCGGACGCGGACACGAGCTCCATGCGCGGAGCAATGGCGTGGGCGGCACTCTGCTCCGGGATCGCGCTCGCGAACGCGGGCCTCGGCGCCGTGCACGGGATGGTCGCGCCGCTCGGGGCACGTTTCGGCGTCCACCATGGGATGGGCTGCGGCGCGCTCCTGGCGGCCGCCACGCGCGTGAACCTCGCCGCCCTGGCGGCACGCAGACCCGGCTTGCCGGCGCTCGGGCGCTACGCCGAAGCGGGACGCCTCCTTGCGGGAGATGTGGCAGCGACCGACGGGGCGCCAACGGACGAGGCTGCCCGGGACCTGCTCCTCGCCACACTGGATCGGCTGACTGCAGCGCTCGCCGTCCCCGGGCTCGGCACGTTCGGGGTCACCACCGATGCGTTCCCGGCGCTGGTCGCCGAGAGCCGTGGCAGCAGCATGCGCACCAACCCGGTCGTCCTGACCGACGGCGAGATCGCGGCGATCCTGGCGGCGTCGCTCTGAGCTCGATCAGCCGAAGACCACCGTGCGGTTGCCGTGGACGAGGACGCGGTCTTCCAGGTGCCAGCGAACGGCCCGCGCGAGGACCGTGCGCTCCACGTCGCGCCCCTTCCGGACCAGGTCTTCGACCGTGTCCCGGTGCGACGAGCGGATCACGTCCTGGTCGATGATCGGACCGTCGTCGAGGTCTGTCGTGACGTAGTGAGCAGTCGCCCCGGTGAGCTTCGCGCCGCGCTCGTGGGCCTGGTGGTAGGGCCGCGCGCCCTGGAACGCCGGCAGAAACGAGTGGTGGATGTTGATGATCCGGTTAGGCCAGGCGGCGATGAATCCGGTGAGAGGACCTGCATGTAGCGGGCCAGGACGACGACGTCTGCGCCCACCTCGGCAAGCAGCGCGCGCTCGCGGGCTTCGGCCTCCGCCTTGCCGGCAGCGGTCACGGGCACCTCCTCGAACGGGATCCCGAACTGGGCCGCGACCGGGGCGAGGTCCGAGTGATTCGAGACCACGAGCGGAACCTCGCAGGGGAGCTCGCCGGCCCGGTGGCGCAGGAGGAGGTCCCAGAGGCAATGGTCGAGCCGCGAGACGAAGACGACCAGCCGCTTGCGGTCCGCTTCGGAGGTCAGCCGGAGATCCATGCCGAAACGCGCGCCGAGCTCCGCGATCGCCGCCCGGAGCGCGCCCGAGCCGTCGCCGCCCGTCGGGCCCGGGCCGGCGGGTCCTGGCGCGAAGCGAAAGCGGGCGAAGAACCGGTCGGCGCTCGCGTCGGTGTGGTGGTCCAGGTCCAGGATGTTGGCGCCGTGGTCGAAGAGCGCCTGCGCCACGGCCGCCACGATGCCCGGCCGGTCAGGGCACGAGATGAGCAGGACGAGCGGGTCGGGCGTGGTCACGGGAGCGGAGTCTACCGCCGGGTTCGGGCCTCGTCCCGACCCGGGGCACGACCGGACCGACCGAATCCGCCGGACCGACGATGGCGGCGTCGGTACGATCGGCCACCATCATGGGCCTGGTCAGCCGCCAGATCGCGATCCCGAACGTCGGGGTGACCGGATTGGCGCCGGGACGCGCGAGCAAGCGGAGCGGGCGACCGACGGTCGGCATTGGGTTCGCGATCACATGCGCCGTCGCCTCGGCGGTCCGTGCTCAGCCCGCGAGTGTTGGTCCGGTCATCGCCTCGGGTCGGACCCACGCGTCGAACTGCTCGTCCGTCACGAAGCCGGAGGCGATCGCGGCGGCTCGAAGCGTCGAGCCCTCGTGGTGGGCCGTCTTCGCGATCTGGGCTGCCCGGTCGTATCCGATGTGCGGGGCGAGCGCCGTCACGAGCATGAGTGAGCTCGCCACGTGGGCGGCGATCCGCTCCTCGTCGGCCTCGAGGCCCTCGATGCAGTGCTCGCGGAACGAGCGGCAGCCGTCGGTCAGCAGCTCGATCCCGTGGAGGAGGTCGTGGGCGATGATCGGCTTGAACACGTTCAGCTCGAAGTTGCCCTGGCTGCCGGCGATCCCGATCGCCACGTCGTAGGCCATCACCTGCACGGCGACCATCGTGAGCATCTCGCTCTGGGTCGGGTTCACCTTGCCGGGCATGATCGAGGAACCCGGCTCGTTCTCCGGCAGGCGCAGCTCGCCGAGGCCGGCGCGCGGGCCGGAACCCAGCCAGCGGACGTCGTTCGCGATCTTCATCAGGCTCGTGGCGAGCGTCTTCAGGGCGCCCGAAGCGAAGACCGTCGCCTCCTGGCCGGCGAGCGCCGCGAACTTGTTCGGTGCGGACGTGAAGGCGAGCCCGGTCAGCTCCGCGATGCGGGCCGCGGACCGCTCCGCGAACTCGGGATGCGCGTTGAGCCCGGTCCCGACGGCCGTGCCACCGAGGGCGATCTCGTGGAGGCCGGGGAGCACAGCCTGCAGGCGCCTGAGGTCACCGTCGAGCATCGCGACGTAGCCGGAGAGCTCCTGGCCTAGCGTCAGGGGGACGGCGTCCTGCAGGTGGGTCCGCCCGATCTTGACGATCCCCGCCCACGCCCGCGCCTTGACGTCCAGCGCGTCGCGGAGGGCGGCCACGGACGGGACGAGGCGCTGCTCGATCTCCGTCGCCGCGGCCACGTGGAGCGCGGTCGGAAACGTGTCGTTCGACGACTGGCTCATGTTGACCTGGTCGTTCGGGTGGATCGGCGCCTTGCCACCGCGAACGCCCGTCGCGAGCTCGTTCGCGCGCCCGGCGATCACCTCGTTCACGTTCATGTTCGACTGCGTCCCGGACCCGGTCTGCCAGACGCGGAGGGGAAACTCGGCGGCGAGCGTCCCGTCGATCACCTCGCCGGCCGCCTGGACGACCAGGTCGCGCTTGTCGGCAGGTAGCAGCCCGAGATCCGCGTTCACCTCGGCTGCGGCGCGCTTGAGGACGCCGAAGGCGCGGATGATCGGGACGGGCATGGTGTCGCGGCTGATCGCGAAATGGTGCAGCGAGCGCTGCGTCTGGGCGCCCCAGTAGTGGTCGGCGGGGACCTCGATCGGTCCCATGGAGTCGGTCTCGATGCGGGTGGCGGTCATCTGGTTCCTCGCGTTCGGCGTGCTCGCGTGAGCGTACTCCGCGCGCCTGCGCGCCGAGGCCGATTGCCCGGATGTGCGCGTTCTCATCTGCGTCCTGACATCGATGGCGGGTCCGCGTGGCTCTATTCGGGTAACGGCCGACGAGCGGCCCGCAACCCGAGGACGACATATGGCCTACGTGATCGCCGCCCCATGCATCGACCATCTCGACCAGTCCTGCGTCACCGTCTGCCCGGTCGACTGCATCTCGCACGACCCGGGCGCGGACCGGAAGGCCTACATCGACCCGGACGCCTGCATCGAGTGCGGTGCCTGCGAATCGGCGTGCCCCCAGGGGGCGATCATGCTCGACAGCCGGCTGCCCGGAGCATGGGCCGCCTTCGCCGAGATCGATCGCGGCTGGTGGATCGACCCGGAGTGGGCGCGCGCGGCGGTCGACGCGGTCGACGCGCAGGTCGCGTGATGGTGGTCGAGCTCGCCCCTTTGTCGATCGCCGGCGGCCCGCGCGGGGTCCGCCGGGTGCCCGACCTGGCCGACAACGCCGTGCTCGTGGCGCGCGAGCTGCTGAGCCCGACCGTCGCTCGGATCGTCGTCCGTCCGGACGGCGGGTTGGCGCCATTCGAGGCGGGGCAATACCTCGCGCTCGGCGTGCGGGTGAATGACCGAGTCGTCCAGCGACCCTACTCCACCGCGAGCGACGCGGCGAACGCGGACGCCCACGAGTTCCTCGTCCGCCGTGTGCCCGACGGAGCGCTCACGCCCCGGCTCTGGGGGCTCCCCGTCGGATCACGCGTCCGGCTGGGGCCGCCGAAGGGCGCCTTCACGCTGGTCGCGGGCGACTCGCGGACGCACCTGTTCGTGGCGACCGGGACCGGCCTCGCGCCGTTCCTCGCGATGCTCCGAACCCTCGCCCGGCGCCCGCACCCGCCGCGGGCGATCCTCGTCCACGGGGCGGCCCGGACCGAGGACCTCGTGTGCGGGGACGAGATCGCGGCGCTCGCGGCGGGCGGCCTGCCGCTGACGTACGTCCCCACCGTGTCGCGACCCGACGACCCTGTCAACCGCGGCTGGAACGGGCGGACGGGCCGTGCCGAGACGGTGCTCGCCTCGGTCCTTCGATCGGCCGACGTTCCTCCCGACGACCTGTCGGCGTACCTGTGCGGCAATCCGGGGATGGTCGCGGCCGCCGAGACCGTGCTGCTCGCGCGCGGGGACCCGCTCGGCGACATCCACGCGGAGCGCTACTGGACGGCCCCGGGCGAAACGCGCTGAGACGAAGCCATGCGCCGAGGCGACGGCGCGTGTCGATCGGTCAGGATCGCGCGCGCACCGGGAGGGGGTCGCCGCGCCGCGCCCGCTTCGGGGGCGGCACGACCGCCAGGACGCCCTCGTCGCCGGGCAGCGCCGGCAGGAACGGCGCGAGGCCCACGAGGAGCGCGGTTGTCTTGAGGTCGAGCCAGGCGAGCGCGAGCGTGCCAGCCACGATCACGGTCCACGGCCGGTTCGTCCGGGCACCCCAGATCACGAGCAGCGCGGCGGCGAACACGCGGGCGACCGTCGCGAACGGGGCGGGTCGGCCCTGGACCGACAGGATCGAGCGGGGCCAGTCGAACCAGAGGCTTGGGGCAATCGCATACGAGATTCCCACGATGACCGCGGTCGCCCCGAGGGCGATCCCGAGGTTCCGCCATTCGCGCCGGGCGACGAACCAGAGCAGCCCGATCCCGGGGGTCACCTTCGTGAGGAGGACGAACGACCAGGCGGCCGGCCTGCGGAACCCGAGGATCATCGCCGCCGCCAGCAGGATCTCGATATTGCCGAGGTATCCGTCCCAGACGATCGGGAAGAAGACGAGCAGGGCAAGCGACCAGCGCCGCCCGAGCCACGCCACGACAAGCGCGAGGAAGCCGAACCACCCGATCGCGAAGACCGGCCAGGGCAGGAAGTGGAAGAGCGAGAAGAGCTGGGCGATCGCGGGGCTGTAGCGAAACGCGCCGTACTGGTCCGGGCTGAAGTCGAAGTGGTACGGCGCTCCCGGGTTGACCGACCAGTAGGCGTACGTGTCGTAGGCGACCCACGATCCGCCGAACGCCGCGAACCAGGCGACCACGGCGATGCCCGCCAGCGAGAGACGATCGCGAAGCACGACCGGGTCCAGCTGGCCGATGAGCTCGAGCGCTCGCGCGGGGAGTTCGCGCGCGCCAACCCCCACGCGTGCTGCGGCGCGTAGGCCAGGCACGTCATTCACCGTTCAAGGGCCGAGTCGAGCCGCCCTCTACGGTCCGACCGGTCAGCGGGAAGTCTACCCCGCCTGTCCACCAGCCTGGCAATCCCCCGGTCCGCCACGTTGCGCCCGCGTGGGGTTGGCATCGCGCGGGACTGCCGTACACTGGCCGATGCCAGGCGATCGCCTGATCGCGGCATCGATCGAGGGACGAATGACGAAGGACACCCACGGCCGGCAGGCGCCGGAACGATCGCCGGGGATGCGCTAGGTGCCGCCCCGCAAGCGCAAGATCACGTACCCGCCGGCCCGCACCGCCAACCGGCCGGGACCGCCGCCGGGACTTGCCGGCGAGCCGTATGTCCGCCCGACGGTGGTCGCGATCGACCTGACCGCCCGGGCCGGCAGGCCGGGGCTCGCAGTCGGCGATCGAGTCCGGATCGGCGGCAGTGGGCTCTACGCCGGCGAAGCCGCCGTGATCGAGCGATTCAGCAATGGGGCCATCCCGGCAGCCGTCGTCCGGACCGAGGCGGGCCGCACGCGCCAGGTTCGCACCATCGACCTCCAGCCGATCCCGCCCGAGGGCTGATCGCCGCCGTCGAAGGGCGGATTTCGAAGTCGGCCGTCGCTCCGTCAGCGGCGGCGGCGCGCCACGGGCGAGTTGTGGGGCTGCTCCTGGGCGGCGGGTGCGGCCGGCGCGGCGGGCGTCACTGCCGGCGCCGCCAGGGCCTTCTGCGCGTCGGCGGCCTCGCGCGCGCCCAGCCGCAGCGAAGCGAGCGCCCATTCGACGTCTCCGAGAACACGCGCGGGCACGCGCCGTCTTGCCGCCCGCAGGGCCTTGGCCGCGGCGACCCGCTCACCCTGTTGCCCGACCCGGTGGATGACGCGCACCGCGAACGCGGCGAGCACCTCGCTCGTCAGCCACGGCTCGACACCCTCGATCGCGCGCGTCCCGAATGGCGCGATCTGGTCCCGGAAGAGGATCCGGCGATCCGGCGCTGCTCCTTGCGCCTCTTCGAGTAGAACGGCGAGCTGCATTGGACCCTCCCAGGTCAGACGGCAGGGGCGGCGGCTATCGATCTCGGTCCCCGGCTTCGCTGGCAGCCGTCCACGCCTGAAATGATACGAGTTCATTCCATTTCTTGCAAAATTCAGGAGTTGCGTAGGAAGACCCGGGCGGGTACTGTGCGCCGCATGATCGGCAACCATCGGCGCGATGACCCCGAAGGGCTCCGGCAATTCAAGGCCGAGTTCTTCAAGGCGCTCGCCCACCCCATGCGGATCCGCATCCTCGAGCTGCTCCGGGACCGGCCGCTCAGCGTCGGACAGCTCCAGGAAGCGGTCGGGGCGCCCGCGTCGTCGATCTCGCAGCAGCTCGCGGTGCTGCGCAGCCGCAACATCGTGGCCACCGAGCGCCGCGGCACCACGGTCATCTACCACATCCGCGACGCGGATCTCTTCGAGCTGCTCGACGTCGCCCGGCGGATCTTCAACGGCGACCTGGCGGACACGATCGACCTGCTGCGGCTGGTCGACGCCGAGCCCGTGGGTGTCGGCTCGAGGTAACCCGGACCAGCGGCCCGGCCACAGGGTCGTGCGCCCCTTCCGACCGCGCCGCTTTGTACACTCCACGCGACGGGCGAAGTCGCGCAGGTGCGTGCGCGGCGGCCCAAGGAGGTACCCAGGATGGCGGTGAGCGAGCTCGCGGGCCGGCCGGCCGAACCATCGCTCCTGGTGGACGTGGACCGGCTCGTCGCTGCGTACTACGACCGCCTGCCCGACGCGGCCGTCCCGGCGGAGCGCGTCGCGTTCGGGACGTCGGGCCATCGCGGATCGTCCCTCACGACCTCCTTCAACGAGGCGCACATCCTCGCCACGACCGCGGCGATCTGCCGCTACCGGCGCCGGGAGGGGATCGACGGTCCCCTCTTCATCGGCCGCGACACGCATGCGCTCTCGGAGCCCGCGTTCCGGAGCGCGATCGAGGTCCTGGTCGCGGATGGCGTGGACGTCCTCGTGGACAGCGGCGACGGCTACACTCCGACACCCGCGGTCTCGCACGCGATCCTCGTCCACAACCGGGGACGTGCGAACGGGCTGGCCGACGGGATCGTCGTGACGCCCTCCCACAACCCGCCCGCGGACGGCGGCTTCAAATACAACCCCCCGAGCGGCGGGCCGGCCGACTCCAGTGTCACGGGGGCCATCGAGCGCGACGCGAACGCGATCCTTGGCGGTGGACCCGCAGACGGCATCGCGAGCGTCCGCCGTGAGCCCTTCGAGCGCGCGCGTCGCGCCGTCGGCACGTACGACTTCATGGGAACGTACGTCGCCGACCTCGGCTCGGTCGTGGACATGGACGCGATCCGGGCCTCGGGACTCCACCTCGGCGTGGACCCGCTCGGCGGCGCGAGCGTCGCGTACTGGGGCGTGATTGCGGAGCGCTACGGCCTGGACCTGACCGTGACGAACGACCGGGTGGACCCCCGGTTCGCGTTCATGACCGTGGACTGGGATGGGAAGATCCGGATGGATCCCTCCTCGCCATACGCGATGGCCAGCCTGGTCGGTCTCAAGGACCGCTTCGACCTCGCGTTCGCCAACGACACCGATGCGGACCGGCACGGGATCGTCACGCGCAGCGCCGGCCTGCTCAACCCGAACCACTTTCTGTCGGCAGCGGTGGAGTACCTCTTCGGCGGCGGTCGCGACTGGCCGAATGAGGTGGCCGTCGGCAAGACGCTCGTCTCGACGAGCATGCTCGACCGGGTTGTCGCCTCGCTCGGCCGGCGTCTCCTCGAGGTTCCGGTCGGATTCAAGTGGTTCGTGGACGGGCTGCTCGATGGCAGCATCGGGTTCGGCGGGGAGGAGAGCGCGGGCGCCTCGTTCCTGCGCCGCGACCGGTCCGTCTGGACCACCGACAAGGACGGCCTCATCGCGTGCCTGCTGGCAGCCGAGATGACCGCGCGGAGCGGCCGCGATCCGGGCACGGCCTACGCCGGGCTGACCGGGCGGTTCGGATCTCCGGCGTACAGGCGCATCGACGCGCCAGCGAGCCCCGAGCAGAAGGCCGTCCTGGCACGGCTCTCGCCCGAGCAGGTGACCGCCAGGGAGCTCGCCGGAGAGCCGATCACGGCGACGCTGATCGCCGCACCCGGCAACGGCGCACCCATTGGCGGCCTGAAGGTCGTGACCGAGCACGCCTGGTTCGCTGCCCGCCCATCCGGGACGGAGAACGTCTACAAGGTCTACGCGGAGAGCTTCCGCGGTGAGGAGCACCTTGCCCGCGTGATCGACGAGGCGCAGGCCGTCGTCGCCGAAGCGCTCGGGTAGGCCGGGCAGGTGGCCGACGCCAACCCGACCGGCGCGCTGACCCGCGACGGCCGCCTCCTCTTCGGGACCCGGATCGCGCGGCTCTTCGGCTACGGCTTCCTCGCGGTCGTGCTCGTCCTGTACCTCGTGGCGATCGGCTTCGGGGCGCTCCAGGTCGGCCTGATCCTGAGCCTGACGCTCGTGGGCGACGCGGCCGTCAGCCTGTGGCTGACCACGCATGCGGACCGGATCGGACGCCGGCGCATCCTGCTGGCAGGGGCCGGGCTGATGATCGTCGCCGGGATCGCGTTCGCCCTCTCGAGCGACTTCTGGGTTCTCGTCCTGGCAGCGACCATCGGGGTCATCAGCCCCAGCGGCAACGAGGTCGGTCCGTTTCTCGCCGTCGAGCAGGCGGCCCTGTCGCAGACCGTCTCGGACCGACAGCGGACGCGCGTCTTCGGCTGGTACAACCTCGCGGGCTCATTCGCGACCGCGTCGGGGTCGCTGGCGGCAGGGCTGCTCGGCGGCGCGCTCCAGGGTGCCGGGACAAGCCCGCTCGACAGCTACCGGGTCATCATCGTCGGCTACGCGCTGATCGGCGTGCTCCTTGCGGCCCTCTTCGCCACGCTCTCACCGGCGATCGAGGTGGCGCACGTCATCGACGTCTCGGTCGCCACCCGACTCGGCCTGCACCGCTCGCGGGGCGTCGTGGCACGCCTCTCGGCGCTCTTCGGACTCGACGCGTTCGCCGGCGGCTTCGTGATCCAGAGCATCGTGAGCTACTGGCTGCACACGCGGTTCGGCATGCCGGTCGGCCAGCTCGGGGCGGTCTTCTTCGGGGCGAACATCCTGGCCGGGATCTCTGCGCTCCTTGCCGCCCGCCTGGCCGCCCGCTTCGGCCTCGTCAACACGATGGTCTTCACCCACCTGCCCTCGAACATCCTGCTGATCGCGGTCCCCCTCATGCCCTCAGCGCCGCTCGCCGTCGCCGTCCTCCTCGCGCGGTTCAGCATCAGCCAGATGGACGTGCCCGCCCGCCAGTCCTACACGATGGCGGTCGTCGACCCCGACGAACGCTCGGCCGCCGCAGGCGTCACCGGGATCGCCCGCAGCGTGGGAGCGGCCGTCTCGCCCTCGCTCGCGACGCCGCTCGTGGAGGCCGCCGGCCTGGCCGCCCTCCCGTTCGTGATCGCGGGGAGCCTCAAGATCGTCTACGACCTGCTGTTCTACCGCTCATTCCAGGCCCACCGGCCGCCGGAGGAACGCGACCCCGGCGCGCGGCGCCGCTGACCCGCGAAACGGGTACGCGGCCGGCGCGCCGGACGGGTACGGGGCCGGCCCGCGAAACGTCGCGTCGTCCGTCCGGCACGGCTGGACGGCCCGTGGATGATGGGCAGCGTCGACTCGCCGGGACGCTCCCGGCCGTCAGCGCGCCAGGGAGTCCGAGCATGCCAGTGATCTTCGAGCACCACCCGCATCCGCGGATCGCCGCGCGCAAGAAGCTCCGTCCGGCCAAGACCACCGACGAGCATGTCGGCTTCAACGGCCGGGTTGCCCTCATCCTGACCACGACGGTCGGCACGATGTGGTGCGCCTACGCGTTCAGCGTCCTGGCGCTCATCGCGCTCCCCCAGGCGCTCCAGGGAGGACTCCTCCCGATCATCCAGTGGGTCAGCCAGACGTTCATCCAGCTGGTGATGCTCTCGGTGATCATGGTCGGCCAGAACATCCTGAGCCGCGCCTCCGACAAGCGCGCCGACGAGACCTACCAGGACGCCGAGGCCACGCTCCACGAGGCCCAGCAGATCCAGGACCATCTCAAGGCCCAGGACTACGCGATCGGCACGCTGCTCGACAAGATCGCAAAGCTCGAGGCGGCACGCGCCGGGGCATGACCGTCGGCGCGCGAGGCGGTCTCGACGGCCGGACCGCCACTGGCCGCCCCGGCTCCAGGGGTGCGCGTCCGGCGCGGCGCCGGGCGACAGCTCACATCAGGCGGAAGGCTCCGTGTCCGCGAAGGTGCCGGGATGAACACGCTCCGCGGCATCCTTCCCGGGCGTCGTCTCCTCCCCCGCGGCGAAGGTGCCCAGGTGCTCGTTGCGCTCCTCGGCGTCCTTCTCCGGCGTGGTCTCCTCGCCGGCGGCGAAGGTGGCCGCGTCGTCTCGCGCGTAGCGGTTGGGGTACTCCGGCACGGCGGTCTCGGCCACCGGGGCGGTCTGGGTGACCGTCGTCTCGGTCTCGGTTGTCTGCGTCTCGGTCTCGTTCATGGTTTCCCTTTCGGAGCCCTCGTGGCGTCCGTGCCCGGAGCCGGGAGTCTCCCGGCGTGTTCGCTTGAATTGCCGAATCGCCGCCTCGGCTGCGGCGGCGGTCCCTGGAGCTAGATGACCTTGAGGAGCCAGAGGACGACCAGCACGATGATGATCACGCCGATGATCCCGATTCCACCCGACCTTGAATTCATCTCGCCTCTCCTATTCAGTGACCAGCGAAGCAGTTCAGCCGTCGCGCGGGCATCCGGCCCGGGGTCGCCGTCCGAGCGTCGACTCCGGCGTCGCTCCGGCTCACCCAGCGAACTTCCCGGCTGGCGGCCGGCCTTGCGAATGATGTCGTCACCCAGGTTCCCGAGGTCTTTGCCGACCTCGCCCCTGTGTTCCCCACGTGGTCGTTCGTGTCCGTTCGGGGGGCTGGGGCGCTGTTACGGCCGCCTGACTTCGCGCGTGACGACGACTGTCTCTTCTTTGTCCTTTGTCTCCTCCTTGTCCTTCTCATCGATGGCGCCGGCCGTGGCACCCGTGGCCGCGCCGATCGCACCTCCGACCACGGCTCCAACGGGCCCGCCGACGATCGCGCCGACGATCACGCCGGCGACGCCCCCGCCGACGGCGCCGCCCGCCTCCTCGTCTCCATGCGGGTTGCCCGTTCCGAAGTCCTTGCGGAGCGCCTCACGGTGCTCGGCGTCCGCCTCCGTGATCGTCTCGCCCTCGGTGGTTCGATACCCTGTCATGCTTCGACCTCCAGTCGTGTATGTGCGCCCGTGCGCGCCGCTCGCGAGCCGAGTCTGCTGCCGGCGCACGACGAAGTCATGAAGGTCCGTCATGTGCGCGGGCCCCCCGATGCACAGACGATGCCGCCGGGCCTCCGGCGCCCGTTCGAGCTGTGGGGTAGGCGCCAGGTTCGATCCCTGGGTCGTCGCGCATCACTCCCAGGCCGCCGCTCGATGTCGGATCCGTGCCGACTCCTGCTACTGTTTGCGCGGCCGCAGGGTCAGGTCGGCCCGACCGCGATCCATCCCAGAACGGCGACGACGAGCGACCATGGCCGGGACCAGTCGGAAACAGCACCCCCGGGAGGACAGAGTCGCGGACCTCGCGGCCCTGGCCGCCGATGCCGAGCTCCGGTATTCGACCGACGCGAGTCCCGGGATTTCACGCCGTCGCGCCGGCCCGGGCTTCCGGTACCTCGGCCCTGACGCCGCATCGATCCAGGACGCGGCGACGCTCGCACGGATCCGGTCGCTCGCCGTCCCGCCGGCCTGGCACAACGTGTGGATCTGCGCCGACGCTCGCGGCCATCTGCAGGCCACGGGCCGCGACGCCCGCGGACGCAAGCAGTCCCGGTATCACCCGGCGTGGCGCGCCAGGCGCGACCAGTCGAAGTTCGGCCGGATGGCGGCGTTCGGTCGCGCGCTGCCGCGGGTCCGACGACGCGTGGGGCGTGATCTTGGCCTCCCCGCCCTGTCGAAAAAGAAGGTGCTGGCAACCGTCGTTCGACTCCTCGAGACGACCTCCATGCGGGTCGGCAGCGAAACGTATGCGCGGGCCAACGGCTCGTTCGGACTGACCACCCTGCGTGACCGGCACGTCACGGTGTCCGGCGACGCGCTTCGATTTCGATTCCGGGGCAAGAGCGGCAAGGTTCACGAGGTGGGCGTTCGAGACCGGCGCCTGGCCCGCATCGTCGCCCGCTGCGAGGCGCTCCCCGGCCAGGAGCTCTTCCAGTATCTCGACGATGATGGCGAGCCCCGGTCGATCGAGTCCGCGGACGTGAACGGCTATCTCCAGGACGCGGCGGGCATTCCGATCACTGCCAAGGACTTTCGGACCTGGATCGGCACGCTCCTCGCTTTTCGTGAGCTCCGGGCCCGCCCGGGCCCGGGCGGGACCGCGGGCCAGCCGCGCGCGACGGTCGTGCGGGCCGCGGGGGTGGTGGCCGACGTCCTGGGCAACACGCCCGCGGTCAGCCGCCAGAGCTACATTGCGCCCGCCGTCGTCGAGGCGTACCTGGCCGGGTCGTTGCCACGGGGACGGTCACGGCGTCCCGGACCGGTCGAACGAGGGGCACGGGGGTTCAGCCGCCGAGAGGAGCTCGCGCTCGTGCACTTCCTCGAGCGAACGTCGCCGGCGACGTAGGATCCCCGGGGCTACGCCTTCTGGCGCAGGTGATCGGCCGCTTCGCGCTCCAGGACCGCGAGACGCGTGTAGTAGTCGGGGAACTCCGTGAGGTGGGCGAGCGCGATCTTGCCGGTCACGACGGGATCGTCTCCGCTCACGTCGGTCCGCGGGTCCCGGGGTCCGTGCTCGAGCTCCACGCCGAGCCCCATCCGGAACTGCTCGAGGTCGCATCCCAGCGCCGCGAAGTCGATCCCGAGCTCCGTCGCGATCGCGCGCGCCTGATCGCTCGTGAAATACCGCTTGGCGGCCAGGTCAGCGGTGCCCATTGCCATCTCCTCCAGGTGAGTCGCGGTCGAGAGGCACTGGTACGGCCGGACGACGACGTGCGGAGCACAAGCGCCGCGACCGCTCCGCCCCAAAACAAGGAACGTGCCGAAAGTGTATCGGCCCGAGCCGGCCCGAAGGAGTCGCAGCCGCTTCGAGGAAGCGTGGGCGACCAGGCGCGGGAAATCAGGCGGGGGCGGGTTCGCTCGCGATCGGCGCTCCGGCCCATCCCACGTTCGAGAAGGTCGGGATGAAGCGGTAGCCCTGGCCCGGGACGGTGGCGATGAAGCGCGGATTGCGGTAGTCGTTCTGGAGCTTGATCCGGAGGCTCCGGATGTGGCGGTCGACGATGTTGCTCTCGGCCACGAAGTCAACGCCCCAGATCGCGTCGAGGATCTCTTCCCGGTTCACGACGCGACCACTGCGACTCGCGAGGAGGTACAGCAGGCTCTGCTCGATGCCGGACAGATGGACGACCGAGTCCCCCGCAGTCACGACGCGATTGAAGATGTCGATCTCGATCTCGCCGAGCTTGATCACCGGGATGAGCGGCAGGTCGACGCCCGTCGCGCGGCGACTGATCACGATGGCCCGCGCGAGCAGCTCCTCGGGCGAGAAGGGCATCGTCAGGATGTCGTCGACGCCCAGGTCGAAGGCCCGGAGCTTCGTCTTGAGGTCGCCCCGCCGGGTCAGTCCCAGGACCGGCGTGCCGCTCCGCTTCATCGTGTTCGAGGCCCCGAGAACCTTGAGCAGCGCCGTGCTGTCGTCGTGGTCCATGTCGACCACGGTCATGTTCGGGACCCAGTCCTCGAGGATCGCCGTCGCCTCGGCGAGGCTGCTCGCGGCCCGGACGGCGAAGACGCCGTGGTTCAGGGTGAGGGTGATGAGGTCGACCACCAGCGGACGGTCGTGGAGCACGAGTGCTCGGCGTGCCTCGACAGGTGGTGCTGTTGCCTGACCGGTATCCACGGCTGGAACCTCCCTTACCCCCGCAGGTCAGGATTATCGCACGCTCGTCTACGGGACTCCACGAGCCGGTGCATCCAAGCACCACATACCTTCGCCCGGGGTGCAACCCATCGCCGCGATGAACAGGCGATCGTGTCGCAACGTGGCCTACCGGAAGATCGTCGTCACGACGAGGGCGACGGATGCGACGCCCATGACGATCGTCGTCGCCCAGCCGATCACGTTGAGCAGGCGGCTGTTTGTTTGCTCGCCCATCGCCGCGCGGTTGTTCGAGACGAGCATGACGAGGATGAGGAGCGGCGCGGCGACCAGCCCGTTGATCACGGCGCTGAGAACCAACGCTGCGATCGGGTTGATCTCGAGGATCGCGATGAGCATCCCAACGAGAGTCGCCGCGATGATGACGACGTAGAACTGCGGGGCCCGTGTGATCGTGCGACTGAGCCCAGATCGCCACCCGAACGCCTCGGACACCCCATAGGCTGCCGCGCCAGTAAGGACGGGCACGGCCAGCACGCCGGCGCCGATGAGCCCGACGGCGAGAAGCAGCGCCGACGCGTCGCCGGCGAGTGGACGCAGCGCCTGCGCGGCATCCGTGGCGGAGGTGATGTTCGTCTTGCCCGCCACGAACAGGGTGGCGCCGGTCGTGAGGATGATGAAGTACGCCACGACCTCCGAGAAGACCATTCCGGCGATCGTGTCCCAAAGGGCGTACTTGAGCTTGAACCGCGAGGCGCCCTGCCGCTGGCGGAGGTGGCGCCGCCCGATGCTGATCTCCTGCTCTACTTCCTGGCTGGCTTGCCAGAAGAAGAGGTAGGGCGAAATGGTCGTGCCCAGCAGCGCGACGAGGATGCCGACATAGGCCGGGTCCAATCGGATCGTCGGGATCAGCGTACCTGCCAGCACCTTGATGATGTCGGGCTTTGCGAACAGGGCAGCCGCAAGGTAGGCGAGCAGGGCAAGAGCCAGCCATTTGAAGACCTTTTCGATCAGGCCGTAGCTGCCGAAGACCTGCAGCGCGAGGATTCCCAGGCTGACCGGCACGACGAAGATGATCGCCGGGATCGGCACGAGCATGTTGATGGCCGCCGCGATCGCGCCGATGTCGGCCCCCGCGTTGAGGGTATTTGCGAGGACCAGGGCGATGACGGCCGGGTAGACGGCGCGCGGGTAGTGCTCGCGGAGCACGCCCGCCAGTCCCTTTCCGGTCACCAGGCCGATCTTGGCGCACATGTACTGGACGGCGGTCATCATCGGCAGCATCACGAACGTCGTCCAGAGCGTCGCGTACCCGTACTGGGCGCCCGCCTGAGCATACGTGCCGATACCCGAGGGGTCGTCGTCCGATGCCCCGGTGATGAGGCCCGGGCCGAGGACCTTGCCGAGGCGCTTCAGCGGGTTCTTCTCGGCCTGGATCTCGGCCGTCTTTGGGTCCGGGGGCAACCCGGGATCCACCCGCGGCTCCGCCGCGCCGGCTGGAGCGGCCTCCTCACGTGGAGCGTCTGGCTCGGTCATCGTGTCGGGCCTTCCCCCCTCGTGCTGCAGCTGCGCCTCCCAAGTGGTCAGCTGACGATACAGGGCAGCGCCCCCACCGGCGGATGCTCGGCCAGCTCGAGCGCCTTATCCTTCGGTGCCGGAACTCGGTGCGACCAGGCGCCGGACGAGCACGCTGTAGTATGAATCGTCGTCGCCCTCACGGCCGCGTCTCCGCGAACGAGCACGGCACGCACCCCGCCACGCACCCGGTGCTGGCGTCCCGTATCCCGGCGCCGACGATCGGCGTCGGCTTCCGCGGTGGCCGAACACGTTCCTCGGTCGTGCCGGCGAAGGCGCCACCCCACACGGTGACGCCGGGCACCGCCAAAGGTCCCATCGGATCCCCCATTCGTCCCATGCTCGTGCTAGCGTTGCCTCGGACATCCGTGTTGGCCGGATCGGGGGCTCCGGTTCGACGGGAAGACGTGGGAGCGTCGGGCGGGTCGACGAGGTTTCTCGTGCAGGCCCGGATCGGGGCTCATCGGGGCCACGGAGCTCCCGAATGAGGTGCAGGTCATGTCGCTGCTCGAACGGGTAGAGCGCGCAAGTCGCGGGGCTGACGCCCCTGCCATCGCCGTCGCGATACCGGTCGAGCCGGTGGCGCCGCAGCCGCCGAACACGGCCCAGGCGGCAACTCGGGAAGCCGCCATGCGCGAGATCCGGGCTCGCCTGCAGGATGAGGTGATCCGGGCCTACGACGCGATGCGCGGAACCACCGGCACGGCCGAGACTCGCACCAAGATCGAGGCCGTCGTCGACCGAGCCATCGACGTGCACGGGCTGATCGTGTCGCGGGATGAGCGCCTCCGCCTGATCGACGACATGGCCGACGACCTCACCGGCCTCGGCCCGCTCGAGGTGTTCCTGCGCGACGACACGATCACCGAGGTCATGGTCAACGGCCCGCGGCACGTCTACATCGAGCGGGCCGGGAAGATCGAGCGCGTGGACAGCGTCTTCCTGAGCGACGAGCACGTGCTGCGGATCATCGACCGGATCGTCGCCCCGATGGGACGGCGGATCGACGAGTCCAGCCCCCGGGTCGATGCACGCCTCCCCGACGGCTCCCGCGTCAATGCCGTCATCGGACCGCTTTCGCTCGTCGGGCCCGTGATCACGGTCCGCAAGTTCTCGGCCCGGCCGTTCACCGTGGACGACCTCATCCGCTTCGGCACCGCGACCGCCGAGATGTTCGAGTTCCTGAAGGCGTGCGTGGAGGCTCGCCTCAACATCTTCGTCTCGGGCGGCACCGGCTCGGGCAAGACGACGACGCTCAACGTCATGTCCTCCTTCATCCCCGAGGACGAGCGGATCATCACGATCGAGGACGCAGCCGAGCTGCAGCTCCGCCAGCGGCACGTCGTCACGCTCGAGGCGCGGCCGTCGAACATCGAGGGCCAGGGCGAGATTACGATCCGCGACCTCCTGCGCAACGCCCTCCACATGCGCCCCGACCGGATCATCGTCGGTGAGTGCCGCTCCGGCGAAGCCCTCGACATGCTCCAGGCCATGACCACCGGCCAGGACGGATCGCTCTCCACGGGGCATGCGAACAGCCCGATCGACATGCTCCGCCGGCTCGAGACGATGGTCCTCATGACCGGCTACGAGCTGCCGCTCCGCGCGATTCGCGAGCAGATCACCTCCGCCGTGGACGTGATCGTCCACACGGCCCGCCTCAAGGACGGCTCGCGCAAGGTCGTCAACATCACCGAGGTCTACGGGCTCGAGGACGACCAGATCCTCACCCAGGACATCTTCTCCTTCGTGCAGACCGGCGTGCGGGACGGCAAGATCGAGGGGATGCTCAAGCCGACCGGCATCCGTCCGACGTTCATGGGAAAGTTCAAGGCCAGCGGCATCGAGCTCCCGCCCGGCGAGTTCGGCATTCCCGCGGAGGACCCGACCCGCCGCGGCCCGAACCGCCAGGGGAAGGGCCGATGGATCGCCGGAGAGACCGCCCAACCGACTGACATCGCCCGCCCGCTCGTTGGTCATGGTCGCGCGGTCACGGCCGGCGGCATGGTCTACGTCTCGTCGGTGGGGCCGGTGGACCCCGACACCGGGCAGGTGGTCGGCGGCGCCATCAGGGAGCAGACACGCCAGTGCCTGCTCAACCTGAAAGCGCGGCTCGAAGGTGCCGGGAGTGGGCTCGACAAGATCGTCTGGGCGAACTGGTCGTTGCGCGATCCTGCAGAGTTCGACATCTTCGACGAGGAATGGGTGCGCTGCTTCCCTGGCGACGCGCCGGTTGGACAGGGCACGCTGATGCCCGCGCTGCAGCGTCGCGCCGGCTTCCGGGTCTCGATCGGGGTCATCGCCGAGGCGTAGAAGGCGCGGCGCAGCACGAGCGGGGCGGACGTTCGCCTGCCTCGGCCGGCTCGGCGTGCGCCTGGCTACCTGGCTACCTGCGGCGGTCGAGTGCCTCGCGCTGCAGGGCGAGGATGGAGAGCGCGTCCGTGATCCGACCATCGAAGGTCATCGCGACGGCCTCGTCGAACGGCACCCACCGGATCTGCAACTCCTCGGTTCCTTCGGGAGAGGCCGCGCCTGCGTGAAGGTCGGTCGCGACGTAGAAGACCGCCAGCTCGTCCGTCACCGAGTTCGAGAGCGCCGCTCGACCCAGCTCACGCCACGTCCGGGCGCGAAACCCGGTCTCCTCGACCAGCTCCCGCTTCGCCGCCTCGAGCGCTGACTCGTCCGGTCCCCCGCCGCCCTCCGGGATCTCCCACGAATAGGCATCGAGCGGGTAGCGATGCTGGCCGACGAGCAGGACGCGATCGCGATCGTCCACGGCGAGCACCCCGATGGCGCGGTTGGCGAAGTGCACGACTCCATAGATGCCGGGCGCGCCGTCGGGTCGGATCACCTCGTCGTGCCATACGGTCAGCCAGGGATTCTCGTAGGCGACCCGGCGCGATATGCGTTGCCATGGGCTGCCGGCCTCGGCCGCGGCCCCGGCCGCGACCGCCGGAGCGAAGCCGTCCGGGGCCGAATCCGGGACGGCACCTTCGACCGCGTCCGAACCTGGAACGGCGCCCTGGACCGTGTCGCGGGCCACAACGGCGCGCTCCAGCCTTTCGGGAGCTGCATCCGGTCGTCTGTCTCGCTGCCTGGGCACGCGGCGATGGTACCCGCCGCAGCGGCCCATCGACCGCGGGGCACGCTCGACAGAAGCGCCACGATCGTCTTTGACGGCCCGCCGCGTGCCGATTCGCGCCCGGCAGCCGCCTCAATGCTCACGAGCAGAAGCGGGTGAACCGGCGGCTCGGCAGGCCGGTCGTGTTCATCTCACCGATCGGGTACGGTGCCACGGTGAAGCGCGCCGCATTCCCCGACCGAATGACCTCGCGTGGCTGAAGACCGTTCCTTCCATGGCTCGCCGGCTACCGGCGGCCGGAGCGCCGGGCGCGTCACCGTCCTGGCGATCGTCGCGGTCATCGCCTTCGTCGGGATCGCGATCGCAAAGCCGTGGGGCGATCCGGCTGGACCGGCGCCGTCAGGCGGGCTCCCGGGACCGGGAGCCGCCGCTATTTCCCCGTCGGCGGCACCCGCGGCGTCCTCCCCGGCCACCGCCTCCGACACGCCGAGAGCCGGCCCGCTCGAAGGGGCCAGCCCGACAGCCGCGGTACGCCCGCTGCCCATCGCCTTCACAGCGCCGCTGGTACCCGCCTCCGCGGTCGCGACCGCGACATGGACGGCGCTCGACTGGCGACGGCTCGCGCCGGACGACCCGCTCGCCCTCGTCACCTCGATCGTGCCCTGGCGCCGGGGATTCGTCGCCGTCGGGCGGATCGCCGCACCGCCCGCGACGCCGGTCTGGACGTCGGAGGATGGGACGCGCTGGAACACGCTGCCCTTCAACACGTCATCCACGTTCTGGCCGGGCAGTGCGGTCATCGGCGTCGCCGCGATCGGGACGGGCCTCGTCGCCCTCACGGAGACGGTGGAGTTCTGCGCCGAGCCCTGCCCGCTCACGTTCGAGCTGCCGATCGTCTCGTGGACCTCGCCCGATGGCAGGGCATGGACCCCGCACCTGCTTCCGCCTGAGTGGCTCGCGCGGCCGTCCGGCCAGCCGCCGTTGCTCGCGATCGGGACGGCAGGGCTGGTCGTGGCATCCGCCGGGCGGGCGGCACGCCTCGCGACTTCGACCGACGGGTCGCACTGGCGCCTGGTGCCCGCGGCGGGGTTCCCGGCGCGGTTCACGCTCACCGACCTCCGCGGCACGGGAACCGGGTACGTCGCGGTGGGCCGATGGCTGGCTGCCGACGGGCGAAACGAGGTCGGATCGCTGCGGTCGAGCGACGGCCGAACCTGGCCCGGGACGCCGACCATCCTGCCGGTGTCGCCGGCGAGCAAGGCGGACGTCGGGCCTGCCGTCATCTCGCTCGTGGTCGGGCGCGACGGCATGATCGCCGTCGGTCGCGACGTCATGGCGCGGGACATCACCCGCTGGTCGTCATCACCGGACGGCAGTCGCTGGGCGACGATGCCGGCGTTCTCGCCGCTCGGGCCGACGACCTGCAACGAAGGCTGCGGGATCCTGCCCTACGGGACGCTCATCGGCGACGGCGAGCGGATGGTGGCCCTGCGAGGTGGCACCGACGCCGGCGTGTGGGCCTCCTCGGACGGCCTCACGTGGACTCGGCTTCGGGCAGGAGGGGACGTCCCGGTCGAGCAGGCGGCAACGGCGGTCCTGTTGCCCGGCGGCCTCCTCCTCACGGATGGCACGACCACCTGGTTCGGCGAGGCCCAGGCGCCGTAGCGGCGAGCTCCATCCCGGCGGCGGCTACCCCGGCTGGGTCCGGGCGAGCAGCCAGTCCATCGCGACCGGCACCGTGTCGAGGATCGAGATGTGGCCGTCGCGCGGGCGCAGCCAGAGCTCCGCGGATGCGCAGGCCCGCAACAGCCAGTCGGCATGCGACGGAGGAACCACGCGGTCCTGCCCGCCCTGGACGAGCAGGACGGGCGCCGCAACGTCCCCGAGCTCGAAGCCCCACGGGGCCATGAAGGCCATGTCGTCATCGATCAACCCGTCGGGCCCGGCCGCGCCTGCCCGCTCCGCGTCGGCCCCGAGCGACGACCAGGCGCCCTTCAGGGCCGCCCAGTCGGCCGACGTGAACATGTTCGGGTCGAACTCCTCCGAGGCCGCATGGCGCTCACGCGCGGCCCGTCCCTCGCCGGCCGCTCGCAGGCCCCCATCGGCGGCCATGCCCGCGTACCAGTCGAAGGCGTCCGTGAGCGGCGCCAGGCCGGCCAGGCAGACGGCGCCGGCCACACGATCGGGCAGGAGAGCGGCACACGCGAGGGCATGGGGGCCGCCGCCCGACGCCCCCATCACGGCGAATCGCGCGACGCCGAGGGCCTCGACGATCTGCCGCACGTCGTCCGCCGCCGAGGCAACGTTCCGGCCCGGGTTCGGGCTCGAACCGCCGTAGCTCGGCCGGCCGTACGAGAGCAGCCGGATCCCACGGGCGGCGGCGGCCGACACGAGCGGCTCCAGCAGCGCGCCGGTCTGCGGCGACCCGTGATGCCAGAGGGCCGTCAGCACGTGGGAACCTGACCCGGTGCCGGTGTCATGGACCGTGAGCATTCGGCCGTCGGCAAGTTGCAGATCCTGCGTGCGCACCATGAGCGGAGTGTACGAGCCGCACCCCGGTCGCAGCGCGGGGGCTCCCGCGCGGCCAGCGTCACACGTTCGTCAGGCGAGTGCTGCCACGGATGCCACGTCGGGCGACATGCTCGCCGGTCGAGGGATCTTCATGAGGACCAGGAGGCCGAAACCGAGCATCGCGAAGACGAGCAGCCACCCGACCAGGACGCCGGCCGCCTGGGCAACGAATCCGAGCACCAGCGGGGCTGTGAAGATCGCCCCACCGGATGCCGCCGTGAGCCGGGCGCTCGCGTGGACCGGCGCGCCGGGAGCGTGGGCAAGGGCGAGGTTGGCGCCCAGCGGATAGATCCCCGAGATTCCGAGACCCCCGAGGAAGAGGCCGATCCCGGAGACCAGTGGGACCGTCCCGATCCAGAGGATGACGGCGCCGACGGCGGCCAGCGAGGCGCAGCCGCGGAGAACGACCAGCGACTGCATCCCCGATCCGAGGCCGCTGCTGAGGGCCAGCCTGCCGAGAATCATCCCCGCCACGTAGAGCGATGCGAGCCCCGTCGCCTCGGCGTTGGTCAGCCCGATCCGCGCGACCACCACCTGCGAGCCCCAGACGACGAACGAGAATTCGGCGCCGACCTCGAGCGCGAGAAACGTCCACGTACGCCAATACGCACGTGGGAGGCTGGCCGAAATCTCGCCCGCAACGATCGGGCGGTCCCTGGCGGGCGACGCGGGCAGCGTGACGACGAGGAAGAGCAGCACCGGGATCGGTGCCAGCAGGCCGACGGCCCAGCCCACGCTGGTGGCCGCGGCGGACAGGAAGAGGGGCCCGACCACGCCGCCGACGACGGACCACATGTTTGCGCGCATCAGGAGCGTGCCGCCTCGGCGGCCCTGTCCGCCGAGGGCGCTGTTCACGTGGACCAGCATTCCGCCGGCCGCGACCCCGAACGCCAGGGCCCCGATCAGGATCGGGACGATGCTCACCGGGATCGCGAGCAGGACTGCCGAAGCCGCCATCAGGCTCGCCCATGCCCGTGCGGCCAGACGGGGTCCGAGGCAGGAGGTGACCCGGCCGGCAAGGATCCCGGCCGACACCATCCCGATCGCCATCATCGAGTTCGGGAGGGCGGCGACCCATTGCGGGACGTTCAGGTCAACCCGGACGTACGGCGTGATGAACCCGACCGCGTAGATCAGGTATCCCTCGGCTGTCATGAGGAGGTAGGCGGTCCAGGTCAGGACGCGGGCGTTCGTTCTGCGTCTCCTCACGGCCCTGGGCGAGTGGCGTCTGCGCCCGGCGATCGGCCGCTCGTGGTCGATCCGCCGGCCTTGAGCCGGCGCCAGCCACCGGCGCGGTTGTTCGCGATGATCTGGCGGAACATCGCGGTCAGGGCAGGCTCGTTGATCGTCTCGTCCTGGCGGAACGCAACCGTGCGGGCGGTCTCGTTCGCATGCCCCGCCGTGATGATGCCCTCGGGATCGGGCACGATCGCCCCGTCGTAGAGGAAGACATTGACGTGGTCCCTGGCGGCGAGCAACGCACAGATGTTGCCCTCGAGGATGAAGTACGGCTGGACCCGTCGCTTGATCGTCTCCGCGACGTCCGGATCTGCGGCATGCACCAGGTCCCGGACGCGCTGGCAGATCCCCTGCTGCCAGCCGGGGAGCCCATCGATGTAGGCGTCGACCCGCGGATCCCTCGCGTACGGCATTGCACTCGCTCGATCTCCCTCACTCATCCAGACGCGGGACCCGGCCGCTCTCGATGACCTGGTGCAGGCGCTCGAGCGCTCCCTCCACCAGACGGCAGACCTGCTCAGCCTCCTCGGGATCCGGCAACCCGGCCGGCCAACACCCCCGCAGGGCTTCGCGCACCGGGATGCGCCCGCTGAGCACCCCGGGCTCCAGAGCCGCCAGTCCGGCGGCAGCGCCGAGCGCGTACCGCGGAGCGTCGATCCCGCCCGCCAGGCAGATGCGCATGGTCCCGACCAGCCGGTCGTCCCAGCCGAGCTTGCGCGCCGGATCGCGGGCCGCCCGCTCGATGGTGTCATGCAGGTAGGGGTTCGTCATCCGGGCAACCAGGTCGTCGGCATAGGCCCTGTAGCCGGCAACGGTGAACAGCGGATCGGCACCTCCGAACCGGTGCACCAGCGCCGCCCCGGACTCCCGTTCGAACGCGTTGACCAGGAACTCCATCGCCCCGTCCACCCGCGCGAGGTCCGCGAACACGTCCAGCCCGAGGTGCACGCCGAGAAAGGCCCCGAGCGCATGGGTGGCGTTGTGGCCGTAGAGCTTCGCGAACTCGAAGGGCTCGAGGTCGGCCACCGCGAGGAAGGTCGGAAAACCGGGCGCCCCGGGAGCATGGTTCCCCCCGGTCGGCGCCGCGCTCGACACGCGGATCGCGTCGAAGGCCTCGACGAGCATCGCGGACGGATAGTCGGGCGTGAGGTGCGAGAGGCCGAGCTTCGCGATCACTGCCGGATCGGCCTGCATCCCGCTCATCTTCCCGATGACCGTGTCACGGGCGTCGAGCCGGGCCGCAACGAGTCCGGCGGACGATCCGTCGACTGCCGCGGCAAGCGCGTTGGCCGCGTTGACCGAGTTCTCCGCGGCGTAGAGCACGAGCGGCTCCGGCCGGCTCCTCCGCGACAGCCCCGCGGCCAGCAGCCGCGCCGGGCTCGTCGCGTCCCCTCGATCGTAGAAGGCCGTGCCGGGCAGGCACGTCACCGCCACGTCGGCCTCTGCGATGGCGGCGACGATGCGCTCGCGGTCCTCGGCGGCGACCGGGCTGATGGCGACGACCGGACCGATGTCATGCGTCACCACGCCCGCCGGATGGGCGACGTTGAGGGAGAACCGGCCGTCGTTCCGGCGCAGGGCGTCGACCAGCGGCGACTGGACGTCCACCACGACGGGCGGGGCGTAGGCACCCGTCCGGAATGCCTCGAAAGCGAAGAGCCCGGCTCCGATCGGGCCGAACCCGAACACGACGAGCCGCTGGTCGCCGTTGAACGTCACCGGGTCACCCCGTGCCGAGGAGGGCGCGTTCGTCCTCCCCGGTCCAGCTGTCCACGGCGCGGATCACGGGCAGGCGGTGGTTCGGGTAGACGACCGCCTTCCCGTCGTTCATGCGGTCCCTGATCAGCGCGAGGAAGTCTGCCGTGTGCTCGAGGTCGCCGACGTGGCTGATGTGCCGCGCTGGGTCGATGCGCCCGGACGCCATGAGATCGACGGCGGCGGCAAGGTCGTGCGGGCCCCCGCCGCTCGACCCCGTCACCGAAAACTCGCGGTAATGAACAGCCCGCCCGTCGAGGCCGACGATAGCGTCGTCTGACGGCAGCCCGCCGAAGAGATCGAGGACCCCGTAGCGGGCGACGAACTGCTGGGCCCACTCGACGGCCTCCGAGTTGCCGACGGCGACGATGACATCGTCCGCCATCGCGCCACCCCCGAGATCCTCGATGATGGCCCGCAGGTCGGTGCCGACCGGGTTCACCGTCACCAGCGAGACACCGAGCCCACGCGCTCGGCCGCCGAAGCGCTCACGCACGATGTCGAGGCGCCGATCGTGGCGATCCGCAACGACCACCGTGCGCGGACCCGCCCCCAGCGCGACGTCGAGGTGCATCCGCCCCATGGCGCCGGCCCCGATGATGACGACGATCCCGCCCGGTCGCAGTCCCAGGATCGCGTGGCGCGCCAGGCGCGGATCCGGCTGCGCCAGGTGCAGGTGGTGGGCGTGCGCCGAGATCACGCACGAGACGGGTTCCGCGATCGCCGCGTGCGCCGCCGGGATGGCGGCACCCCCGAGCGGGATGAGGCACCCGGCGTCGATGGCCTCCTGCCCGATCAGCACGTACTCGGCCAGCAGGCCGGGCAACGTGTAGCCGATCGCGACCTTGCGGATTCCGTGACCGTGGTTCGGGTACCAGTCGCGGTTGGTGACCGGGGCTGCATCGATGGCCGGCTGGACGGCGTACCGCTCGCCGATCGTGAAGCGGTCGACGAGCCCCTCCCCGATCGACGCCACCGTGATCACGCCCTCGTCGCCGAGGATTGCGGGGTGGGCAACCAGGTCCCAGCCGTACATCAGTGCGTGCGCGGAGCCCTGCGCGATCACCTTGTTGACGGAGCTGCAGATCCCCGCCGCATCGACCCGGCCCACGAGCTGGCCCGGCCCGGGCCGCGGCGTCTCGATGCGTCGGGTGGCTGCGTGGCCGAATCCCTGTCCGTCGAGCACGAACGCCCGCATCGTGTCGGGCAGGCCGCTGCCGGTGCCGGAGGTCGCCGTGGGTTCCATGGTCGGGTTCGGGCCTCCTGCGCGAGCCATCGCGTCGCGCCCCGTCAGGGCGCGGCGACCATCTTCGCAGCACCCATGAAGGCACGGGTCTCATCGAACGGGCGGACGCCCTCATAGGCCCCGATCGACTGCACGCAGCAGGCGCCGACGGCGTTGCCGAGGGCTGCGGCACCAAAGGGCGTATAGCCTTCGAGGAGGCCGCGCAGGAAGCCGGCGCACCAGGCGTCGCCGGCGCCGGTGGCATCGACCTGCTCGACCTCGTAGCCCCGGACATACCGGGCCTCGTCGGCATCGGCGATGTAGCAGCCGTCTCGGCCAAGCTTGATCGCGACGACGCCGACGCCCTGCGCCCGGAGCGAGGCCGCGATCGCGGGCGGGTCGCTGAGACCCGTGATCGCCTCCGCCTCGGGATGGCTGGGCAGGAAGTAGTCCAGGTGCGGGAGGCAGGGGCGAACCTTCGCCGGGAGCGCGCCGGTGGGATCCCAGACGGTGTCGAGGGCAGTCACGAGGCCGCGGGTCCGGGCCTCCGCGAGCACCGATGGAACCTGGCTGTCAAAGACGCCGAGGAGCCCGAACTGGCCCACGAACAGGATGCGCGACGTCGCGACCGCCTCCCAGTCGATGTCCGCTGCGTCGATGCGTCCATTTGCGCCGACCGAGTGGACGAACGCGCGCTCGCCGTCCCTTGCGACGAAGCCCAGCGATGTCGACGTGCCCACGTCAGGGCTCACCCGGACCCCGTCGGTGATGGCGCCGTGCGCCTGGAGCATCGCCACGATGCGCTCACCAAGCGGGTCGCGTCCGATCCTGCCGACGAGGCGGACGGAAGTCCCGAGCCGGGTCAGGGCCGACGCGCAGTTGTGGGCGCATCCACCCGGCGTGAAGACCACGGTGTCCACGAGGGACAGCCGCCCGAACCGCGGCAGCTCGTCCACGGGCCGAGCGAGCAGGTCGGCAGTGATCCCGCCGACACAGGTGACATCCGCCCGCTGGACCCGGGTCACGATGACGGCCGCCCGAGCGCCGCGCTGAAGGTGGGCTGCAACCCGACCACGTACCCGTCTCCCCGCCTGCCACACGCAGAACAGGCCTTCATCGAGCTCGTCGACAAGGGTGTCGATTCCCCGTCGCCAGTGTGCCACGGCCTCGACTGGTCGCGCAGGACCCCACCGCTCCGAGGCACCCATCGAGTCCCAATCACCGGCCAGCCCCCCGACTGGAAGCGCTGTCGAAGCGTACCCTTCCGAGTGTGTCGTGCTCGCCCCGTGCCACGCCCACGGAAGCGACGGGGCCGCATCCCAGGCAGCAAAGGGAGCCAGCGTGACCGTCAACACCGAACCCTCGATCACAGCCGCGGCCTCGGACATGGACCGGGCTCTCGACGCTGGCGGCGGGATCGTGCGCCTTGCCCCGACGTGGGTCCCGCGGGCCTTCTGCACGCCCGGGCGCCGGATCAAGCTCCACCCGGACGACTACTTCCCGTTCCAGCAGGGGCGCGGCGGCATCGACGAGCGGTGGCTCTCGTCCACCGTCCACGCCGACAACGGGCCGCTGACCGGCGAGCTCGAGGGCGTCAGCCTCGTCGTTGGCCCAGACGGGGACCTCATGCCGTTCGATGCCTTCGTCGCGCATCACGGCGCGCAGCTGATCGGCGACCGGCTGTGGGCGGAGTACCACGGCTGGCCGATGTACTCCAAGTTCTTCGACAACCAGTTCCCGCTGCCCCTGCACGTCCACCACCGCGACCAGCACGCGGCCGCACTGGGCAAGAAGGGCAAGCCAGAGGCCTACTACTTCCCGCCGCAGATGAACAGCCACCTCGGTGAGCTCGGCGTGACGTTCTTCGGCCTGCATCCGGAGACGACGAAGGCCCAGGTCGCCGAGCGCCTCGCGCAGTTCGCTTCCGGTGGCGATAACCGGATCACGGAGCTCTCGCGCGGCTACCGGATCCGCCTTGGCACCGGCTGGAACGTGGCCGCCGGCGTGCTCCACGCCCCGGCGAGCCTCTGCACGTACGAGCCGCAGCGCGCGAGCGACGTCGCGTGCCTGTGCGAGTCCTGGTCGAACAACCGTGAGGTCATGAGCGAGCTGCTCTGGAAGGACGTCCCCGCGGAGCGCGTCGGCGATGTCAACTACATCGTCGAGCTGCTCGACTGGGAACGGAACGTCGACCCGGACTTCTGGACCACGAACATGATGGTCCCCGTCGAGAGCCGCTCATCCGCCTCATCCGGCGACGACTGGACCGAGCTGTGGATCGTGTACCGGGCGATGGAGTTCAGCGCGAAGGAGCTCACGGTTCGGCCGGGCAGGACCATCACCGTTCGTGACACCGACGCATACGGCTGCGTGGTTGTCGGTGGGTTCGGCTCCATGAACGGCCGCACGATCTCCTCTCCCTCGCTCATCCGGTACGGCCAGCTGACCGAGGACGAGTTCTTCGTGTCCGCCGCCGCGGCCCGCGAGGGAGTGACGATCACCAACGCCAGTGGCACCGAGCCGCTGGTGATCCTGAAGCACTTCGGTCCCGGGAACGGGGAACTCGCCGCGGACGCCGCCGAGCTCGAGGCGCTTCGCCGCCGCTAGCCCGCCTCGTCAGCCCCAGCAGTCCCTCGGTCGAGGTACCGCTCGATGGGGAGGATCGTGGACTCGAGAGGTCCCCTGACCTCGACCGACGCCGATGCCGCAGCCACACCCACGCGTGCGCAGTCCTGCGGGTGGGCCCCGAGCGCCGCGGCCACCACGTAGCCCGCGGCGAAGATGTCTCCGGCTCCGTCGGGGTCAACCTCGGTCGCCTTCGGCGCCGGCACCGACCAGCGCCCGTTGGCCGTGACCACGGTTGCCCCCGCGGCGCCGGCCTTGTAGCAGACCGCCCCGCCCCGCTCGACGATTGCCGCCTCGGATCCGCCGAGCGTCTCGAGCTCCCCTGCCGACGCGAGGACGACACGGGCCACGCCCAGCAGGATGTCGAATTGCCGGCGGACCTCCGCGGACAGCTCGGAGGCCCGGACGTTCGGGTCGAAGGAGATCGGGATGCCAGCCGCGATCGCGCGCTCCACGGCGAGCCAGGTCGTCGATCCGAGCGGCCCACCGAACCAGATCGTCGCTCCCGACACATGGAGCCAATCGGCCGGTGCGGCGAGGTCCAGGGTGGCGGCGTCCACCTGGAGGCCGGCCGTCCCCTCCAGGTGGAACATGAATGACCGGGTGCCGTCGGCGTCGTAGGTCACGAAGACGGCGGCGGTCGGCGCCCGCGGATCCACTACGAGGCATCGCGTCGAGACCCCATGTGCGGCGAGGCGCTCCGTGAACTGCGCGCCGAACCCATCGTCACCCACCCCTGCGGCGAGCTCGACATGCGCGCCCAGCCGGGCGGCGGCGCTTGCGAAGATGACGGGCGCGCCGCTCGGGAACGGCCCGTGGAACACGAGCGGCGCGTCGCTCGGGTAGTGCATGAAGGCGGTGATCGCCTCGCCGACGACCAGGATCGTCGGCCGTGCCGCCCAGTCTGCCCGTGTCTTCATGCTGCGGTGGTCCTCTGTGACAGGCCTGCGATCACGCGTCCCTGGAATGGGCGGGGACGCGCCAGGACAACATGCGGAGCCTCGGCGCAGCGCACCGTCGCGCGAGCCGGTGCCCCAGAGCGGTCGGCCGGCGGCGATGAACGCGAACGACGCCGCGGGCTCGTGCCGGTCAGCGTCGGTTCTGGCCGCGCCGACGCAGCTGGTCGATCCAGACGGCGATCACGAGGACGATGCCGACTGCGATCATCTGCCAGTACGGGTTGACACCAACGATGATGAAGCCGTTCTGGAGCACGGCTGGAATCCAGACGCCGATCAGGGTGCCGAGGACCATGGCGACGCCACCGAACAGGCTGGTGCCACCCAGCGCCACGGCGGTGATCGCCTGGAGGTTGTCCGTGGTGTGCCCGCCCACCGACGTGGTCGAGAAATATGCGAGGGACAGGAAGCCGCCGAAGCCGCTGGCGACGCCGCCGATGATGTACACCTTGAGCAGGTGCCGGCGAACGGCGAGGCCGACGCGTCGCGCAGCTTCCTCGTTCGAGCCGATCGCGAGGGTATGCCGTCCGAAGACGGACATGTGCATGCCGACGTAGCCGATGGCGACAACGACAACGGCGATGAGCACGAGGTTCGAAACGCCGGGGATCAGGTGGCCCGAGGCGACGGGGTTGAGCGCATAGGTCGCGACGTTCACGCCCTTCTGGAGGAGGAGCCCGACGCCCAGCCCACCGCCCAGCGTGCCCAGGGTGGCGAGCATCGGGGGGATCCGCATGTACGCGACGATGAAGCCGTTCACCGCCCCGAGGATGAGGCCGGCGAACAGGGAGGCGGCCAGGGCGGCGAGGATGTAGAACGCCGTCGTGTTCTCTCCTGCGATGTCGATGGCAGTTCCGCCACCGGCGACCGGGATATGGCCCAGCATCTGCGCGGCGAACACCTCTCCGAGGATGATCCCGCTCGGAATCGACAGGTCGATGCCCGCGGTGGCGATCACGAACGTGGTGCCGACGCTCACGACGGTCAGGATCGCCACGTTCTGGGCCAGCAGCGACAGGTTGCTGGCCGTGCCGAACTTTCCGGGTGCCAGCACGGAGAAGACCGCGATCAGGACGATCAGGAAGGCCAGCGTGATCCAGACGGGCGTCGTGGCCAGGCGGCGCAGACGTGATGGCCGCGGCTCGACGTTGGCGGTGACGTCCGAAAACTTCTCTGCCTCGAGCTCGGCCTCCAGGGCAGCCTTCGGCGAGTCCGTCATGCCGTCACCTCGTTGGCGTACGCGCCGGAGATCGACGCGATCAATCGGTCCACGTCGGCCTCGCCGCGCCGGAAGCGGGCAACCCGCGCGCCCAGGCGCATGACCTCGATCCGGTCGGCGACCTGGAGGACCTCCGGAAGGTTGTGCGAGACGAACACCACGGCGAGCCCGCGGGTTCTGACCGTGTCGATCAACTCGAGCACCTTCCCCGTCTGGATGACGCCGAGCGCGGCCGTCGGCTCGTCCATGATGATCACGTGGCGGGCCCACATGGCGGCCCGGGCGATCGCCACCGACTGGCGCTGGCCGCCCGAGAACGAGGCGACCGGCACCCGCAGGTCCTGCACCAGGCCGACGCCAAGCGTCTTGAAGCTTGCGGCCGTCTGCCGGCGCATCTCGGCCTGATCGGTCAGGATGCGGAGCCGTCGAAGCTCGCGGCCCAGGAAGACATTCGACGCTGCGTCAAGATCGGGCGCGAGCGCGAGGTCCTGGTACACGGTCTCGATGCCCAGTGCCGCCGCATCCTGGGGATTGCTCATGCGCACGGGCTTCCCGTCGACAAGGATCTCGCCTGCGTCCGGGGAATAGACCCCGGACATTGCCTTGATCAGGGTCGACTTGCCGGCGCCGTTGTCACCCACGAGGGCCGTGACCTCGCCGGGATAGGCCTCGAACGACGCTCCGCGGAGCGCGCGCACCGTGCCGAAGGACTTGACGATCGATCGCGCCTCGAGCGCGGCTACCCCTGAGCCTGTCGCAGCTGCGCTCGGGTTCATCGATGGATCAATGCTGGTCATGCGCCTGCCTCCGAGAGCCATTGGCCACGTGTCTGCCTGGGCGCACGATCGCCGGGCAGGTGCCACTGGGTGCCTCACCTGCCGGTCGTCGGCTGGCCCCGGGTCAACCGATGCTCCGCTCCGTCCTGCTGGTCCTGCGCCGGGCGCGTGTGCCCGCCGCGATGCCATCGTACGCGTGCCTGGTGGCGGCCGAGCCAAGGGTCGGGTGAGCGCCGGTGCTGGCCGGGCGCCGCCTCGCGAGGCCCCCTCGATCCACGGGGCCGAGGTTCGGGACATACAGCTCGTGGGGGCCGATCAGGAACGGCGCCAGAACCGCGTACCTCGGTGGCCCCTGCAGGCCCCCCAGCCTCTCGACGAGCAGCTCCGCAGCGAGCTGCCCGACGCGGTCCGGTCCGGAGCCCGCGACGACAAGTGGCGGCGAAACCAGCAGGTCGTTGTCGTCCACCCCATCGAACACGGCAAGGTCCAGGGAGGATCCCGTGTCATGCATGGCACGCATCACGCCACGTCCCACCCGGTGGTGCGCGGCGAAGACGGCCGTCGGCGGGTCCGGGAGCGCCAGCAGCGCCTGCATCACCACCCGCGCCTGGGCCGCGTCGTGGGCGGTCGAGATCAGCGCGTCATCGACCGTCAGGCCGGCGGCCTCGAGCGCCGCCCGATAGCCGTCGAGCCGGCGCGCCAGCGGCCAAATCCGGATGTCCCCGACCATCGCCGCGACGCGACGATGACCCGCCGCGAGGAGCCGGTTGACGGCCTCGCGCGCTCCGGTCTCGTTGTCTGCGGTGACCGTGTCAACGTCCAGCCCCTCGATCGGGCGGTCCATGGCCACGATGATGAGGCCGTGCCGCATATCCGCTCGCAGATAGGAGGCATCGCCGGGCGCCGACATGATGATGAGCCCGTCGACCCGCCGCTCGACGAGCGCGCTCGCGAGGTTCTGCTGACGGACCGGATCGTCTCCGTGGCTGGCGGTGATGAGCTGCAGGTCGTGCGAGGCCAGCACGGTCTCGATCGCGCCGACGACAGCCGCCACCCATGGGTCGGCGACCTCCGGGATGAGCAGGCCGACAGCGGCGCTCGGGCCGCCACCAGCCAGCGACCGAGCGAGACGGTTCGGACGGAAGCCGATCTCACGAGCGGCGGCGAGCACGCGTTCCGCGGTCGCCTGGGCAACCCCGTACTCCTCGTTCAGGGCCCGGGATGCCGTTTTGAGGCTCACGCCCGCGAGCGCGGCCACGTCGGCCATGATCGGGCGCCCCGGCGTGCTCACTGCCCGTACGCCGCGGGATGAACCTCATGAGCTGGCGAGGCGCTGACAGGCGTCAGGAGATCCGCCAAAGGGACACCCCGTCTCGCATTGATGGCTCGGAGCGCAGGCGCTCCGAGCGACGATGATGGGCATCACGCCCATCGAAGCGTGTTTGCCGGTCGCGGGTCTGGGTTCGTCCGCACCGCGTCGCAGACGCGGTGCGGACGCTTCGTGATGGAGCTCAGCCGCCGCAGTCGGACTTGTAGATGTACTTGGAGACCGCGGGATCGGTCATGTTGTCCTTGGTGACGACCACGGACTCGGTCTCGATGGACGCGGTCACCGGCTGCCCGTTGAGGGCGGCGATGGCCTGCTCGACGCCCTGCAGGCCAATGGCGTAGGGCTCCTGGGCGACCAGGGCCTGGACGTCGCCGGCCTGAAGCTGCTTGATCTGGTCTGGGCCAGCGTCGAACCCGACGACCTTGGTGGTCGCCGTCTTGCCCGCCTGCTTGACGCCGGTCGCGACGCCCTGCGCGGTGAACAGGTTGGTGGCGAAGACGCCCGCGAGATCGGGGTCCTTGGCGAGGGCGGCGCTGACGACCTGCGCGGCCGTCGCGGCCGTGTCGTGCGAGTACTGCGTGTCCGAGACGAGCACGTATCCGAGCGTCGCCGCCTTCTTGACGAAGCCCGCGACGCGCGCGTCGACGCTGGAGACGCCGGGGTCGGTGGAGATGACGAGGACCTTGGCGCCCTTGGCGAGCCCGAGGGTGGCCAGCGCGTCCGCGGCCTTCTCACCGCCGAGCTCATTGTTCGTGGCGATCCGGGAGACCCCGACGCTGGGGTCAGTGACGATCGTGTCGACGAGCACGATCTTGGTGCCTGCCGCCTGGATGTTCTTGAGCGGGCCGGCCGATGCCGTCACGTCATTCGGCGCAACCAGCAGCGCGTCCGGCTTGGACGCGGCGACGGCGTCAAGCATCGGGTTCTGGAGCGTGGCGTCGAACTTGTCCGGGCCCTGCACGTTGAGCTTGGCGCCGGCGGCCTTGGCGGCAACCTCTGCACCGCATTGCATCGACACGTAGAAGGGGTCGCCCTTGACGCCGACCATGAGCGTGATCGTCTTGCCCGCGCCCGTACCCGCGCTGGCGGCGCCCGACGCGCCGACACCGGCGCTGGCCGCCGGGCTCGCTGTGCCCGAGCTGCACGCTGACAGGATCAACGCCCCAGCCGCGACCGCAGAAACCAGCTTCAACCCAGTCGTTCTCACATCCGCTCCTCGTCTGGTCTAGCCCACGACGACGTCCTCGCGTCGCCGATCGCGCTGTCAGACAGCGCTGTCAGACACACTAATCCGGACGCGCCCGGTGGTCAAGACCCAATCCTCCCGCAAGCTCCGCGCTGGCCGGCGATCGCGCCGGGCGGCCGGCCCCCGGCCTACGGGAGTTCCAGTTGCCCGCGAACCCACCGTGCGATCCCGTCGAGGTCCACCGATGCGAAGTCGGACGTGTCGACGGACAGGACTTCCTGGGTCGCGATGGGCCGCGCAATCCCGGCCAATTGGGCGAGCTCGGCCGCGTAGCTCGCCGGCGGGTGGCCCGGGTGGCGGGTTCGGGCGGTGTAGCGCTCGACGAGGACATCTGCCGACGCGTGGCACCACACCTCGGCCCACCGCTCGATCCCTGCACGCTCGAGGCCATGCAGAACGGCGTCGTGTGGGGGCATCCGGAACCATGCCTCGATCACGACCGCCGATTCCGGCGGGAAGTCCGCGATGATCGACCAGATCGCCTGCATGCTGGCCCGACCCAGGGTGCGGCCGAACTCGCGATCACCGTTCCCATCGCCGAGCTCGTCGAAGAGCGCTTCCTTGATGCCGTCCAGTGACAGAATCGGCAACCGAAGGCGCGAGCCGACGGCGCGAGCGATCGACGACTTGCCGGTGGCGGGCACGCCATTGACCAGCACCGCTCGAGTCATGCGGAGAACGCCTGGAGCCCGGCGCCGATGACACCTGCGTCATCGCCGAGGACCGCAGCCACGACGGGGCAGTCGAACCAGGCGGATGTCGGCGCGACGCTCCGCAAGGCCGCGGCCGCGGCGAAGCCCAGGCCACCACCGAGCACGACGAGGTCCGGGTCGAATGCCGCCACGGCCGAGTCGATCACATGTCGCCACGCCATGGCCCACCGGGCCAGGACGGTGTCGGCGGCTCGATCGTGATCGCGGGTGGCGAGCAGACGCTCGACGGTCGTTCCCTTCGGCAACCCGGCGTCCGCAATGTACCCGTTCACGGCGGTGCCCGACACGAAGACCTCGGAACAGCCACGCCGCCCGCACTTGCACGCCGGTCCGGCCGGATCGACCGTCAGATGCCCGAGCTGACCGGCGTTGCCCCGGCCGCGCAGGACCATGCGCGATTCCGCGACGGCTCCCCCGATGCCCGTCCCGACGGTGAACATCACCACGTGGTCGGCCGTCTTCGCCGCGCCGATAGCGAGCTCCGCGACGAGCGCCATATGGGCATCGTTGTCCAGGATGACCGGGCGGGCGATCCTGGCGCTCAGGAGCTCACCGAGCGCGACGCCCGAAAGGTTCACGAAGCCGGCGGACAGCGCGGTGCGACCGTCGCGGTCGAGGCGTCCGGGGATGCCGACACCCACGGCGACAACGTCGTCGTCGAGGAGTTGGCTGACCAGGGCCTCGACGAGGTCGGGAATCGACGACATCGAGTCGGTCCGCACCTTGAGGAGCCCCGACAATGCGCCGTCCGGCCCGATCTTCGCCGCCCGCACGTTGGTGCCGCCGACATCGACCCCGATCGTCACCCCGCGGGGCGCGCCTGCAGGAGCAGCTGGCCGAGTCATCGAGAGCGCGGGTCTCAGGAAGGGGCCCCGCCGAGGACCGTCTGAATCGCCCTCAGGCGCGGTACGCCAAGCTCCTCGAGGCGCCGAGCCCGCTCACCCGCGTCCGCGGCGAGACAGTCCTTCCAGAGCGACCGCCCGGCGATCGCCCCGGACGCACCGCCGGCCAGCGCGATTCGGAGCTGCTCGAGGAACGTCGCGTGGTCGACCCCCGCCGAGAGCACGGCCCATGGGATGCCGCCGAGCGCAGCGGTGACGGCCTGGCAGCCTTCGAGCGAGCCCGGGTACTGGAGCTTCATGACCTGGGCTCCGCACTCCCTGGCGAGCGCAGCGGCCTGGACCACGAGCTGTGGGGCCAGTGCCCGGTAGTCGTCCGCGTTCTCCTCTGGCAACGCGTAGGTGAGGATCTCGACCACGAGGAGAATGTCTTCACGGGCGCAGTCCTCGACCACCGATGCGATCATCCGGGCGGGATGGGAGTCCTCGCCCTCGCGATCGGGGCGCATGTAGACATTCAGCTTGGCGACGGTTCCCCCGAGCGCGCGAATACGTCGCGCGTCGACGCCGGGCACGATCCGGCTCCTGCGGAGGCCGTTCTCGCCGGAATCGTACCCGGTCGCATCCATGCCGATCATCAGGGCGCAATCGCGAGCCAGGATGCCGTCCTCGATGACCTGCGGAACCACGAGCTCCGAGTCGAGCAACACGCCGGGAGCCTTGTTCCCGAGGTACCGGACGAGGTCGAGCTTTGCGGCCACGAGATCGGCGGCGGTTGCCTCTCCGACGGTCCCCTGGATCAGGCTCCGCATGGAGGCGCGCTGATCCATGGCGATGACGAGCATTCGACCACTGGGGTCGCAGATCTGCTGATATGCGCGCAGTTGCGCCGTTGTGAGTGCCATTGCGCTGCGTTGTCTCCCGTCAGGCTCAGGGAACGATGAGCACCTTGTGCGCCGACCTGTCGGACCGCAGCGTCTCCAACGCGGCGCCGTATTCGTGCAGCGCGAACCGGTGCGTGATGATTCCATCGGTGCGGATGCGCCCCGACCGCAACGCAGCGATCGCCGACGCGAAGGAGGTGATCTCGGCGAACGACCCGATGATGGAGATCTCGCGGCGGAACACCTCGAACGGGTGGAAGGAGAGCGTCTCGTCGGCACGGGTGACGCCGTAGACGAGCATCGTCCCGCCGTTGCGCGTCAGCCCTACGCAGATGTCGCCTACGATGGTCGCCCCGGTGGCCTCGACGACGATGTCATAGCCGCGCGCTCCGGAAGCCTCCATCGCGAGCTTCTGGTTTCCGACCGGGTCCGTGCGCGAGATCTGGATCGTCTGGTCGATCCCGAACGCCCTTGCCCGGTCGAGCTTGAACTGGGTCGGAGCGGCGACGGTAACGGAGACAGCACCGCCGGACTTGATCAACTGGGCAAGCAGCAGGCCCGTCGGCCCGGCCCCGAACACCAGGGCGGAAGACCCCGGCCAGATCTTGAGGCGCTCGAGCCCGTGCGTGGCGCAGGCGGCGGGCTCCGTGAAGACGGCCGTGTCGATCGGCAGGCCCTCGGTCGAGAAGACGAGGCGCTCCTGGACGACGACGTACTCGGCGAAGAAGCCCGGGAAGTTGCTCCCAAGCCCCTGGAGCGCCGTGCATCGGATCGGGTTTCCAGCGAGGCAGTAGTCGCAGAGCCCGCAGTTGACGTTGGGGTTGACCGTGACCTGCTCGCCGACCCTGACCCTGGTCACGCCACTGCCGGTGGCTTCGACGGTCCCGACAAGCTCGTGACCGGGGATCAGCGGGAAGGCGGCGTTGAAGTCACCGTTGTGGATGTGCAGGTCCGTCCCACAGACCCCGACCTGGATGACCTTGATCCGGACTTCTCCGGGCCCGGGCTCCGGGTCCGGAACATCGGTGATCGAGAAGGACCGCGGAGCGTCATACACGACGGCCTTCATGACACAACTCCCACGCTCGTTGACGCACCGGCGCCGCAGGCGCCAACCATGAGGACGGCGGCCGGGCCCGAATTGATGCCCAAGGTGCCTGGCGCCCAGGCGACGGCCAGATCCCGCCGGTCGTAGATCGCGCTGTCAGACAGCGCTGTCGTACAGCGTAGTAGCGAGCGCGTCGGCGGTCAACCCCTCCTGATCGCGTTGTGTCGAGCGTCAGCGATTCTGTCCGCGCCGTGCGGCCGGCGAGGTTGTCACCGCGCCTCGAGCAGAATCGTGGACCTGGGTCACCGTGCGATGACCGTCGCCTTTATCCTGCCGGGAGCCCACCGAGCTTCGTGAACACCGGTCGCAGACTCGGGTATCCGTCGCGGAAGACGTCGTAGACCGCACCGTAGAGCTCGTGGCGATCGGGATCCGGCTCGATGACCGGACCCAGCCGGGCCCACTCCGCAGCGGCCGATGTCGGGTCCAGGGCCCCGACTCCGCCTCCGGCGAGGAGGCAGGCTCCGAGCGCGGCCTGCTCCCCGCTCTCCAGGTGCCGGACGGGAAGACCGAACACGTCGGCGACGATCCGCTGCCACTCGGGGCTCTGCCCGCCCCCTCCTGCGAGCGTGATCATCGAGCCGAGCCTGCCGGCCGCGGCCAGTGCGCGGGACGCGTCGTAGCAGCCCATGGTGATGCCTTCGACGACCGCCCGAACGAGCTCCGCGCGCCCGTGGGACGCGGTCAGCCCAAGAAGGACGCCCTTCGCCGTCGGGTCGAGGTGTGGGCTTCGCTCGCCGGCAAGGTACGGCAGGAAGATGAGTCCTCGGCTTCCCGGTGGCACGGAGCGGGCCAGGTCCAGCATGCTCGCGTAGGAGTCCTCACCCTTGAGCTGGAAGACCTCGTCCCTGAGCCACCGCAATGCCAGCCCGGCGGAGAGGATCGCCGCCAACCGGTACCAGCCCGCAACCCCGGGAGCAGGCGGGAGCACAGAGCAGTAGGTGTAGGTGCTGCCCGTCGGGTCGGTGTCTGGATCGTCGGAGGGAACCGCGAGCTGGCCGCCGGTGCTGAGCGTGAGCAGGAACGTCTCGCGGCTCGTCAATCCTGCCCCGAGCATGCCGACCGCGGTATCTGCCCCCCCGACGACCACGGGAATCCCGGGCGGGATGCCCAACTCGGCTGCGGCGGCCGCCCGGAGGGTCCCGCCCACGGCCAACGCCTCGACGAGCGGTGGGAGTCGATCCGGATCGATGCCGACGCCGGCCACGAGCTCGGGCGCCCAGCGTCGCGTCGCCGGGTTGAGCAGGCCGGTGCCGGAGCCGTCACTCGGCTCCGTGGCCACCTCCCCGGTCAGGCGCAGCCGCAGGGCGTCCTTCGGGGACATGAGGAGGGCGGCCCGGCCGAGCAGAGCTGGATCGTGTGTGCGCAGCCACGCCAGGGTCGCCGCCATGAAGCCGCTGGCAAGACGCCCTCCCGACAGCCGGATCACGGTCTCGCTTCCGAGCCTCTCGGTGAGCCCGGCGGCTTCTCTTCCGCTGCGCTGGTCGAGCCAGATCACCGCGGGAGCGATCGGCTCGTGCGACTCGGAGAGTAGGACGAGGCCATGCATCTGGCCTGAAAGCCCGATCGCCAGGATGCGGTCCGCAGCCTTCGCACCGTCGGGAGACTGGCGCGCAGCATCCGAACGAGCTGCGGCGGTCGCCTCGATCACGCCGCGCCACCAGGCATCGGGGTGCTGTTCCGCCCTGCCAGGTGCTGGTCGATCGATCCCGTATTCGGCAGCGCCCTGGCCGACGATCTGGCCGTCGATGGACGTGAACAGAACCTTGACGGAGCTGGTACCGAGGTCGATCCCCATCAGAAGTGGCTGATTCGCCACCGGCGCATCCTCCTGCCCACGTGCAGATGGCCCTCAGCCAGTCCGTGCGGCGGGCTCGGGAGGTCCCGTCGATACGCGTGGGCGCCTTCGGCGTGGGATTGTAACGTGCCAACACCGCCCGGCCCGGGGGGAACGCGTGACCCTGCAATCCGCCGCCGCCCGACGCGACGATGCGTGCCTCCAGAGGATGGTACGTTCACACGATGACCCCTCGAACCTTCGACGCCGTGATCTTCGACATGGACGGCGTGCTGTGCGACTCCGAGCCGTACTGGGCGGCGGCCGTGGCCGAGATGCTCAGAAGCCGATACGGGCTCGAGCTCGCCCGAGAGGACTTCGCGCCCTTCGTCGGCGCGGGCGATGACCGGTTCATCAGCGGCGCTGCCGAGGCTCGAGGCGTGACCGTTGACCTCGCGAACGACAGGGCCCGGGCTTACGAGATCTACGTTGAGCTGATCCGGGGCAGGATGCCCGCGATCGGCGGCGTGCGCGAGTTCCTTGTCGACGCCCGCGGCGCCGGGCTCCGACTCGCGGTGGCGACGGGTTCCGGTCGCCCGAAGCTGGACGCCAACCTCGAAGCGATCGCCGTCCCCGAGCGCACGTTCGACGTCGTCGTGTCCGCCGAGCAGATCGCTCGCAAGAAGCCGGACCCGGAGACCTTCCTGCGCGCGGTCGAGCATCTCGAGATTCCGGCCGCGCGCTGCCTCGTCGTGGAGGACGCCCGAAACGGCGTCCTCGCGGGCCGCGCGGCGGGGTGTGCGGTATTCGGGATCACGTCATCGCTGCCTGAGCGAGCCCTGCGCGCAGCGGGTGCGTTCGCCGTGGCCGCCGACTTCACCGAGATCCCAGGCGAGGTTCGATCGGCGCTGGGGCTCGGCTGAGCGTCGCGCATGTGGGTTTGCCGCGACGAGACATCGGGCATCGGCTCGCGCCCCGAGAGGTCTTCAGGACCGTCCTCCGCGAGGGGTCAGACGGGCTTGCCGATGTCGGTGTTGCCGAAGGGTCGCTTGAAGATGTACTGCGCGTCTCCGCCGCGAGCGGCCGAGAAGCCGACCATCTCCCATCCATTCGCCCCCATGAAGGCGAGCACCATCGGCGCCGGGATCTGACCGGTGAGCGTGAGCACGTTGGTCGCCGATTCTGCCTCCTTGAGCCGGTCGCCGAACCACCCTTTGGCGCGTGCCACGAACCCGTCGCCCTGGCTCCAGTAGAACCGGACGGCTGCGTCGCCGGTCGGTCCCGAGAACATGTACTCCGCGTACTCCCACTGGGTAGCCGCAGTCATCCCTACCTCCGGCGCTGACGGACGCTTCGGCCCATGATCTGGGTACCCAGGCGCGCCGAGGGTAAGCCTATCGCGGCGCCAGGTCGGTCGGGTGCTGCTGGCGGCGACGCCCAGCGCCGCCCAGGGGCCGTGCATCGTCCCGTGCATCTTCGCCACATGATGCGGCTCGGGCGCATCGTCCGGGGCGCGCGCAGGCGATCGCATAGCATCCATCCCATGCCCGACGCACCGCTCGACCGGTCATACCGTGCCCTGCTCGATGTCCCGAGGCTGGGGCGGGTTGTGGCGTCGATGGGCCTGGCCCGCATCGGCCAGTCGATGGTGGGGGTGGCGCTGGTCCTCTTCGCGCTGGGGGTCTACGACTCGCCGGCCCTGGCCGGAGTGGTGACGTTCGCGTCCGTGGTGCCGGGCCTGCTCATCGCCCCGATCGCCGGCGCGCTGCTCGACCGCCACGGTCGGGTCCGGCTGATGATCCTCGACTACGTGGTGGCGCTGGCAAGCCTGCTCCTGATCGGCGGGCTGGCGCTCGGCGGGCTGCTCCCGCCGCCGCTGCTGGTGCTCATCGTCATCGTCACGTCGCTGACGAGCATCCTGAGCATCGTGGGCCTGCGGACGATCTTCCCGATCATGGTCCCGTCCCAGCTCTGGGAGCGGGTCAACGCGATCGACTCGAACGGCTATGTGGTCGCGACGATCCTGGGCCCGCCCCTGGCAGCCAGCCTGGTCGCGATCGTGGGCCCGGCGGCGGCCATGATCGCGATCGCCATCCCGTTCGGGCTGTCAACGATCGTCCTGATCGGGCTGCCGGAGCCCGACACCGAGACGGCCTCGACCGGTCGACTGCTGGCCGACGCATGGGCGGGCGTCCGCTACGCGTGGGGCAACCGGACGATCCGCGGCCTGGGCTTCGCGGTGTCGGTCCTGAACCTCGCGTGGGGGATGATGACGATCGTCGTCCCATTCGTGGTCCTCAGGAACCTGGGCTACGGCGACGCGATCGTTGGGTTCGTGTTCGCCGCCTCCGGGATCTCGGGGATGATCTCCGCGTTCCTGTTCGGCCGGCTCGACACCCGCGGTCGCGAGTGGGCGATGCTCGTCGTTCCGATGGTTCTGATGGCGCCGCTCGTTGCGCTCCTGCTGCCGGCTGCCGGCGTGCTCGGGCCGATCGACCCGGCGGCCGGACTAGCCCTCCTGGTGCTCCTGATGTTCCTGATCGGGTTCGTCAACGGCTGCTTGGACATTGCGCTGTTCACGGTCCGCCAACGCCGCACCGAGCCTGCCTGGATGGGCCGTGCCTTCGCGGTGTCGATGGCCTTCAACTTCATGGGGTTTCCGGTCGGGGCCGCGATCGCGGGGGCGCTCGTCACGGTCTCACTGGCGGCCACGATCTGGGCCGGGGTGGTGGCCTGCCTGGTGGCGGCGATCCTCGCGGCGCTGCTGATCCCGCGCCACGCCATGGAGGTGGGGTCGATGGCAGAGGGCTGAGCTGGGCGACCGCGAGCGGCCTGCGGTGGGAGCCGCTCCCTCGACGGCAGGATCTCCCCGCTGCCGCGTTTCAGAACGACCCGGGGCGGCGCGGAAGGTCGTGAGGAAGGTCGCCGACCGGGCGTGTCGCCCGGCGTAGCTGAATCGCGGGGACGAATGTCCTCCGCCGCGTTGCGCGGTCGCCCGAGTCGATCGACGCCGTCCCGCCGAGAGGAGGAGAACCCGGCGGGACGGCGTCAGGAAATGTGCGCGCCCAGGCGCATGTCGCCGCCTCCTGTCAGAGCTCATCATCCGGGATAGCAGCCGGTCCCTCGAGTCAGTCGGGCCGAAGTCGAATGTTCGCAACGATGAGACCCTGAACGGCAGCGACCCGGTATCGGGCGGCCCGCGGGATCGCCTTCGCGGCGGACGAACGACAGGCGGCGCGCAGCGCCGGGACCTGAACCGGTAACCGGATAACGGCAGCACGCCGGAAGGCGGGAGGAGGGTCGTGTGAACGAGCGACAGGGGAGCGCGGCGGAGCTGATCCGGTCTGGAGGCGCCATCCTCGGGATCGAGCTCGGCTCGACCCGGATCAAGGCGTCCCTCATCGCGCCCGACACGATGCCGCTGGCATCGGGCTCGCATGCCTGGGAGAACCAGCTCAGGAACGGCGTCTGGACGTACGACATCGAGGACGTCTGGAAAGGCGTGGTCGCCTGCTACGCGTCGCTCGTCTCGGACGTGCGCGCCCGCTACTCCCACGAGCTGACGACCGTCGCGGCCCTGGGTGTCAGCGGGATGATGCACGGGTACCTTGCCCTCGACGCCGAGGGGAAGCTGCTGGTGCCGTTCCGCACCTGGCGGAACAACATCACGGGAACGGCCTGCTCCGAGCTGACCCCGCTCCTCGACTTCGCCGTGCCGCAGCGCTGGACCATTGCCCACCTGTACCAGTCGATCCTGGAGAAGCAGCCGCACGTGGCGCGGATCGCCCATCTCACCACGCTGGCCGGCTACGTCCACTGGAAGCTGACCGGCGAGCACACGATCGGCGTGGGCGAGGCCTCGGGCATCTTCCCCATCGACCCACGCAGCGGTGACTGGGACGCCGCGCGGATGGCGACGTTCGACGCCCTCATCGCGCCACACGAGCTGGGCTGGCAGCTGCGCGACATCCTCCCCGCCGTCCTGCCCGCCGGCCGCCCGGCCGGGAGGCTCACTGCCGAGGGCGCGAAGCTGCTCGACCCATCGGGCACGCTCCCGGCCGGCATCACCCTCTGTCCTCCGGAGGGCGACGCGGGCACGGGCATGGTCGCCACCAACGCCGTGCGCCCGCGCTCCGGGAACGTCTCCGCCGGCACCTCCGTGTTCGCGATGATCGTGCTCGAGAAGAGCCTGTCCCGCGTCCACGAAGAGATCGACATCGTGGTCACGCCCGACGGCAGGCCGGTGGCCATGGCCCACGCGAACAACGGGTCCTCCGACCTCGACGCCTGGATCAGCCTCTTCGGCCAGGTGGCCAAGGCACTGGGCGTCGAGGTGCGGCTCGAGGACCTCTACGGCAGGATCCTGCCTCTTGCCGTGCGCGGAGATCCGGACGCGGGCGGGCTCCTCTCCATCAACTATGTCTCGGGCGAGCACATGACCGGCTTTACCGAGGGCCGGCCGCTGTTCGCACGGAACCAGGACAGCACCTTCACCCTGGAGAACTTCGTGCGGGCGATGTACTACGCCTCGCTCTGCGCCATGCGGACCGGCATGGACATCCTCACCGAGCAGGAGGGGGTGGTCATCGAGGAGATACGCGGCCACGGCGGCTTCTTCAAGGGCGGCGACACCGGGCAGCGCATGATGGCCGCCGCGCTCAATGTCCCTGTCAGCATCCCCGCCACGGCTGGTGAGGGCGGGGCCTGGGGGATGGCGGTGCTTGCCGCCTACATGCTCCGCGCCGACGCCGGGCAGTCGCTGCCCGACTACCTCGATGCGTGGATCGCCAGGAGCATCGGCAAGCCCATCAAGCCCGATCCGCGCGACGTGACAGGCTTCGCCGAGTTCTTCGCGCGCCACAAGAATGGTCTCGCCATCGAGCGGGAGGCGGTCAAGGCGCTGAGTTGACCGTTCGCGAGGACCGGGCGGCAGGAGGATCGAGCATGCGACACGCCGAGCTGAGGGAGCGCGTTTGGGAAGCGAACCTGGGCCTCGTGGAGGCGGGCTTGGTGGTGCTGTCGTTCGGCAACGCCAGCGGGATCGATCGAGATGCCCGGATCGTCGCGATCAAACCGAGCGGCGTGGACTACGCGACGCTCCGCCCCGAGGACATCGTCCTCGTCTCCCCCGACGATGGTCGCGTCGTGGAAGGAACCGGGCGCCCTTCGTCGGACACGCCGACGCACCTCGTGCTGTATCGCAGCTTCCCGGAGGTTGGGGGTGTCGTGCACACGCACTCAGTGCATGCAGCTGCCTGGGCGCAGGCCCGACGCGAGATCCCGTGTCTGGGGACGACCCACGCGGATCACTTCCACGGCCCGGTGCCTGTCACGCGGTGGCTGACCGACGCCGAGATCGAGACGGACTACGAGGCGCACACTGGGCGCGTCATCGCGGAGCGCTTCGCCGAGGCCGGCATCGATCCGACCGATGTGCCGGCGTGCCTGGACGCCGGCCACGGGCCGTTCACCTGGGGCGCAACGCCCCACGAGGCACTGGTGAACGCTATCGTGCTCGAACAGGTCGCGCGCCAGGCAATCCATACGTTGGCCATCGAGCCTGGGACGGGACCGATTCCTCCCTCGCTCCTCGACAGGCACTTCAGGCGCAAGCACGGAGCCACCGCGTACTACGGCCAGCCGGCCTCGGTCGATCAGCCGCTGCCGTAGCCGCACTCATCTCAGCCTCCGGCGATGTTCGCACGCGCAAGATCTCGCTCGCATCCGGGTCGCTCCCTGTTCCCGCCAGATCAGGCGGCAGCGAGCTCCTCGGCGTCGAGCAGCAGGACGCGATCGTGCGGGGTGACCCAGTCGAGCGTCGTCAGCTTCGACCGCAGCCTTCGAGGGGCCGGCCGGTCAGAGCAGAGCAGCCAGAGGGCGCCCCCCTCGTCCGTCGGGACCATGGGGGCTCCGCAGGAGCAGGCGCGATGGGCGTTCACGGCGGTTTCGACGAGTTCAAGGATTGCGTTTCGGTCGTCCACGAGGAGCAAGCTCCCTTTGCTGTACGGACAACGCGCTCCGCGCGATCCGCGACACACCGTTCGGGCCAGTCGTGCGGGCGCTCCTATCCCAGATCGCGAGCAATCCCTTCGTGAATACGCGGCAACAAGGGACCCGGTCGTTCATCGCCGGGCCATTGCCGGGGCGAGAGGAGTCGGCCCGCCGAACCGGAGTCACCGCGATCCCGGCTCGGCTCGGCTCGGCTCGGCTCGGGTATGCAAACCGGCAGAGCGTCGCTGGCGTACCGAACGACAACAACAGCCGAACGAATAAGTGGGTGAGCGATGAGCGAGTCAAGCCTGTACGAGCGGCTCGGTGGCGTATTTGCCATCGCGGCAGTGGTGGACCATTTCAGCGACGCGGTCGTCCAGAACCCAATGGTCGGACAGGGATCCGCCAATCCCCAGCTCCGGGAATGGCATACGAACAACCTGGCCAGATTGCCCGGCCTCAAGTTCATGCGAACCCTGTGGGTCTGCGCGGTCGCCGGCGGACCGTTCGAGTACTCGGCCACGAAGCCAGGATCGACCCCCGTCGGCCTGGAGGAGGCCCACCGGGAGCTCCGGATCTCGCCTGAGGAATTCGACGAGGTCGCGGCAGAGCTCGGTCGGACGCTCGACGCGTTCAAGATCCCCGGACCCGAGAAGGAGCAGGTCCTGGGCGCGTTTGCAGCCCACAAGGGCGAGGTGGTCGCCGGATACCTGGCCGGAGCGCTGGCTGGAGCCCCGGCCGGCCTGTGAGACCCGGCTCGCGCAGTGCCGCCTGATAGTGGCAGGTGACGCGACGCGCATCTTCACCGGGATCGCGGGGTCATATGACCGGGTCGCGGCGGTCCTTTCGCTCGGTCAGGATCCGCGATGGCGGCGCGCGCTCGTCGACGTCATCGACGCGCGCCCGACGGACCGCGTGCTCGATGTCGCCACCGGCACGGGCATGGTCGCTCAGGCCCTCCATGATCGCTTCGGCTGCGCGGTCGTCGGGCTCGACCAGAGCGCGGACATGCTCCGGATGGCGCGGACGCGCGACGGTGTATTCGAGTCGATCGTCGAAGGACGCGCCGAGCACCTGCCGTTCAACAGCGCGGCGTTCGACCACCTCACCTTCACGTATCTTCTGCGCTACGTTGACGATCCCGCGACGACCATGTGCGAGCTCGCCCGCGTCGTGAAGCCCGGCGGTCGGGTCGCCATGGTCGAGTTCGGTGTGCCCGGGGTCAGCCTCGATGATGCTGGCCAGGTCGGGGCTGAACACGTACCGCATGCGCAAGGCGTCAATGCGAGGGAACTCGAAGGCCCCGGACGAGCAGGCGTGAGGGCATGGCGAAGTACCTGGTCTTGATCTACGGGAGCGAGCGCACCTGGGCTGATCTGCTTGCGGAGTGGCACGCGGCGAACGCGGCTCGGCACCAGGCGCTCATCGCCTACCGGGTGCCCTGATCCGGTCCAGCGCGAGTCTATCGCCGAGCGCTCGGTCGCGTTCGTCCGCCCCTGACGGCGACGCGCTCCTCGACTGTCACCAGCTGCCCCACGCCCACCCACTGCGACGTGAACAGACCAATCGGGCGGGGGCCACGCCTACCTGGCTTCGGGACCGGGCCCACCAAGATGCCTGACCAGGAACTCCGACTGGGCGGCGCTGACCCGGTCGAACAGCGGGCTTGGGTGGTAGAGGAGGCCGAAGTGGCCCCCCTCGATCTCGAGCATCTCCTTCGGCTCAGGAGCGGCATCGAAGGCCATGCGTGCGATGAGTGGCTCCGCGCCGGGCATCTCGTCGTCGGGCGCGATCACCCACAGCGACGCGCCGTGGAGATGCGGCGCGCAGAGGCCCGCGTGATACGGCACGGGCGCGGCCGCAACCACGACGGTGGCCTGGTTCTCCCAGCCGGTGCCGGGCCGTCCGCCGTAGTCGATGAACCAGCGGAAGGCCGTGATCGGGGTCAGGAGGGACGGCGACCTGATCTGGTCGGCGGAAACGACCGCCATCGGGCCGGTCGTCTCCTTCGGATCGGATTCGACATCGGCTTCGAGGAAGGTGTTGTGCAGCGCCTGGAAGCCTGCGCCACCAGGGTCAGTCGAAGGCGGTTGGCTCCCGCAGGCCGGGACCTGCACCACCAGCGCCCGCACCCGCCTGTCGAAGGCGGCCACGGCCAGGGCCGTCGCGCCGCTGTGGCTGTCACCCCAGATCGCGACGCGGGACGGGTCGACCTCGGGCTGGGCGGTCACGAAGTCGATCGCATCGCGGTAGCCCCGTGCCTGGATCCAGCGGTTGATGAGCTGGCGAGGCGCTCCCCCACTGAGGCCGAGACCTCGGTGGTCGAACAGCAGCACGTTCAGGCCTGCCGCATGCAGCACCTCAGCGTAGCGGTCCGCCACCATCCCGGTGATCGTCGCCGAGAAGCCATGGGCCATGACGACTGTCGGCCCAGACGTACCGCTGCCGTGGACGTAGAGGCGACCGCGCAGGGTCGCGCCCTGCGACGCGAACTCGACCAGCCGATACGCGGCGGCCGGCCCGCCGCTCACCGCCCCGGTCGCCGCTGCCAGAGGACGTTCAGCAGCAACCACCGGTCGCCGCAGCGGGCGAGGATCTGCTCGCGATCCCCGGCGCTGATCGCGTCCTCGTCAATGACCACTTGTTCCTCCTCGGCGGATGATCGTTTACCGGCAGCGTCGGCCGGAGCGTGGCGAGCGACAGGGTGAGGCGTGCACGTCAGCTTGCGCGGGGGCAACGGTCGCCGTGCACCCCCGCGCGTCCAGCGGTGGCGTGCCTACCCGACGGGCACCCCGCGCGCGAGCGCCCGGACGTCTTCGGTGGTCAGGGGCTGGCCCGCGATGCCCCAGTCGCCGCTGGAGACCTCCTCGACCACGCACCACGTGACCGGGCGCATGTTCTCGCCCTCGATCTCGACCATCGTATCGGTGAGCTTCCGGATGATCGTCTGCTTCTGCTCGGGCGTGAAGACGCCCTCGATGAGCTTGACGTTGATGAACGGCATGTCGCGCCCCCTGTGATGTGGAGTGGATCGGGTGTCACCGTACGGGTCCACCGGGTCGGGCCGCATCCGTGGTAGCCGACAGCGGCGCGGCGCGAGAACAGCACTCGTGTCGGGTGCCACCCACGCCACGAGCACGGAAGGACGTCGAGGGTCAGGCCCGTCCGCCGGGGTGTTCGAGATCCGGCAGTCGCGCAGCGGCCGCGGCCCGCGCCGACTTGCCGGCCAGCGAGAGCTTGACGTAGATGTTCGAGAGATGGCGCTCCACCGTGCGGGTGCTGAGTGTCAGGCGTTCCCCGATCTCGTCGTTGCTGCACCCGTCGGCCACGAGCCGCAGCACCCCGAGTTCGCGGGTCGTGAGCGGGGCGCTGGTCGCGCGCGCCATGCTGCGCGGCGCGGTCGCGGCCACGAACGCTGTCACCTCGGCCACGAACTCGGGCCATGCCGGCTCGTCTGCGAGCAGGATGTGATTCCGGCCACGGAGCGGGACGAACCGTGCGCCCGGAATGAGTCCTGCCAGCCGACGCCCCTCCTCGAACGGGACCGCCATGTCGCCATCTGCATGCAGCACGAGCGTCCGGGAGTTCACGGCCCGAGCCGACGACGTGACGTCCATCGTCGAGCGCGCTCGGCTGCTCGAAAGCGCCGCGTCCGGCGTCATCGACTGCCGCTGGAGCTCGTCGAACCAGCGCATCTGGGCCTCGGTCGCACCGGGGATGAACGAGGTCGTGAACACGCGACGGAAGACCGGGTCAGCGCGCCCCCACCCGAGCTTGATCATCCGCCAGTGGAGCTCGGTCTCCTCGCGGTCCTCCGGCGTCGGATCGCGCGCGAGGGCGCCACGTGCGTAGGCCCCCCAGAGGACCAGGTTCGCGACGCGCTCCGGATGCGCCTGCGCGTACGCCACGGCGACGGCGCCACCCTGGGACATACCCAGCAGCGAGAAGCTGCCGAGCCCTGCTGCGTCGACCACGGCCTCGAGGTCCGCCAGCCAGGCGGCGAGCGAGAAGTCGGCCGGCGAGCGGTCGGAGAGGCCGCTGCCCCGGTCGTCATAGCGGATGACCGTGAACCATTCGCCGAGCGTGGTCAGCCAGTGGGTCCACACCGGGCTCGCCCAGTCGTGCTCGAGGTGCGTCAACCAGGTTCCGACGCGCACGAGCGGCGGGCCGTGCCCGTGCCGCGCCCACGCGATGCGCGTGCCGTCGGCGGACGTCGCGAAGAAGACCTCGGGCCGCATCGCGGCATTGTGGGCGTGCGACCGGTGTTCGTCGAGGTTCGGTGCCGCGCGCCCGGGGTCGTGCGTCATGGTGATGGCCGGCGCGAGGCTTCCGGGGGGCAGGCTGCTACCGTTCCTGCCTGATCATGGCGATGCGGTGAAAGGGGCAGAGCGATGGCATTCGGACCCGTGGAATCCCCGGACATGCCCACGGTGGTCGGGCCGTACTCCCCGGCGTTCCGGGCCGGAGAGCTGGTCTTCGTGGCGGGCCAACCGGGACTGGATCCCGTGACCGGGTCTGTCCCCGACGGAGGCTTCGAAGCGGAGGCGCGACAGGCGTTCACCAACCTGCGCACGGTTGTAGAAGCGGCCGGAGCCAGCCTCGGTCGGGTCGTGAAGACGACGGTCTTCCTCGGCAGCGCCGAGCACTTCCCGGCGATGAACCAGCTCTTCGCCGAATTCTTCCCGTCGGCTCCGCCGGTCCGCTCGACCCCGATCGTGGGACTGCCCCGGGGCCTCCGCATCTCGATCGACGCGGTCGCCTTCCTCGGCTGACAGCAAACGGGCGCATCGAAGCTGCTGCCGATTCGCCGACCGCAGCAGATCGCCGGCACCAAAACGTGTCGGGGACCTCCGCCCCGAAGGGGTCACGGCGACGGGACGAACCGGACCGCGCTCGCCGTTCCCGTCTCCGACTCGTTCCCGCCGACGAGGAGGATCGACCCGTCCGCCAGACCTACGGCCACCCCGCGCTGGCGCCTCTCGGGCATCGACGGCAGGCTCAGCCACGTGTTCGTGACGGGGTCGTAGAGCCGGGCGGTGCTCGAGGACCCCCACTGGTTGGTGGCATCGTATGTGGAGCCTCCCGCCACGAGCACTCGCCCGTCGGGCAGGGCCGCGGCGAAGGCGCCCGCCAGGTCGACCCCCGGCGTCTGGCGCCAGGTCTCGGCCTTCCAGTCGTTGACGCCCGCGCTCGCCTTGCCGACCTGGCGCCAGCGCCCGCTGGGCGCGTCGAAGCGGAAGGTGCGGGTGACCGAGCCCTCGTGCTTCCACTCGTCGGTGTGGCCGACCAGGAATGCACCTCCGTCGGGCAGGGCAATGAGCGTCCCGACGCGGGAGTAGTACGGTTCGGTCGCCGGCACGTCGACCCCATCGGCGGCGATGGCGGCCCGGTCGATCGGCGGCAGGCTGCCGACCATGGAGAAACGTCCCGTCGCCGGGTCATAGATCTCGGCTGTGCCGAGGACGCGCGGGTCCATCCGGGCCACATAGCGGCCGCTATCGGCAGTGCTCGGTCCGACGACGAGGATGCGGCCGTCCGAGAGCGTCGCGGCGATTGCACCGGCGCGCGCGAACCGCATCGCGTTGGTCGGCGACCATCGTCCCGTCGAAGGGTCGAAGAGCTCGGCCGTCGCGAGGGCCACGCCGATGTTCGGCGGCGCGATGTCGTTGAGCCCGCCACCCCGACTCGCCCCAGGTCCGGGCAGGATCGACGTGGCCGACGCGAGCGTGATGTCCGGCGATCCAACCCCTCCGAACGGTGCGCCGTCCATGTAGGCGCCGCCCGCGACCAGCACGCGCCCGTCCGGGAGGACCGCCGCCGCCGGCGCCGTCCGCGCTGTCCCGAGCAGGCCGACCTTCACCCATGTCCCTTCGGGCGTCGAGGGGTCGTACGCGTACGTGCTCGAGTAGGACTGCCAGTGGTTCGAGTCGCGGGTGTCGAGGCCGCCTATCACGAGGATGCCTCCGTGCCGGAGCGGCACGCTGGCGAAGCCAGAGCGGGCGGTGATCAAGGCTGCAGCGGGCCGCCAGCTCGCGGTCGCCGGATCCCAGCGCTGGGCCGCCGTTCCGTTGTTTCCGTCGAGGGCGAGGGCTCCTCCGTCACCGAGAGGGATCGCGACGTCGCTGTAGAAGTCGGATGCGAGCGTGCCGGCCGCAACCCACGGGCCGCCGGCTGCGGGAGTGCGGCCCCCGGCCGAGGCCGACGGGGCCGGCGTCGCCGTGTGCGTGGGCTGCGCCGAGGCAGTCGGCGAAACGACTGCGCTGGGAGTCGGCGCGAAGCTCGGCGCGGCCGACGGCGCCACGGCCGACGATGTCGGTGCGGTGACCGAGGCTGCGGGCGATCCGGCTGCGCTCGGCGATGGCGAGACGGTAGCCGCCTCGCACGCGGCGACGAGCATGACCACGGTGATTCCGAGCGCACCGAGTGCGCGGAGGCGGCTGGCCTCGCTCATCCGAACACCTCCGGCCACAGGCCGCCGACAATTCTGCCGGCGATGAACGATGCGGCGTTCGCGACGACCGCGACCGCGATCGCGCGTCGGGGTTGGAGGCCGCGGAAGACGACAGCGTAGAAGATCGCCTCGAGGGCGACCGCCCAGGATTCGGCCGCGAGGACGTACTCCCACGTGCCGACCAGGAAGAGTTGGGTCATCACGTACCAGACGATCGGGTGCGTCGCCAGGTTCGCGAAGACCGCCAGGACCACGAGCCGGAGGCGGTCGGGCTCGACGCGCCGCAGGAGGTAGCCCACGATCGGGACCTCGACCGCGAGCGTCAGGACGAATGCGGCGAACCAGCCCGACGCGGGAAAGAACATCGGCTCACACCTCGTCGCTCATGGTGCGTGACGTCTCCCCGAAATCTCGGCGTGCCTGCCATCGGCCGCCAGAGGCGTTCGGCATGAAGTGGGTGAGCCGAGGCCGAGCAGGCAGGGCCCGGAGGTTCGAAAGTCCCGGAGCGGCTCGTGGACGGGCGGTCGCCGAGCGAGCCCACGGCTGGCGGCCCGGCGATGCCCGTGAGCGCCGACGTCCTCGGTCAGGTCCCCGGACGACGCGAGGTGATCGCTGCCAACGTCCCGGTCCTAGAAGGTCAGATTGACCGGCTCGGGCCCGAGCGCGGGGACGCGCGGGTCTGCGACCTCGAAGCCATTCGCCTTGTAGGCCTCGTAGTCGAAGGACTCGCACTCGTCGAATCCCAGCTTATGGTAGGCGTAGAAGCCCTCCCAGTCCTCGTAGCCATCGCCGAGGGAGTGCTCGAGGAACGCGTCCGCCATCGCCATGCCCAGGCGCGGTGCGATCCAGAAGCCACCCATGGCCAGGACATTGCAGCCGTTCGCGGTGGCGCTCCGCCGTGCCGAACGGACGCTCTCGCACACCGCCGCATGCACGTGGGGGCACTTGCTCGCCGCGACATGCACGCCCATGCCGGTGCCACAGAAGGCGAGGGCCTTCTCGAACTCCCCCTCCGCGATCCTGGAGCCCACGAGGAACCCGACCCGGTGGTACATGGGAATCCCTTCAAGGTCGGGCGTGAGGTCCGTCACGTCCCAGCCGTTCCGGACGAGGTGCCGCTTGACGTGCTCCTTGAGAGTGAACCCGGCGAAGTCGGCCCCCACGACGACCTTCTTGTCCCTGGCGGTCTTCATCCTGTGTGTCGCTCCTTCCTGGGGCGCAGGCGGTTCCGGAAGCTGAGATTGAACGACCCGCTCGTCGAGACCACCAGCAGGAGCACCGCGCCCCAGATGAGGGGCCGGTAGAAGTTGCTGATCTGCGGGAACATGTTCAGGCCTGAGGAGAGGATCTGGAGAATGGCGACGGCGAGAACGACTCCTGTCAGCCGGCCGCGTCCGCCGTTTGGATTGACGCCGCCCAGGACCACGATCAGTACGGTGAGCAAGGTGTACGTCGACCCGTAATCCGCCTTCGCCGAGTTGTAGTTCGCCAGCATCACGAGGCCCGCGACCGCCGCAAAGAGACCCGAGAGCAGGTACGTCCGAACGATGATGCTCGTCGAGTTGACACCGCTGAAGCGAGCAGCCGTCGCATTGGCTCCGATGGCGTACACCTTCAAGCCGTACGCGGTCCGGTTGAGCAGGAATGCGACCGCCAGGGCCGCGACCACGAACACGATCAACTGAACGGGGATCAACCCGGCGAGCTTGCCCGCAAACACGTCGCTGTACAGCGCTGGGAGGCCGCTCTTCGGCTTTCCACCCGTGATCACGATGGCGACGCCGGTGAACAGCTCGAGGGTGCCCAGCGTCGCGAGAATCGCGGGGATGCGAACCTTGGCGATCAGGAGGCCGTTGAGCGCACCGGCCAGAGCCCCGAGGAGCAGCGCCAGTCCGACCGACACCCCGATCGCCAGGACAACCTGCCCGCCGTCGGCACTCCGTGGTGCGATGGATAGCATCGTCACGGCGGCAGTGATCGCGGTCATGTTGGCGATGCCGACAACGGAGAGGTCGATCCCTCCCGTGATCATCGTCAGCATCACGCCGAGCGCCATGATCCCGAACTCCGGGAACTGGATCGCCATCGATTGCCAG
>JBBQRX010000016.1:0-60631 GCA_038214375.1 Candidatus Limnocylindrales bacterium
TCATCGTGCCCGTGATGCTCGACGCCGAGCAGCGGCCCGACTACCGCTTCATGGACGCGGCCGTCGCCTCGATCGCGCCCGGGGTCCACGCCGGGAGCAGCGTGATCTTCGAGACGACGCTCCCCCTCGGCGACACGCGGCTCCGCTTCGCCCCGGCGCTCGAGGCGGTGTCCGGCCTGGTCGCCGATCGCGACTTCTTCGTCGCCTTCTCGCCCGAGCGGCTCTTCTCGGGCGCCGTGCTCGAGAACCTCGCGGTCTACCCGAAGCTCGTCGGCGGGATCGGCCTGGCCTCGACCGAGCGGGCGGCGCGCTTCTACGCGAGCGTGCTCGACGCGGAGGTCGTCGCCATGAGCAGCGCCGAGGCGGCTGAGTTTTCCAAGCTCGCCGACACGACCTACCGCGACGTCAACATCGCGCTCGCGAACGAGTTCGCCCGGGCCGCGGACCTGCACGGGATCGACGTGCAGGAGGTGATCGCGGCCGCCAATAGCCAGCCGTACAGCCACATCCACCAGCCCGGCATCGGCGTCGGCGGGCACTGCATTCCCGTCTACCCGCACCTGCTCCTTGCCCGCGCCCCCGGCCTCTCCGTCGTCGAGACCGCTCGCCGCGTCAACGACGGCCAGGTCGACCGCGCGCTCGCGACCCTCGACCCGCTCGTCGGTGGGCTCGCCGGGGCGCCCGTGCTCGTCCTCGGCATGACGTATCGCGAAGGGGTGAAGGAGCTTGCGTACAGCCGCGCGATCGCGCTGATCGCCGCACTCCAGGCCGCCGGGGCACGAGTCTCCGCCTTCGACCCGCTCCTGACCGACGAGGAGATCCGCGCGCTCGGCGCCGAGCCGTGGCACTGGGGCGAGCCCGGCCCATTCCGGGCGATCGTGACCCAGACCGCCGACCGGGCGTTCACGGCGCTCGACCCGGCCTGGTTCCCGGAGCTTCTGGCGGTCTACGACGGGCGGAACAGCCTCCGTACGCTCGCGCTTCCCTATGGAGTCACGTATGTCGGCGTCGGCGTACAGTCGGCGACGCGCGCGCTGAGGGACTGACGCGTCGCGGGCCTGACAGGTCGCGGTCCGCCTGACCACCCAAACGCCCGGCGCCTGACGGCGGCGACTCGAACTCCGGGACCGACCACGCAGCGCCGAGCATCTGATGTCCTTACCCTTTGGGGTGGTCGACCCGGCCATACAGTAAGGTGTCGGCAAATACCTTGCGCTGTCGGTCGGTCGGCGCATACTCGCTCCGACGGACCTTACCGTTTGAAGCACGCGCAGGGACACCAGGATGCCCAGGATCACGGCGTGGCCCGACATCGTCTTCGCCGCTGACTGGCGGTTGGCCACGCTCTCGAACGCGACGAAGGCCGGCCGGCTTCGGCGTATCGCCCGAGGCATCTACACGCCCTCGTCGGACCCGGATGACGCTGTCGTCCGTCGGAACTGGATTCCCACGCTCGTGAGGCACTTCCCCGGCGCCGTCGTCGCGGACCGCTCGGCGAGGACGGGCAGCCCCGATTCGAACGGCCTCCTCTACATCGATCACCCCAGCCGCCACCCGCTTGTCCTCCCCGGACTGAGCATCGTGCCGCGCATCGGTCCCGGTCCGCTCCCGGGAGACACGACCCTCGCCGGCTTCTCCCTCTCCTCCACGGCTCGGGCGTTCCTCGACAACGTAGGCGGGACGGGGGCGCGCTATTTGTCGCGCGACGAGCTCGAAGGGTGGATCGCCGAGATCGCCACGCGCAATGGCGACAACCGCCTCAACGCCCTCCGCGACGAGGCGCGGTTCCTGGCGGCCGCGACCGACCGCCAGGCCGTCTTCGCCCGACTATCGGCGATCATCAGCGCTGCCCTTTCGACCGGTCCGGCCGAGGCTGTCGTGACGCATGCGCTCAAGGCGAGCGCCGCAGGTCACCCGTACGACCACGCCCGCTACGAGCTTCTGGACCGCTGTGTCTCCTTCCTCGCGGAGCGGGCCCCAGCATCGCTGCCGGACCTTGCCGAGGCGCAGGCTCGGCGACGACTACTCCCCTTCTACGAGGCGTATTTCAGCAACTACATCGAGGGCACGGAGTTCACGCTCGACGAGGCGGCCGGGATCGTGTTCGAGGACCGTGTCCCGGCGGAGCGACCCGCTGACGCGCACGACATCCTGGGGACCTATCGGCTCGTCTCGGACGCCGAAGAAATGCGCACGGTGCCACGGGACCCCGATGAACTCATCGCGATCATCAGGCGACGTCACGCCATGATCATGGAGGGGCGGTCGGACACGAGTCCTGGGCAGTTCAAGACCAGGGCCAACCGAGCGGGCGCCAGCATCTTCGTGGCACCCCACCTCGTGGACGGCACCCTTCGGGCCGGGTTCGACGTCGCTCGATCGCTGCTCGACCCGTTTGCGCGCGCCGTGTTCATGATGTTCCTGGCCTCGGAGGTCCATCCCTTCGCCGACGGGAATGGCCGAGTCGCGCGCGTCATGATGAACGGCGAGCTTGTCGCGAGCGGGCAGGTCCGGATCATCATCCCTACCGTCTTCCGCGGAGAGTATCTCTCCTCACTCAAGGGCGCGACGAACAACGCCACGTTCGACGCCCTCGCGGCAGTCCTGTCGTTCGCCCAGCGATATACCGCTCAGGTCGACTTTGCCACGCGCGCGACGGCCGAACGCGATCTCGTCCGCACGAACGCGCTCGTCGACCCTCAGGCCGCCGAGGACAACAACATCCGCCTCAAGCTGCCTTCAACGCTGGATCGGGTCAGCGGCCAGGGCTGAGGCCGGCTATGAGGTCGGGCAGTCCGCACCGGGCCTCCGACCCTACAGCAGCGACGTCGCCCAATAGCGCTCCGCGGAGCCCGAACGGCCTCTGAGCCCGGCGACCTTCGCGCCGTAGCCGCGGACCGCGTCGGCCATCGCGTCGGGGCTCCCGAAGAGCCGGTCCAGCTGGCTCTCGTAGAGCCGGATTCCCATGATCTTGCGGTCGAGCATGTCCGAGATGTCGGCGTAGTCGGGCGTGATTCCGACGTTCGCGGGCACGCCCGCAAGCGCGCCCGCTGGCAGGTCCTCGATGCGTCGGAAGTCGTCCCACCACGCGTAGGGGAAGTCCTCGTAGTACGTCACGATCCCCGCATACTCGGGCCCGGGCATGACCCAGCGCCGCCCCAGCTCGAGGAGGGCCACCCCGACCTCGCGCATCAACTGGTGGTCCACGTGGTTGCCGATGCCCAGCGGCAGGTACACCTTCTGCGGCTCGAGGCGCGCGATCTCGCGCACGAGCAGATCGATCGGCGCGCGATCGTCCGGCCGCGGCATCGCAAGGAGCTGGTCGTCGCCCTCGTACCCGCGGAAGACGGCGTCCGGGAGGTCCAGGAAGACGATCGAGGCCTCGGCGAAATAGGCGAAGCGCTCGTCCTCGAGGCGGCGAGCCGCCATCACGTCGCCGGCCGCCTTCGCCTCGACGAGCTCGTCGGTGAGCACCGCCCCCTGCTGCACGACGTCGTCCATGAGCGCCTGGCCGGCGAGCGGCCGGTTGTGGATGTCGGCCCGGCGATACCACGACGAACGCTGCCAGAAGCGCTTGGCCGCCGCGTCGGCGTCGGCCTGGGTCGCGTCGAGACGATCCCCGGTGGCGAGGTACGGCGCCTCGACCGCCGCGTCGAGCGGCCGGTCCGCGCGGACGTTCGAGCGGTTGAACGCCTCCGTGGTCGGCCAGATTGCCTTGCTGCCGAAGCCGAGCGCCTCGCGCTGGTACGGCGTCAGGCGGCTCGTCGCGCCGTTGCCCGAGAAGACCGTGATGATCGTGACGGTCTGCCCGAGCTCGCGGAGGCTCGCGATGAGCCCGCCGCACGAGAGCGCGACGTCGTCGGGATGGGGAGCGACGAAGACGTGGGTCATGGCCGGGGAGTATACCGACCTACATCCCCCGGCCGGGCGCGTTCGCCCAGCCGCCGGCGCCGATCGTCCAGCCGCCCGCGCCGACCAGCGGCACGAACACGCACGGGCCGTGGTTCGTGGTGATCAATTCGGCGCCATGCCGTTCGACGAGGATCAGGTCCTGCTCCGACCGACCACCGACCGGGATCACGAGCCGACCGCCCTCCCCGAGCTGCGCGACCAGCGCGTCGGGCACAGCGGGCGCCGCCGCCGCCACGATGATCCGCGACCACGGAGCCGCGTCCGGCGTCGCTCGCGGATCGCCGCGCGGGCCAGGTTGCGGGACTTCCTGCGGGGCCCCGAGACTGCCATCGCCGACGCGGATCTCGACGCGACCCTGGAAGCCCAGGGCCTGGATCCGTTCGCGCGCGGCATCCGCGAGCTCCGGCAGGCGCTCGACGCCGAGCACGTCGCAGCCCATTGCGGCGAGCACGGCAGCCTGGTAGCCGGAGCCCGTCCCGATCTCGAGCACACGGCACCCGGGCGGCGGATCCAGCAGCTGGGTCATCATCGCGACCATCCAGGGCTGGCTGATCGTCTGCCCGCCCTCGATCGACAGGGCCTGGTCCGCATATGCGAGGTCACGGCTGCCCGCGGGGACGAACCGCTCGCGCGGAACTGCCGCCATCGCGGCCAGGACCCGCTCGTCCACGATGCCGCGAGCCCTGAGCTGCCGATCGACCATCGCGGCGCGGGCCGCCTCGAACGTGCGCGGGTCCGGGTCGGCGGGGCGATCGGCGTCGGCAGGGCGATCGGCGTCGACGTCGGCAGGGCGATCGGCGTCGACGGGGCGATCCACGCCCCGAGGATACGCCGCGAACCCTGGTGCCTCCGGATCCGGTCAACCCGGCCGCTGTTGCGCCGCCTGCAACAAACCGTCGATGCCCAGCCCTGGGATGGCCTTCTCGGGTTCCCGGGGGTCACGTTCGAACCAATTCGGGTAGTCATTGACCCGGAATGTTGCAGCGCTGGCAACAGGCGGCCCTGAAGCCGGTCGGAACGGGTCAGAGCAGCGCTCCACAGGCCGTCCGTGGCCCGTTTGTTGCACTGTCCGCAACGGCCCCCCAACGGGCCGCGGGCGAGCCCACCGCGAGCCGAGCTCCGGGCCGAGCGGACGGGCGGGCCCGGCCGGTGTTGCGCCGCCTGCAACAAACCGTCGATGCCGAGCCTCGGGATGGGAGGAGTAGCGAGGCGGCCTATCAGCTCGGAGACGGGGCCGGCGCGCTCGGCTTCGGCGTGGCTGACGGCTTCGCGCTTGCCCTGGCGGATGCGCTCGGCGCGGGCGAGGCGGACGCACCCGCGGACGGGCTGGCGGCGGGTGAGGCGCTCGGGGCGGCCGATGCCGGGGCGCTTGCCGCGGGCGACGCGGACGCAATCGGGGCCACCGATGCCGCGGGTGATGCCGACGAGATTGGCGCCGGCGTCGGGAGTGGCGTCAGCAGCCCGCCCTTCCCCAGCAGGAACGCATTCAGGAAGATCAGCGCGAACACCGCGAGGACGCCGATCACGAAGATCGCCGAGATGCGGTCGTCGACGTGCACCGCGATGTCGGATGCCGTCTGGACCCGTGCCGGCACTGCCGGCCCTCGAGTGCCCCGCGGACCGCGCCCGGCTCCGCGGCTCGTCGCGCTGGCGCGCCCGGCCCGCGCGGGAGTCGTCGCTACGGCAGCCGCGGCCGTGGTCTCTTCGGGCTCCGCGAAGCTGACATCATCGGCGCCCATCTCGTCATCGCGCGCCGAGCTCTCGCTGTTCTCGTCGAACGCGTCATCCGTCGGTGCGGCGACGTCCAGCGTCTCGTCGGCGGGCGTCCCCTCCGGGAGAGCGCCTTGCGCGCGGTCGTCCGGGCCGGTCATCGTGCTGTGTCACTCCATCCATGGGCGCCGCCGGTCAGCGGCAACGCCGGGCACCGCGGATTCCGCGAGCCGGCGCCGGGGGTTGAGTGTACCGGAGCCTGACCGGTCCGCGTGCGGATCGATGTCGATACGAGTGCGGGTCGGCCCCAGGGGCGGCCCACCGGCACCGAACGCACGTGGTCCCCGCCGTGCCGATACCCCGATCAGGCTTCGCGGAGCGGTCGGCTTGCCAGGCCCGCGAGCCCTGCAGCGAGCGTGATGACGCCGAAGACCACGAGCACGGGCCCGACGCCGGCCGCGTCTCCCAGGATGCCGCTCGCCGCCATCGCGAACGTCATCGCCCCGAAGACCGCCGAGAACCGGAACCCGATCACCCGGCCGATCATGTCGCCGGGCGTCCGTTCCTGGAAGAGCGTCTGGGTCGGGATGATGAAGACCATGTTCGAGATGCCCATCGCGAATGCCATTCCGAGCGCCAGCGGGACGTTGTTCGTCAGGCCCAGGCCGACCACCGCGAGGCCATAGACGGCATAGCCCCAGATCACCATCCGGCCCTTCGCGATACGGGCGCCGAGCAGCCCGATCACGAAGCCGCCGAGCAGGTTGCCGAGCCCGATCGCCGTCTCGATGAATGCATAGGCCGTCGTCCAGTCGAGCGAACCGAGCCGCAGGACCACCTTCGCGTAGAGGGGCATGAGCGCGATCGTCGCGCCCACGGTCAGCTGGGCCGCGACGGCCTGCAGAGTGTTGGCCAGCAGGACCGGTTCGCCGCGAAGGAAGCGCCAGCCCGCCCACAGGTCGGCGCGGATCCCGGCCAGCCCGGGGATCGGGTCCGCGGACGCCGCGGAGCGCACGACCGGCGGAATCACCACCGCGACCACCAGCAGGGCCGACGCCACGTAGGACACCGAGTCGAGCCAGAACGCCAGCGGCAGCGCGGTTCCGAGGAACGCCACAAATAGCCCCGCCACCGGGTACCCGACGACGTCGGCCAACGTCTCGCTCAGCCACGTCGCCGAGTTCGCCGTCACCAGCTCGTCGTCGTGGACCACCCGCGGGATCACCGCCGTCCGCGCAGGTCGGAAGAAGATCGAGACCGTCGTGAGCAGGAAGACCAGCGGGTACGCCAGCACCACGTTGACACTGACGCCTGCAGGGATGAGGAGCACGATCCCGGCGCGAAGCAGATCGCTCGCGATCAGGACACGCTTCTGGTCCCAGCGATCGACCAGCACGCCGGCAAGCGGCCCGAAAAGGAGGTTCGGCAGCGTCGCCGCCACGAAGGTCAGGGCACCCGCGATCGCCGAGTTCGTGGTCCCGTACACCAGCGCCGCCAGCGCCACCTGGTGCACCCGGTCGCCCAGCAGGCTGATGAGCTGCCCGGTCCACAACGCCGAGAACGACCCGTTGACTGCCAGTCGAACGTACGGATGATGCCGCGCCCTGAGGGCGACCGCGCGGAGCGCTCCCGGCAGCGCGGGGGCAAGGACCCCGCCCGACGACATCGGCGCCGGCGACGCGAGCCCCGCCCCCGAGCCGCCCAGGATCATCGGTCGTTCCAGGGCCGTGAGGTCGCCCAGGCTGGCCGCGAGGCCGGTCCCCGCGCGGACCCCACCCGGCCGGTCCCGGGCTGTCGTCCCGGCCAGGATCAGAGGCTGGCTCGGCTCGAAGCGCCGAATCGGTCGCCCGTCCGGGCCGGTCTCGTCCGGTCGACGGATGAGGCCAGCGAAGAGAAAGGACGCGAGGCCGAGGTCGAGGATCACGTCGCCGATCGAGAGGACGTTGCGGAGGAACGGCAGGGGCATCGGGATCACGTCGCCGAGCGGTCCCGCCGACCAGAAGAACGCGGCGTCTAGGCTCGCAGGCAGGATCACGTGGATGGGCGAAAGCACGTCCGCCCGACCGAAGCCCGCCGCCGTGAGACTCGGCTCCCAGACCGGCATGAATCCGCCGTTGACGAGAATCGCGACGGCGTTGAGCCCGATCCCGACGAGCGCCAGGCTCATCCCCGGTCGCGCCCGGTTCGCCCACAGCCCGATCGCGAGGAGCCCGTACGCGGTCCCCAGGAACGCCACCCGCTGCGAGTCGACGATCCCGATATCCCGGGCGAGCGCCGCCTCCGTTCCCAGGCGCAGCGCGAGCGCCCCGAAGATCAGGAGCGGCCAGCGCAGGCGAATCGCGATGAGGTTGTCGATGCGGCCGCCCGCCGCGAGGCCGGCGATCAGGCCGAGGAGCAGCCCCGCGATCAGCACGCCCGGGCGGAGGTCAGGAAACGTCCGCGACGGAGCCGTCCGGCGCCGGCGGCGGGACCATGCGCGCTGCGGCCTGGGCGAGCAGCGGGACGGGCCGGTTCTCGGTCGGGCGACCCGCGTCCGCTGCGCCCCTGGCCCATGACGTGCGCAGGAATGCGTCCACCATCACCGGGTCGAACTGGACACCCGCGAACTTGCGCAGCTCCGCGATCGCCTGCTCCGTCGACAGGGGGCGCATCCGGTACGGCCGAGCCGTCGTCATCGCTTCGAACGCGTCGGCCACGTGGAGCACCCGCGCGAGCTTCGGGATCTCGTCGCCCATCAGCCGATCCGGATACCCCGAGCCGTTGTACCACTCGTGGTGGTGGCGGATGATCGGCAGCTCCGGCGCCAGCTTCCCGACGTGGGCGATGATGTTCGCCCCGATCACCGGGTGGCGGTTCATGAGGGCCCGCTCATCCTTCGTCAGCTTGTCCTGCTTGAGCAGCACGCTGTCCGGCACGCCGATCTTGCCGATGTCATGCAGCAGGCCGCCCCATTCGAGCGCCTGGATCTCGTCGTCCTTCAGGCGCATCACGCGCCCGATGTCCACCGAGATCAGCTGGACCCGCTCGCTATGCCCCGACGTGAACGAGTCCCGAGCATCGACGGCCTGCGCGAGTGCACCGACGGTCTGGGTGAACATCTCGCGCATTTCGACGACCTGGTGAAGCGCGAGACGCATGATGTAGACAGGCAGAGCGAGAAACAGCGTTGCCCACCAGCCTACTTCTGCGATCCGGTAGATCTGTGTCATGACCCATGACACAGGCGCCAATGCCACCCAAGTCGCGAAAAATGTCGGCAGGTCCCCACTGAGAACTGTTCGAGTCGACTGAAAGGTGCGGAGAGCGACCGTCACACTCGTGAAACTGACGTTGAGAGCGAAAAATGCGGCTGCACCTGCGAGGGTGGACAAGAAGTCGGCGGCCGGCCCCGGCATTCCTAGCTGCGCAAGTTCCGCGCGAACGATCTGACGTGCAATTCCAGCTGCGATAGCAGGAAGGACGAGTCCGGCGTGGTTAGCAAGGGTTCCGTACCACGGGACTCGACCCGAGAGTTCGCGGTACTCACTCGTACCAATGAGTGCCACCCAGCCAGCAGCCGTTGGTCCCCCCAAAGCCATCGCAGCCACAATTGGAGCGATAGACGTGTTTATCAGGGATCCCCGAGGCATCGTGACGGGCATTGCCGACGCGAGAAGCGTTAGCCCGATCCAGAAGGCGATACCAGCGAAGACGTCGAGGGTTTCCGAGCCAAAGACGTTCAGCCGAATGTGATTGTCGACAGGAATCACGAGACTCGTGATGGCAAGCGCAAGCGCGCCGACCGTCACGAGTCCCGTGATGTAGATACCGAGGCTCTTAGACATCTGTCCCTTCGACGACCCTCCACCTCCTCGGACTGTAACGTACCGAGGGAGGGGTCGGAAAATGGGACGGAAGTACCTAGAACCCCTTCAGCGATGCTCCACCAGCGATAAGGGCGGCGCCAATCGTCGACGCCACCGCGAACAGGCGCAGAAGCCGAGTCTTCATCACTCGATACCTGGCACCCGCCGCACCGTCAGAAGCCCTTCGAACCGTACTCGGGACCCATCGTGTGCCCTCCAATGGGTTTCCGCGCCCCCGCAATCACGAAAACCGACCTAACTGGTTGGTCGGTCGGTTGCACTACTCGCTCCACCTGCTCCCTAAGTGCCCATTTCAGGAGGAGGTATCAACGCGTCCGTTTGTTCACTTTGCTTCCTAGTACCGCGGCACTAGTCGGCGAACCGGACTTTAGGCGGTGGCTCGAACGACGGTCAATACCGAACCTTCCCTATCCACTCAACAGGTCCTCAAACGAAGGCGCGTCAAGTCCGAGATCTCGCTGGCCAAGCGAGTAGCGGCCGTACCGCTCGGCCGCAGCCGCATGTGCTCCGGCCACGGTGCAGAGCCTGATCACCGTTTTCTCGACCTCGTCAAGCTGCGGGTCAATGTCCAAGGCTCGCTGCGCAAGTCGGATCGCTCGATCGATTTGGCCGGTGTCCGCATCGTGGGTAACGGCGCGCTCAACGATCTCGAGGTATCTCGCGTGCATCGAGTCTCGGATCGGCCCCGCCCATTCCTCGTACGCGAAGTCAAGGGCAAATCTCCCCGAGTACAACTCAGAGACACGTTCTGCCTGGGCCGGCGTTGCCAGCGCCCCGATTGACGCCGCGACACGGCGATACTCATGACTCTGGCTTGTGACGAGCTCCTGATCGAGCCACAACAAGTCCGGATCGTGATGCAAATAGCCCGGGCTCAGGTCTTCGACGTACTCAGGCTCGAATACGCGACGAAGGAAGTAGACGGTCTGGTGCAGCGAATTCGCTGCTTGGCTGGGATCAAGATCTGGCCACAGCGCATCGAGTACTTGATCGCGCGTGGCAGACAGCTTCGGTTGGGCCAACAGAAAGCAGAGGAGAGCCAAGGCCTTCCGCCGAATCGTCGTGCCGGGAATCTCCAGCTTCCCAAGCCAGATGACCAAGCGCCCCAAATCATCCACAAAGACGGGATCCGCAACTCGACGAGCAAGGGCCTTACCGAAGTCGGGATGGCGAAATTGGTCCTTCAACTCCCTGGCCGCGTGACGGAGCAGGCGAACATCTTCCTTCGCGCCAATGACCTCCAGCAGTCGTGCAGCCTGCCAGCGTTCTCGTCCGCCGGGCGTCGCCACCAGGGATCGAACTCGCGATCGCCACCTGCGAGGGCGTGACTCCGCCTCAGCGTGGACGATATCGAGAGCCGAATCGGTAAGGTCGGCGAGCCTGCGAAGGACTGCCTCCGCGCGAATACTGAGCAGCGCTCGATCCCGTTGTCCAATTGCCTCGATCGTCGCGGAGGCCTCGGCCGGCGTGCCGGATAACCCTCGCAGAAGAGAGCCTTCGAGGACCGCCAACTGGGCACCCTGACGCCTGGCGAGCGTCTCGAGACCCGTCCATGACGCTTCGTCAAGTGTCCCGAATGCGAGAAGCTTGGCGTTTAGGAGCGCCAGGAGACGCTGAACGTGGAAAGCCGGATAGGCCGTCGCCCGGTCTGTGGCGATCGCAGAAAGGGTCTCGATCGCATCCAATGGCCGTCCCACGCGACAGAGTTGTTCTCCGATCAGTCGCTTTTCAAGCTGGCGCAGGGCCGCATTGGGCGCACCGACGAGATCAGCCTCAAGAAGGAGTTGCCCAGCGCGGTCCGGATCGTCATAGGCTCCGATGATCTCCGCGCACTCAACGAGGTTCTCGAAGCGCGTTCCCGGCACCGATGCCGCAAGCGACTCCGCGAGCTTCTGCTCCGCGCCACTCCAATCTCCAGTGTGAGCGAGCGACCACGCCCAGACGGTCTGCGCCGTTGAAATCTCAGTTCCTGCCGATGAATGACCCAATGTTTCAACGGCTTTCGCAGCCGCGTCTCGGGCGGCCTCGACGTCTCCGCTTGCGCGCAACATCCATGCCACGTTGAGAAGTGAGATCCCTTGGTAGTGCCAGTAGCCACGGCTCTCAAAGCTCGTCGCGAGATCCAAATACTTCCTGATTGCATCGGCGAGGTCCGCGTCAAGTGTCGTTGAGACGAGGGACGTGAGGGCGGCCGCAAGTTCCGCGTGATCACTTCCTGGTTGCTCCTCCGAAACCTTGCCGGCCCACTCAAGTGCCGCCTCCAGGTCCCCCAGGCCATATGACGCGTTCATCATCGAACCCATGGCAGCGGCCAGCGAGATTGACCGATCCCCGTGGTTTGAGACGCGGTCGATTGCCCGGGCGGCCGCCTCGGCCGCAGCCTTTGGGCTGCCGGTTCTCAGATGCCCAGACGCCACGATCACGTCGTGCCAGGCGCCGAGGGTGGCGGGATCGAGGTGGGAGGCGAGTTGCTCGGCGTCCTTGTAGGCGCCGGAGCCGAGGATGACGGGGACGGCCGCGGAGAGGACGCGGACGGCGTCGGCCGCCAGGTCGGCGGCGGCGTAGTGGTAGGCGGCAACGGACCAGGAGGCAGGTTCCGCGGCGCGCGCGATGCGGGCGTGGATCTGGCGGATCGCGATCGGGCCGACCGCGTCGTGCAGGCGTCCTTCGAGGAAAGTTCGGACCAGCGGGTGGAAGAGGCGCCCGGCCTGGCCGGTTCGGCCGCGTCGCGAGAGGAGGCCCGCGCCCTCCGCGGCGTCGAGGAAGCCCTGGGCGGCCTCGGCGGTGACTTCGCCGGCCGCAGCCGCTAGCTCGGGCGTGACGACGGCCAGGAGACAGCTGCGCTCGACGAAGTCCTGCGCCTCCCTCGGCATCCGCCCGACGACCTCCTCGGCGAGGTAGTCGTGCAGGTCGCCATGTCGCCCGGACAGGCTCCGGATGACCGACCGGACCTCGTCCCGGGGACGCCCGCGAACCACCGACTCCACCAGTCGCAGCGTGGCCGCCCAGCCCTCGGTGGTCCGGGCCAAATCGTCGAGGAGGTCGCGCTCGAGCGGGTCGTGATAGGTGTCCCGGAAGAGGCGCTCCGTCTCGTCGCGATCAAATCGGAGATCGTCCGTGCCGATCTCGGCGGCCTCGCCGATGGCGCGCAGGCGGGCGAGCGGGAGCGTGGGCCGGGTCCGCGACGCGATGACGACCGCGAGCCGGTCCGGGCCGCGAACGACGAGCTCACGGACGATTTCCCGGATCTCCGCCACGTCGTCCACCTGCTGGTAGTCGTCGAGGATCAGGGCGGTCCCGACGACCGCCCACGCTCGAAGCTCCGCGATGAGCGTTCGGACGATCGCGCTGCGGTTGCCCAGGTTGGCCGCGAGCTCCCGCAGGAGGCCTGCCGTGTTCGGGGCAAAGTCGGGATCGATCTCCCGCCCCGCCGCGACGATGTGGTGGATGAAGACCGCCCAGTCGCGGTCGTGCTCGTCGAGGCGGTACCAGAGCGTCCGGACGCGGGTTCGCCGGCTCCAGTCCGCGAGGAGGGTGGTCTTGCCGTAGCCGGGGTCGGCGACGATCAGCGCAAGCCGGGAGCGGGTCTTCGCGTGCAGCCAGTCGATCAGCCGGTCGCGTCGAAGCGTCTCCTCCGGGAGCATTGGCGGCTGGATCTTTCCGATCTGGACCGGGTAGCCGAAGACTTCCACGTCGTCCTGTTGGGCGGAGTACGGAGTCCGATGCGAGACGCGGCCCGGGCCGACCGGGACGAGGTCCCTCGGAGCCGTCTGCGAATCACGGGCGAGCGGAAGGGCCGACAACCGACCGCCCACGTGACCGTGAGCGGGCGTCAGAAAGGCCGGGCCGGGAGCCGGGGAAGCCATGGCGGCCATCGTGCCGCACGGCCATCACCGGCCGCTTATCTCGACCTCGCCGGGCGACCGCTCGATGCCGGTGGCCCGGCAGCGTGTTGGGTTCGCCGCTCGCGCGGGGCGCTCTCTTCTCAGGCGCCCTCGTACTCGAAGCCGATCTTCAGGTCGACGCGGTACTCGACGATCTCCCCGTTCTCGACCGCGGCGGTCGACTTGACGACTTCGATCGTCCGGATGTTCCGCACGGTCCGCGAGGCAGTCGCCACGGCCTGCCGCGCGGCGTCGCTCCATGACTTCGGACTCGTGCCGACCATCTCCCGGATGATGATCACGCCCACTGGTGCCCTCCGTGCCCCCAATTCCCTGCGGTGCGCGGGGTCCCGCGACCGAGGACGGAAGTCTAGGCGCGCCAGCAGCGCCGGTGCGCCCGCACGCGACGGGCTCGGGCCTACGGCGTGGCGGCCGCGTAGCGTTCCCCGGCATAGCTGACGAAGCGCGTCTGGCTCTTCTTGAACCAGAGATCCACCTCGCCCGTCGGCCCGTTTCGATGCTTCGCGAGGCGGAGCTTCACGACCTCGCCCTCCGCGTCCTGGTCTTCGCCGCGCTCCTTCTCCCTCCAGAGGAAGACCACGAGGTCGGCATCCTGCTCGATCGCGCCGGACTCGCGGAGGTCGGAGAGGCGGGGCTCCTTCGACTCGCGCATCTCGGGCTGCCGCGACAGCTGCGACAGCGCGATGACCGGCACGCGGAGCTCGCGGGCGAGCGCCTTCAACCCGCGGCTGATCTCGGACACTTCCTGGACGCGGTTCGAATCGCGCGCAGTCGACGACGCCTGCATGAGCTGGAGGTAGTCCACGATCACGAGATCGAGGCCGACCTCGGCCTGGAGCCGGCGAGCCTTGGTCCGGAGCTCCATCGTGCTGATGTTCGGTGTGTCGTCGATGTAGATCGGCGCCTCGGACAGGCCGGTCATCGCCTTGGAGACGCCCACGAAGTCCATCTCGTCGAGGAAGCCGGTGCGCAGGCGCTGGCTGTCGATGTTCCCGACCGAGCTGAGCAACCGCAGGACGAGCTGCTCCTTGCTCATCTCCAGGCTGAAGATCCCGACGCTCTTGCGCGGCGTGTTGCTGATCGCCGCGAACTCGGCGATGTTGAGGGCGAGGCTGGTCTTGCCCACGGACGGCCGAGCGGCGATCACCACGAGGTCCGACGGCTGGAGGCCGGTCGTGAGGGTGTCGAGGTCTGCGAAGCCGGTCCGGATGCCGCTGATCTCTCCGCGGTGCGTGTGCAGGTAGTCAAGCCGGTCGAACGCCTCGTGGAGGAGGGTCCTGAGCGGGCTGAACCCGGCTGCCACGCGGCGCTCGGAGACGGCGAAGAGCTCCGATTCGGCGCGGTCGATCGCCTCCTGGACCTCGGGCCCGTCTTCGTAGCCGATACCGGCGATCTTGCCCGCGGCCGCGATCAGGTTGCGGAGAACGGCCTTGCGTTCGACGATCCGGGCGTACTGGGCCGCGAAGACCGCCGTGGGCGTCTGTTCCGAAAGCGACGAGAGGTAAGCGCGACCGCCGATCTGCTCGAGGTCGCCTCCCCGCTCGAGCGCCTCCGCGACCGTGATGATGTCGATCGGCTCTCGGCGCTCCCAGAGCTCCACCATCGCCGCGTAGATGCGGCCGTGGGCCTGCCGATAGAAGTCGTCCGGCTTGACGATGTCGGCGACCTCGATGATCGCGTCGCGATCGATGAGGAGCGCACCGAGGACGGACTGCTCGGCTTCGATGCTCTGGGGCGGCAGGCGGTCGATGGACACGCGGACTCCGGCATATCGGGGCGGGAACCGGTCAATCGTGGCGGTCGGCGGGCCGCGGCGCCACGGGGATGTCCACGAACCCGTCGCGATATCCCCCGTTCTGCCGGGGCATCTGGCCGGAAGCGTGGAAAGGGTGTGGACGAGATTCGGCGAGGTGCCGCGTCAGTCGAGGCGGCGGATCACCCCGATGAGCTTGCCCTGGATTCGCACGGCCTCGTAGTACTGCGGCGGATATGCGGGGTTCGCCGGCTGCAGCCGGACGCGGCCGTCCTCCTTGAAGAACCGCTTGAGCGTGACGGCGTTCTCCTCGACCTGGGCAACAACGATGTCGCCGTTCCGGGCCGTCTGCTGGGGGCGGATCACGACGTAGTCGCCGTCCGCGATCAGCGCTTCGATCATGGAATCACCGCGCACCCGGAGCAGGTAGGCGTCGCCGGATGGGGCGAGCATCTCGGGAACGGCCTGGTAGTCACCCACGACCTGGTATGCCTCGATCGGACCGCCTGCGGCGATCTCCCCGATGACCGGCAGCATGTGCGCCTCGCGCGCCGCGGATTGCGGGGTCATCTCGCTGGAGAGCCCAAGCGCGATCGCCGCCTTCGGCGTGAAGCGGAGCATCCGGCTCTGAGCTTCGCCGCGCTCCAGGTACCCGTCTTCCTCGAGGGCCTTGAGATGGTGATGGACGGCGGAGGTGGACGCAAGGCCGACGGCCCGGGCGATCTCGCGAACGGACGGGGGAACGCCTCTCGAGCGGATCATGGCCGCGATGTAGTCCAGGATCTTCCGCTTTCGTTCCGCGTCGTGCTTCGTCACGCGAGCTCCTTTTCGTGTATCCCCCGCATCCTACCGAACACCCGTTCGATTGTCAAGACGTGCGTGCCCGGCCGGCACGCATCTGCGCTCCGCCTGTGGGTCGCCTCGGCGGCCGAGGTGTCTGAGGGGCGGATGCCGGGCGCCGGGAGGGTTCGGCGGCTGGGGGTGCCGACCCACTGTGTGCACAGAATTCGCACTGCGACCGCCGGCGGCCACCGCCACGGCGTTCCTGCGCCACACCCTGTACCGCCGGACCGCCTGGCGGTCGTTCGGGTCACAGGGCGCACGCTTCCGTCGTGCCGGGCGACCTCGTCGGTCGCAGTGGTCACCGGGTGCACGCGCGGGGTCGGGGCCAGCGGGGCCCCGCGGTCCGGCGCTGGGCGGGCGATCGGCCCGCGGCGTCCTCGGCGCGAGCAACCGCGGGCCCCCAGCAGGGCGAAACCGACCCGGCCATTCGGCACTGGCGGCGGGCTGCCGCCGGTCGGACCATGAGCGTCTCTCGCCGGTACAGGAGTTTGCGATGACACGCGTCCTCGTGGTGCATCACGACGTCGACCTCTCCGACCAGGAGGTCGATGCCCTCCGGCGTCGGGGCTACGACGCGCGGCAGTGCATGGGGCCGATCGGGGCAAGCTGCCCGATCCTGTCGGGCCGGGCGTGCGACCTCGCCGCGGATGCTGACGTCCTGGTCTACGATGCGTTCATGACCGGCGAGCCCGACGGCGCGCGGCGCCTCGTGGAAGGGATGCGTGACCTGCATCCCGACGTTCCGATCGTGCTCGTCGCGAACAGCTTCGAGCCGGATTGGATCGAGACGGCGGGTGCGCATCGCGTGACGCCGCTCATCGGACACCCGACGGGGGACCGGCTCGCGGCGGCGATCGAGGACGCGATCGCGCTGGCCCGGCCCGCGCCGGCCGGCGGCGTCTGACCGAATGAGGGCAGTCGTGGCCCAACTCTGGCGGTGGCGTCCGTGGGCGCGCCTGCGCTGCGAGCTGACCTCGCACGACAACACGACACTCGGGCGGCGCACGCGGTGCGTCCGGTGTGGCAGGGAGTGGCTGCGGTCGGAGGCGGACTGACGCGGGGATCCCCGGCGTTCCTGCACGCGGCGGTCGCCATCCCGCGGCTGGTAGACTGCCCGTTCTGGCCGCTCGCGCGCGTCGCGTGAGGAGCGGGCCGGGTTCGCGGAGTGCGGCCACACAACCATGGCAACGGTCGATCGGCGTTCTGCCGGGCGGGTCGGGGGAACCGGGCGGGCGACGCGAAGTCGGCGGGGCGCAGCGGTCGGTCGCTCGCTGACCGTGCTCGCGCTCCTGCCCCTGGCCAGCCGCCTGCCATCGTATGGGCGCCTGGCCCTCGACCTGCTCATCGATCAGCGTGTCCCCGCCTCCCGCAAGGCGCTCCTGGCAGGTGCCATCGGGTACGCGGTCTCACCGCTGGACCTTGTCCCCGACCGGATCCCGGTTCTGGGGGCGCTCGACGACCTGGTCGTCGGGATGCTCGGCGTGGAGCTCTTCCTGGCCGGCATCTCCTCCGAGCTGATCGACGAGAAGCTCGACCGGGCCGGGATTCCGCGGGCCGCCTTCGATGAGGATCGTGCCCGTGTCCGGCGCACGATCCCGCGCCCCGTTCGCCGTATCGTCAACCGTCTTCCCGCCACGTTGGCAAGCGCCGGTCGCGTCACCCGCGACCTGGAGCTCGGCTCGCACGTGCGCGGCTGGCTCACCAAGGAGGGTTCCCGCGCGTGAAGGTCATCCTGACCACCGATGTCGCCAAGCTCGGAAAGAGCGGCGAGCTCAAGGACGTGGCCGAGGGCTACGCTCGCAACTTCCTCATCAAGTCGAACCTCGCCGTGCCGGCCGCCGGAGGGGCTTATCGCGCGTGGCAGCACGACATCGCGAGCCGCGAGGACAAGCGGAAGCGCGAGCGCGAAGAGGCGGAGATCGCGGCGAACCGCATCGGCTCCACGACGCTCACGATGGGCGTCAAGGTCGGCGAGGGCGGCAAGCTCTATGGCTCGATCACGACCCAGGACATCGCCGACGCGCTCGGCCGCCGCGGGATCGTCGTGGACAAGCACAAGGTGGACCTGGACCAGCCGCTCAAGTCGCTCGGCACGTACAAGGTCGCCATCAAGGTCCACGCCGGCATGACGCCCGAGGTCACGGTCATCGTCGAGCCCAAGGGCTGAACCCCGGCCGGGCGCGGGGGCCCGGTTCCGGCTGAGGCGGGACTCGTTCGTCGCCTGGCCGAGGGGTCGCGGGCGCGCCGCCTGGCGATCGCCGGTCAGCCGCCCGCGCGCAGTGATCGAACGTCGTAGACCCGGTAGTTCTCGGTGCGCGTCGCGACCGGGAAGCGGGCGGCGTAGGCGGCCTCGTTCGCGTTTAGGGTCGAGCGCTCGTCGGGACCGATCACGACGTAGTCCACCTTGTACTGGCGGAGCAGCGTGTCCGCCCCGGGGCCCATCGCGTAGATCGTCCCGACGTCGGCCTGGCGCTGCTGGTACGCGATGCCGCTCACCCAGAGCTGACCCCAGTAGCCCATCAGGAGGCGGCGACCGGTGAGCTCCATCACCGGGTCCTGCGGCTGCATGCCGCCCACGAGCAGGGCCTTCCGATCGGTCACGGCCCGGATCTCGGCCGCGACCTGGAGCTGCTCGGTCGTCAGCATCCTGTACTGGCCGTGCCCTTCGAGCTGGTCGAGGTTCTCCAGCGCGGGGCCGAGGGTCATGGTCACCACCGCGGCGACCAGGAGAAACCGAAGCGACGCCGATCGGCTCGAGCGCCATGCGCGCACGAGCAGGGCGGCCACGAGGATCGTCAGGGCCAGGAACCAGTAGATCAGGATCTTGTGGTTGTCCCAGTTCCACGGCTGGAATGCGAACGTGTTCGCAACGACGAAGATCGGCATGAATGCGAGCAGGGCGCGGTGGGCGCGCGGCGGCACGATCCGCCCGGTGCCGAGGGCCAGCAGCCCGAGCGGGATGAAGAGCCCGAGGTTCTTGAGCCAGAACCACCACCAGGGGTCCGGGTCCGCTACCCAGCCGAGGTCGAGCCGGAAGGCCGCCAGCGCTCCCGCGCCCCCGCCGAGCTGCATGACCAGCTGCGGCACCGCGACCGCAACCCAGAGGACGTGGAACCCGATCCACCCGCGCCACGGGATGGCCCGCACGTGCCACGGTCGCCGGGCGAGCAGCAGGGCGAGGAACGGGGTGACCATCGCGAGCGCGAGCAGCGTCGGCAGGTGCGCCAGCGGGAGGAGGCCCGCCACAACCCCGGCCAGGGCGAAGGTGCGCATCGAACGCCGGCGCGCGGCCCGGATGAGGAGCGTGATGGTGAGCATCGCGATCGGCAGGCCGTACAGGTAGGCGCGCTGCGACATCAGGAACGCGAAATATGGGTTGAAGAACCGGATGTGCAGGTCGACCTGGGCCCTGGCGTCCCACGGCGCGTTCGCCAGCGTGCCGAAGAGATCGTGGCTCGTGTCGATCCTGGCGATCGTCGCGATCCAGCCCAGGCCGGCCCCGAACACGAAGAGGATGACGGCGAGCGTCGCGATCGAGCGAACGCCGGCCAGCCGGCGCGCGAACGCGTAGATCCCGAGGACCGCGAGGATCGAGAGCACGAAGCTGTGGAACGGCAGGACCGAAAGCGGATCCATGCCCAGCACGACGAACGAAGCGGGCGTCAGGTCGCTCAGGTAGTGGTAGCTCAGGGGCAGCCCGGCGAACAGCGGGTGCTCGGGCGGGAAGTTGCCGCCGTACGCGAAGTGCGTGACGATCCCGAGATGGGTGGGCCAGTCGCTCCAGATGTACTCGTGGCCGGCCCACAGCCCGTCGGGCCGGAGGGTCAGCGCGCTCGACCAGAGCAGGCCCCAGCGCACGACAAGCAGCGTCACGAGCGCGGTCGCCCACGGGTCGAGCCGCCCGGCAAGGTCGCGGAGTCGCTCGCCCAACGCGACGCGTCGTCGTTCGGCGCGGCCGCGGTGCCGCCGCGCAGGCCCAATGACGAGGAGGGCCGTCACTCCCACGCAGGCCACGGCGACCCCGAGCACGACCGGCGCGTTGAACCCGAACACCGTCGCGGCGGGGACCAGCGCGAGCGTCCCGGCCACGATGCCGAGCACGGAACCGTAGGCGAAGCGCTCGAGTGGCGTCAGCCACCGCGCGAATCGGTCCAGCGCAGCGATCCCGGGCGACGCGAGCGCGCCGAGCAAGAGGAGCGAGAGCAGGGTCGGGATGACGGCCACGAGCGGCATGATAGGGGCGTGACCAGCGCGACGATCCTGCACGTGGACCTCGACGCGTTCTTCGCGGCCGTCGAGCAGCGCGACCGCCCGGAGCTCCGAGGGAGACCGGTCATCGTGGGCGGCGACCCGGGCGCCCGCGGAGTCGTGAGCGCCGCGAGCTACGAGGCGCGGCGCTTCGGGATCCATTCGGCAATGCCGCTGCGAACCGCCGCAGCCCTGTGTCCCGAGGGCGTCTTCCTGCCCGTGAACGGTGCGAAATACCGGACGGCCAGCCGGGCGGTGATGGAGATCCTGGGTCGGTTCACGCCGCGGATCGAGCAGGTCTCGATCGACGAGGCCTTCCTCGATGTCTCAGGGTCGGAGACGCTCTTCGGCCCGCCGACAGTGATCGCCGCCGCGATCAAGGCTGCCGTGCATTCCGAGGTCGGGCTCACCGCGTCGGTCGGCGTGGCGAGCACGAAGCTCGTCGCGAAGATCGCGTCCGACCTGCGCAAGCCCGATGGCCTGGTCGTCGTGGCGCCGGGCAGCGAGGCCGCGTTCCTCGCGCCGCTGCCGATCGCGCGGCTCTGGGGGGTCGGCGCGCAGACGCGGGTGGCCCTGGCGGAGTACGGCGTGCGAACGATCGGCGATCTCGCTGCGGTTGATCCCCAGCTTCTCGTGCGGCGGCTCGGGAAGCACGGAGCGACGCTCGTCGAGCGCGCTCGGGGGGTGGACCCGTCGCCCGTCACCGGCGACGTCGAGGCCAAGTCGGTCAGCCACGAGCACACGTTCGACGTGGACACGAGCGACGCCGACCAGATCGAGCGGACGCTGCTTGCCCTCTCCGAAGGCGTGGCGGCGCGGCTCCGAGCCGGCGGCGTGCGGGCCGCGACCGTCCAGGTGAAGATCCGCGACAGCGCGTTTCGCACGGTGACCCGCCAACGGACGCTCGCCGAGCCGACCGACCTCGCCGAGCCGATCTGGCACGTCGCGCTCGAGCTGGCGCGACCGGAGGTCCGTGGCCGCCGCATCCGGCTGGTGGGTGTCGGTGCGCACGGCCTGGGCGAGCCTGCCCAGCTCGGGCTCTTCGCCCCCGACGACGATCGACGGCGCCGAGCGGTCGAGGCAACGGACGCGGTCCGGCGTCGGTACGGGGAGCGGGCGATGACCCGCGCCAGGCTTCTCGGGAGCGAATTCTCGGCCGGCGGCCGCGACCCGATGCAACCGCTGGACCCGCGGCGCGTCGGTCGGTCGCGTCCGGTCTCGGCCCCGGAGGAGGGCGCCCCGGCCCCGGACGGGGACGATGGATCGGGCCGGGCGACGGGCCCGGACGAGGATCCGCCGGGCCCGGACGAGGATTCGCCGAGCCCGTGACAGACGAGGTGGCACGCGGGCCCGCGACGGTACGGCCATCGCAGGTTCGGTCTTGACATCGAACAGGCGTTCGGTCTAAAGTCAGGAAGCATTCGAACACCCGTTCTGTCCCCCCGGTGCCCCGGGAGACGACGACCCCGCCGCAAAGGAGCCGTCGACATGGCGATCACCCGCGTAGAACCCGTTCGCGTCCAGGTCCGCACCGATTGGCTGACCGGGCGTCCCCGCGAGATCCGGTGGGGCGAGCGCGTCTTCCCGGTCACGAACATCGCGGCCGTCCGCCGCGAGACCGCCGCCTACCCGGTCGAGACCGGCCCGTCCACGACCTTCGAGGTGGACACCGGCGGGGCGCGTCTTGCGCTCACGTTTCGCCACCGCGGCCGTCGCTGGACCGTGGACGGCATCGACACCACGGAGCGCCGCGCCGCGTAGCGGCTGCCGGCGGGCACGGGCCGTTTGGTCGCGGCACGGCCGGTCCGAGAGCACGCGGATTGGCTCTCACGGCCCGGGAGCCCCGTCGGTCGTGCCGCCGTAACTCCATTGCGCCGCGCGCCCGCCTGTCCACACGGTCGGCGCGCCCATCGGGCCCGGGACGGACGTCACCGGTACGACGTCCGCTCCGGGCCCGGCCACGCGCGACGCAGGTTCGGCCGCGTGCGCGGCGTGGGCTCGACTTGGGCTCGGCGGGGCCGCTCCGTGAAGCCGGTGGTTTCCGCAGGAACGTCGTGCCGTCGCCCGGGCATGTGCCCCATAGGGGCTGCTCATACAATCGGCGGATGGACGAACTCCCCGCGCCGCGTTTCGGGTCGTCGACGCTCGACGGATTCGTGGAGCAGCTTGCGTCTTCGGCACCCGTCCCCGGCGGGGGGAGTGCCTCGGCCGTCGCCGCGGCACTGGCCGCGGGCCTCGTTGCCATGGTCGCGGGCCTCTCCGTGGATCGGCCGATCTACGCTGCGTTCGCAGGCACGCATGCTCGCGCGGGCAGGGCGGGGCGTTCGCTCGCGACGCGCCTGCTCGAGCTGGCAGACGAGGACGCGGCCGCGTACGGCGCATTTGCCGCGGCGATGAAGCTGCCGCGCGCCACGGACCCGGAGAAGGCTGCGCGATCGGCCGCCATCCGCGCGGCGGCCGTGACCGCGGCTGCGGTGCCGTTCAAGACGCTCGAAGCATGCCGTGACGTGGTCTCGGTCTCGGAGGCGCTCGCCGGACGCAGCAACCGGAATGCTGCGAGCGATCTCGCGGTCGCGTCGCGTCTGGCAGAGGCCGCCGCGCACGGTGCCGCCGAGAATGTGCTGGTCAACCTGCCGGCGCTCGGCGACGAGGAGCGGGCCGACGAGCTTCGTGGCCTGGTTGCACGGCTCCTCGGGGAGGTCTCGGATCACGCCGAGACGACCCGCGCATTCGTTGAGCTCGGCGAGCTGCGCGACCCGGAGCCGGAGCCGGAACCCAGGCCGGAGCCCGAGCCTGAGCCGGGGCCGGGGCCTGAGCCCGGGCCGGAGCCGGGGCCCGGGAAGGCATGACGGCGACCGAGCCGCGGGGCGCCGATCAGCCGGTTGGCGGCCCACGCCTCCTGCGTGGCGGGCCCATCGCGGCCGAGGTGCGCGCCGCGGTCGCCGCCGACGTGATCGCGTTCCGCGAAGAGCACGGGTTCGTGCCCGCCCTCGCCGTCGTGATCGTCGGTCGCGACGCGCCTTCGGCCGTCTACCTGCACAAGATCCTCGACGGCTGCCGGACGGTGGGGATCGTCGACCGGCTTGTCGAGCTCGCAGAGGATGCCGGGCCGGCGCGGGTCGCCGCAGCGGTCGCCGGACTCAACGCGGACCCGACCGTGGCCGGGATCATCGTGCAGATGCCGCTCCCGCCCGCGATCCCGCTGCGAACGGTGATCGACGTCCTGGATCCCGCGAAGGACATCGACGGGATCCATCCCCTCAACGCAGGCCTTCTCGCGCTCGGGTACGAAGGGTTCCTCCCGGCGACGGCGCACGCGGCGGTGGAGATTCTGAAGCGCTCCGGGATCCCGCTCGAGGGTCGTCGCGCCGTCGTGATCGGCCGCTCGAACGTGGTCGGCAAGCCGGCCGCGCTCCTGCTCCTGCGCGAGCATGCGACCGTGACGATCTGCCATTCCCGGACGGTCGACCTGGCCCGGCATGTCCGCGAGGCGGAGATCGTGATTGTCGCGGTGGGCAAGCCGGGCCTGATCACCGGCGCGATGCTTCGGCCGGGGGCAGTTGTGGTGGATATCGGGATCAACGTGCGCGAGGGCCGGATCGTCGGGGACGTCGACGCGGAGTCGGCCGCATCGGTCGTATCGGCGATCGCGCCGGTCCCGGGCGGCGTCGGACCCCTGACGAATGCGATCCTCCTCACGCATCTCATGCGAGCGGCGCGAAACCAGGCCGACGGCCGGGTCGCACTCGGTTCCCGGTGGGTGGCCCCGCCCCGGCCCGCGGAGTCGGCCTCGTGAGCTTCCCCTCGGACCTGGAGATTGCCCGTGGAGTCACGCCCCGTCCGATTCGGGACGTGGCCGCGGAGATCGGCCTCACCGACAACGACCTGGAGATGTACGGCCCGACCAAGGCGAAGGTCACCCTCGCGGCGATCGAGCGCCTGGAGGCCGCCAACCCGCGCGGCAGGTACGTCCTCGTGACGGCGATCACCCCGACGCCGCTCGGTGAGGGCAAGACGACCACCACGATCGGCCTGGTCCAGGGGCTGAACCGGATCGGGAAGCGCGCGGCGGCCGCGATCCGCCAGCCGTCGCTCGGACCGGTCTTCGGGATCAAGGGCGGGGCCGCCGGGGGCGGCTACAGCCAGGTCATCCCGATGGAGGACTTCAACCTCCACCTCACGGGCGACGTCCACGCCATCGGCGCTGCCCACAACCTCGCGGCGGCGTTCCTCGACAACAGCCTCCACCACCGCAACCGGCTCGGGATCGACCCGCTCGCGGTCCTCTGGCCGCGCGTCGTCGACATCAGCGACCGCGCCCTGCGCCACACCATCATCGGCCTCGGGGGCCGCGACGGCGGCGTGCCGCGCGAGAGCGAGTGGCAGATCACGGTTGCCTCGGAGGTCATGGCGATCCTCGCCCTCGCGGGGAACCTGCCCGACCTCCGGGCGCGCCTGGGCAGGGCGGTGCTCGCCACGAGCCTGACCGGCGCCCCGGTCACCGCGGAGGATCTGCGGGTCTCGGGGGCGATGGCCGTCCTGCTCCGCGATGCGCTCAAGCCCAACCTGCTCCAGACCCTCGAGGGCGGGGCCGCCTTCGTCCATTGCGGGCCGTTCGCCAACATCGCCCACGGGAACAGCTCGATCCTCGCCGACCGGCTCGCGCTCGCCACCCACGAGATCGTCTGCACGGAGGCGGGCTTCGGTGCCGACATGGGCGCCGAGAAATTCTTCGACATCAAGTGCCGCGCGTCGGGGCTGAAGCCGGACGCGGCCGTCGTGGTGGCCACGGTCCGCGCCCTCAAGATGCACGGAGGGGTCGGTCGAATCGTGGCCGGCAGGCCGCTCGACCCGAGGCTCCTCGAGGACAACCCCGACGCCGTCCGGCGGGGCGCCGCGAACCTCGCCGCGCACATCGAGATCGTGAAGACGTACGGGATCCCGGTCGTCGTGGCGATCAACAGCTTCCCGACCGACACGGACGCCGAGGTTGCCGCGATCCGGGAGGTGGCTCTGGCCGCCGGCGCCCGCGATGCTGTCGTGACGACGCATTTCGCCGACGGCGGGCGCGGTGCCGAGGAGCTGGCTCGGGCGACCTGGGCGGCGGCCACGTCCGGCGAGGCAGACTTCCACTATCTCTACCCGGACGACATCCCGTTGCGCGAGAAGATCGAGGCGATCGCCGTCCGCATCTACGGCGCGAACGGAGTGGACGAGCTGCCCGCCGCAACGAAGGCGCTCGACCTGTACGAGGAGCTCGGGTTCGGGCGCCTGCCGATCTGCATGGCCAAGACCCAGTACTCGCTCAGCCACGACCCGGCGCTCAAGGGGCGCCCGCATGGCTTCCGGCTCCCGATCCGCGAAGTTCGGCTGGCGGCCGGCGCCGGCTTCATCACGCCGCTCGCGGGCGAGATGCGGACGATGCCGGGGCTGCCCTCGCGGCCGGGCGGCGAGAACATCGACATCGACGCCGACGGGAACGTGGTCGGGCTCTTCTAGCCCGGCTCGTCCTCGGCGGCGCCCGGCTCCTCGGACCCCGGCTCGGCGGCGTCCGGCTCGCCCGAGGCGAATTCGGAGCCAGGCTCGAACGGGTCGCCAGCGAGATCGCGCCACGGTCCAAGCAGCAGGGCAAGCTCCGCCTCCCGGAGCTGGTCCGCGAGCACGATGCCGTAGGCCGCATCGAGGACGACCTGGAGCGCCGCGAGGCGGGGACCGATCGAGGCCGTGAGCTCGCTCGTGCCGGCGACCCCTGCTGGGAACCAGTGCTGCGCGCTGCCTGCCCAGTGCTCGATCTCGCGGCCGATCGCCCGCACGGCGTCGAGGCGGCCCGCGCGGCGCGCGAGCTCGCGGAGCTCGAGGCGCAGCTCGGCCCGTGCCACGACCTGCGGGTCGAGGGCATCGGTGCCGACCACGCCGCCGCCCGCGGCCCCGAGCGCGACGATCTCGGGAGTGTCGAGCCGGTCGAGCGCCGCGAGGAATCGGTCGGCCGCCGCTCCGTGCGGGCCGTACTCGCCCTTGCTCATCGCATGCGGCCCGGAGCCGGGTTCAGAGGTTCGTCGAGAGGAAGAGGCAGGCGGCAACGACGAGACCGGCGGCCACGCCGAGAAGACCGGCGCCCCAGGCGGGCCAGTCAATCGGCCCGAGAGCGGTGCCGTGCGCCTGGTCGTCGTGGGCTCCGGCGCCATGCGCCACATCTCCGTGAGCCACGTCGCCATCGTGGGCAACATGCGGCGCGTCGGCCGCGCGGGTCGCGTGGAGATCGTCGTTTGCGTGGGTGGTCTCGCTCATCCCGATCCTCGTGGCCGGCACCGTGGGCCGATCGGTTCCATTGTCGCACCCGCCGTCGTATCGTTCGGCGACCATGCTGACGTTCGTGCTGACCCGGCACGGCCTGACGGACCGCTCCGACCCGGAGCAGCACCTGGGCCAGAAGATCGACATCGGGCTCTCCGTCGCCGGACGCGGCCAGGCGGCCGCGCTGGCCGGCCGGATCGGCGACGAGCATTTCGACCGGATTATCGCGAGCCCGCTCCTTCGAGCGCGGGAGACCGCGCGCGCCGTGGCCGGCGATCGAAGCGTGGAGCTCGACGCGCGGCTCGCCGAGATGGACTACGGGCGGTGGGAAGGCCTCACCTACGAGCAGATCGACGTGACCGACGCGGAGCTCCGCGCTCGCTGGGTCGCGGATCCGGCCGGCCTCCCTTGCCCCGACGGCGAGTCGGGCGACGATGTCGCGGCGCGAGCGCGCGCGTTCCTCGATGATCTCCTGGCATGGGCCGCGCCCGCGACCGAGGGGCAGCAGATCGTCCTGGCGGTCGCGCACAGCTCGTTCAATCGGGTCCTGCTGTGCGTGGCAATGGGCGTGCCGGTGCGCGACTACCGGCGGCGGTTCGCCCAGGGACAGGCGAACCTGACGGTGATCCGCTGGCCGTCCGGTGCACGCGTGACCGATGGGCGGCTCCTGGTCGCGAACGACACGTCGCACCTCGCGACGCGCGGGCAGTCACCCTGGGAGCTGGCCCCCGGCGCGTGAGGCTCCGCGCTCCCGGCTCGCGCCCGAGGCTAGACCTCGCGGCGGCGCCCCGGGAACGGCCGACCCAGGCGAAGCCAGATGAAGAGGGCGACGCCGGCGACCACGACGACGGCGATCAGCAGGTCGAACGGCTGCAGCGCGCGGCGGATCTCCTCCCAGCGCTCGCCGAGCTGGACGCCGGCCCACACGAGAAGGGTCGACCAGATGAACGCCCCGGCCGTCGAGTAGGCGATGAACTTCCGGATCGGCATGCGTGCCACCCCGGCCGGAAAGCTGATGAAGGTTCGGACGATCGGCAGGAGGCGGCTGAAGAATGCGGTCTGGGCGCCCCAGCGGGCGAAGAACCGGTCCGCGATCTCGATCTCGTGCGGGCGGATCAGGAGGTACTTCCCGTAGCGCTCCAGGAAGGGGCGGCCGCCCCATGCCCCGATCGCGTACGCGACGAGCGACCCGAGCGTGTTCCCAACCGTGGCGGCCACGACGACGATCCAGAAGCCCCATGGGCCATGTGTCAACGGCTCGAGCTTTGTCGGGTCGGACACGAGGAAGCCGGCGAAGGGAAGGATGAGCTCAGATGGGAGCGGGACCATCGCCGATTCGATCGCCATCGCCAGCATGACGCCCAGGTAGCCGACCGCGCCGTAGAGGGACTCCAGGAACGGGCGGACGATCTGGTCGATGAAGGCAAGCACCCGGGGAGGATACGCGAGGCGCGGGGTCGGACGCCGCGAGTGCGCGGCCGGCGCCGCGGTGACGCCCGGGGGGTCGCCATGGCGCGGGGCGTGGGTCGGACGTCGGGAGCGCGCGGCCGGCGCGGGAACGTGCGCGATCGGCACGGGGCGGGCCGGGGAACGCAGGAACGCGGGCGCGTGCCGGGCAAGACGGGCTGCGCGGGCGCCCGCGCCGGGCGGCCCGGATCATGCCCGCGTCGTGCGGCTATGCTCGCGGGCGATGAGCCTGCCGCCCGCCCGTCCCGGACCGATCGCGCGAGACCACGACCACCCGGCCGGCCCCCACCGCGCACCGGACGCGGCCGGCGCCGCCGAGGTCGTCCTGACCGGTGCCGACCTCACGATCGATGACGTGGAGGCGGTCGCGCGCGGACGCACCCCGGCACGCCTGGACGTCCACGCACGCGCTCGCATGGACGAGGCGCGCGCCGTCGTGGAGCGGTTGGTCGCAGCCGGGGAGGTCGTCTACGGGATCACGACCGGGTTCGGGGACCTCGCCACCACGTACATTCAACCATCGGACGCCCGGCAGCTCCAGGAGAACCTCCTCGTGAGCCACGCGGTTGGCGTGGGGGCGCCACTGCACCGGGACGTGGTCCGCGCAATGCTGCTTCTCCGCGCCAACACGCTCGCTCTCGGCCATTCGGGCTGCCGACCGGTGCTGGTCGACCGACTCCTCGCGTTCCTCGAGGCGGGCATCCACCCGGTCGTGCCGTCGCAGGGGAGCGTGGGTGCGTCCGGGGACCTGGCGCCGCTCGCGCATCTCGCGCTGCCGCTCATCGGGCGCGGCGAGGTCGAGCTGAACGGGCAGATCATGCCGGCGCTCCTCGCCCTGCGTGAGACAGGCATCGACCCGCTCACGCTCGAGGCGAAGGAGGGCCTCGCGCTGCTCAACGGGACGCAGCTGATGAGCGCCCTGGGCGCGCTCCTGCTCGCGGACGCGGACCGCCTGTCCCGGACCGCCTCGGTCGCGGCGGCGCAGAGCGTCGAGGCGCTGCTCGGAACCGATGTCCCGTTCGCGGCGGCATACCAGCTGGCCAGGCCACACCAGGGCCAGGTCGCCGTCGCCGCCGAGCTGCGGCACCTCCTGCGCGGCTCGGGGCTGATGGCATCCCACCACGGCTCGGGACACAAGGTCCAGGATCCGTACTCGCTGCGTTGCGTCCCGCAGGTCCACGGCGCGATCCGCGACGCGCTCGATTACCTGCGCCGTGTCCTCGATGTCGAGCTGAACTCGGCCACGGACAACCCGCTGGTCTTCCCCGCGGGCGGCGCGGCCGGCGTGGACGTGGCGGCGACGGGCGGCGGCCTCGTCATCAGCGGCGGCAACTTCCACGGCGAGCCGATCGCGCTCGCCCTCGACTTCGCGAAGCTTGCGATCTCGGAGCTTGGCGCGATCTCCGAGCGGCGCATCGCGCTCCTCGTCGATGCGCGGCTCAACGGGGGCCTGCCGCCGTTCCTGGCCCCGGCGAGCGGGCTCAACTCGGGGATGATGATCCTCCAGTACACGGCCGCCGCCCTCGCGTCCGAGAACAAGGTGCTGGTCCATCCGGCGTCAGCCGACTCGATCCCAACCTCGGCGAACCAGGAGGACCACGTCTCGATGGGGGCCATCGCCGGCCGCCACGCACGTGACGTCCTCTCGAATGTCGAGCGGATCCTCGCGATCGAGCTGCTGGTCGGAGCGCAGGCGCTCGATCTCCGGCTGGGGCTGATCGCCACGGCGGGCGTGGGTGCCGGCGAGCCCGCCCCGCTCCCGGGCCGCGGCGTGGCCGAGGCGCATCGCCGCATTCGGTCCGTCGTGGCGCCGCTCCTCGTCGATCGGGAGATGGGGGCGGACATCGCGGCCGCGCTCGGGCTCGTCCGGGGCGGCGAGCTGGCCGATCTCGTGGGCGCGGCCGAGGTGGTCGGGTTCGGGGTCGGGTAACCGCGCCGGTCGGCGCCGGTTCGAGGCCGTCCGCCCCGGTTCGAGCCCTGTCCCCGCCGGTTCGCGCTCCCTCAGCGCCGGTTTCGATCCCAGAGATTGCGCCATCGACCCCGGAGCGCTCGGCAACCGACAACGGTCGCGAGCGTCGCGGCGAGCGCCCGCCACGTCCATCCGAGCCCACCAGGGTCGTCGGGGCCGGCGACCAGGATGCTCCCGTCGGTCGGTGCGATTCGGACCAGCGGGACCCACGCGGTGAGCTCGAGGATCCGCGCGTCAGGTGCCCGCCACGGAAGATCGCCGATCGCCGTCCCCGGCAGCGCCATCGATCGAACGAGCCGCGGGATGATCCGCGCGCGGACGGCGGGGTCGACCACGTCCGTCGCGCGGCCCACGAGCGGCGCGCGGGCCGGGAGGAGGACCTCCACGGCGGGGTCGGCGAGCAGGTTGCGGTACCAGAGCGTCGAGGGGCCGTAGCCGGCGAGCACCCAGGCCGCGCCGTCGGCGACCAAGTAGCCGAGCGGGGTCGCACGCCGCAAGCCGCTCGTGCGGCCGGTGGTCGTGAGCAGCAGCTGGCAGCCGGTCAGCGGGTTGCCGAGCCACGCGGCGAGCCCGGCGCGGTGGAACGGCACCATCCCGTAGCGATTCGCGTAGCGGAACGCCGTTCGGCTGGCCCGGGACAGAGCGCCGACAACCCCGACCTCGTCGGGTGGCGGCGGGAGCGGCGGGAATCCTGTCATGCCGCGCACGATCGCTCGTCACGCGGCGACCGCCAAGGGCCGGTCGGACGGTTTCTTTCGCGATACCCTGCCGGCATGGACCGGATCCGGATCGTGGACGTGACCGACGCGGCGACTTTCGGCCTGCTGCCCCCGTGCGCGGATCCGGCCTTCGATCACCGGACGTGCGACTACTGGGAGGATCGCGAGCGCGGCTCGAAGGCGCATCGCCCTGGCTGGCTGGATGCGGTGGTCGCGCCGGGCGCCGCGTCCGGGCAGGGTGAAGCCGCGCCTCCCCGGGCTGCGTCGAACCCGTTCGCGCCCCCCGCCGGCGGCCGCCCCGCGAACCCGTTTGCGCCCGCGTCAAACCGTCAGGCGGGGCTGAACCCGTTCGCGCTCGACGACGAGGATCCGGCCGGCGCGAACCCGTTTGCACCGAGACGGCCCGAGCGTCCGGGCGTACCGGCCGGCAGCCCACGCAAGCTCGGCCTGCTCGGGCGCGGCCTCGCGATCTTCGGCAGCTACGCGAAGGTGCTCCTGCTCGACGAGGGCGCCGGCGAACGGCCGGTCGCCTACGCGCAGTTCGGGCCGCTCTCCGCGTACCCGCGTGCGCTCCGGCTCCGCGAGCTCTACGCGCAGCTCCCAGACTCGCCGCTCCCGGCAGTCATCACCTGCATCGCCACCGTCCCGGATTCGCGCGGAAGCGGCCTGGCGCTCGGACTCGTCTCCGCGGTCTGCGAGGACCTGGCGGCGCGTGGGTTCTTCGCGGTCGAGGCATACCCGGAGGCGAACGCGCGGCCCGACGCCACGAGCGCGGCGACGGCCGCCTTCTGGGTCCGGGCGGGCTTTCGGGTCGTGGTTGACGACGAGCGCTTCCCGGTGGTCCGCCGCGAGCTCTGAGGGACCAGCACGACCAATGCCGCTCTTGACATCTGGTCGTACCATGCGTCCATGAGCGGTCGTACCACGGGTCGTACCGGACGTCGCACAGTGCGCGATGGCGCGGCGCCATATGGAGTCGAGACGGTCGACAAGCTGTCGATCAGCCTGCCGCCGGGCCTTGCGGCGCGCGCTCGCGACCAGGCAGGCCGGGATGGCACGTCACTGAGCGCGGTCGTCGCCGTGGCCCTCGTCGAGCGGTTCGAACGGGAGGATCAGGCAGGGCTGGACGCCGCGCTCGACGCGGACCGCGACACGAACATTCGCGCCGCGGAGGTGTTTCTTCCATACGCGCTGGCGCTGCTTGACGAGGCCGAGTGGTGACGATCGGCCGCGACACCGCCCCAGTCGGTCCACGCAAGGGCGACATCTTCGTGGTGGAGTTCCCGGCGGTCGGCGGCCATGTCCAGGCGGGTCGCAGGCCGGCGGTGGTGGTGCAGGCCGACCGGTTCTCTCGCTCGGGCACGGTCGTGCTCTGTCCGATGACGAGCGCGGCGCCCCCGGACGGTTACCCACGGCCCCACCGGGTGCCGGTCACGCGGGCCGAATCGGGCCTGGATCGCGACGGCTGGGTGAAGGCCGACCAGATCCAGACGGTGCCGGCAACCGTGCTTCACGGACCGGTCGCGCGCCTTGCACCGGGAGCGATCGCCCGCCTCGACGTCGCGCTGCGGTTCGTGCTGGACCTGTAGGGCCAGCCTCTCTCAGCCGAGGCCGCGACTCCGGAAGGCGTTCGCATGGGCCGGGAAGCCCTCGTGGTCGGCGAGCGCGGTCGTCGGGGCGGCCAGCTCGGCGAGCGCCGCCGGGGAGAGTCGCGCGATCGAGGTGGTCGTCTGGAACGTGCGTGCCGTGACCCCGCCGTTGACCTGCGCGTAGCCGCCGGTCGGGAGCGTGGCGGGGATCCCGATCGTGTAGCTGCTCGCGCCGATCGGCGTGTTCTGCCCCAGGAGCGCCTCGCCGGCGTAGTGGAGCGATCGAAGCGTCGCTTCCGTGTCGACCGTCGCGATCTGCACGTGCTCGGCTGCGTAGTCGTTCGCGAACGCGACGGCCTGATCCATCGTCTCGAAGAGCAGCACGCCGCCGAGGTCGCCGAGGACCGCCGCCGCATGCGATCGCTGCGGTTCGGGCAACGACGCGACCGCAGCTGCCACCGCGGGCTCCAGCGCCGCGACGAGCGCCACCGAATCGGTCACGACCAGGGCGGCGGAATCCGGGCCGTGCTCGGCCTCGTTGACGAGGTCGAGCGCAAGGCGCCACGGATCCGCGGTCGCATCCGCGATCAGCAGGCTCTCCGACGGGCCGCACAGCATGTTCGTCGCGGTGCCGAACCGCTGCGCCAGGACCTGTGCCGCCGTCACCGCGGGACTCCCCGGCCCGACGATCTTGCGGACCCGTGGGAACATCGCCGTCCCGAACGTGAGCGCGGCGATGCCGGCCGGGCCGTTCGCCCGGAAGACGTTCGCCAGGCCAAGCTCGTGGGCCGTCGCGAGGGTCGCCGGGTCGACTGCACCGGTGTCGGGCATCGGGGGGACGAGCACCATGATCTCCGGCACGCCCGCGACGACGGCCGGCGTCCCGATCTGGCAGAGGACCGACGGGAAGCTTCCCTTGCCTGCGGGCACGTAGAGCGCCGCCGACGGGATCGGGGCGACCTGCTCGCCGACCAGGAATCCCGGCCGAACTTCCTCGCGCCAGCCAGACGCGGTCGCCCGCACCTGCGCCTCATTGAACAGGCGGCTGTTGGCGATCGCCTCGCGGATCCCGGCAAGCAGCTCCGGGCTGATCGCGGCATGGGCGGCGGCCAGCTCCTCGGGGCGGACTCGGAGATCGCCCGGAGCGATCGAGACGCCGTCGAACTGCTCGGTCGCCTCCACGACGGCCGCGTCGCCGCGGGCCCGGACGTCGGCGAAGAGCCGCTCGATCGACGCGATCAGCCCCGGCTCGAAGATCGCCGCGGTGGATCGGGCGAGCAGGCGTGTCTGCTGGTCGGCGTCGAGGGTGGCCCAGCGGCGAACGCTCAGGATGCGCATGGTCAGAGCCTACCGGATCGCGCGCGGGAGCTCGACGGTCTCGGCCGAGCCCCAACCGCGACAGCTCCTTGCCGCGTGACACGGCCGGGTCGCCGCGCGACACTGTGGCCATGACGACAACGCCCGGCACCACCGGCGCCTCGCCCCTGCCCGGCGCCACTGCCACCATCGGCGCCCCCGGAGCCAGTACCACCACCGGCGCCTCGCCCCTGCCCGGCGCCCGACCCGTCCGCGCGCCGCGGGGCACGCAGCTCTCCTGCCGCGGCTGGCAGCAGGAGGCGGTGCTCCGGATGCTCATGAACAACCTCGATCCCGAGGTTGCCGAGAACCCGGACGCGCTCGTCGTCTACGGCGGGACCGGGCGAGCAGCACGCTCGTGGGAGGCCTTCGACGCGATCGTTCGTGAGCTGCGGGCGCTCGCCGACGATGAGACGCTCCTGGTCCAGTCCGGCAAGCCGGTCGGGGTCTTCCGGACGCATCCGTGGGCGCCGCGGGTCCTGATCGCGAACTCGAACCTGGTGGGAAAGTGGGCGACGTGGGAGCACTTCCGCGAGCTCGAGCGGGGGGGCCTGATGATGTACGGCCAGATGACGGCCGGCTCCTGGATCTACATCGGGACGCAGGGGATCCTGCAGGGCACGTACGAGACGTTCGCCGAGCTGGCCCGGCAGCATTTCGGCGGGACGCTGCGCGGGCGCGTCGTCCTGACCGCGGGGCTCGGTGGGATGGGCGGCGCCCAGCCGCTCGCCGTGACCATGAACGACGGGGTCGTGATCTGCGTGGAGGTCGACGAGGCGCGGGCACGCCGCCGCCACGAGATCGGGTACGTGGACCGGCTCACGCACGACCCCGACGAGGCGCTCGGCTGGGCGCGCGCGGCGGCCGCGGCGGGCGAGCCACTCAGCATCGCCCTGGTCGGTAATGCCGCAGAGACGCATCCGGACTTCGTGCGTCGCGGCGAACGTTTTGATGTGGTTACCGATCAGACGTCCGCCCACGATGCACTGGGCGGGTACGTGCCGCCGGAGATCGCGCTTGCCGACGCGGTCGCCCTGCGGCAGGCCCAACCCGAGGTGTACGAGCGTCGCTCGATGGCCGGTATGGCCGCCCACGTCCGCGCGATGCTCGCCATGCAGGCCGCCGGCTCGGTGGTCTTCGACTACGGCAACAACATCCGGGCACAGGCCCAGGCCGCGGGCGTGGCGGACGCCTTCGATTTCGAGGGGTTCGTGCCGCTCTTCATCCGGCCCCAGTTCTGCGAGGGCCGCGGTCCGTTCCGCTGGGTTGCCCTGTCGGGCGATCCGGCCGACATCCTTCGGACAGACGCGGAGATTCTGCGCCTCTTCCCCGAGGACGCCGGCCTGCGCCGCTGGATCGAGATGGCCCAGGCAAAGGTCCCGTTCCAGGGTCTGCCGGCCCGGATCTGCTGGCTCGGTTACGGCGAGCGTGCGAAGGCAGGCCTGGCGTTCAACGAGCTCGTGCGGCGCGGCGAGGTCTCGGCGCCCATCGTGATCGGTCGCGATCACCTCGACTCGGGATCCGTTGCTTCGCCGAACCGCGAGACCGAGGGGATGCGGGACGGGACGGACGCAGTCGCGGACTGGCCGCTGCTGAACGCGCTGGTGAACACCGCCGCGGGCGCAACGTGGGTGAGCATCCACCACGGCGGCGGCGTGGGGATCGGCTACAGCCAGCACGCCGGGATGGTGGCGGTGGCGGACGGCACGGACCTTGCGGCGCAGAAGCTGGAGCGCGTCCTCACGACCGACCCGGGGATGGGCGTGATCCGACACGTCGACGCCGGCTACGAGCGCGCGATCGAGGTGGCGCGGGAGCGCGGCGTGCGAGTCCCGATGCGCGATGGTGGCGGGTAGCGGGCCAGCCAACGAGTGGTCGGGCTTGGCCGGCCGCCAAGTGCGGCTTCCAATCAATTGCTCGCCAGGGACGCCGTATGTGCGGTGGCGCGGCGGCGGGCGGCCGCTGCAGCCGACAAGCGACGCTCGATCCTCTCATCTGGGCCCGTGGAGCGACCGTTGATCACGTGCGAGGGCTCGAAACGGTCACGCGGCCGGCCCATGGGCCGTGCGAGTGTTCGTTCTGCCGGTCGAGCCGCTATACGGTTCACAAGATCAGCATTTGACAGGAAAGCGTTGCGAAGCACGCTCGGCGGCGGCGACGAGTGCCCGGACATGGGTCGGCACGATAGCCGATCGGGTCAACCCGGTCACGTCACGGACGTCTCTGAGGACGGCAGTGGTAGCAGCGCGGTCTGGGCTGCGGGCCGAACTTGTGACCGGCGCCCTGACCAACGCTCCGACGCAACCCGATGGTCCGCCCATCCCGCGTCCTTCGCGACCCGCCGGTATGCCACGATACCGCGATGGGACTCGTGGAATCCGTTCCGAACATCTCCGAGGGCCGCCGCCTCGCGGTGGTCGATAGCCTGGCGGCGGCGCTCAGCTCCGTGCCCGGTGTGCACCTCCTCGACCGCACGAGCGACGCGTCCCATAACCGGAGCGTGTTCACCGTCGCCGGCGAAGTCGGCGCAGTGGAGGATGCCCTCGAGCGGATGGTCGCGGGCGCGCTCGACGAGATCGACATGCGGACGCAGACCGGGGAGCACCCGCGGATCGGCGCCGTGGATGTGATCCCGTTCGTGCCGCTCGGCGACACGACGCTGGCGGAGTGCGTCGGGTTCGCCCGCGAGTTCGGCCGCCGGATCGCGGAGCGCTTCGACCTGCCGGTCTACCTCTACGCGGCGGCGGCGACGCGGCCCGGCCGGGTCCGGCTGGCGGACGTCCGGCGCGGCCAGTACGAGGGGCTCGCCGCGGAGATCGCGACCGCTGGACGCGAGCCCGACTTCGGCCCTGCACGGATGCACCCACGCGGCGGGGCGACGGCGGTCGGCGCGCGGCCATTTCTCATCGCATGGAACATCAACCTCGAATCGACCGACCTCGATCTCGCGAAGCGGATCGCACACCGAATCCGGGAATCGTCGGGCGGCCTTCCGGCCGTCCAGGCCAAGGGCTTCTGGATCGAGGAGATCGGCTGCGCCCAGGTCTCGATGAACCTGCTCGACGTCGCGACCACCCCGATCTGGCGCGCCTGGGAGGTCGTCGCGGAGGAGGCCGCCGAGGACGGGGTGGAGCTCCGCGAGTCCGAGCTGATCGGCCTTGCGCCACTGGCCGCGCTCCTCGATGTCGCCGACCATGCGGGCATCGCGGCCGGCGCGACCGACGAGGAACGCGTGCGGGCGGCGGGGGCGTTCCTCCGGCTCCGGGACGCCTCGCCACAGCAGGTGCTCGAGCTGCGGCTCCGTGCGGCCGCGGCTGGGCGAGCCGGGTCGTGAACGGCATGCCGCGGCCGGGCGCCCTGGGGCATGAGCGTCGAGACGTGAGCGTCGCGCCGCGCGGGCTGCTCGTCACGGGCGCGGCCGAGGTGGCGACGCTTGCCGGCGGGCTTCGCCGCGGCACCGCGCAGGCCGATCCCGCGATTGCCCCGCCCGGAACGGCCGTCGCGTGCCTCGGCGGGCGGATCGTCGCCGTGGCCGCGGAATCCGACGCGCGCGACGCGCTGCGGGCGGCGCTCGGCGAGGTGGGTGCCGAGCCCGATGCCTGGGACGTCATCGACGCCACCGGCGGCACGGTGACGCCGGGCCTCGTGGATCCGCACACGCACCTGCTCTTCTCCGGGACCCGCGAGGGCGAGATCGGGCTTCGGCAGCGGGGCGCGAGCTACCTCGAGATCCTCGCCGCCGGGGGCGGGATCCTGGCAACGGTCGCCGCGACGCGAGCCTCGTCGGACGCGCAGCTCCTGGCTCACGGGCGCCGCTGGCTCGGCGAGATGTTCCGCCACGGCGCGACGACGGTCGAGGCGAAGTCGGGCTACGGTCTGGACACGGCGACCGAGCTGCGGCTCCTCGCGATCGCGGGCCGGCTGGCCGCGGAGGGACCGGTCGACGTGATCCCCACGTTCCTCGGCGCGCACGCGGTCCCGGCCGAGGTCCGCGCCGCCCACCCGGACGCGGCTGCCGCGACGGAGGCGTACGTCCGGGCGGTCATCGACGAGCAGCTCCCCGCTGTCGCGGCGCAGGGCATCGCACGCTCGGTCGACGTCTTCTGCGAAGCGGGGGTCTTCTCGCCCGACCAGGCACGTCGGATCCTCCTGGCCGCCCGGGACCGCGGGCTGGAGATCCGCCTCCATGCCGACGAGCTGGTGCCCTCCGGCGCGGCGGAGCTCGCGGCGGAGCTCGGAGCTCTCTCCGCCGACCACCTGGCCTGCCCGTCGCCTGCCGGGATCGCGGCCCTCGCAGCCGTCGCCGCGGGCGCGCGCCCGGTCGTGGCCGTCTTCCTGCCGACGGTCCCGTGGTTCCTGGGCCTGGAGCTTCGCGAGCCCGCGCGAGAGCTGATCGGCGCGGGCGTCCCGGTGGCGATCGGGACGGATTTCAACCCCGGCACGTCGCCCGTCCCGAACATGGAGCTGGCCATGTCGGTGGCGATTCTTCGCCTCGGGCTCACGCCCGCGGAGGTGCTCGCCGCGACCACGGTCAATGCGGCCGCGGCCCTCGGACTGACCGACCGTGGAGCGCTCGAGCCGGGACTCCGCTCGGACCTCGTCGTGTGGGACGTGCCGACGCACGCCCAGCTGCCGTACTGGGCGGGCGCGAACCTCGCCCGGGTGGTCGTCGCATGCGGGAGGCAGGTCCTCGCGGCACGCTAGCCGGCGACGCAGCGGCTACGGGTTCGCGCCGGCAGTGGGGCCGCGCCGGCAGGAACCGAACGAGCGCTCGCTAGACCCTGCCGCGCGACTCGAGGAGCACGGTCGTCGTCTCGTCCGGAACGCTGCTCGGAATGACCGTCAGCTTCGCCTGGGGCGTGATGTCCTTGGCGCCCATCTCGTGTAGGAACTTGGCGAGCGCCTCGTCGCACTCGCGCTCGTCGTCGCAGACCGGCATCGGAACCACGATCTTCGGGTCCAGCTGGGCGACGAGCTCCGCCGCCCGCGTGGCACTCAGCTGCCCGCCGATCGGCACACAGGCGACGTCGATCGGCCCGATCTCGCCGATCTTCTCCTCGGTCAGGATGTGGGCAATGTCCCCGAGGTGCGCAACCCGGATGCCGTCGAGCTCCATGGCGAACAGGACGTTCCGGCCGCGGTCGGCCCCGTGGGTGTCGTCTCGAAAGGTCCGGACGCCCGTGATCAGGACGTGCTTGACCTCGTACTCGCCCGGGCCCTCGAGGACGAAGGCCTGCTCGAGGCTGGTGGGGAGGTGGATCCCGCCATCGCGGGTCGCGACGCCTCTCGCGCGGGCCACCGGATCGTCGTCCGGGTGGCTGAACGTGACGATGTCGCCGGTGATGCCGCGCCCGGTCGGCCCAACGACGGCCGGGTACGCGTCCGCGACCACGACGGCATCCCTGCCCTTGAGGCGGACGCAGGTGCGCCCGAACCACTGCAATTCCATGTCGGGATTCTGCCATGCGGCGCTTACCGGGCGCTGCCCCGGGGCGGCTGGCGCGCCGCCGTGGTGGATTCGTCTCGGCCCGTCGAAACCGCCGGGAAAAGGAGGACCGGGAGCGCCTGCCCAATTGGCGCTCCCGGTCGGAGGGAGGGAGGAAGGACCTGACGGTTCGGAGGGTTTCGTTCCGCAGTTCCTTGATCCGAAGAGTAGCGGGCCTCGGTGAATCCCCAAGACGGCAGACGATGAAGAAACCGCTACATCGGAGGGTGCGTGCGACAATTCCGGGGATGCCACGCCGCCTGATCACCGTGCTCGTTGGGCGGGCCGTGCCCCGGAGTCGGACCGGGCACGTCGTGGTCGGGCTCATGGTTGCGGGCCTGCTCGCGATCGGCTGCGGCTCGAACGGGCCGACGTCGACGCCCTCCGCGATCCCGTCTGTCGCCACGTCCTCCCCTGTGGGCCCGACCCCGGCCGCCGCGAGCCCGACCCCGGCCGCCGCGAGCCCGAGCCCGAGCCCGGAGGCGTCGATCGACGAGGCCGCGCTCTATCGCCAGATCGAGGACGACGTCATCGCGCTTCGCGGCCTGCCCGCGAAGCAGCGCCTGGTGCCGACGATCCTCGACGAGGCGCAGGTCCGCGACCGGCTCGCGGCCCAGTTCCGTGCCGAGAACCCGCCAGCGGAGATCGCGGCATCCCAGGCGACGCTCGTCGCGATGGGCCTGCTCCCGGCAAAGACTTCGCTCGAGCAGGTGTACGTCAACCTGCTCGGATCGCAGGTCGCCGGCTACTACGACCCGGCGACGAAGCAGATCTACGTCGTCGCGCGGACGGGCCATATCGGGGCGGTCGAGAAGGTCACCTTCGCCCACGAGTTCACCCACGCGCTGCAGGACCAGACCTTCGGCCTGAAGGGGATCCAGACCGATGCGATCGGGCAGGGAGACCGATCCATCGCGCGGCTCGCGCTCATCGAAGGCGATGCGTCCCTGCTGATGACCCAGTGGCTGACCGGGCACCTCGACGCTGCCGGGATCTCCGAGATCCTGGCGGGCGATCCGGCGGCCCAGGCTCAGCTCGACGCGGCGCCGCCGTTCATCCGCGACGGCCTGCTCTTCCCGTACACACAGGGGGTCCTGTTCGTCAGCTCCATCTGGTCGCGCGGCGGGTGGAAGGCCATCGACGCTGCGTTCGGCAGGCTCCCGGACTCGACCGAGCAGGTGCTCCACGCGGACAAATACGCTGTCGGGGAGCAGCCCGCCGTCGTGCTCCTCGACGGCCCGGCCATCGCGGCCCGTCTCGGCGCCGGGTGGAAGGCGACCCCCGCCGACACGCTGGGCGAGTTCCAGATCGGATCGTGGCTCCGGGCCCGCGGCGTGACCGGTGCGGGCGGCGGGGTGAGCGGCGACACGGCGGCGGCGGGGTGGGGCGGCGATCGCTACGCCCTGATGAACGGCCCGGGCGTGGCGTATGCGCTGGTCATCCTCACGACGTGGGACACGCCCGCCGACGCGGCCGAGTTCGCAACCGCGGCGACCGAGGCGATCCGCGGCGTCCCCGGCGAGGCTCGCGTCGTGCGGCTCGCGCCCGGCGCCGGGGCTGTCGGAAACGGCAAGGTGGCGGTGCTCTTCGCGAGCGATGCCGCGACGCTGGACGCGCTGGCCGGGGCACTTTCCGCGCTTCGCTGACGGCCGGCAGCGGCGGGCCGCGCTCCCTACATCGCCTCGGGCGCGGAGATTCCCAGCAGCCCAAGCGCACCCGCCAGCGTGAGCTGCGTCGCGCGGACCAGCGTGAGCCGGGCCGCCGAGCGTTGCGGCTCGGTCGGATCGACCACCTTCGCGTCGCGGTAGAAGGCGTGGAACTGCGTGGCGAGCTCCGTCGCGTAGGCGGTGATCCCGTGCGTCTCCTCGGCCGACGCCGCGTCTTCGACGACCTCCGGGAATCGCGCGAGCGCCCGGACCAGGGCGGCTTCCGGGGCGCCCGCGAGCGCACCTGGGCCGGCTGTCGCGAACGGCGCCCCGGCCCCGGGCCCGCCGCCGGGTGCGAGGCCCGCCTCAGCCGCCTTTCGGAGGATCGATGCGATTCGGGCATGGGCATACTGCACGTAGTAGACGGGGTTCTCGGCCGACTGCTTCTTCGCCAGCTCGATATCGAAGTCGATCCCCGACGTGTGCCCCCGCGCCGCGAAGAACCAGCGCGCAGCATCCACGCCGATTTCGGAAAGCAGCTCGTCGAGCGTGATGAATTCGCCCGACCGCTTCGACATCGAGACTTCCTCGCCGTCGCGAACGAACCGAACCCACGCCATCAGGAGCATCTGGACCGCCTCGCGGTCATAGCCCATCGCGGAGGCGGCGTTGCGAAGCCGCGCCACCGTCCCGTGGTGGTCGGCGCCCCAGATGTAGATCAGCCGGTCGAAGCCGCGGCTGAACTTCTCGACCACGTACCCGATGTCAGAGCCGAAGTACGTCCAGTCGCCGTTCGACTTCCGGACCACCCGGTCCTTGTCGTCGCCGAATGCCGTCGAGCGGAACCAGAGCGCGCCATCCTGCTCGAACAGCGCCCCCGCCGCCTCCAGCCGTTCGACCGCCCGCGCGACCCAGCCCTCGCGGTAGAGCGAGCCTTCGCTCTTCCAGACGTCGAAACGCACGCCGAGATGCGCCAGCGATGCCTCGATCCCAGCCCGGACCCGCTCCGAGGCCCACTGCCCGACGACCTCGACCGGGTCGGCGCCAGCGGCCGTCGCGGCGCTCCACACGTCGTCCGGGATCTCGGCCGCCAGGTCGCCGACGTACGCGCCCCGATAGGCTTCCTCCGGGAGCGGCTCGCCCTTCCGGATCGCCACGACCGACGCGCCGAGGTTCCGCACCTGGGCGCCGAAATCGTTGAAGTAGTACTCGCGGGTCACCGAGTGGCCGGCGGCTTCGAGCACGCGGCAGAGCAGATCCCCCACGAACGCGCCCCGCGCGTTGCCGATGTGCAGCGGTCCGGTCGGGTTGGCCGAGACGAACTCCACGTTGACGCGGCGGGACGTGGCAGCGGGCACGTGGCCCCAGGCTGCCGGTTGGGACAGGACGGTGGTCACGACGCCGGCGAGCGCAGCATCGGCGATCGTCAGGTTCAGGAAGCCCGGCGCGGCAACCGTCACCGATCCGACGATTGACCCGGGGCTGGCGGCGTCCCCGGTGAGCACCGCCGCCAGCGCCTCCGCGATCCTGATCGGCGCCATCCGGCACGGGCGGGCCAGCTTCATGGCAAGGTTCGACGAGAGGTCGCCGTGCTCCGGGTTCGCCGGGCGCTCGATCTCGATGGCCGGCCGCTCGATCGCGGCGACGGGCGGCAGGGCGCCGGCCGCGGTCGCGCGTTCCCAGGCGGCCTCGAGCGCGGCCCTGGCTCGCGAACGGAGCGGTACGAACGCTGCGGGCACGACCGGCTGGGTCACGCTGCCTCCCGGAGTCAGGGTCGGTGCGGGGACGAGCCGTTCCGGGTTGGGACCGGCACGTCGCGCATCGTAGCCGACGGACGTGCGAGCAGTCGGGGATTGCGCCTCGGAGCAGCGCGCTCCGCCATCGGTACCCCCGGTCAACGGGGTTCGTACGGCCGTCAAGGGTACTGATTCGGTGCGCGAGCGCAACGAATGTCGCCAACCTGGGCGGTTGAGTGCGGTCCGGAAGGTCTCCGGTACCCTATGAGTACTAGACGAGAAGCCCGCCGTCGCGCACACTTTGCGTTGCGAACAGGGTCCAATGGCACGGGGTTTCATCGCCGAACGGCCCACTCGCATTTGCGTCATCCCGCGGCGACTCATTGGCCGCACATGCTCGGGGACAGGAGATCGATGGACATCAACCTTCGGCGCCGAAAGCGCGCCACAACATTCCGCAGGGCGGGCTGGCTCGCAGTCGCGAGCATGGTCGGGGCTGCACTCGTGGGCCCTGGTGCCGGCATCGCGTCGGCAACCGCGATTGTGGATTACGCGACCGTCAGCGGATATGCCCCTGCGACATCGGACAACAATCACGAAAAGACATGGGGAAGTGACTGCACAAAGGCCGAGAACCCAGGCGGGTTTACATACCTTCTGACGCAGGGGTACGCCAAGGTCATCGTCAAGGCGGGTTCCGACGAGTCGACGGACGGATACGCCAACACGATCTTCAACAACCCGACGACGGGGCAGACGGTCTGGGCCGATTCGAACGGCGATGGCACCTTTGACGTCGGCGACAAGACCATCAGTCACGTCATCTTCTGCGGGCCTTCCACGACGACGACCTCGTCCTCGACCGAATCCTCCTCGGCCAGCTCGTCCTCGACCGAGTCGTCCTCATCCACGACCAGTTCGTCCACGACCGACGCCTGCATCGACGTGACCTTCACCTACAGCGCGTCCGGGTCGAAGCCGTACGCGTTGCTCTCCGTCACGGTCACCGCCCCCAACGGGGTGCCCGAAGGCTGCTCGAAGTCGTGGTCGCTCAACGCGTACACGACCGAAGGGCCGACCTGGGCCACCTCGGGTACGCAGGCGCTCTACAACCACGACAGCATCACTCTGGACGCAGGAAAAACGTCGGGAACCCTGACGGTCCACAAGCCGCCCTGCTACGGCCAGACCGACTTCTACGAGGGCCTGACCCTTTTCGACGGTGTTGACGGCGCGCTGCCGCATTACCCCGGCTCGGTCGTTCCCAATCCCGGGCTGATCGCCTACTCGAACGGCGGCCAAGCCTGCGAGACCACGTCCACCTCCACGTCCTCTACCTCGACTACCGACACGACGACCGGCACGACGACCACGACGGCCGCCACGACGACCACGACGACCACGACGGCCGCCACGACGGCCGCCACGACGACCACGACGGCCGGCACGACGGCCGCCACGACGGCCGCCACGACGGCCGCCACGACGGCCGCCACGACGGCCGCCACGACGACCACGACGGCCGCCACGGGCGCCGTTTCAGCCGCGACGGCCACGCCGCCGCACACAGGCGGCGTCGAAGCGGCCACCGGCAAGCCGCGGGTTACTCCACCCCCGACCTCCACCCTGCCGATGAGTGGGACACCGACCGGCGACACTTGGCGGATCGCCCTCCTCGGACTTGCGGCCCTCCTCGCCAGCCTCTTGATCCTGAGCCCGAGCGGTACCAGCCCGGAGCGCGGCCGCAGGTAGCGCTCCTCCACGACACGCAGTCCCCGAGACGCTCGTTCGCCGGGGCCCGGACATCCGGGTCCCGGCGTATCGATTCCAAGGGCCGAGATCCAGGCGCGCGGATCGATCACGCGCGCGGCTCCACCCGATGTTCTCGGCCCCGATGGCGCTGAGTTGCGGGAGTTGTAGTCTGCTGTAGGACCGCCGGGCAGCTTGGGCAGAACGAGCCGCGCATTTCTTGGAAACCGAGGCCTGCGCGTCCGCGCTTGACCGGCCGGAGCGCTGTTGTTCCGGGCCGGATTGCAGTCAGGTCCGGGTCCTTGCTCCAGCAGAGGCGCTCAGCGCGAGATTGTCATCCATGTTGGAGGTTCGCGTCGCGATCCGTTCACGGGATCTGCCGGAAGGGGAAGTACGCCGCAAACGCAGCGAGGAATGTAGCCACGTAGCCCACCGTCACGAACCGGGGCAAGCCAGATCGGCGCAGTGTCAAGGCGGTGGCGACTGCGAGAGCCGGGATGACCGGCAGGAAGTAGTACAGGTACGTCACACGCTGGGAGAGCAAGGCCAGCCCGACGTAGGGCAGGTAGTTGGCTCCGGCCCAGACGAGACTCCATGTGGCGAGACGGCTCCGCCTTTTCCACGCGAGCCAGCCGGTGAACAGAAATGCGAGCGGAAGTGAGCCCAGAAGGATCGGGTTCATCGCGCCGCGGAAGTCGATGGTCGGATGCGTCGAAATGATCTTCTCGCCGGCTTTCACGGTGACGTCCACCCGCAGATATGACATCTGGCACTCGTTGAAGAGCCACTGGATCGGCGAGCTGTCATTGCTGGGGCAGCTCCCCGGCCCCGTGACGCTCCGCCCGAGGTTCGCCCCGTAGTCGAGCATGTGCCGAATGTGTTCGATCGGGTTGCCGTAGCTCGAGAACCTGGAGTCGAGCAGCCACAGGCCACCGACGGTCACGATCGAGAAGACGATCAGCATCGCGACAGTCGGCCGGAAATCCGACGCGCGAAGCGGTTGCGGGCGACGCCAGGACGCCCACAGGCCGAGGGCCAGCATGATGAGAAGCGCAAGCAGCCCGTAGAGAGCCGTGAGCTTCATGAGCATGCCGATCCCGGTTGCGGCGCCGGCCGCCGCCCACCTGCCGCGCAGGGCGAGCCAGGCGCCGACAAGGATCGGCGCCACGACCAGCATGTCCAGGGTGCCGATCCGGCCGTGGACGAGCGTGAGATTCTCGAAGGCAAGGAAGCCCACGACGAGAAGACCGAGGCGCCACGTCTCGCCGGCGGATCGGACAATCTGGAACGCTGCGACGAGGGCGATCATTCCGGCGATGACGCTCGGCAGCCGCCAGCCCAGGCCATTGTCCCCGAACACCGTCATCGAGAACGCCATGAGCAGCTTCCCGAGAGGCGGGTGCTCGGTGTTCGGATCTAGCCCAATCGGGGAGCCCGCGTAATGCCCCCCCGCCGGGACGGTCCAGCCAAGAATTACTCGCGCCGCGTTGACGTAGTAAACCTCATCGAAGATCAAGGAATTCTGGGGAAGCGCCAGCCAGATGATCCTGACGATCAGGGCAGCGATGAGGACGAGCGCCACGAGCGTGCCGGGATCGGTCAGGTTCTGGCGGAGCCGATCGAAAAGGCGCCTCGGGAGCGACGACGGGCGAACTGGGTCGCCGGGGATTGACACTGGCCCAGGTGCCTGGTCGCAGCCATCCGAGGCTTCGTTCGAAGGAACGTCATCTATCATGAAAGTACCTTGCCCGCCAACCGAAAAGGCGATCTCCGAGTGAGCTGTTTGCGGTGCACACCGGCGGCCTCTGACATCGCGGAGGAATGCTGGGCGGCAGCCGACGCAGCGAAGCGTACCGAGTGGTGAGGCTGGCCGCGCGGGCACCCGGAGAAGTCGGAACGGACCTCAGCCGTGCCCCTGTTTCGGGCGGGTCCTCAAGCGGCGGAACGAGTCTCCCATGCTCCTTCCTGTCGCGCGCCAGCGGGTGGCGGCTCGCCGTTGTGCTCTTCATCAATCACACGCTTCTTCTGGTTGTCACGGGCCTGACGGCCTCTCTGTGGGGTCGGCGGGAGCCGTTCAAAGGATCCTGGGATGAGTTGATCCTCCGCGGCCAGGATCTGCTGAGCCGGATGCTGTCCAACTGGCAGCGCTGGGACGCGCTGTGGTACCAGCACATCGCGGAATCCTGGTACCGAGCCGACGACGGCAGCGTTGCGTTCTTCCCGCTGTACCCGCTCCTTGTCCGTAGCCTTTCGTCGGTCTCCGGCGTGAGCGTGGTGGCAGCCGAACTCGCGGTGTCTGGCGCGGCGTACCTTGGGGCGCTCTGGGTTCTATGGAAGCTCGTTCAATTCGAAGTCCCGCAGCTTACCTCGCATCTATGGGGCGACGACGATGGTCGGGCGCGTCGCCTGCTGCTCGTGCCGCTCCTGGCAGTTCTCCTGACTGCGACCGCGCCTTCGGGCTTTTTCCTTCTGGCTCCATTCACCGAGAGTCTCTTCCTGCTGCTGACGGTCTCCTCGTTCTGGTTCATGCGGACGGGTCACCTGTGGACCGCAGGAGTGCTGGGCTTGCTGGCCAGTCTCACGCGGACGCAGGGCATCCTCCTTGTGCTCCCCTTGGCATATGAGCACATCAGGCGTAGAGGCACGATTCAGTGGTTGCGGACGCGTCAAGGCCTGCGTCCCGGCCCCGGGGTCCTCGCGGCCAGCCTGCCGATCGCTGGTCTGCTCCTGCTCTACGGGTACCAGGTCTTGGCCCTTGGAGTCGAGCACGTCGGGCTCGGCGCCCAGGCGCCATGGGGCTACAAGGTCGTCCTGCCCTGGAAGGCCATCGGCTCGAGCTGGGCCTACATCATCGCAGCAGCGGGCAGGCCGGCAGCACTTATAGAAGTGCTCAACCTCGTGACGCTCGTCGGATTTGCGTTGCTCGCCGTGGTTGGAGCTCGGCGGCTGCCCGTTTCCTACACGCTGTATGTCATTCCGTCGCTTGTTCTTCTCCTGACCCGAGAGACGTGGTTCTCGCCGCTCATGAGCGTGTCGCGGTACTGCGTGGTGCTCTTCCCGGCAACGTTGGTGCTTGCCCTCTGGCTTGCGCCGCGGCCCCGTTTGGCGGGCGCGTGGCTAATCGTCAGCTTCGCGTTGCAGCTGGTGCTCTTCCAGTACTGGGTGCGCTGGGGTTTCGTCGCCTGATGCAAAGTTCGGCCGATCCCGCCTTACCCGCCGATCCGAGCCCGATCCCCGTCGCTCACGATCGAGACCGGCCCGTCATACCCCGCTCGAACCGCCGCGAGCGTGGCGGCGGGGTCGCGGTTCAGCTGGAGGTGCGTGAGGAGCACCTGCGAGGGACGTGTCTCGGCGGCAAGGCGTCCGACCATCCCGCCGTCGAGGTGCAGGTCGGGCACGGGCACGGGGCCGGGGCCGAAGGCCACCTCGCACAGCAGCAGGTCGCCCGGGCGGATGATCGGCGCGAGGTCGGAGGCGCGCCCGCAATCGCCCGAGTAGACGAGAGCCGGCCCGTCGAGGACATTCGCCAGCGTGACGCGCGTGGCGTAGCTGTCGGCCGTGTGGGTCACGCGGACGCTCTCCACGTCGAACGGCCCGACGCGGAGGTGGCCAGGGGCGCGATCCTCGATCTCGAGGGTCCCGGTCGCGAATCCGGTTTCGCCGGTCACCCCGTCCAGCCGGCGTGCAAGCCCCAACGGCGCGACGACGCGCACGGAGCGGGACGGGTGGAATTCGAAGCGCAGGTAGTGGCGTAGCGCCACGAGGTCGACGAAATGGTCGGGGTGCAGGTGGCTGACCACCACACCCGCGAGATCGGCCGGCTCGAACCGGCCGGCGAGGCCGGCGAAGGAGCCCTGGCCCATGTCGAGGCAGAGCGCCGTGCCCTCGTGGAGGACGACGTAGCAGGACGATGCGGTCCCGGGCCGGTTGGGGTAGGCGGCACCTGATCCGACGACGAGAAGCTCCATCTCGCGGAGACTACCGGGCCGGGCGCCGGCGCACCAGTCGTGGGTGCGAGTCGGGTGTGGGCTACGCCGTACGTGCGGAAATCCTCGTCAATGACGGCCCCGACATCACTATCCATGATCGGCCGTGTCCTCACGCCCCAGGGGCGCGGTTCGAGCCCGAATTCGGTCGCAGAATCCTCGTCATTGCTGTGCCGACGAACCACAGGCGAGGAAATCACCGGGCGTTTCGGGCTTTGCGCTTTCCCGGACGCCCCGCGGGGCCCCAGCTATGCCGGATAGTGATCACGGGCGCGGCATTGGCGAGGAACGTGGGCCGAGAAGGCCCCATTCGCCCGTTTCGGGTCGTCCCCGTCCTGGTTGGCCCGCGTCGGGCGTGTGTCACCGATTCGGCGAGTGGCCAGGATTCGGCGAGTGGCCAGGATTCGGCGAGTGGGCCGCGCTGCCCGGTTTCGGTGCCGCGCTCGGCTTCGGGCTCGGCTTCGCTGGATTGGGCGTGTGGCCGGGATTGCCCGGCTTCGGTGTCGTGTCGATGACGCCCGGCGTCGGGGTTGCCTTCGGGCCGCCCGGGTTCGGGGTGCGGCTCGGCGTGCCGAGGTCCGGCGTCGCGGCGGGCTGTCCGGGCGGCCGAGTGATCGCGTCGATCTTCTCCTGGGTGCGCTGCACGGCCCGGCCGATCGCAGCCTGCGCCGCAGTCGTCGGGAGCTGCCCTGCGAGCGCCTGGAGCACGGCCTCGTGGCGTCCAAGCTCCGCGACGAGACGATCCTCTCGCGTCAGGTCGTTCCCGGCTGCCGCGAACGCGTCCGCCAGGTCCTGCCGGTAGGCCTCGAGCGCCGCGGTGACCGCGTCGCCGTTCCCGTTCGCGGCGGCGGTCGTCGCCTCGTCGAGGCGGACCTGGAGCCGGTTCAGCTCGGCGGCCGCGCGGGCGGTCGCGTCGCTCGGCAGGGTGAGTGTCTCCACCCAGAGACGCGCGCCGTAGAGCGGGCCGCCGGGGCCGGACGCCGCCACGGTTCCGCCGGCAACCACCGCGAGCGCGAGCAGGGCGAATGAAGCGGCCAGGGCGGGCCGCCGGAAGAGTTGCTGGAGGAAGGCCGGCCCCGCCGGAGCGTGGGCAATCCGACCGGCCCGCCCGGCGCCGAGGACCCGGTGGGCGTCGGCCATGATCGCCCTGCGCGCGCGCGCGGTCGCCGCCGGATCCGGTTCCAGCCGGGACTCGGCATAGGCGTCGAGCCGTACCCCCAGCTCGCCGTCGTCGCCCCAGTCGTCCTGCCGGTTCATCACTCGTCCCCTTGGTCCGTGTCGGTTCCTGCCTCCAGGCCCAGGTTGCGGCGAAGCGCCGCGATCGCCCGGAACTGGAGCCCCCGGACCGTTCCTTCCTGCCTGTCCATCACGACCGCCGCCTCGCGGGCGGAGAGCCCGGCAAAGAAGCGAAGCTCGATGGCCTCTCGTTGTTCGTCTGTCAAATCGGCGAGCGCCTGTGCGACCGCCTCTGTGTCTTCCCGGGCGACGATTCCGGCCCCGGGCTCCGGCTCCGAGCCGGCCCGCTCCATCACCGCATCCAGGTCGGCGTGCTCCCGGTGGGTCCGCGCGTGATCGATCACCGTGTTTCTCGCGAGCCTGAAGAGCCACCCCCCGAAGGGGATGCCGCGTGCCTCGTAGCGCGGGAGCGCCTCGAGGGCCTTCAGGAACACCAGCTGTGTCAGGTCTTCCGCGTCGGCCGGGCTGTGCGTACGGGCGACGATGAACCGGTAGACCGGCCGGTGGTAGATGTCGAAGATCCGGCCGAACGCATTCGCGTCGCCATGCTTCGCCGCTGCCACGAGCCGCTCGACCGCGACCTCGTCAACATCCGTCATAACGAGGAAGGCCCCGTCTCGTTAGGCGCGGGGCGAGCCATGAGCATGCGGCCGGGGACTTCCACGCTCGCCCCGGCCCGCGGGCTGCCGGGATGGCGTCGAAACGCGAGCTCCTCGAAGCCGGCCGCGACAAGCGCCCCGTACACATGTCCCAGCCCGTACGCGAAGGAGCGCGCGCGATGCGCGTCGGAGCCCGCCGTGACGCGGCGGCCGCCGAGTGCATGGAATCGCTCGACGATCGGCGGGGCGGGGTACGTCTCGCCGGGCGGCTGGCGCAACCCCGAGGCGTTCACCTCGAGCGCCGTGCCGGTCTCCACGAGCGCGCGGAGGAGCGGCTCGTAGACGTCCGGTCGCGCCGCGAACGCCGACGGGGGGACCTGGTTCACCACGTACTTCTTCACGTAGTCGAGGTGGCCGATGGTGTCGAACAGCTCGCTGCGGATCGCGGCCGCGACCTCGTCGAAGTAGGGCGCGACCACCTCGTCGAAGGTTCGACCGGCCACCCAGCCGGCGACCCGGCTGGCCGTGTACGGCGAGCCCGCCCCGATGTGGATGGAGCCGATGGCGTAGTCGTAGGGATGGCTCGCCAGGTGCTCCCGGATCTCCGCCTCCCGCTTCGACTCGTAGCTCACCTCGATGCCGAATCGGACGCGGAGCCCGCGATCCGCCCAGCGTGCCGCGGCGTCCCGCACCTCGCGCTCGCGGGTCGCGAACGAGGCGAACGAGTACGCCGGCGCCATCGGGTCGAAGTCCACGTGATCGGTGATCGCAATCTCGAGAATGCCCAGCTCGACCGCGGACGCGCAGTAGACGTCGATCGGGACGTTGCTGTCGGGCGAGAGATTCGTATGGAGGTGCGCGTCGAGCGGCAGGTCGCGGTCCGCCTCCGGCCCAGGCGCGGGAAGCAATGTCACCCGGCGATCAGCCCCAGCTCGCGGCCGACGCGGCCAAACGCGGCGAGGCAGATGTCCAGCTCCTCGTCGGTGTGGGCCGCGGTGACGATCGTCCGGAGCCGCGCGCCGTCGAGGGCGACGGTGGGATAGACCACCGAGGTCGCCCAGACCCCCTCGTCGAGGAGCCGGTCGGCGAAGCGAATGGCTGCCGCCGAATCGCGGACCATGACCGGCGTGATCGGCGTCTCGGATGCCCCCGTATCGAACCCGAGCCGCCCGAGCTCGGCCTTGAAGCGGCGCGTGTTCGACCAGAGCCGTTCGATCAGCTCGGGCTCGTCCTCCAGCACGTGGATCGCGGCGAGGCAGGCGGCCGCGACGGCGGGCGGGTGCGAGGTGGAGAAGAGGAATGGGCGTGCGCGCTGGACGAGCATCTCTCGCAAGGTCAGAGAGCCGGCCACATACCCGCCGAGGACCCCCATCGCCTTGCTCAGCGTCCCGACCTGGATCGCCACGCGGCCGTGCAGGTCGAAATGGTCGATCGTGCCGCGACCGTTGCGGCCGAGCACACCCGAGGCATGGGCGTCGTCGACGAAGACGGCCGCGCCGTGCTCCTCCGCCGCGGCCACGATCCCGGGCAGCGGCGCGATGTCGCCGTCCATGCTGAAGACGCCGTCCGTGACGACGAGGATCGCCCGGTACGGCTGTCCGTCGGCGCGGCCCTCGCGACGCGCCGTGGCGAGCAGCTCGCGGAGATGCGCCACGTCCTTGTGGCGGTAGATCACCCGCGGCGCCTTGCTCAGGCGCATCCCGTCGATGATCGAGGCGTGGTTGAAGGCGTCGGAGACGATCAGGTCGGGCTCCGCGGCGACGACCGGGATGACCCCGGTGTTGCAGGTGAAGCCGGACTGGAACGTGAGCGTCGCTTCCACGTGCTTGAAACGGGCGAGCTCTGTCTCGAGCTCCTCGTGGAGCGCCATGGTCCCCGAGATGGTTCGGACGGCGCCGGATCCGACACCGAACCGGCGGACGGCGTCGAGGGCCGCCTCGACGAGCCGCGGATGCGTGTTGAGCCCCAGGTAGTTGTTGGACGCGAGCGTGATCGCCTCGCGCCCGTCGACGGTCACACGCGTCCGGTTCGGGCTGCTCATCACCCGGAGCGGCCGGTACAGGCCCTGGGCGCGCACCTGCGCGAGGTCGTCGGCGAGATGCCCCAGCGGATCGGGAGGCGGGTTCGTGCTCACCGTGGATACCTCCTCGCGGCCGCGAGCCGCGTCACTCCGGCCGCGGGCCGCGAACTCCCCTCGGCCGCGGGCCGGGAACTCCCCTCGGCCGCGGGCAGTGTCATGAGGTCCATTCCAGGATCACCTTGCCGGCGTCGCCGGAACGGGCGGCCGCGAATGCCTCGGCGTGCTCCCGGAACGGGAACCGGTGCGTGATCGCGGGCGTGATATCGAGCCCGGACTGGAGCATGACCGTCATCTTGTACCAGGTCTCGTACATCTCGCGGCCGTAGATGCCGCGCAGCGTCAGCATCTTGAAGACGATCTCGTTGACGTCAAGCGAGATCTCCTCGGTCGGGATTCCGAGGATCGCGATCCTGCCCCCGTGGGCCATGCTCGAGATCGCGGCCCGGAGCGCCGCGGCGTTGCCGGACATCTCGAGGGCGACGTCGAAGCCCTCCGTCATGCCGAGCTCCGTCGCGACGTCGCGCAGGTCCCGCTCGCGCGGGTCGATCGAGATCGTCGCTCCCATCCGGTCGGCGATCGCGCGGCGAACCGGGTTCGGCTCCGAGACGACCACGTGGCGGGCGCCGGCGTGGCGGACGACCGCGGTGGCCATCAGTCCGATCGGCCCCGCCCCGGAGACCAGCACGTCCTCGCCGAGGACGGGGAACGCGAGCGCCGTGTGGACCGCGTTCCCGAACGGGTCGAAGATCGCGGCGACCTCCTCGTCGATCCCGCGCCAGTGGTGCCAGACGTTTGTCATCGGCAGCACGACCAGCTCCGCGAATGCACCGTCGCGGCCGACCCCGAGGCCGATCGTGTGAGCGCACAGGTGTCGCTGGCCGGCGAGGCAGTGCCGGCACCGACCGCAGACCACGTGACCCTCGCCGCTCACGAGGTCGCCGGGCGCGAAGCCGATGACGTTCGAGCCGACCTCCACGACCTCACCGACGAACTCGTGGCCGATCACGAGCGGCGGCCGGATGGTCTTCGCGGCCCACGGATCCCAGGCCTCGATGTGCAGGTCCGTGCCGCAGATGCCGGTCTTGTGGACGCGGATCAGGACGTCGTTGATTCCGACCACCGGGTCGGGCCATTCCCGGAGCGCCAGGCCCGGTCCCTCGGCGGTCTTCACCAGGGCGAGCATGCCAGCCTCCTTGCGATGTCGGCGTTGCGCGTCGCGCGGGCGGCGGTTCAGCCGGCCCCGGCCGGGTCGTCGCGCCCGGCGAGCAGCCGCGCGGCGGGGGAACCCGACGGCACGCTGCCGTCCGCGTCGACGATCGGGTTGATCACGCTGCCGATACCCTCCACCTCCACCCGTACCACGTCGCCCGGGACGAGGAAGACCGGCGGGTCTCGGAAGACGCCGACGCCGGACGGGGTCCCGGTCACGACGATGTCGCCGGGCTCGAGGGTGATGCTCGCGGAAATGAACGCCACGAGCTCGGCGACCGTGAAGATCATGTCACCCGTGGTGCCGTCCTGGACGAGGATCTCGCGGCCGGGGTCGGGCCCCGCCTGCGGCGTGTGCCAGCCGCGCACGCGAAGTGCCGCGGGGTCGCCCAGCTCGTCGGCGGTCACGAGAAATGGGCCGAGCGGCAGGAACGTGTCCGATCCCTTCGCCCGAAGCCACTGGCCGTCACCGCGGGCGCCGGGTGCGAGGGCGGGCTTCGAGCCCTGGAGGTCGCGCGCGCTGATGTCGTTGGCCGCGACGTACCCGGCGACGTGCTCCATCGCGCTATCGACCGGCACGCGGACCGCCCGCCGGCCGATCACCACCCCAAGCTCGGCCTCGAGGTCGAGCGCGACCGTCGTCGCGGGCCGGATCACGGGAGCGCCGTCGCCGACGACGGCATTGGCGAACATCGCGAAGAGGAGTGGGCGGTCGGGGATCGGCATGGCCTGCTCGAGGACGTGGCTCCGGTAGTTCCACCCGACGCCGATGATCTTGCCGGGCTCGAGCGGCGCCACGATGCGGAGGTCACCGATCGCCACGCCTCGCATGCCGTCGCGCCGCGCGCGCGCCACCGCCGACTGCGTCTCGGCAAGATCCTCGTCCTCGGCGAGGAGGCCCCGCACGTCCATCAGGGCGAGCTCTTCGCGAAGGGCGGCTCGCTCGGCGAGCGCGGCGAGCGTGATGACGCGCCCATCGGCCAGCACGCCGGCGACCGGCAGGTCGAGCTCGTCCAGGTAGGCGACGATTCGCATCGGTCTGCCCGCCCGCTACGGGGCCGTGCTCGGCGACGGAGCCGGGGACGCGGCTGGCGCGAAGGACGGGGACGATCCCGCCGGCGCGGGGCTGGGCGAGGCACCGGGGACGGCCTGCTGACATTGCGGCTCGGGCGCCCGGTCGGCCGACTGCGCGTAGAAGGTCGTGATCGCGCTGACGTCGAGGGAGTCGAGGAAGAACACGCGGCCCCAAACGACCGCCGCATATGGCGTGGGCATCTGGTCGAAGCGTGTCACGACCACGTTCGCCCCGGGGGGGAACCCGCACAACGGGCTGGCGGGGAGCTGCTGCTCCAGCGCGCCGAGCGCGGTCTGTGCCTCGGTCCCACAGCCCTCTGGGCAGCGGTAGAGGACCACCATCGCACCGTGCTCCAGGTTGTGGATCCAGCCTTCCGGCTCGGTCGAGTCGTCCTTGCCGTAGAAGACGGGTGCGATCGGGCCGAGGCGCGCCGCGTTGAAATGCGATCCGGACGTCGGGGGACAGAACTCGTACGTCACGCTCGCCTTCGCCTCTACGTGGGTCCGGCCGAGGTCGCGCGTCACCTGTCCCAGTCGCGGTGTCTCCCCGGGCGCGACGGACCGTGATGCCGTGGGCTGGAGCACGCTCGTGCACCCGTACGCCGGGGTCGACGCGCCGAGGAAGAGAGCGCCGCCGACCACGAGGACGACCGCCGCGATCCCGATCCCGAGCAGCAGCCCCCGGTATCGCTCGAGCGCGGAGCGGGGCCGCTGCGGTTCGCGGATGCGGGTGCGCCCGGCAACCGGCTCGGTGCCCGCGGCGGATCCGGCACCGGTGCCACCCCGGCGGGACGAGGAGGGACGCGTCGGTTGCTGGTTCCGGGATCGCTTGGTCACGGGATTCCTCGAGCTGGCCGTCGGGACGGACATATGCTGCGCGGCGCACCGCGTGGAGACTCCGGCAGGTGGTGCCGCCCTGGCGGCTGTCGAGCGGCAAGGGTAGCCCCCGGCAGATCTCGCGCAAGGGTAGCCCAGACGTGAGCGACGGGCGGTCTCACGATCCGGGCCGGCCTATCAGGGCTCGCAGAACCAGGCGCGAGACGCGGGCCGACGGAGCCCGACCCAGAGCAGGACGCCGAGGATGCCGGGACCCAGCACGAGCAGCGGCATGGGGCTGACCAGGAGGAAGAGAGCCAGCGGGACCGTGAGCGTGCTGAGACCCACCGCAAGGCTGCGCGCGGCCTCCTTTCGCTGGAGCACGAGTGTGATCGTGAAGATCGTGTAGGCGAGCAGGACCATGACGACGAAGCCCGCCACGCTGATCGGCGCGGAGATCGCCTGGTCCACGACCCAGCGGAGCGAGACGCCGATGGCGGCGAGGATCGCGAACCCGTAGCCGAGAAAGAGCAGAACTCCGGGGGGCGGCATGCGTGACGCGGCGGGCATGTCGCGATTCTGCCACCCGGGGACGGGCCGCCGCAGGGCTCGGAGGGAGAGCGGCGCGATCGGCGTGAAGCCGACCGTCGCCTTCGGCGGGCCTTGATGTCGCCGACGGAGGCGGGCCGAAACGTCAGCCGCCCGGGACCAACCTCCGCTCGATCCTCATTCCGAGTGCCGCGGCGTAGCGATCCTCAGTGCCGTGCTGCGGATCCATCGACCCACGCTCAAGTCGCGAGATGAATGGCTGCGAGGTTCCCATGCGGTGCGCAACCTCAGCCTGGGAGACCTTGAGCCGCTTGCGCTCTTCGCCGAGGCTTTGGAGAAAGGCGCGGCGGACCTTCGCCTCACGAAGGAGGGTCGGGTATGCAGTGTTGGACCAGCGCAGTGCCGTGCCGATTCCCCAACGCAGTTCCCCCATGCGGGCGGCGCCACACCTTGTGCGCCACAGCCGGTTGGTAAGTCCTTCGACGCGAGCCGCTCGTCACCCGGCTTGACGTCCGGACCTAATCTGCTATAAGTACGCTTATAGCAAGTTGAGTTATAGCAAGGGGATCACGCATGGCGATCGTCCGGCCGGCCGCGCTCTTCGATCGCGAGCATGAATGGTCCGACCTCGACACGTTCGCAACAGGTCCGGTCGATGCGCGCCGCATCGGCGTCGTCTATGGTCGTCGGCGCTTCGGCAAGAGCTTCATCCTCGAACACCTTACGCTCGCGACAGACGGTTTCTACTACCAGGCGCTCGAAGAGACGCGCGTGGCGAGCCTCGACCGGTTCGCCAAGCGGGTCGCCGCATTCGTTGGGCTGGACGGGCTCCCAGTCGGTGCGTTCGACGACTGGCCGGCGGCGCTCGCCGCGGTCGCTCGCGCGGCGGCCGGCCGGCCGGCCGTGATCGACGAATTCCCCTACCTGCTGCGCGAGTCGCCGGAGATCCCGTCTGCGATCGAGGACGCCTACGATCGCGTGGCCACAGGCCGCCACACGGGGCTCAAGGTGATCATCTGCGGCTCCGCACTCTCGGCCATGACCGATGTGCTGACCGGGATGAAAGCCCTGCGCGGCCGAGCGATGCTCGACATGCCGATCGCCGCGTTCGACTACCGCCAGGCTCGCAGCTTCTGGAACATCGCCGATGTTCGAACGGCGTTTCTGGTCGACTCCGTCCTCGGCGGAGCACCCGGTTACCGGGAGATCGCGGGGTCTGCGCCATTAGACCCGGCAGACATACCCGATTGGCTGGCCGCGACGCTCCTCAATCCGTCACACGCACTGTTCCGGGAGGCTGAGTACCTCCTCACCGAGGACCCGACCCTCGTCGATCGCGCTCTCTATCGCTCGATCATCGCGGCGATCGTGGACGGAAAGTCCACCCGTCGGGGGGTGGGCAACCGACTGGGCAGACCAGACACGGCGCTCGACCATCCGCTTGGACAGCTCGAACGCGCTGGCTTCATCGTTCGCGACGCGGATCTGCTGCGGTCGAACCGCCCGCTCCTGCGAGTGGATGACCCGGTGCTCCGGTTCCATTTCACCGTGCTCAGGCCCGACCTGGCGCGGTTCGAGGCGCGCCACACCGCCGACGCGTGGACAGACGCGGAGCCCCGGTTCTCGTCAGGCGTCGTTGGACCGCACTTCGAGGCGATCGCCCGCCGCTGGACAGCGACCTACGCGTCGCGGAAGACGTTGGGCGGCGCGGCGAAGCGGGTCGGTTTCGTCCAGGTGAACAACCCCGAGGGCAAGACCGCATACGAGATCGACGTGGTCGCCGAGGCTGCCGGCCAGAAGGATCACGATCGGACGAGGCTGCTCGCAATCGGTGAGGCGAAGGGAGGCGAGAGACCTCGCAGGCTCGACGACCTACACCGGCTCGAACGGCTGCGCTCGGCCCTCGGAACACGAGCCGATACCGGCCGGACGAAGATCCTCCTCTTCGGTCGTTCCGGATTCGACACCGACCTGGTCGCCGAAAGCCGGCAACGGCGCGATCTCGAGCTTGTGGACCTCGATCGTCTCTATGACGGAGACTGATTCGGAGCGAAGCGGCCGTGAGCGTCCACTCGTCGAAACAGTTGCCAACCGGCTGTGGCGCGCCGGCTCCACAGGGGCTTGACAGGCCGCACCCTCGCCGCTACCGTCCACTAAACCGGTTTGCTAAACCGGTTTTCGCCGCGGGGGCGTCGCGCCTGCGATCTCTGGAGGAGGCGTGGAGGGCTGGTGAGATACGAAGCCCGCGACCGACCCCGGATCGCCGACGTGGCCCGTGAGGCGGGCGTGTCGAAGACGGCGGTCTCGTTCGCGTTCAACAGCCCCGAGCGCCTGAGCCCGGACACCGCCACCCGGATCCGGGACGTTGCGGAGTCGCTCGGGTACCGGCCGCACCCGGTCGCCCGGATGCTGACCCAGGGCCGCACCCGGACGCTGGGCATCCTGACCCCGCAGGCACTCTCCGTCGTCTTCGCGAACCCGTTCTTCGCGACGTTCAGCGAAGGCGTCGCGGCGGTTGCCGAGGAGGCCGGCTACGGGCTCCTGTTCGTGTCGCCGGTCCATGGCTCGCTGGCCCGGGCCGTCAACCGCGCCACCGTGGACGGCTTCGTGGCAATCGGCCTCTCGGAGGACCACCCCGAGGTGGAGCAGATCCGGCGGGCGGGGCTTCCGATCGTGATGGTCGACTCCGCGGCCGCATTCCCCGAACATCCGGCGGTCGACGTCGACGACGAGGGCGGCGCTCGCCTCGCCGCAGCCCACCTCCTTGCCCTGGGCCACCGGGACTTCCTCGTGATCGGCGTCGAGCCGCCGATGCCCGGCGCCCACTCCGACTTCTCCGGCATCGTCGGGCGGCGGCTCAAGGGATATCGCGACGAGCTTGCCGCAGCGGGGATCGATCTGCCGGACGACCATGTCGTGGTCGGCCCGGCGAGCGTCGAGGGCGGAAGCGCCTGCCTGGCGGGTGCCTGGGAGGACGGGCGCCGGCCGACTGCGATCCTCGCCATGAGCGACGCGATGGCCATCGGCGCCATCAACGCAGCGCGACGCCTTGGCCTTGGCGTCCCCGTCGACATCAGCGTCGTCGGATTCGACGACATCGAACTCTCCCGCCACGTCGAGCCCCCGCTGACCACCGTGCACCAGCCGGTTCGGCGGAAAGGGGAGGAGGCGTGTCGTATCCTCCTCGCGGCGATTCTGCGGGACGATTCCTCGCGGCCCGATCACCGAACCCTCGAGACGCGGCTCATCGTCCGCGGCTCGAGCGGTCCGGTACTCATCGGGAAGGAGGTGGCGGCGGGACGCTGACGGACCGGAGGAGCGGGTCGCACTTCGCGGCCCGGGTACCGGAACCCGGCCGCGCGGCGGCCGGAGCACGAAGCACCGGCCGAGTAGCGGCCGGACCAAAACACCGGGGCCATCGCACTGGCCCGATCCACGTCCAGATTGGCCGCCATCCGGCGACCACAGCAGGAGGAATGCAGATACAGATGCACAACACAACCAGGTTGGTGGGCCTCTTCGGAGCGCTCGTTCTCGTCGTTGGCGCGTGCAGCGGCTCGGCGACCACCGCCCCGTCCGCCGCGGCGCCGTCCGCAGCCGCTTCGGCAGCGGCATCGGCAGCGGCCTCGGCAGCGGCTTCGCCGGAGGCGTCGGCCGCGGCGGCATCGCCGTCAGGTTCACCGGAACCGTCCCCGGTCACCGTTTGCGCGAGCGGGACCACCAAGGTCACCCTCTGGACCAAGGAGGGCGGCGACTCGCTGAAGTACGTTCAGCAGCTCGCGAACGACTACTGCGGCCTGCACCCCGACGTCTCGTTCACCGTCGTGAACAAGGATGTCGAGAAGCTCCGCACCGACTTCCAGACGACCAGCCTCGCCGGTAACCCGCCGGATCTCCTCTGGACGGTCTCCGACCATGTCGGACCCTTCACGGCAGCCGACCTGATCATGCCGCTCGACGGGCTCATCGACACGGCGTCGTACGTCCCCAACACGCTCCAGGCGGTCACCGCCGACGGCAAGCTGTGGGGCGCGCCCATCTCCAACGGCAACCAGCTGATGCTGCTCTGGAACAAGTCGATCGCCGGCGCCAACGCGCCAGCTGACACCACCGCGCTCGTCGCCGCGGCCAAGAAGTACACCGACGCGGCGGCGGGCAAGTACGGGCTCGTCTTCAACCAGACCGAGTCATTCTGGCTCGTCCCCTTCCTGGGCGGCTATGGCGGTAGCGTCTTTGCCACGGACGGCAAGACGCCGACGCTGAACACCGACGCCATGAAGAGCGCCCTCAAGCTGCTCGCCGGTTGGAAGTTCACCGACAAGATCGCCCCTCCGGAAGCCGACTACAACGGCGCTGACGGGCTGTTCAAGGCCGGCAAGGCCGCGTTCATCATCAATGGCGACTGGTCGCTGGGCGACTACGCGAAGGCCGCTCCAGCCGGCCTCGGCGCCGACAACCTCGGTGTCGCTCCGCTCCCGAAGATCTCCGGTTCCGACTGGCCCAAGCCGTACACGGCCGGCGCGTTCTTCATGGTCTCCAAGAAGGTTGGATCCGATGCCACCAAGCAGGCGGCGGTCCTCGACTTCATCAAGTGGTCGACCAGCAAGGACCAGCAGGTCAACATGGTGAAGGTCCTGCAGCGGCTGCCGGCCAACGCTGCGGCCCTCGCCGACCCAGTCGTCACCGGGAACGCTCTCCTGGCAGGCGCCGCGGCCGCCGTCCTCAAGGGCGTCCCGCAGCCCACCAACATCGAGATGCGCTGCGTCTTCGACTCGATGACGACCGGTGTCAAGGACCTGTTCAAGAGTGCGACCTCCGATCCCGTCGCAATCGCA
>JBBQRX010000017.1:0-55891 GCA_038214375.1 Candidatus Limnocylindrales bacterium
GGATGAACTTCATCCGGATCCTGCCGGGCGACCGGGTCCGCGTCGAGCTGTCCCCGTACGACCTCACCCGGGGTCGGATCACGTACCGGCTGAAGTAGCCGGCACCCAGCGCGAAGGAAGTCCGTTGAAAGTCCGAGCCTCCGTGAAGGCCCGTTGCGACAACTGCAAGGTGATCCGCCGCCACGGGACCGTGATGGTCATTTGCGCCAATCCAAAGCACAAGCAGCGGCAGGGCTGATCGCATGGCACGCATCGCTGGTGTCGACATCCCGCGCGAGAAGCGCGTGGAAGTCGCCCTGACATACATCTTTGGGATCGGGCTGCCAACCAGCCAGAAGATCCTCCAGCAGACGAACGTCAACCCCGACACCCGGGTCCGGGACCTCACGGAGGACCAGGTCACCCGGTTGCGCGAGCTGATCGATCGGCGGTTCAAGGTCGAGGGCGACCTTCGCCGCGAGGTTGCGCTCAACATCAAGCGCCTCATCGAGATCGGCTCCTACCGCGGTCTCCGCCACCGGCGGAACCTCCCGGTCCGGGGGCAGCGCACCAAGACCAACGCTCGCCAGCGTCGCGGACCGAAGAAGACGGTCGGCGCTCGGCGCAAGAAGTAAAGAGGGACGAGCCGGACGTATGGCCGATCGCAAGCGCGCACCCAAGCAGCGTCGGCGGGAGCGTAAGAACGTGCCCGTTGGGCATGTTCATATCCAGGCGACCTTCAACAACACGATCGTCACGATCACGGACCTCAGCGGTGCCGTGATCAGCTGGGGATCGTCGGGGATCGTCGGGTTCAAGGGCTCCCGGAAGAGCACGCCGTACGCCGCCGCGCTGTCGGCCGACTCCGCCGCCAAGAAGGCGATGGAGCACGGAATGCGCCAGGTCGAGGTCTACGTGAAGGGCCCCGGCGCGGGCCGGGAGCAGGCGATCCGCTCGCTCCAGACCGCCGGGCTCGAGGTGACCGCGATCACCGACGTGACGCCCATCCCGCACAACGGCTGCCGCCCGCCCAAGCGGCGCCGCGTCTAGGCCGGGAGAAGCACCATGGCTCGATACACCGGTCCCGTCTGCCGCCTGTGCCGGCGGGAGGGCGCCAAGCTCTTCCTCAAGGGTTCGCGCTGCTATACCAAGAAGTGCTCCTTCGAGCGGCGTCCCACCCCGCCGGGACAGCACGGCGTGCGGCGCCGCAAGGTCGGCGACTACGGCCTCCAGCTCCGCGAGAAGCAGAAGGTCCGCCGCATCTACCGTGTCCTGGAGCGACAGTTCCACAACTACTTCGAGGAGGCCGAGTCGCGCCCCGGCGTGACCGGCGAGAACCTCCTCCGGATCCTCGAGCTCCGGCTCGACAACGTCGTCTTCCGGCTCGGCATCGCCGCCTCGCGCGACCACGCGCGACAGCTCGTGACGCACGGCCACTTCGCCGTCAACGGCCGCCCGACGAACGTCCCATCGTTCCACTGCAAGCCGGGTGATCGCGTCGAGGTCCGTGCCGCGCGCCGCGAGCGAGAGCCATTCAAGGCGGTCAGCGAGGCGCTTCGCTCGGGGCAGGTCCCCGAGTGGTTGACCCTCGATGCGGCCACCTTCACGGGCACGATCATCGCTGCCCCGCGCCGCGACCAGATGCCGCTCGAGCTCAACGAGCAGCTCGTGGTCGAGTATTACTCGAGGTAGCCCCGCACCCATGATCGAACTCGACGCCACGACCCAGATCGAGCCCGTCTCCGAGCAGGGCTCGTACGCGAAGTACGAGGCCAGCCCCCTGCCCGCGGGCTACGGGGTGACCCTCGGCAATGCGCTCCGGCGCGTGCTGCTCTCCTCCCTGGAGGGCGCGGCCGTCACCTCCATCCAGATCCGCGACGTCTTCCACGAGTTCACGACGATCCCGGGCGTCAAGGAAGACGTCACCCAGATCGTCCTGAACGTGAAGAAGCTCCGCCTGCGCAGCTTCGCGGCCCACCCGATCCAGCTCAAGCTGGTCAAGTCCGGCGCGGGGCGCGTCACCGCCGCCGACATCGTCGAGTCGGCCGACGTCGAGGTGATCAACGCCGACCTCGAGCTGATGACGCTCGACAGCGACGACGTGACCATCGAGATCGACCTGACCGTCGAGCGCGGTGTCGGCTACCTCGCCGCGGAGCGGCCGGACGGCCTCCCGATCGGCGTGATCCCGGTCGACGCGATCTTCACGCCGGTGCGGAAGGTCAACTTCACGGTCGAGAACACCCGCGTCGGCCAGATGACCAACTACGACAAGCTGACCATCGAGATCGAGACCGACGGGACCATCACGCCCGAGGACGCGCTCGCCAAGTCGGCCGACATCCTGGTCCGCCAGTTCGCCCTGTTCGCCAACGTGGGCACGGCGGCGATCGCGGCGAGCCCGGCGGGCGGCATGCCGCAGATCCCGGCAAACATGCTCGAGATGCCGATCGAGGAGCTCGACCTCCCGATGCGGGCCTACAACTCGCTGAAGCGCAACAACATCGTGCGGGTGGGCCAGCTCCTGCAGCTGACCGACGACGACCTGCTCCGGATGCGCAACTTCGGCAAGAAGTCGCTCGACGAGATGAAGGAGCGGCTCCGGATGCGGGGCTTCCTGGTCCCCGAGTCGGCTCCGTCGGAGCTCGACGGGGTTGACGAGGACGGCGACGAGCCGTTCGAAGACGAGTCGGAGGAGGTCTGAGCGATGCGCCACCAGATCGGCGGCCGGAAGCTCGGCCGGATGCAGGGCCCGCGGCTCGCGCTCTACAAGAACCTGATCGTGTCGGTCTTCCGGTACGAGAAGGTGATGACCACCGAGGCAAAGGCCAAGGAGATCCGCCCCCAGGTGGAGCGGATGATCACGCTCGCCAAGCGGGGGGACCTTGCGGCCCGTCGCAGGGTCGTGGCCGAGCTGCCGGACGAGCCCCTCGTCATCAAGAAGCTGTTCGACGAGATTGCGCCGAAGTACGGAGAGCGGACCTCGGGGTACACCCGGATCACGCACCTCGGCAACCGGAACGGCGACAGGGCCCCGATCGTCCAGATCGAGCTCCTCTGATCGGCCACAATCAGGTGTCGCCGCTCCGCCGGATGCAGCGCAAGGCGGCGCGGAGCACGTGAGTGAGCGCACCTGAGGTGCGTGAGCGAGCGAGCGGACGTGCCAACGCAGCGATGCGTCGGTGCAGTGGCGACGAACAAGGTGCCCGAGAGGGCACCCTCGTGCGGTTGCGCGCACGGGTCGAATACGACGGCACGGACTTCGCCGGGTTCCAGCTCCAGCTGCGAGCGCGGACGGTCCAGGGAGAACTCGAAGCCGCGCTCGGCACCCTCTCCGGCGGTCGCCGGGTCCGGGTCGACGCGGCGGGACGCACCGACGCCGGGGTGCACGCAGCGGGCCAGGTGATCGCATTCAGCTGGCCCGGGCGACTCACGGTGACGGAGCTCGGCAGGGCGCTCGACGCGTTGCTGCCGGCGGATGTCGCGGTTCGCGACCTGCGCCGGGCCCCGATCGGGTTTCGCCCCCGCAACGCGGCGCGGTACCGGGACTACCGCTACACCGTCTGGAACGGGCCGCGAAGCCCGCTCCGCGAGCGTTTCGCGCTCGGGGTGCGGACCCCCCTCGACGCCGCGGCGATGGCGCGGGCCGGGTCGGTCCTTGTGGGCCGGCACGACTTCTCGGCCTTCGCGGCGGTGGACCGCCAGCCGGTCCGAACCCTTCACGGGGTCCGGGTGCGGCGGGAAGGTCGCCTCGTGACGGTTGACGTTCGCGGGGACGCCTTCCTGCGGCAGATGGTGCGGCGGATCGTCGCGGCCCTCCTGCTGGTGGGCCGCGGAGCGGTCGAGGTATCGGCGGTCGCCGAGGCGCTCGCGTCGCGGCAGCCGGCCTTCAACGGGGCGGTCGCCCCGGCGAAGGGGCTCTGCCTGCGGCGGGTCGTCATGGGACGGGACGCCAGGGAGTTGAACGGAGAAACATGACCGCGAAGACGTATACGCTCCGGGAGGCGGAGATCGAGCGACGCTGGTACGTCGTCGACGCGACGGACGAGACGCTCGGCCGGCTCGCGACGCGGATCGCCCGCGTCCTCGTGGGCAAGCACAAGCCGACCTATTCGCCGAACCTGGACGGCGGGGACCACGTGATCGTCCTCAATGCCGCCAGGGTCGCCGTCAGCCGGGACAAGCTCGACGCCAAGATCTACGCGCGGCACAGCGGCTACCCCGGCGGGTACAAGGAGGAGACGCTCGGCCACCTGATGGAGCGCCGGCCCGAGGAGGCCGTGCGTCGGGCCGTCAAGGGCATGGTGCCCCATTCCCGCCTCGGTGCCCAGCAGCTCCGCAAGCTCAAGATCTACGCCGGCGCGGATCACCCCCACCAGGCGCAGCGGCCGGAACCGCTGACCTGACGAGGAGCATGACACGATGACCATCCCGTCCTTCTTTCACGGGACCGGGCGCCGGAAGACCGCCGTCGCACGCGTCCGCCTCATCCCCGGCGAGGGCGAGATCATCGTCAACGGCCGGTCACTCGAGCAGCACTTCGGGAATGCCGTGCCGGAGGGCGAGCTGCGCATGCCGTTCCGGGTGACCGGCATGGAAGGCCGCTTCAACGCCCTCATCAAGGTGGAGGGCGGCGGCGTCACCGGCCAGGCCGGCGCGATCCGCCATGGGATCGCCCGCGCGCTCCTGATGGTCGATCCGGAGGGCAACCGCGTGCCCCTCCGCCAGGCTGGCTACCTCACCCGCGACCCGCGAATGAAGGAGCGCAAGAAGTACGGCCTGAAGCGGGCCCGCAAGGCGCCGCAGTACACGAAGCGCTGAGCGGCGGGGCTCCCGTCCCGGCGCCCGAATCGGCTCGACCAGTCAGGGGCCAGCGATGAGCGAGGCTCTCTTCGACCGCTACCGGGAGGCCCTCCGGGCCGGCCACGTGGCGGTCCTGCGCGGCAGGCTCGAGGCGGCGGCAGCCTGGTATCGCGAGGCGGCCGCGCTCGCGAGCGATCGCGCCGTGCCGCGCACCGCCCTCGGCTCCGTCGAGCTCCGCCTCGGCCACCCGGACCTCGCGCTCGCCAGCTTCGATGCTGCGATCGGCGTGGCGCCGGCCGACGATGCCGCGCTGCTGGGCCGTGCCCAGGCGCTGGTCGTCCTCGAGCGACCCGACGATGCGGCGGCGACGTACGACAGGCTGACCGACGCGCGCAGGGCCGAGGGGAAGCTCGCCGACGCATGCGACGCGCTCCGCCGCGCCCTCGAGATCGAGTCCACGCAGGCGCGGCGTGCCAGCTACCGCGAGCTCACCGAGGAGCTCCGCAGGGCGGCGGGCGATGCCGAGGCCGAGCGAGCGCTCGCGCGTGCGCCGGGCCTGCTCGACGACGGCGGTCCGGTTGCGCCGGCGGCGGGGGAGCCGTCTGCCGCGGCGTCGCCGGTTGACGAGCCGGCCCACGAGGAGCCGCCGGCGGCTGAGCCGGTCCCTGCCGTCGACGGCGACGCCCTCGTCCTCGCGGCGGAGGAGGCTGCCGCCCGCGGCGATGCGCGCGGCGCGGTCGCCGCGGCGATGGCCGCAGCGCGGGCGTTCCGGGCCGCGGGCCATCCCATCGCCGCGCTCGACGCCTGTGTCGACAGTCTCGAGGCCGGCCCGGACGACGTGGACCTCCACCTGCTGATCGCGGAGCTTGCCTTCGAGCACGGCGCGACCGGCTCGGCGGGTGACACCTATCGCGGCCTCCTGCATCTCGCCGAGATCGACGAGGACGCGGCGGGTCGCGACCGCATCCTCGCCGCGGCGCGGAATGCATTCCCCGATGATCCGAGGTTCGCGCCCGCCTGACGCGGCAAGGCCGGCGATCGGGGCACCAAGGGGGCGGGGGGCCGGCGGCCGACGATGGCTGGCGGGCGGTCGACACGAGCGGTCGGTCGGTCGGGTCCGACCCCGGTGCTACACTCACCGGAAGATGTCGCAGCTCCTCGAGTCGCTGGTCGGACAGATCCGGCCGATCACCCTCGTCGACATCGGGATCACGGCGCTCGTGATCTACTGGCTCTTCAGCCTGATCCGGGGGACTCGGGCCGTCCGCCTCGTGATCGGTGTGAGCGTCATCCTCGCGATCTACGCGATCGGCCAGGCGTTCGGCCTGCGCCTGTTCACCCAGCTCCTCCAGGCCGGCGCGGTGGTCGGGCTGTTCGCGCTCGTCGTCGTCTTCCAGCCCGAGCTCCGCCGCGCGCTCGAGCGGATCGGGCGGGTCGGCTCGTTCGCCTGGCTCATCTCGCCGGCCGATCAGCGGAACGCAGAGCAGATGGCCGGCGCTGTCGCGCGAGCGGCGACGCATCTCGCAGGCTCGCGCTTCGGGGCGCTCATCGTCGTGGAACGGGACACCGGCCTCGAGGAGATCGCCGAGACGGGCGTGATGGTCCACGCCGATCTGTCCGCGGACCTGCTCGAGGCGATCTTCACGCCGAAGGGCGCCCTCCACGATGGCGCCGTGATCATCCGGGGCACCACGATCGTGGCTGCCGGCGCCGTCCTGCCGCTCGCCGAGACGACGCTCCAGGCGGAGCGCTTCGGCACGCGGCACCGGGCTGCGCTCGGGATCACGGAGCAGACCGACGCGCTCGTGGTGGTCGTCTCCGAGGAGACCGGCCAGGCGAGCATCGTCGAGCGGGCCCGGATCCGCCGGAACCTCGACGAGCCGCAGCTCGTACGCGCCATCCTCGCCTCGATGCTCCCCGAGCACGCCGCTGGGGCCGCGCTTCGCGGGCGGCTCCCTTCCCGGGCCTCGGGCGCGCGGGTTCCGCCGGGGCCGGGAGCCCTGCGGCGCGCCGCGCTGATCGACCGTCGGCGCGCGACCCGCCAAGGCGACGATCCGGTTCCGGTCGTCGGCGAGGTTCGCGACGAAACCGACCACGCGGCGGCCGGGGCGGGCCGCTGAGCGCCGTGCGTCGGATCGTCGGCTTCGTCTTCCGGAACTGGCCCCTCAAGGTCGCGGCAATCCTGCTTGCCACCCTCCTGTATGCCGGCCTGATCGTCTCCGCGAGCGCCGAGACGTTTCCCGGCCGCATCCCGATCCAGGTGCTCAACCAGCCCGGCGACGCCGTCATCATCGGCAATCTCGACGACGTGACCTCGATCCGCTACCTCGCCATCGGGACGAATCGGCCCATCGTGACGACCGCCAGCTTCTCGGCGACCATCGACCTCGCCGGGGTACCGGTGGCGACCGGTTCGCCGCCGGTCAGCGTGCCGGTCATCGTCCGGGCGACCGACCCCGGCAGCGTCCAGGTGATCGACTTCAGCCCGTCCCGGATCCAGGTCCGGCTCGATCCTCTCGTGAGCAAGACGGTCGCCGTGCAGGTCGATCGCGGCACGGTGCCAGAAGGCCTCGACGTGCGCGAGCCCGTCGTCTCCCAGGACACGGTCACCGTCACCGGCCAGGAGTCGTCGGTCGTGCTGGTCGCGGCCGCCGAGGCGCGCGTCCGGATCCAGCCGTCCGGCATCGACATCAACCAGGTCGTGGACCTGCTCGCGGTCGACGCGCGCGGCGACGTGGTCCCGACGGTCGAGCTGCAGCCCAGCTCGGTCCGCGTCACGATCCAGATCGGCAGCCAGCTCTCGACCCGGGCACTCCCCGTCAACCCGATCGTGGCGGGCACGCCGGACCCGGCCGTCCTGGTCAGCGGGATCACCGCCTCCCCGCTGCTCGTGACCGTCGAGGCCGAATCGGCGCTCCTCGCCACGCTCGTCAAGATCGACACCAGGCCGGTCTCGATCGCCGGTGCAACCGGGGACGTCGTCGCGGATGTTGCCCTGGACCTCCCGCCCGGTGTCACGGTCCTCGGGGTCAGGACTGTCCGGGTCAACGTCTCGCTCCGCCCGCAGATCGGCACCCGGTCGTTCCAGGTCGGGGTCACGCTTCGAAACGCCGATCCCACGACGCGGTACGACCTCGGTGCGGACCAGGTGGTCGCCACGGTCGGCGGGCCCGTCGGTGCCCTCAATGCGCTCGACGGCGCGGGGCTCGTGGCCAGCGTGGACGTCGCGGGGCTCGGTCCCGGGGCCCACGCAGTCACTGCCCAGGTCGCGCTGCCCGGGGCGCTGTCCCTCACCGCGCTCTCGCCGCCGGAGGTTGTCGTGACCGTGACCCCGCCTGCCCCGCCGTCACCCTCGCCGTCCGCTTCTCCGTCCGCCTCGCCATCGGCGCCGCCCCCGTCCGTGGCGCCGTGACGATGGGCCGTCTCTTCGGCACCGACGGGATACGCGGCATTGCCAACGTCGACCTTCGGCCGACCGTGGCCTATGCGCTGGGACGTGCGACCGCCCACGAGCTCGTGAGTGCCGGTGGCAGCCTTGTCGTGGGCCGCGACACGCGGCGCTCCGGGCAGATGTTCGTGGCGGCCATCGCGGCGGGCGCGGCCAGCATGGGAGCGGACGTCCACGACGCGGGCGTGCTGCCGACGCCGGCCCTCGCCTTCCTCGCGGGAACTCCATCCTTCGCGGCGGGGATCATGGTCTCGGCGTCGCACAACCCGGCCGACGACAACGGGCTGAAGGTCCTCGACGGCCGCGGCCTCAAGCTCGACGACGCGGAGGAGGACCGCCTCGAGCAGCTGGTCTGGCGGACGGAGGAGCTCGTCGGGCCGCGCAACGCGGGGATCGGCCGGATGGTGGCCGACGCCGCCCTCGTCGACCGCTACCGGGAGGACCGGTTGCGCCTCGCCCGAGTGACGCCGTGCCGCCTCCACCTCGTCCTCGACTGCGCGAACGGCTCCGGCGGGGTGACGGCCCCGGAACTCCTCGCCGCGACGGGGGCCCGCGTGGACGTGATCCACAACGAGCCCGACGGAGAGAACATCAACGTCCACTGCGGTGCCACCGCGCCGGCGGACCTGGCCGCGCAGGTGGTTGCCCGTGGCGCCGACCTCGGCCTTGCGCTCGACGGCGATGCCGACCGGCTGGTGGTGGTCGACCGCCACGGGCAGGTGGTCGACGGTGACCAGCTGCTGGGTCTCTGCGCGCTCGACCGGCTGGGACGGGGCGCGCTCACCCACGGGATCCTGGTCGTGACCGTGCTCTCGAATGGCGGCCTCGAGATGGCTCTCGGCGCCCAGGGCGGGCAGATCGTCCGGACGCCGGTCGGCGACAAGTACATCCTCGACGGGATGCAGGTCACCGGGGCGAACCTCGGCGGCGAGAAGAGCGGCCACGTCATCGTGATGGACCACGCCTCGACCGGGGACGGCCTGGTCACCGCGCTCGAAGTGCTCGGCATCCTGGGCAGGACCGGCCGTTCGATCGACGAGCTGGCCGCCGAGGTGCCGCTCTTCCCACAGGAGCAGCGCGCGATCCACGTCCGACACAAGGAGCAGTGGGAGGCGGACCCGGAGCTGCGCCGCGCGATTGCCGCCGCGGAGGCCCGGCTCGAGAGGGGCGGGCGCGTCCTGGTTCGCCCCTCGGGGACCGAATCGGTCCTCCGCGTGATGGTCGAGGGCCAGGACCCGGCGCTGGTCGGCATCCTGGCCGACGAGCTCGCGGCTCTCGCGGGCAACCGCCTAAACTAGCTCCGCGGCCGTCGAGGTTCGGTCGGCGCAACGGAGGCTCTCGACGGCATGTGCGGAATCGTCGGTTACACGGGTCCGAGGGCGGCCGGCCCGATCCTCCTCGAGGGGCTCCGGCGCCTCGAATACCGCGGCTACGATTCGGCGGGGATCGCGCTCGTCACCGAGTCCGGCGAGCTCTTCGTCGAGAAGCGGGCGGGCAAGCTGGCCAACCTTCGCACGGCACTGCTCGACCGGACGCCGAACGCGGGGATCGGCCTCGCCCACACGCGCTGGGCAACCCATGGCAGGCCCAACGACCTCAACGCCCACCCGCACGTCGACTGCAGCGGGACGATCACGGTCATCCACAACGGGATCATCGAGAACTTCCGCGAGCTGCGCGACGGGCTCGAGGCGCGCGGCCACGTGCTCACCTCCGAGACCGACACCGAGGCGCTGGCGCACCTCGTGGAGGAGGCCTACGCGGGCGACCTCGCCGATGCGGTGCGGGCGGCCCTGGGCCGCGTCGAGGGTGCCTATGCGATCGCCGTCATGCACAGCGGCGAGCCGGACCGCCTCGTCGGGGCGCGCCAGAACGTGCCGCTTGTCGTGGGGCTCGGGGACGACGAAGCCTTCATCGCGTCCGACGTGGCCGCGATCCTCGCCCACACCGACCGGGTGATCTTCCTCGAGGAGGGCGATGTCGTCGACCTCCGCCCGACGCACGCCGTCATCACGGGCGTCGACGGGGCGCCGCGCGAACGGCTCGTGACCCGGGTGGACTGGACCCCGGAGGCCGCCGAGAAGGGCGGTTTCGACCATTTCATGCTCAAGGAGATCCACGAACAGCCGCAGGCCCTCCGGCAATGCCTTGCCGGACGGCTGGGCCCTGAGGCGACGATCCGCACCGATGAGCTCGATGGCATGGCCGTGGCCCTCGCCGCAGTGGACCGCGTGGAGCTCGTCGCCTGCGGCAGCGCGTTCTATGCCGCGCTGGTCGGTGCCGCCGCGATCCAGGAGTGGACCGGCCTGCCGGCCCGCGTGACCGTCGGCTCGGAGTTCCGCTACAGCCCGCCGCCGCTCGACGGCCGCACGCTCGTGATCGCGGTGACGCAGTCCGGCGAGACCGCCGACACGATCGCGCCGACCCGCTACGCCCGCGAGCAGGGCTGCCCGATCATCGCGGTGACGAACACCGTCGGGTCCGCCATCACGCGCGAGGCCGACGCGGTCCTGTTTCTCCAGGCGGGCCCGGAGGTCGCGGTCGCCGCGTCGAAGACGTTCACCACCCAGGTCCTGACCCTGGTCCTCGTCGCGGCGCAGGTCGCCCGGCTGCGCCGCACGCTCGACCGGGGGGTCGAGACGGCCCTGGTCGCCGACCTGCGGGCGCTTCCCGATGCCGCGCAGCGGGCGCTCGACGCTGCCGGCGGAATCGCCCCGATCGCGCGGCGGTACGTCAGCTCGCGGGGCTTCATGTTCGTCGGGCGCGGGTACACCTATCCGACCGCGATGGAAGGCGCGCTCAAGCTCAAGGAGGTCAGCTACCTCCACGCCGAGGGCTACGCGGCGGGCGAGCTCAAGCACGGGCCGATCAGCCTCCTCGACGCCGAGTGTCCGCTGGTGGCGGTCGCCACGCGCTCGTCGGTCTACGAGAAGCTGGTCAGCAACATCATGGAGGGCCGCGCCCGCGACGCCCGGGTGATCGCGGTCGCGACCGAGGGCGACGATCAGATCGAGCGCTTCGCAGACGACATCATGTGGGTCCCGTCCACCCACGAGACGCTCGGGCCGATCCTCGCCATCATCCCGCTGCAGCTGTTCGCGTACCACGCGGCCGTCGCCCGCGGGACGGACGTGGACCAGCCGCGCAACCTCGCGAAATCGGTCACGGTCGAGTAGGCCGTGGCCACGCCGGACGCGCGGCTCCCGGAGGGCACGGCCGAGCTCGGGCTCGACATCGTCCGCGTCGAGCGGATCCGGGATGCGCTGGCGCGCTTCGGCGACCGGTTCGTCCGGCGCGTGCTCACGTCGCGGGAGGCCGCCTACGTGCGTGGGCGCCCCGAGACATTCGCCGGCCGGTGGGCCGCCAAGGAGGCCGTCAGCAAGGTGCTGGGGCTCGGCGTCCGGGGCGTGGGCTGGGTCGAGATCGAGATCGAGCGACTTCCGACCGGCCAGCCGGCCGTCGTCCTGCACGGCAGGGCGGCCGCTCGCGCCGACCAGCTGGGGCTGGCGCGCGTCGCCGTCAGCATCACCCATGAACGCGAATACGCGCTCGCGGTGGCGTTCGGGGTCCGCACCGCAGGCGGCCGCTACATCTTCCCGCCGGACATCGAGGAGCGGCTGGGCGAGCGCGAGGCTGCGCTGCTTCGCCGGATGGAACGCCTCCGCGCCCTCGGCCGCGAGGCTGCGGTGCTCGGTGAAGCGGCGGGGGAGTCGGGCGATGGCCGCTGAGCACCAGATCGCGACCCCGGCAGCCGGGCCGGCCGAGCGCCTCGACGACCGGAGCGCGGGGCTCCTCCTGCCTGCGCGCCCGGAGCGAGGCCACAAGGGCACGTTCGGCAAGCTGCTCGTGATGGCCGGATCGCTCGACTACGCGGGCGCGGCGCTCCTCGTCTGCCAGGCGGCGGGACGCGTGGGCGCGGGGCTCGTCACCCTGGCCGTTCCGGAGTCGCTCCAGCCGCTCTTCGCGGCGAAGGTCGTCGAGGCCACGACGCTCGCGCTCGTGGAGGACGACGTCGAGGAGGTGGACCCGGAGCCTGCCCTGGCGCGAATCCTCGACCACGAGCACGACGCCCTCGTCATCGGCCCGGGCCTGCGGCCGTCGCTCGCGTCGGCCGGGCTGATCCGCGGCATCCTCGCGGCAGGCGCCCGCGACGATGCGAGCCCGGCGGTGGTCGATGCGGAGGCGCTCCGTTCGCTCGCCGCCGAGGATGGATGGTGGGAGGGCGTGGTGCGGCCGTGCGTGCTCACGCCCCACGCGGGCGAGTTCAGCCGCCTGCGCGCCGCCGCCGGCGTCGAACCGGGCGCCGACGGAGACCTCGCCGACGACGATGCCGCCAGGCTCGCGGCCGCCCGGGACGCGTCCCGTACCTGGGGCCAGGTCGTCGTCCTCAAGGGCGCGCACACGGTCATCGCGGCCCCGGACGGCTCGGCGGCCGTTGCCACGTTCGAGAACCCGGCCCTCGCGACCGGCGGCACGGGCGATGTCCTGTCCGGCACGATCGGGGGGCTCCTCGCCCAGGGCCTCGCGCCCTACGATGCCGCGCGGCTGGGCGTCCATCTCCACGGGCTGGCGGGCGAGGCGGTCCGGCATCGACTCGGCGACGCGGGGCTCCTGGCGGGCGACCTCCCGATCGAGATCGCCCGCGCACGTCATCGCCTCGCCGTGGACGCTGCGCGACGGGCGGGCGGCCCCCCGCTTGGATTCGGGAAGCCCGCCGGATGACCGGGGAGGCGGTGCCGATCGAGGCGCGCCTCCGGGCCGCCGGGCTGCCGCCCCTCCCGCGCACGGCCTGGCTGGAGATCGATCTCGCCCGCCTCGCCGGGAACGTCCGGGCGATCGTGGCCGCGCTCCCGGCGGGCACGCTCGTCGAGGCCGTCGTCAAGGCCAACGCGTACGGCCACGGCGCCGTCCCGGTCGCACACGCGGCGCTCGCGGCGGGGGCGCGCGGTCTCTGCGTGGCGACGCTCGACGAGGCCCTCGCGCTGCGTGCCGCCGGCATCGCTGCTCCGATCCTCATCCTCTTCCCGGTCCCGCCGGATGGCGTTGCGGAGGCGGCCCGGGCGGGGATCGCGCTCGCGGCCGGTGACAGCGTCGTCTGGGCACGCGGCCTGGCAGCGTACGTCCGTGCCCGCCGGCGCGCGCGCGGGCGGCTCGGCGAGCTCGCCGTGCACGTCGGGATCGAGACGGGGCTCGGCCGCGACGGGCTGGAGCCCGACGACGCGGTCGCCGCCGTTCGGGCGCTCGCGGCGGTGCCCGGGACCCATTTCGACGGGGCGTGGTCGCACCTCCAGGCGCCCGAGGATGCGGACCGGACCGCCCGCCAGGTCGCACGCTTCGAGGCTGCTCTCGCCGCCCTGGCCGCCGCCGGACACCCGGCCCCGCACCGCCACCTGCTGGCGTCCGGCGGCCTGCTCGCGGTCGAGCGACACGTCGGTGGAGAGCGACCCCTGTTCGACGGGCTGCGGGTCGGGCTGGCACTCTACGGGATCGTGCCGGAGGGGCTCCCGGTGGCCCCGGCGGGCGCCGCCATCCACGACTCGATGCGGCCCGTCCTCTCGCTCCACGCACGGCCGGTGCGGGTGACGGACCTGCCCGCCGGCGAGGGCGTGGGCTACGGCCCGAGCTTCGTCACGGCGCGCCCGAGCCGGATCGCGACGCTCCCGGTCGGGTACGCGGACGGCTGGGCCCGCGGGCTCGGCAACCGCGCGACGGCGCTCGTCCGCGGCGGCCGGGTGCCGCTCGTGGGAACGGTCGCGATGGACGCGGTGATGGCCGACGTCACCGACGTGCCCGGGCCGCCCGTCACGCCAGACGACGAGTTCGTGCTCCTCGGCGAGCAGGGTGACCTGCGGATCACGGCCGCGGAGCTGGCGCAGGAACGCACCACGATCAGCTGGGAAGTGGTCGCCGGGATGTCTGCGCGACTGACCCGGGTGTACACTGCGCCGGCCGCAGCGGTCGGCATCTCCACGCTCACTCAGGACCGGGGGCCATGGCGGAGATCGCGCTCTGGAATGGGGACATCTGTGACCTCGAGGTGGACGCGATCGTGAGCCCGGCGAGCACGAGCCTGTGGATGGCGAGCGGTGTCGCGGGCGCGATCAAGCGTCAGGGCGGCGACGCCATCGAGTTCGCCGCGGTGCGCCAGGGCCCGGCCGCCCTCGGCGACGCGATCGTCACCGGCGGCGGATCGCTCGCAGCCCGATGGGTCATCCACGCGGTCTCGCTCGACAACGACCGCCGGACCGATTCCGACACGATCGACCGCGCCGTCCGCAACGCGTTCGCGCGGGCCCGCGAGCTCGGCGCCGAGACGCTTGCGATCCCGGCGCTCGGAACGGGCGTGGGCGGCTTCCCGATCGCGGAAGGCGCCCGTGTCGCGGTCGCGGCCGTCCGGTCCGAGCTCGCTCGCTCGCCGCACATGACCCGGGTGACGTTCGCCCTCCGCGGCGCGGTCGCCTACGAGGCATTCCGGCTCGCTCTCGCCGCACAGCCGGCGCCCCGGGCCGGAGCGCCCGCGTGACGCTTCCCTTCTTCCCCGGCGACGAACATCGTGCCGCGCTCGTGGAGGAGGTCGCTCGGGAGATCCAGCTGCGAGGCATGACGGGGACTGCCGTGCTGTTTCTCCACGCGAGCATGCCCGACGGCGGGCTCGCCGGGAGCGCCATGACCTTCTTCGACCCGCTCCTGCGCCAGATCTTCGGGGGCGGGAACGCGCCGGCGAGCGCGCTGCTCGCGGACGAGGTCGGGATCGAGCAGCTGATCGACCGACTCCAGGAGCTCGACGAGGAATCGGTCTGGGACGCGTGAGCCGCGGGACGTCCGCGGCCGCGGACGACCCCTCGTCCGCATTCTGTGCGCTGGACCATGGCTCGGCCACCCTCGCCGGGTCGCTGGTGGGACGGGTCGAGGGGCGCTGGCGCCTCCTGGCGGCCACGGCTCTCCCTGCGGGCAGCAGCCCCGACGCGCTCATCGACCTGTTGACCGCGCGCGTCGCGTCGGCCGACCCGGACGTAATCGGGGTGATCGGGAGCGGCCACGAGGGGGGCCGGAAGGGCCCCGCGCGCCTGTCCCGGCTCGTCGCGCGGAGCCGTCCGGCGGAGACGCTCGCCGTGATCGCCGCGACCGAGCGGACACGGGCGCGCCTGGAGGAGGCCGCGGCGGGTGCCGGATGGAACGTCGTCGCCGGGAGCGCCGAACGCACGGACCCGCTCGAGCTCACCCGGATCGCGACGCGCCCGGGCGTCGCCGCGATGCTCGTCGGGGTCGCCGATCCGCCCGGCGCGGAGGAGCGAGAGCTCGCGACGGAGCTTGCGGTCGTGGCGGCCGGCGTCGCGGCCCGGCGGCCCGGCAGCCGGGTCTTCCTGGCGGGTCCCGTGCCCGACGCGCCGCTGGTCGCGCTCCGGCACGGGCCGGACCTCATGCGGCTGCCTGCCCCGGTGAGCACGGCCGGCCAGCTGGCCGGCTCTCCGCTCCGGGCCGCGCTCGCGGCGGCTCGAAGCGGCCCCGACGACAGCCGCAGCGCGCTGGAGGCCGCCGCCGGCTCGCTCGCCCGGGTCCTCGGCCTCCGGGTGGAGATCCTCGAGATCGGCGCGTCCGGCGCATCCCGCATCGTGGCCGCGCCGGTTCCCACGGACGACGGCCGAACGGGCGCCGCCGTGCAGATCGTCGAGGTGCCGGACGCCGGGCTGTTCCGGATGGATCGCCCGGGGTCGATCGACCGCGTCGATCACTGGTTCACCCAGGCCCTCGACCGTGCGCGGCTCCGCGATCGGCTGGCCGAGCTCGCCGTCGCGCCGTGGAGCGACCTGGACGGGGACGGCGCCCTCCTTCGGGCGGCGATGCTGCGGGCCGCGCTGGAGCGCCTCCTCTCGGCCTCGGATCCCTTCCTCGGCAGCGACGGAGTCGACCTCGTGGTGGGGGCGGGCGGGGCGTGGTCGGCGATCCCGGGGCCGGCCTCCGCGCACGTCGTCGCCGACGTGGTCCGTCGGCCGGGCGCCGTGCAGGTCGCGATCGATCACGCGCGGCTCCTCGGCCCGATCGGGACGATCGAGGACGACGCGGAGCGCGATGCGCTCCTCGCCGATCTCGCGGCGGACCTCCTCCTGCCGGTCGGGACCATCATCACGCCCCGGGGCCTGCGGCCGAATCGCCCGGCCGGTCGCCTGGTCCTCGAGAGCGATGGCGCGCAATCCGAGATCGAGATGGTGGCGGGTGGCCTCACGCTCGTCGACCTGCCGCCCGGCGCGCGCGGCACGGCTGAGCTCGGGTTCCGGGGGACCCCGGAGCTCGGTCCGCGCGGTCGCCGCTTCCAGGTCGCCGTGAGCGGCGGCCTGGCCGGGCTGCTGCTCGACTTCCGGGACATTCCGCTGCGGCTCCCGGAACGCCCGGACCGTCGCCGCGAGCTGCTGGGGACGTGGGAGCGGGCGCTCTGGCCGGAGCGCGACGCGTGACGGGCTTGCTGGATCTCATCCCCGCCCGTGCGATCCTCGTGTCGCGACCGCGGATCCGCCTCGAACTGCAACCGGGTGACCGGGTGACGGCGGTCCCAGGAGACGACGTGCGCGTCGGCGACGTGCTGGCCGAGCGCATCCGCGACCCGCGGCTCGTCGAGGCGCCCAGCCCGCGCGATGGCGCGGACCAGGGCATCCCGCTGCCCGGCACGTGGCTGCCCGGCGAGCATGCCCGTGCCGGCCGGCATCCCGGAGCTCCGGCCGGGGAGCTGCTCTTCGAGCACGACGGCCGCCGGCGCCTGGCGACCGGCGCGCATCCCGACCGCCTCCACGCGCCGTCGGACGGGCGGGTCCTCGAGGTCGAGCCCGGGGTCGCCCTGGTGCTGGAGGTCGACGGCGCGGGTCTCGCCGCCACCGAGCTGCTCGGGGAGCCGCACTCGGGCCGGCTCGTGGTCCTCCCCGAGGACTCCGACCCGCGCCTTGCGCTCGACGTCGCACTGGCCGGCAGCGTGGTGGTGCTGCCGGGCCGCGTGGACGCGGAGGCGCTGGCCCGGGCGCGCGCGATGGGGATCCACGGCGCCGTGGTGGGATCGCTGGCCGAGCGCGACCGTCGCGACCTGGTCGCATCTGCGGCGCGCCAGCAGGCAGGCCTGCACCGCCTCGCGCCGTTCGGGGTCCTCGTGGCGGGAGCCTACCTCCGGCGTGCCTTCCCCGCGGCCGTCCGGGCGGTGCTGGCCGCGGCCGCCGGCTCGGTGGTCGGGCTCGTCGGCGACCCGCCACTCCTGCTCCTCCCCGCGGTCCTCGCGCTGCCGCTGCCCGAGCCGGACCGTATCATCGTCCGGGGTGGATCCGAGGCAGGCCTCGAGGGCCGCTGGGTCGGACCCGGCGGGATTCGCCGCGTGCGCGGGGGAATCACGGCCGAGACCGGCCTCGTCCGCCTCGATGACGGCCGGACGGTTGCGATCCCGATCGGGGAGCTGGAGCGGTTCGCCGTCCCCGTCGCCAGCGGGTAGGCTCTGCGGATGACTGCTGCCCCGCCCGAGCTCCGGCTGCTCGCGCCCAGCCCAGCCGCGACCCGCGCGCTCGGCGAGCGCCTGGGGAGCGCCGCGACGGCGGGCGACCTGATCGCGCTCAGCGGCCCGCTCGGCGCGGGCAAGACGGAGCTCGCCCGGGGGATCGCCCTCGGCCTGGGCGTCGTCGGCCCGGTCAGCTCGCCGACGTACGTCCTCGTCGCGGAGCACCAGGGACGGCTGCCCCTCTTCCACCTCGACGGCTACCGCCTCGCCGGACCGGAGGACGCGATCGGGGCCGGGCTGCTCGACGAGCGGACCTCCGGGGGCGTCACCGTGGTGGAGTGGGCCGAGAACCTGTCCGCCGTGTTGCCGGCCGGCAGGCTGGAGATCCGGCTCGACGGATCCGGTGACGATCCGCGGACGCTCGTCTGCCGGGCGACCGACGCCCGCCATGCCAGGCTGCTCGAGGCGCTCGCGTGACCGCGGGGCACGCTGCGGCTTTCCTGCTCGCGATCGACACCGCGACGTCCCGGACGGTGCTGGCTCTCGGGACGCCGGACGGGACCCTCGACGCGGCAGACACGTGGCCGGCGGGCCACCGTCACGTCGAAGAGCTGCTGGCGCGTCTCGACGCGATCCTCGCCGGACGGGGACTGGAGCGCGAGTCGCTCTCGCGCCTGGCCGGCATCGTTGTCGGAACCGGCCCGGGAGCGTTCACCGGGCTCCGTGTCGGGCTCGCCACCGCGAAGGCGCTCGCGGTCGCGTTCGGACGACCGCTGGTCGCGATCGGGACCGGCGCAGCGCTCCTCGCTGCGGCCGCCGAGGCGGATCCTTCGACCGATCCGGCCCGGTTCGAGCTGCTGCTGCCGGCCGGCCCGGCCGGCCTCTACGTCGTCACGGCGAGCGACACGCGGCTGGTAACCGGCGACCGGGCACTCGACCTTTCGCCGGGCGCGGTTCCGGTCGCGGTGGATCTCGCGGGGCGCGCCGGGGACGCCGCCACGGCGCGCGGCGCGGACGCGACGGACCGCTTCCCGGGGGTCCTGCTCCGGCTCGGTGCCGCGCGCCTGGCCGCGGGCCGCGCGGACGACCCGGCGCGGGTGGTGCCCGAGTATGTCTCGCTGCCGCGGGGTGCCGTCGGCGCCGGGGGAACAACGACGTGGTCGCCCGCCCGCCCGTGAGGCTCGTGATCGAGCCCATGACCTTCGACGACCTGCCGGCCGTGCAGGCGATCGAGCGCGCAAGCTTCACCACGCCGTGGCCGGAGCACGCCTACCGGGCGGAGCTCGAGACGAACAAGCTGGCGAGGTACCTCGTCGTGCGCGTCGCGCACGAGGTCGTCGCCTATGCCGGCATCTGGCTCATGGTGGACGAGGCGCACATCACGACCTTCGCGGTTGCGCCGGCCTGGCGCCGCCGCCGGATCGGGGAGCGTCTCCTGACCGCCGCGCTGGACCTCTCGATCGCGCGCGGGGCCAGCGAGGCGACGCTCGAGGTCCGCCTGTCGAACCTGCCGGCCCGCCGGCTGTACGAGAAGTACGGCTTCCGACCCGTCGGGATCCGCCCCCGCTACTACAGCGACGACCACGAGGACGCGCTGATCATGACCACCGAGCCGCTGCTGTCGCCGGGCATGCGGACCCGCCTCGCGGCGCTCGCCACGGAGCTCGCGGCGCTTCCCGAGGCAGATTCGACTGAGCCGGGCCGCCTGATGCCGCCCGCGGGTGGCGGGGAGTGACCACCCGGGAGTCCCTCGTTCTCGCCATCGAGTCTTCCTGCGACGAGACGGGCGTGGCGCTCGTTGCGGATGGCCGCCGGATCGTGGCCCAGGCCGTGGCCAGCCAGATCGCGCTCCACGCCCCGGCAGGCGGCATCGTGCCGGAGCTTGCCGCGCGCGCCCACCTGCGCTGGATCGTGCCGGCGTTGAGCGAGGTCCTCGGGAGCGCCGGCGTCACCATCCCCGAGGTCGACGCGATCGCGGTGACGGCCGGGCCCGGCCTTGCCGGCTCGCTCCTCGTCGGCGTCGCGTTCGCCAAGACTCTGGCATGGGCGCACCGGCGTCCGCTCGTCGGCGTCAACCACCTCGAGGGGCACCTGTACGCCGCCTGGCTGCTCGAACCCGACGAGCCGGAGCGTCCGGCGCCGCCGTTCCCGCTCGTGGCGCTCGTGGTCTCCGGCGGGCACACGTTCCTCGTCGAGATGCGCGACCACCTCGCCTACCGGCTGCTCGGCGAGACCGTCGACGATGCAGCCGGGGAGGCGTTCGACAAGGCCGGGCGCCTGCTGGGCCTCGGCTACCCGGGCGGCCCGGCGATCGCGGCCGCCGCCACGGGCGCGCGCCGCCGCGACGCGAACCTCCCGCGTGCGTGGCTGGGCGACTCGTACGACTTCAGCTTCTCCGGGCTCAAGTCCGCGCTCCGGCGCCAGGTCGAGGGCGAGCTTGCGGCGGCAGGCCGGCCGGCAACGGAGGCGGGCGGCCGCCTCGACCCCATCCGTGTTGCGGAGCTGGCATGGGGCTTCCAGGAGGCGGTCGTGGACGTGCTCGCGACCAAGACCCTTCGCGCGGCGGACGAGACGGCCGCAGAGGCCCTCGTCCTCGGCGGTGGGGTTGCCGCCAACGAGGCGCTCCGCGAGCGGATCACGGCGGGCGCGGCGGCCCGCGGCCTGCCGGTCTTCATCCCGCGGCCGGACCTGTGCACGGACAACGGGGCGATGATCGGGGCGGCCGGCTGGCGCCGGTTCGCCGCGGGTGAGCGTGCCGGCAGCGACCTCGGCGCGCGGCCGGCATGGCCGCTGGTACGCCCGGCCGGGGCACCCGATACGCGCCGCCCTCCCCGCCGCGGTGCCGGGGCGCGGGCCTATGAGGCGGCTCTGTCCGCCGAGCGCGACGCCGCCGGCGGCGAGCGTGCCGACCCGGTCCGCGGGAGCGCGCGGTGAGCGGGGCCCGGCTTGATCCTGCCGCCGTCCGCCGCACGCTCCGGGCGGCCGGGCTGCGGCCCCAGCGCCGGTTCAGCCAGAACTTCCTGGTGGACGTCGAGATTCTCGAGGCGATCCTCGACGCGGCCGGCGCCTCGCCCGGCCGGACCGTCCTCGAGATCGGACCCGGGCTCGGGATCCTGACCGGCGGCCTCCTCGAGGCCGGCGCTGCCCTCACCGCGGTCGAGCTGGATCGCGGGATGGTCGAACATCTCGCCGCCGCGTTCGAGCCCGCGATCGCCGCGGCCGAGGACGGGCCGCGCCCGCCGACTCCGAACCCGCCCGGAACGCTTCGGCTGGTTGCCGCGGACATCCTCGACGCCGACCTGCCGCGGCTCCTGGTCCCGCCGTTCGACGTCGTGGCGAACCTGCCATACCACGTGACGAGCCCCATCCTCCACCGGCTCCTGGGCGTCGAGCCGCGCCCCGAACGCTGCATCCTGATGGTCCAGCGGGAGGTGGCCGAGCGCGTCGCGGCCAAACCGGGCGCGATGAGCTACCTCTCGGTCTTCGTCCAGTACCACGCCGCAGCGTCCGTGGTCCGAACCGTGCCACGTGACGCGTTCGAGCCGGCCCCGGAGGTCGAATCCGCGATCCTCGCCCTCGACGTGCGACCCGCCGACGGACCCGGCCGGCTCCCCGCGGAGATGGAGGATCACCTCTGGCGGCTCGTCCAGGCGGGCTTCCGCGAGCGCCGGAAGATGCTCCGCAACGTGCTCGGCCGACAGCTCCCGGTCGGCCAGGATCGAGTGGACGCGGCGCTCGCTGCGGCCGGGATCGCCGGCGACCGGCGCCCGCAGACGCTCTCGGTTGCCGAATGGATCGGGCTGCTGGGCGTCCTCGGACCGCTTCCCCCGGACAACCGGGGCCGGCGCGGCACGCGGACCGAGGCGGAAATGACCGAACCGGACGGCGCGGGCACCGAGGCCGACGACGGCGCTAGCCCCGACCCCGGCGACGACGCCCACCCCGTGCCCGCCTGAGCCGCCTGCGATGACCGACGCGCTCCGCCGTGTGACGCCGGTCGTCCGCGTCGCGCCGGCCAAGCTGAACCTGACGCTCGCGGTCACGGGACGGCGTGAGGACGGCTTCCACGCCCTCCACTCGGTGATGGTTCTGCTCGAGCTCGCCGACCGGCTCGCGGTCGCACCGGCCTTCGCCGCGGGCGATCGATTGCACGTCACCGGCGCCGAGGTCGCCGAGGTCGGCCCCCCCCACGACAATCTTGTCCTTCGGGCGATCGCGGCCGCGCGAGCGGCCTGCCGCGCCCGGGGCATTGACGCGGCCCTCCCCGCGCTCGCGGCCCGGCTGGACAAGCGGGTCCCCGTCGCGGCCGGGCTCGGGGGCGGGAGCAGCGATGCCGCGGCAGCGCTCGAGGCGGCGCTCGAGGCGTGGGGCGTCGAGGACGTGCTCTCGCTCCCGGAGCGCATGACAATCGCGGCCAGCCTGGGATCCGACGTGCCGTTCTTCCTGGCCGATGGCTGGGCGCTCGTGGAAGGGCGGGGTGAGCGCGTCACGCCCGTGCCGGCGCCCCGCGGCCCGGCGCCGGCCGTGCTGCTCGTCACGCCCGGGATCGGCGTCTCGACGCGCGCCGTCTACGCGGCGTTCGCCGAAGGGTCCCGGCCGGGCTCCGGCGCCGCGCTCGTCTCGTCGCGCCACCTTGCCGGTGAGCTTGGCGCGGGCATGTCGTCAGCCCGATTCGCCGAGCGAGCCGGGATCATGGCCGTGGCGAACGATCTCGCACCCGCGACCGCTGCCGTCGCGCCGGCGCTCGTGGCGTTCCGCCGCGCGCTGGGACGACGCGTGAGCCGGCCGGTCGGGCAGTCCGGTTCCGGCCCCACGCTGTGGGTCCTCTATCCTTCGCTCGAGGCCGCAGAGGCGGTCGCGACCGACGTCCGCGCGGCCCTTGCCGCGGGCGACCTGCAGGCACCGGGCGATCGACCGGCGCTCGTCCTGGCGACACGGTTCATCGTGGCCCGCCCGGGCAAGGCTGTCGGTGCCGCAGACGACGCGGGCAGCTCGGCCGGTCCGAGCGGCCCTGGCGACGCCGAAGGCGCCGGTTCGGGCGCACACGCTGCAACCACGCACGAGGGAGGCACCTGATGTCGCGCATCGCGATCTCGACCCCGCACGCACCCGGAGCGATCGGGCCGTACAGCCAGGCGATCCGCGCCGACGGTCTGTTGTTCTGTTCCGGGCAGCTGGGCCTCGTCCCGGCGACCGGCGATTTCGTGGCCGGCGACGTCGGGGCCCAAGCCGAGCAGGCGCTCCGGAACCTGACCGCCGTCCTCGAGGCCGCGGGCATCACGTTCGCGGACGTGGTGAAGACCACGATCTTCCTCGCCGACATGGCCGATTTCGCGGCGGTCAACGCCGTCTACGCGCGCTTCGTCACCGACCCGCCGCCGGCGCGCTCGACGGTCGCCGTCGCCGCGCTGCCGAAGGGCGGCCGGGTCGAGATCGAGGCGATCGCCCGGATCGCCGGCTGAGCGCGGACACGCGACCGCGCCGCCCGCCGCGCGGTCACATCCGTCCGACGCGTTTGACACCCGTGCTCGCGCGCCCCTACGATCCCCGGACACCAGATGCCCACTGAACCTCCCACGCCGGACGGCAAACGCCCGGATTCGAACACGGGCGGGCCGGTCGCCGTCGTCCTGGCCGGCGGGCTCGGAACGCGGATGCTGTCGGCCCTCCCCAAGCTCCTGCACCCGCTCTGCGGGCGACCGATGCTTGCCTACGTCCTCGACGCGGCGCGGCTGGCGACCGGCCGCGACCCGGTCGTCGTGACGTCGCCGGCGACGGCCGCGGTTCGCGACGCGTTCCCGGCCGGGGTCACGTTCGCGCTCCAGCAGCGCCCCGCCGGGTCGGGCGACGCCGTTCGGGCCGCGCTGGCTGCCGTCCCGACGGACGCGGCCGAGGTCGTCGTCCTCAACGGCGACGTGCCGCTGATCGAGGCTGACCTCGTGACCCGCGTGCTGGACGCGCGGCGCGCCGGCCACGCCGCGATCGCGCTCGTCTCGTTCGAAGCCTGGGAGCCCGGTGCGCTCGGCCGGGTGATTCGGACGCCGGACGGAGCGCGCGTCGCCCGACTCGTGGAGGCCAGCGACGCAAGCCCGGACGAGCTCGTCGTCAGCGAGGTGAACGCGGGTATCTACGCGTTCGACGCGGCCTGGCTCCGGGCGGCGGTCGGGCGCCTGACGCCCTCTGCCGCGACGGGCGAGTACTACATCACCGGGCTGGTCGACCTCGCGGGGGCGGACGGGCGCTGGGTCGTCGCCCACGAGGCGCCCGACGACGGCGCGCTCGACGGGATCAACGATCGCGCCCAGCTCGCCGAGGCGACTGCGATGCTGCGCGAACGGATCAATCTCGGCTGGCTCCGAGCGGGCGTGACGATGCACGACCCGGCGACCGCGTACGTCGACGCCGAGGTCGTTCTCGCGCGCGAGGTGACCCTGGAGCCGAACGTGATCCTGCGAGGCCGGACGCGGGTGGGCGAGTGGAGCCGGATCGGGGCGGGCAGCCAGCTCGTCGACAGCGACGTGGGCCCCCGCTGCGCCGTCTGGGCCAGCGTCCTGGAGGGCGCAACGGTGGAGGAGGGGACCACGGTCGGACCGTTCAGCCACCTCCGGGCGGGAAGCTCGATCGGGCCGGACGTCCAGCTCGGCAACTTCGCGGAGGTGAAGAACAGCCGGCTCGAGCGCGGCGTGAAGCAGCACCACATGAGCTACCTCGGCGACGCGCACGTCGGCGCCGGCACGAACGTCGGGGCGGGCACGATCACCGCCAACTACGACGGCGTGAGGAAGCATCACACCGAGATCGGGGAGCGCGTCTTCCTGGGCGTCGACACGATGCTGCGCGCCCCCGTCACGATCGGAGACGGGGCGAAGACCGGCGCCGGCGCCGTCGTCACGCGCGACGTCCCCGCGGGCATGCTCGCGGTCGGCGTGCCGGCGCGGATCCGTGAGATCCGCCGGCCGTCCGACGCGGCCGCCACGCCCGGCGAGCGGACGCCCAGCGCGACGGCGACGCCCGGCGAGGTGGCGACGTCCAGCGCGACGGCGACGCCCGGCGAACCGACGCCCGACCGCTGATGGACCTCCTCATCCAGCTGGGCATCATCGTCCTGCTGACCCTCCTCGAGGCGTTCTTCGTCGCGGCGGAGATCGCGCTCGTCTCGATCCGGCACAGCCGGGTCGACCAGCTCGTCGACGAGGGGAATCGCGCGGCGCGGCGGGTCCGGGGCCTCCTCGACAATCCCGGGCGCTTCCTCGCCGTCTCGCAGCTCGGACTCACGCTGCTCGGCTTCTTCGCGTCCGCATTTGCGGCAGTCAGCCTCGTGGAAGGCCTGTCGGCGCTTCTCGAGCGCATCGACGTGCTCCGGGGCGGCGCGCACGTCATCTCACTCGTCATCGTCACCGTCATCCTCGCTCTCTTCACGATCGTCTTCGCAGAGCTCGTCCCGAAGACCCTCGCGCTTGCCCACGTGGAGCGATTCGCGCTCTCCCTGTCGCAGCCGATCGAGATCATCGCCCACGTGCTCGGACCCCTGATCAGCCTCCTCACCGGGCTGACGCACGCGGTGACCGGGGCGCTGGGCGCGGAGGTCTCGCCCGAGGCGCAGATCAGCGCCGAGGAGCTCAAGCTGATCGTGGAACGGGGCGGCGAGCAGGGCGTCCTGGAGGCCGAGGAGGAGCAGATGATCCACGCGGTCATCGAGCTCGGCGAGCGCCGCGTCCACGAGGTGATGGTGCCACGCACGGACATCGTGGGGCTCGAGGTGGACGGCACCTTCGAGGAGGCGGTGGACCGGATCATCGCCGAGGGCCACAGCCGCCTGCCGGTCTGGGAACGCTCCGTCGACGAGGTCGTGGGGATCCTCTATGCGAAGGACCTCCTCAAGTTCCTCAAGGAGGCGTCCGCCGATCCGCCGCCGATCCGCGCGCTCCTGCGCACGCCGGTCTTCGTGCCGGAATCCATCACAATCGACGACCTCCTCCACGAGCTCCAGCGCCGCAAGGTCCACCTCGCGGTCGTGCTCGACGAGTACGGCGGGACGGCAGGCCTCGTCACCATCGAGGATCTCCTCGAGGAGATCGTGGGCGAGATCCAGGACGAGTACGACGAAGAGGAGCCGATGGTTGTTCGCCTCGACGACGACCAGGCCCGGCTGGACGGGCGCGCCTCGGTGGATGAGCTCGGGGAGCTGTGGGACGACCTCGACGTGGATGCGCTCCTGGAGGACCGCGACGAGTACGACACGCTCGGGGGGCTCATGTTCCACCGGATCGGGCGCGTCCCGAAGCCCGGCGACGAGATTCGCGTCGGCCAGCTGACGCTCACCGTCGAGACCACGGACGGCCGGCGCGCCGGCAAGGTCCTCGCAGTCCGACAGCGCCCGGTGATCGAAGGCAGCGACGGGCCGAGCGAGACGGATCGCTGATCAGGAGCCGATATGCACGGTTCAGCCGTCGCCGAACCGCCAGCGCGTGGCATCCGCGGGAAAGCTGGACCAGCCGAATACGATCCGCGGCGTGACCGCCCAGATTCCGCCCTCCGGGCTCGACCAGTTGGCCGGGCCCACGGCGTACCCGCGCGGCGGCTGGGCGTACTTGGCGAAGGCGGCAACCAGCTCCTCGGCGACCTCGTCGGGAGGCGCATCCAGACGGACGGCCACCCCCTCGACGACCACCGCGCCGTCGCCCGGCAGCTCGATCCCGATAGAGACCGCGGGGTTCGCCTCGAGGTTTCGCGCTCGCCGCGTCAGCGGGCCGCCCTCGAACCAGAGTCGGCCGGCGGCCCAGGCGGCCCAGATCGGCATCGAATGCGGGCGGCCGTCGGGGCGCGTCGTGGTGACCCAGTAGGTCTCCGCCGCGGTGAGGCGCTCCTCGGCCCACGACCAGGGGAGCGTCCCCTCGAGCGTGTCGGGGATCCCGTAGGCTGGGACCGTCGGCCGTTCGACCCGGGGCGGTCCGAGCGGCGGCAGGGCCTCGGTCACGCCGAGATGACGCTTCGCATGATCTCCGCGAGCTTCTCGCGCGCGTCGGGCAGGACGACGCCGGCCGCGTCGAGCTCGGCGATGGCCTTGTCTCGCCACCGGCGCGCCTCCAAGCGCGTGTAGTCCTGGGCACCGGTCCGGTCGACGATCGCCATCACCTCCGCGATGGCCTCCGGCGTCGGGTCGGGGTCGGCGTAGACCGCCAGGAGGCGATCCCGGTCGCCGGGCGCCGCGTGCTCGAGCGCGTAGATGACCGGCAGCGTCTTCTTGTGCTTCGCGAGGTCGGACGGCTCCTTGCCGGTCGCCTGCTCGCGGCCCCAGATCCCGAGCAGGTCGTCGTTGAGCTGGAAGGCGAGGCCCAGGGCCCAGCCGAACTGCCGGTAGCGCGTGATCACCGCCTCGTCGTTCGTCGCGAGCAGCGCGCCCGCCTCGATGCTCGCCGAGATCAGTGCCGCGGTCTTGCGCCCGATCATGTCGAAGTACAGGTCGACGGTCATCGGCGTGTCGTGCTCGCTCGTCCAGATGTCGATGTACTGGCCTTCGCAGAGCGCGAGGCAGGTCTCGTCGTAGAGGCGCATCAGGCGGAGGACCGTCGCGTCGGCGAAGCCGAGGGACGTGAGCCGGTGGAGCGCGATCCGCGAAAGCACGAAGACGGCGTCGCCAGTGTTGATCGCCTGCGGGATCCCGTGCACGGCCCAGAGGGTCGTGCGGTGGCGTCGCTCGCGGTCGCCGTCCTCGATGTCGTCGTGGATCAGGCTGAAGTTGTGGCCGAGCTCGACGGCCGCCGCGCCGGGCAGCGCGCGCTCCCACGTGCCGGTGATCGACGCGAACGCGAGGAGGCCGAGGAGCGGCCGAAGCCGCTTGCCGGTCGACCCGGAGCCGTCGAGGCCCATGTGGTAGCGGACCATCTCGTACATCCCGTGCGTGGTCGGATCGCGATCCACGACGAGGCGCAGGATCTCGTCCTCGACGGCGGCGATCAGCTCCGGGATGTCGAGTGCGGTGGGGGAGGGGTGCACGGGCAGGATGATAGCAACCTCGACTGGTGCGGCCGCCTGCCCGTGTCCTCGACCCATGGCGCCCGCCGCGACCTTCGCTCTTCATTCGTGCCGCCGGCGAGGGCGGATGGTACCGTGCGGAGGTGCCCGGCCGTCGCCTCTACGTCACCGACGCGATCGTCCTCTCGCGCTTCGACTTCGGCGAGGCCGACCGGATCCTGACGCTTCTCACGCCCGAGCTCGGGAAGATCAAGGCGATCGCGAAGGGGATCCGGCGCCCGACGAGCCGGATCGGCGGGGCCCTCGAGCCGCTCGCCGAGCTGCGGATCCAGCTGGCCCGCGGGCGCACGTTCGACGTGGTCACCCAGGTCACGATGCAGCACACCTGGCTCGGCCTTCGCGACCGCCTCGAGGTGACCGCCACGGCGTGGTACTGCGCCGAGCTCGCCGAGCGCTCGCTCGAGGAGCGCCACGCCGCGCTGCCGGTCTACCTGCTCCTCCGGCGGACGTACGAGCTGCTCGATGCGGGAATGGCGCCGGCGCGGGTGGCCCGCTGGTTCGAGATGCGCCTGTGCGACGAGCTCGGGGTTCGGCCCGAGGTGGACCGTTGCGTCGAGTGCGACCGGCTTCTCGCGCCCGACGACGCGGTCCGCTGGGTTCCCGCGCTCGGCGGGGTCCTGTGCGCCGATCACCCGGGCCCATCGGCGATGGCATCCGGGCTCTCGACCGACGCGCTCAAGGTGCTCAAGGCATACCAGCGCATGGACGTGGAGGCGATTGCCGGACTTCGCCTGCCGCCGGCGGTGGAGCGCGAAGTCGAGGAGCGGCTCGGCACCTTCGTGCGCCACGTCATGGAGCGCGACACGCGCTCGCGCCGGTTCCTCGAGGAGGTGAAGGCCGGCTACGGGGAGCGCGCGGCGTCGGCCGCCTCGCGACCGGCAACTGGCGGGTAGCGCCCGACCGCTTCCGGCGCCGGCACGAGCGTCTGGTACGATCCGCGAGACCTTCCTCCCGTCCGCGCATGCCACGCGCGGGCCCCTCGTGGAGCTGCATCCCGTGACCGACCCCCAGCCAGACCCGAACGCCGTCGCGCCCGCAGTCGCGAACCTCGACATCATCGTCAGCCTCGCGAAGCGGCGCGGCTTCGTCTTCCCCTCGTCGGAGATCTACGGCGGCATCAACGCCGTGTGGGATTACGGGCCGCTCGGCGTGGAGCTGAAGAACAACGTGAAGCGCGCCTGGTGGCGGGCGATGGTCCAGGAGCGCGACGACGTGGTGGGCGTCGACGCCGGCATCCTCATGCACCCGCAGGTCTGGGTGACCTCGGGCCATGTCGGGTCGTTCAGCGACCCGCTTGTCGAATGCGCATCATGCCGCCGGCGCTACCGCCTCGACGAGCTGCCGGGCACGGAAGAGCTCACCCAGACCGACATCGCGGACCCCGGGATCGTCGAGCGCCTGGGGCTGAAATGCCCGGTCGACGGCGGGAAGCTCTCGCCGCCGCGCCGCTTCAACCTGATGTTCAAGACGTACATGGGCCCGGTGGAGGATGAGGCGGCGATCGTCTACCTGCGCCCCGAAACGGCCCAGGGCAGCTACGTCAACTTCAAGAACGTCCGCGAGTCGACCCGCAAGAAGGTCCCCTTCGGGATTGCCCAGATCGGGAAGAGCTTCCGCAACGAGATCAGCCCGGGCAACTTCGTCTTCCGGATGCGCGAGTTCGAGCAGATGGAGATGCAGTACTTCGTGCGGCCCGGCGAGGGCGCCGCCACCGCGTTCGAGGAGTGGCTTCCCAAGCGGATGGCCTGGTACGAAGCCTACGGCGTGACCCGCTCACGACTGCGCTTCCGCGAGCACGCTCCCGACGAGCTGGCGCACTACGCGAAGAAGGCAATCGACGTCGAGTACCGCTTTCCGTTCGGCTGGAAGGAGCTCGAGGGGATCCACAACCGCGGCGACTGGGACCTGGGAAACCACGCGAAGGCGTCCGGCGAGAACCTGGAGTACTTCGATCCGGCAACGGACGAGCACTTCATCCCCTGGGTCGTCGAGACCGCCGCGGGCGCCGACCGGGCCGCGTTCACCTTCCTCATCGACGCCTATCGCGAGGAGGAGGTCCGCGGCGAGAAACGGGTCGTGCTGGGAATCCACCCGGACCTTGCGCCGTACAAGGTCGCCGTGCTGCCGCTCCTCAAGAAGCGGCCCGAGATCGTGGAGCTCTGCCATCGGATCAAGGACGATCTCAAGCGCCAGACGATGGCGGTCTACGACGACACGGCCGCGATCGGCAAGCTCTACCGGCGCCAGGACGAGATCGGCACGCCGTGGTGCGTCACGGTGGACGTAGATTCGCTCGAGGATGGCAACGTCACCGTGCGCGACCGCGACGCCATGACGCAGGAGCGGATCTCGGCCGACCAGGTCACTCGCTACATCACCGACCGGCTCGACGAGGCGCGGCCGCGGGGGCTGTAGCGGCTCATTCGTGACGTTCGTCGGCGGATCCGCGCCCCGCGGTTGAAACCGGCCCGCGGCTGTTACTCGCCGGGCGTTCCGAATGGGGTCGGGCGCGCCGGACGGGACGGGGGCGCACCGCCGCGTTCATCCTTCCCCGTCGTGCGCGTAAGAGCCCGATACGGGCAGACTGCCAGCATTGCCGGCGTGGATCCGCTTCGACTCGGCCGCTCGCTGCGTGTCATCCGTCGCACGCGTGGGCAGCGGCAGCTCGACGTCGCGCGGGCCGCCGGCGTCTCGCAGGCGCTCGTCTCTTCGATCGAGCGCGGTCATGGCGAGCGCCTCGCTGTCGCTACGGTCGCGCGAGTGTTCGCCGCTCTCGACGCTGACCTCGATCTCGTGGTCCGCTACCGCGGCGGGACGCTCGACCGGCTGCTCGACGAGCGCCATGCGGCGACCGTCGCGGCCGTGATGAGCACCCTTGGCGCCCACGGCTGGACGACCGCCGTCGAGGTCACGTTCAACCACTACGGCGACCGCGGTTCGATCGACCTCCTGGCCGTCCACGCGCCCACGCGCACGGCGCTCGTCGTCGAAGTGAAGACGGAGATCACCTCGGCCGAGGAGACCCTGCGCCGCCTCGACGTCAAGGTTCGCCTCGGCGCGGGGCTGGCTCGGGAACGGTTCGGCGTGCCCGTGGCGCGCGCGGTTCCGCTCCTCGCGGTGCTCGATTCCACGGCGAACCGGGACCGGGTTACTCGCCTCGCGCCCATGCTCGATCCCGCCTTCCCGAATCGATCAGTGGACCTGCGCCACTGGCTCGCGAACCCAGCGACGCCGTCTGCCGGACTCCTGTTCGTCCGGATGTCACGCGGTAGTGGTGGTGGTGCTGGTATGTCGGGACCGCACCGAGTTCGACGGCGAGTCGCGGCCTTCGACCGCGAGCCCTGAGCACGAATCGGGACGAGAGGACGCGCATGAGGCCCGCGAGGGCGTCGCGACGCGCGCTTACGAGCACCGGGATTGCTGCCGCGTGCGGGACGGGCGTCCCAGGTCGCGTACCAGCACCGGGAGTGCTGCCGCGTGCAGGACGGGGCGCCGGCGCGCTTACCAGCACCGGGATTGCTGCCGCGTGCGGGACGGGCGCCGGCGCGCGCGAAAGGGGCCCGCCGGCATGCGCGAACGGCGGACGCCCGGGTCAGCCCGAGATTGCCGCCGCAGCCGAGGCAGCCGCCGCAGCCGGGGTAGACGCCGCCGCCGGCGGTCGCCCGGGTCAGCCGGGGTAGCCGCCGCCCGGGTCAGCCCGGGGTAGCCGCCGCAGCCAGGGTAGCGGTCGCGACCACGACCGACTCCTCGCCGACGGGCGGGTACTCGCCGCGCAGCCACGCGTCGATGGCGGCCGCCGTACGCTTGCCGTCGCCCATCGCGAGGATGACGGTCGCCGCGCCGCGGACGATGTCGCCCCCGGCGAAGACGCCCGGCAGCGACGACATCCCGTGCGCGTCGGTGACGATGTAGCCGGCCGGGTTGATTGCCAGGTCCGGCTCGGACGCGGTCAGGAGCGGGTTCGAGCGCGTCCCGATCGCCACGACCACCATCTCGCAGGCGATGACGAACTCGGTGCCCTCGATCGGGATCGGGCGCCGCCGGCCCGAGGCGTCTGGCTCGCCGAGCTCCATGCGGATGCACCGCAGGCCCGTCACCCAGCGGTTCTCGTCGGCGAGGACCTCGAGCGGCGCAACCTGCAGCTCGAAACGGATGCCCTCCTGCTCGGCGTGGTGGACCTCCTCGACTCGGGCAGGAAGCTCGGCCTTGCCGCGCCTGTAGACGATCGTGGCTTCGTCGGCGCCGAGGCGCTTGGCGGTCCGGACCGAGTCCATGGCGACGTTCCCGCCGCCCACCACGACGACGCGGTGACCCTTGAGGACGGGCGTGTCGGACTCCGGGTTCCAGGCGCCCATCAGGTTGACGCGCGTCAGGTACTCGTTGGCCGAGTAGACGCCCTTGAAGTTCTCGCCGGGCACATTCATGAAGACGGGAAGCCCCGCGCCCACGGCGAGGAAGACCGCGTCGAAGCGGTCGCGGAGCTCGCGCAGCGTGTAGGTCCGGCCGATGATCGCGTTGGTCTCGATCTTCACGCCGGATGCCACAAGCCGCTCCACCTCCTGCGCGACGATGTCCTTCGGCAGGCGGAACTCCGGGATGCCGTAGATGAGGACCCCACCGGCCGCGTGGAACGCCTCGAAGACGGTGACGTCGTGGCCCTGCTTGACAAGCTCCCCGGCGGCGGTCAGGCCGGCCGGGCCAGAGCCGACGACGGCGACCGAGCGGCCGGACCCGGTGGTGGCGGGCGGCTTCGAGCGCTCGGGGTGCGCCATCGCCCAGTCGGCCACGAAGCGCTCGAGGGACCCGATCGCGACCGACGCGCCCTTCTTGGCCCGGACACAGCGGCCCTCGCACTGGATCTCCTGCGGGCAGACGCGTCCGGTGACGCACGGAAGCGCGTTGTCGTCGAGGAGCGAGGCAGCCGCGCCGTCCATGTCCCCGACCCGGAGCAGCTCGATGAAGCGCGGGATGTTCACCCGAACGGGGCAGCCTTCGATGCAGACGGGGTTCTTGCACTGGAGGCAGCGCTCGGCTTCCAGCACCGCGAGCTGCTGCGAGTAGCCGAGGTTCACCTCGCGGAAGTTCGCCGCCCGCAGCAGCGCATCCTGCTCCGGCATGTGGGTCCGGTCGATGGTCATCCGCTCCTTCGGCGAGAGCGGGTGGTCGAAGGCTGGGCTGAAGGCGGCGTCGTCGCCGACCACCCCCGGATCGCCGCCGGCCGCGCCGGAGTCCTGGCTCCCGGGCGCCGGGGCCGGCTGGTCGGTCACGCGCGGCGCTCCCCGGCGATTGCGGCCGCTTCCTGTCGGTCGGCCGCCGATGCGAGACCCGGGATCAGGCACGGTCCGGCGGCAGTGTTCGCCGCGTCCCCGTCGGCCGCCGCGCCGGCCCCCGCATCGGCCTGTGCCTCTGCCCGGCGCCGATGCGCCACTTCCAGCGCGTGCGCCTCGAAATCGCGATAGGTGCCCAGCCGATCGGAGAGCTCGCGGAAGTCGACCTGGTGGGCGTCGAACTCGGGGCCGTCGACGCAGGCGTAGACCGTCTTGCCGCCGACGGCGACCCGGCACCCGCCGCACATGCCGGTCCCATCGAGCATGATCGCGTTGAGCGACGCGAAGGTCGGGACGCCGTATGGCCGCGTCACCTCCGCGACGGCCCGCATCATCGGGACCGGGCCGACCGCGTAGACCGCGTCCACGCCGCCCGCTTCGATGACGTCCCGGAGCGCGTCGGTGACGAAGCCGTGCCGCCCGTAGCTGCCGTCGTCCGTGCACGTGATCACCGTGCCGGCGCGCTTGAGCTCGTCTTCGAAGATGACCCATTCCTTCGAGCGACCGCCGATCACGCTGATCACCTCGACCCCGTTGGCCGCCAGCCCGAGTGCGATCGGGTGGACGACGGCCGTCCCGACGCCCCCTCCGACGCACACCGCGCGCCCGTGGTCGAGCAGGTGCGTCGCCGTCCCGAGGGGGCCTGCAATGTCGGCGATCGTGTCGCCATGCCGGAGCGCGACGAGGTCTTCGGTGCTCTTGCCCACCGACTGGATCACGAGCGTGATCGTCCCGCGCTCCGGGTCCGCGTCGGCGATCGTGAGCGGGATCCGCTCAGCGCCGGGAGCGCGGTGGACGATGACGAACTGGCCGGGCTTGCGGATCTCGGCGATTCGCGGCGCCTCGATGACCAGGCGGGTCACGTTCGGCGACAGCTGGGCCGTGTCAACGACGGTGTGCATGGGGACTCCCGGGCGAGGTGGGCATGTTCCCTGCCATCATGCACCGGACGGCGGAATTCGATCCATGCGCAACGGTGCATGGATCGAGGGGCCGAAAGTCACATCACGGCCGGGACGGCATCCTCAGCCCGGGGACGAAACGCTCACGGCCGGGTCGACACGGCACTCGCGGGACCGCACGCCCACGGCCGGGGGGCTGACCCGCGGCCGGTTGCGGCTCCGTGGCGCCCACGCCGGGCGGGCTCAGACGGCGGCTGCCGCCATCGCCGTCGCGGCCGCGGCGGCAGCGGACGCGACGATCGCTTCGGTCGGGCAGATCTCGACGCCGACGCAGCCGCCGGTTGTCACGCAGTCGGTACAGACCTCGGGATCGACGACGTAGACCTCGCCCGCCTTCGAGATGGCCCCGCAGGGGCACTCGGGCTCGCAGTTCCCGCACCCGATGCAGTCGTCCGTGATTGCGCTGGCCATGTCCGTTCCTCGCTTAGACGGCGGCCGGGGACGTGGTGCCCCCTGCCGCATCACCCGGGCCGGGGGGACTGCCGGCAGGGGATTGCTGATGCCATTCCTGGTGGCCGGGCCGTGGGGAACCGGCGGCTGCTCCGACGTGGAGGTGGACGCTGGGCGCGTCCGCCGACATGTGGAGGCTGTCCTTGTTGCAGACGTCGACACAGACGCCGCAGGCGATGCAGCGGAGCTGCTCGATCGCGAACGAGCGATCCTCCCGCGAGCAGGTCAGTGCGAGCGTGGGGCAGCGCCGCACGCACAGGCCACAGAAGACGCACGTGTCGAGGTCGAACTCGATCGTCCCGCGGGTTCCCGCGAAGTGCGGCCGGGTCTCGCTCGGGTAGCGGCGCGTCGCGGGGCGCGAGACCAGGTTGCGCAGCGAGCGCCCCATCATCGGGAGGTTGAATGGGTTGGCCATCTCAGCGCTCCGTGCAGCTGATGCAGGGGTCGATGGTCATGATGATGTTCGGGACGTCGGCAAGGTCGCAGCCCTTGACCAGCTTGATCATGGCCGGGATGTTCGCGAACGTCGGCGTGCGCGCCCGGAAGCGCTCCAGGTACTTCGTGCCGTTCGCCTTGATGTAGTAGATGACTTCGCCGCGCGGCTGCTCCAGCCGCTCGAACGTCTCGCCCATCGGCATGCCGCGGACCTTCGTCTCGATCGGCGCGCCTTCGGCCTTCGGCATGCGCTCGACCGCCTGGCGGATCAGGTCGATCGACTGCGAGATCTCGCGGACGCGGACGACGACCCGGGCCAGGCAATCCCCGGCGGTCTCGGTCACCGGCTCGAAGTCCAGCCGATCGTAGAAGTGGGTACCGGTGAGCCGGGTGTCGAGCCGGATGCCGGACGCGCGCGCCATCGGGCCGACCGCGTCCACGGCGTGGGCATCCTCGCGCGAGAGAATCCCGACGCCCGACAGGCGGTGGCGGATCGACGGGTCTGTCTCGAAGATCCGGGCTGTCTCGACGAAGCCGGCCTGGAGCTCCTGCAGCTTCACGACGATCGCGGCGAGCTCCGCATCGGCGATGTCACGCCGCACGCCACCGATCTTGTTGACCGAGAAGATGATCCGGCCGCCCGTGGTCTTCTCGAAGATGTCGAGGACCTGCTCGCGTGTCCGCCAGCAGTGCATGAACAGGTTCTCGAAGCCGAACGCGTCCGCGCCGAGGCCCAGCCACAGGAGATGGCTGTGGACCCGGGACATCTCGGCCCAGATCAGGCGCAGCCAGCTGGCGCGCTCCGGGACCTCGACGGTCATGATCTTCTCCATCGCCAGGGCATAGCCCATGCCGTGCATGAAGCTGCAGATCCCGCAGATCCGCTCCACGACGTAGCCGAACTCGCCGTATTCGATCCGCTCCACCAGCGCCTCGAGGCCGCGATGGATGTAGCCGATGGTCGGGATTGCGTCGACGACCTTCTCGTCCTCGAGGATGAGATCGAGCACGAGCGGCTCCGGCAGCACCGGGTGCTGCGGCCCCATCGGGACGACGGTGCGCTTCATGGCTTCTTCGCCGCGTGCTCCGGCCGACCGGAGGCTTCGAGACGGGCCCGGATCGCGGAGGGGGCGAAGGGGACCCGCTCGGCGGTCTGGTAGAGCTGGCCCTTCAGGTCGAGCGCGATCCCGGTCACGTTGACCCCGAACAGCTCCCGCATCTCGTTCTCGTAGAGGAATGCGGCGCCGAAGGAGGCGCTGATGCTGGGGACCTCCTCGCCCGGGAGCACCCGCTCGCGAAGGTGCTCGAGGCGGGTGTCCTTCGCGAACGACCAGCTGACGTCGAAGGCGCCGCCCTCCACGCCCTCCGCGGGCAGGATCGAGGTGGTGTTGATGATCGCCAGCCGCCAGCCGTCCGCCTGGTACTCCCCGACGCGGGCGAGGAATGCCCCGGTGTCCATCACGCGGTCCGCCTTCGTTTCTGCTCGAGCGCCGCGATGCCCTGGACGACGCCGTCGATGATGCTTTCGGGGCGGGCGGCGCAGCCGGGGACGTAGACGTCCACCGGGACGACCTGGTCGATGCCGCCCTGGATGTTGTAGGCGCGGGCGAAGATGCCGCCCGAGCAGGCGCAGGCCCCGACCGCGACCACGACCTTGGGGCTGGGCATCTGCCGGTACAGGTTCTGGATGATCTCGATGTTCCGCTCGTTGACGCTGCCGGTCACGAGCAGGATGTCGGCGTGCTTGGGATTGCCGGTGTTCACGACGCCGAAGCGCTCCACGTCGTAGAGAGGGGTCAGGCAGGCCAGGACCTCGATGTCGCAGCCATTGCAGCTGGACCCGTCGTAGTGGAGGATCCAGGGCGAGCGGGCGAAGAGGGACACCGAACTCACCTTCCCAGGACGAAGAGCGCGAGCACGTTGCCGCCCGTGAACAGCAGGGTGACGGCCCAGCTGGACCGCAGCACCAACTGCCACTTCGCACGCGACGTCGAGTTGTCCACCAGGACCTCGAGGCCGTAGGCGATCGCGAAGGCGAGCAGCCCGAGCGGCACGCTCCAGTTGAAGAACAGCACGACGAACGCGCACAGCAGCGCGGATTCGTACCAGTGGGCCAGCTCCACGTACGCCAGCAGTCGCCCGGACATGTCCGACGTCAGCCCGCTCACCAGCTCCTGGTGCGGGTGGTGCGAGGTCGAGATGTCGAAGGGCGACTTCCGGAGCTTGATCGTGGCCACGAACAGGAAGGCCAGCAGCACGCCCGGCAGCTGCAGCGCCACCAGGACGGGCGAGGCGAGGACGCCCCCGAAGGTGCTCTCGCCGGTCACCTTGCAGATGGCCGCCAGCATCAGGATGAAGAACGGTTCCGACGCCAGCAGGACCACCAGCTCGCGCTCCGCCCCTGCGAAGCTGTACGGCGAGTTGACGGAGCCGGCCGCCAGCACGAGGCAGAGGGCCGCGAAGGCGAAGACGAACGCGATGAAGATGAGGTCGGTGCCGCCGAGAGCCAGCGCCCCGGCCGCCGCCATGAAGCCCACGTGCCCCAGCAGGAGCGGCTCCACGACCGGGTTGACCTGGCGAGCCTCCTTCTGGAAGAGCTTGCCGACGTCGAAGAACGGCTGCAGCAGGGGAGGCCCGACGCGGCCCTGCATCCGGGCGCTCACGATCCTGTATGCCCCGGCCAGGAGGCCGCCGAAGATCGGCGCGACGAGGACGAACAGCGCGCCGTAGACAACCGGGCTCATCGGGCCACCACCATCGCAAGGAGGACCATCGCCGTCAGCGCCACCCCGCAGACGAGCGTCCCGGCCCGGAAGACGAGCGCGCCGTCGATCACGCCGTCGAGGTAGTAGTTGCGCAGGGTGACGGTCCGCGTCGCGCCCAGGGCCGCGCCCATGAGATGGCCCGCGTTCGCCGTGCGCCCGCTGGTGTAGAAGTCCGCCATGTCATAGCCCGACCGGCGCGACGCCCACAGCGCGAGAACCGGCAGGAAGAGCACCGCGACCAGCATGACCACGATCATCGAGGGGTCCAGGTGGAGGAACGTCCGCGGCGCGGCGCCGAACGCCTCGAGGGCGTAGGGACCCACGACGTGCTCGGAGATGAGGCCCAGGCCGGCCGCCACCGCGATGACGCCGACGGCGAGGACGATCTCGGCGAACCACTCGAAGCGGGTGACCCGTGCCTCGACCGACCGCTCGTAGGCCTCGATGCCACGCATCGAGAGCACCTTGATGAGCAGCTTGCCCCAGTAGAAGATGGTCAGCGAGCTGCCGAAGGCCATGATGACCAGGAACACGGCGCCCGCGAAGCCCGGCACGTCCAGGAAGGCCCGGATCGCGGTCCACTTCGCGACCACGATCCCGAACGGGGCGATGAACATCCCGGCGATTCCGGTCAGGGCGAGGACGCTTACCCGGGGCATCCGGCTCAGGAGCGTGTCGAAGTTCTCCATGTCCTTCGTGTAGAGCCGGTTCTCCAGCGTCCCGACCACGAGGAACAGGAGGGCCTTGGCCACGGCGTGGAAGATCACGATCATGACGCCCACCCAGACCAGCTCCGGCGTGCCGATCCCGGCGCACCCGACGATCAGGCCCAGGCTGCCGATGGTGGAGTAGGCGAGCACCTTCTTGGTGTTCTGCTCGGTCACGGCCACCAGCGACACGAAGAGGAACGTCAGCAGGCCGACGAACGCGACCAGCGTCCCGACGCCGGAGCCGGCCATCGCCGGTGACATGCGCAGCAGGAGGAAGACGCCGGCCTTGACCATCGTGCTGGAGTGCAGCAGCGCCGAGGTGGGGGACGGCGCGTACATCGCGCCCAGGAGCCACCCCGAGAACGGCATCTGGGCGCTCTTCGTGATCCCCGCCAGCGAGAGGAGGGCGATCGCCGGCAGGAGCGCGGGGCCGGCCGGCCCCGACGTCAGCGTGGCCAGGTCCAGCCCGCCCGGCTGCCCGGCCAGCAGCAGGATCGCCACCGAGAAGCCCAGCCCGCCCAGCAGGTTCATGTTGAGCGCGTCGAAGGCGTAGCCGACCGTCTCCTTCGTGCGGGTGTAGCCGATCAGGAGGAACGAGCAGACGGTCGTGATCTCCCAGAAGACGTGCAGCATCGGCAGGTCGTTGGAGACCACCAGCCCGAACATGGCGGCCAGGAAGAGGAAGAGAAGGAAGAAGAACGAGGTTCGACGGCCGCCGATCATCGGGTTGGAGCGCTGGTAGTCGCGCATGTAGCCCAGGGCGTGGATGCAGATCAGGGGTCCCACGATCCCGATCACGAGCACCATGACCGTGGTCAGCCGGTCGAACCAGAAGAGACGTTGGGGGTCCGGCTCCGGCAGGTGACCGCCGAGGTCCAGGTAGAGCGCGATGCCGAGCTGGGCGACGGCCATGATCGGCGCCACGATCCGCCCGTTCTGCAGGCTGACCACGACCACGAAGAGCGCGATCGCGACCTCCATGACGAGGACCAGGTGGCCCGGCGTGAGGCCGCCCGGGAGCCCGAAGAAGCGCGCGTCCGCGTTGCCGAACGCGAAGACCGTCGCGATCGCGGCCGCGGCGACGACCACGCAGGCCAGCACCACGACGGCATTCCGGACGACGCCCTTCCGGATGACGAGCAGCAGTCCACTGACCACCAGCGGGAAGGCGACCAGGAAGACGATCAGCTCGCTCATCTCGTTCGGTTCACGCTCGCGGGCTCAATGGGCCGCGGGGAGGAGGTGATCGACTTCGTAGACGAGCACCTCGGGCGACACCGGCTTCTCCATGAAGCGCTGGACCGGCATCCACCCGTCGTCCCGGTCCTGGGTGGCGAGCTCGCGGTCGGAGATGACCTCGTCGACCCGGCTCAGCATGATCAGCGGCAGCGTCGGAAAGTCGCGGGCGAGCGTGCGGGCCAGGTCGAACCCGGCCATGGTGCCGTCGAGCATCGCCTCGAGGACCACCACGTCCGGCGGTTCATCGCGGACGGCGTCGAGGCCCTCGGCCGCGGTTGACGCCGTGGCGACCGCGTGCCCATCGGCCTCCAGCGCGGCCGCATTGCGCGTGACCACGGCCGCGTCGTCGTCCACGAGAAGGATGTGCGCCATGCCCGTCCTGTCAGAGGCGACCCGTGATCGCCCACCCCCGCGTCCCCGGTCGACATGACCGTTTGGACTGCTGTGCTGTTCCAAGCTGAAGGGTATCGAACGACATACGTTTGGCCGCCCGTAGATCGGCCCTTCGGCACAGGCCCAACGGCCCGACCTCGACGTGCCGAGTCGTCCCGGGCCACTTCCGGCGAGGGCGCTACGATGCTCGACGTGCACGAGTTCTCGATTGCCGAGGCCCTGGCGGCCCAGGTCCAGCGCCACGCGCCCGCGACGGGACGGGTGCGGGAAGTCGAGATCTGCGTGGGCGCCCTGCGCGGCCTGGAGCCCGACGCGCTGCGCATGTGCTGGGAAGCCGTGACCCACGGCACGCCGATCGCCGGCGCGCTCTTGCGGGTCGACCTGCGCCCGTGGTCGATCGCGTGCTCGAGCTGCGGTCGGACGTGGACGAGCGTGGTCCCCTTCGTGGCCTGCACGTGCGGTGACCCGGCGCCGCTTCCCACGGCGGGCGATGAGCTGAACCTGGTCTCGCTGACCGTCGACGAGGAGGAGGCCTGAGGTGCCCGACAGCGACCGCACCGTCCGCGTCCCGCTCGTGGAGCGGGTGCTGGAGGCGAACGACCAGGTCGCGGCCGGCACGCGCGCCGAACTCGAGCGGCGCGGCATCTTCTCGGTCGACCTGATCGGGGCGCCAGGCAGCGGCAAGACCGCGCTGCTGGAGTCGACGCTGCGGGCGCTGCGGGGCCGGCGCCGGCCGGCCGTGCTGGTCGGCGACCTGGCGACGCGACGCGACGGCGACCGTCTCGCGCGCTGGAGCGACCAGGTCGTCCAGATCTCGACCGGCCAGGGGTGTCACCTGGAGGCGAACCAGGTCCAGGCTGCGCTCGCCCAGATCGACCTCGACGCGGTGGACCTGCTGTTCATCGAGAATGTCGGGAACCTGATCTGCCCGGTGGGCTTCGACCTTGGCCAGGCGGCCAAGGTGGGCCTCTTCAGCCTGACCGAGGGCGAGGACAAGGCGGCCAAGCACCCCTACCTGGTCGAGGCCGCCGACCTGCTGCTGCTCAACAAGATCGACCTGCTGCCGTACCTCTCGTTCGACCGGTCCATCTTCGCGGCCGACGTGCGTCTGCTCAACCCGGAGGTCTCGATCCTCGACGTCTCGGCCACGACCGGCGAGGGCCTCGACGCCTGGATCGACTGGCTCGACCGCTCGGGGGAAGCGCCGGGAGGCGCCTCGGTCGGCGGCGCGGGTGCTGCGCCGGGGCGTGCTTCGCCCGGCGGCTAGGGAGCGGCGTCGAGGAGCGCTTCGCTCGGCCGCGCGGGCACCGCCCCGACCGCGCCCGGCTCCTTGCCCTTTGGCCAGTAGAGCTCCTTCTTGACGTGGAACTCCGGGAAGCCGCGTCCCATCAGGACGGCCTCGACGTTGAGGATCATCTCGGGATTGCCGCAGATGTAGACGACCGTCCGGTCGGGCGCGAGGTGGAGGTCGTGGCAGACGCCGGCCACGACGGCCTCGACGCGCCCGGTCCGACCGCCCCAGCCGGCATTCCGCGAGTCCTGCGGCCGCGAGACGGTGGGCACATACCGGAGCGGGTACATGCCGTCACGCTCCATCTGCTCCAACAGGTCGCGGTAGCCGAGCTCCTCCGCGAACGAGGCGCCGTGGAGGACGACCGTGCGGCGCGGCTTCCGCGCCAGCTGCGTCTCCCGGATCATGCCCAGGAATGGCGCGATCCCGGTTCCCGTCGAGACGTACAGGTGGATCCGGTGGTCGTCGGGCTCCAGCATGAAACGGCCCTTCGGGCCGATCAGCCGCATCCGCGCGCCTTCCTGGAGTCGCCACAGGAGCGTCGTGAACCGGATCACCGGGACCAGCCGCACGTAGAGCTCGTACCCCTCGGTGCCGGCCGCGGCGGGCGCCGACGCGACCGAGTATGGGCGCTGCCAGAGCTTGCCGTCCGCGAAGACCCCGGCGGTCATGTACTGGCCCGCCGAGAAGGGGACCGCGTCGCCGTCGAGCTTCACCCAGAAGCTGGCCAGCTCGGCTGAGTAGTCTTCGCGACGCACCAGCGTGGCGTTGTACTGCGGCGCGTCCTCCGCGATGACGCGGGTGTCTTCGACGTGGTGACTCATGCCTGGCTGGGCCTCCTGGCGGCAGGGGTTCGCATCGGCCGGACGCGAGTGTAGCGGGCGCCGGGGTCCGAGCGCCGGACGCGAGCGGGCCATTCGACCCGGTCCGGATGGGCCGGACGCGGGTCTGGATCGGGGGCGCCCGGCGGTACAATCCCCGGGGTCACCTTGACACGGCCTTTCCCGCGGCCTGCCGTTTCGCGCGCCGCGTCGCGTTCATCACCGGAGGTATCTCGCAATGCCGGAGTCCGCCACGCGCGAGTCTGCCACGCGCGAACACCGCGCGGCCAAGCGCTACATCTACGCCTGGGGAGACGGCCGGGCCGAGGGCCACGGCAGGATGAAGGACCTCCTCGGGGGCAAGGGCGCCGGGCTCGCCGAGATGACGAACGCCGGCCTGCCGACCCCGCCGGGATTCACGATCACCACCGAGGCTTGCAACGACTACTTCGCGGCCGGCAAGCAGCTGCCCGAAGGCCTCTGGGAGGACGTCCTGGCCGCCGTCCGGGACGTCGAGAAGCAGACCGGCAAGGGCTTCGGCAACGCTGCGAACCCGCTCCTCGTCTCTGTCAGATCGGGCGCCAAGTTCTCCATGCCGGGCATGATGGACACGGTCCTCAACCTGGGCCTCAACGAGGAGACCCTCACCGGGCTCGTGGCGCTGACGGGCAACGAGCGCTTCGGCTGGGATGCCTACCGGCGCTTCATCCAGATGTTCGGCCGGATCGTCCTCGACGTCGATGGCGAGCTCTTCGAGCACGCCCTCCAGGCCAGGAAGACCGCCCGCGGGGCGGCCTCGGATACCGACCTCACGGCCGGCGACCTCCGCGAGCTCGTGACCGAGTACAAGGCGATCGTCCGCCAGGCGACCGGCCGCGACTTCCCCGCCGACCCGAACGAGCAGCTCGATCTGGCCATCAAGGCGGTCTTCGCCTCGTGGTTCGGCAAGCGCGCGAACGATTACCGCAACAGCCAGAAGATCGCCCACGACCTCGGCACCGCGGTCAACGTGGTGACGATGGTCTTCGGCAACATGGGCGACGACTCGGGGACGGGCGTCGCGTTCACCCGCGACCCGAACACCGGCGAGAAGGAGCTCTACGGGGAGTACCTCGTCAACGCCCAGGGCGAGGACGTGGTTGCCGGCGTGCGCACGGCGCCCAAGATCGCCCAGATGGCGACCGACATGCCCGACGTCTACGCCGAGTTCCAGCGCATCGCGACGCAGCTCGAGACCCATTACCGGAACGTGCAGGATCTCGAGTTCACCATCGAGCGCGGCCGGCTGTACATGCTCCAGACGCGCGACGCGAAGCGGACCGCGGCGGCGGCCGTGAAGATCGCCACCGACATGGTCGACGAGGGCGTCATCAGCAAGGAGGAGGCGGTCTCGCGGATCGAGCCGGCCCAGGTGGACCAACTGCTGCGCGACCAGTTCGACCCGGTTGCCCGGCGCGTGGCCAAGCGCATCGCCCATGGTCTCAACGCATCGCCGGGCGCGGCCGTCGGGCGGGCCGTCTTCAACGCGGATGTCGCGGTGGAGTGGGTCGCCCGGGGCGAGAAGGTCGTCCTGGTGCGCGTCGAGACATCGCCGGACGACTTCCATGGCATGGCCGTCGCCCAGGGGATCCTCACCGCGCGTGGCGGCGCCACGTCGCACGCGGCCGTCGTCGCCCGCCAGATCGGCAAGCCGTGCGTTGCCGGCTGCGCCGAGCTCGTCGTGGAGTACGCCACCAAGTCCGCCCACAGCACGGACTCCGGCCTCAGCTTCACCGAGGGCGACTGGATCAGCGTCGACGGCTCGACCGGTGAGGTCTTCGTCGGCGCCCTGCCGACGGTCTCCGCCCGCTTCGAGGACCAGCCGGAGCTCCAGCGCGTGCTGGGCTGGGCCGACGAGATCCGCAGGCTTCAGATCTGGACCAACGCCGACAAGCCCGAGGAGGCCGCGCAGGCCCGCTCGTACGGCGCCCAGGGGATCGGCCTCTGCCGCACCGAGCACATGTTCCGCGAGGGCGAGCGCCTCGAGATCGTCCGCGGCGCGATCCTGGTCGCGAACGCGGCGACCCGGGCGAAAGTCAAGGTCGCGGCGGGCGAGGCCCTCACCGCCGACGAGCAGGCCGTGGTCGCGCAGTTCGACGCCGCCATGGGCAAGCTCGAGATCCTCCAGCAGGGCGACTTCGAGGGCATCCTGGCCGCGATGAGCGGCCTGCCGGTCGTCATCCGCCTGATCGACCCGCCGCTCCACGAGTTCCTGCCGAACCTGGAGGAGCAGCTCGTCAAGGTGACGAAGGCGGGCGACGCGGCGACCAACGAGGACAAGGAGCTGCTCGCGACCATCAAGTCAATGCACGAGCAGAACCCGATGCTGGGCCTCCGCGGGTGCCGGCTCGGGCTGATGATCCCGGACTTCGTGAAGATCCAGACCCGCGCCATCCTCAACGCCGCCGTGGCGGTGAAGCGGTCCGGCAAGGACCCGCGCCCGGAGATCATGATCCCGCTCGTCGGTCACGTGAACGAGCTGATCGCCACCCGGGCGCTCCTCGACGCGGAGGCCGAGTCCGTCGTCGCCGCCGCCGGCGAGGCGATCAACTTCAAGTTCGGCACCATGATCGAGATCCCGCGCGCCTGCTGGGTCGCGGACGAGATCGCCAAGCACGCCGAGTTCTTCAGCTTCGGCACGAACGACCTCACCCAGATGACGTTCGGCTACAGCCGCGACGACGCCGAGGGAGGCTTCCTCCTCAAGTACGTCGAGGACAAGATCCTGCCCGAGAACCCCTTCCAGACGCTCGACGACGTGATCGCCGCCGAGATGAAGATGACCGTGGAGAAGGGTCGCTCGACCCGGCCCGATCTCAAGATCGGCATCTGCGGCGAGCACGGCGGCGACCCCGCCTCGATCCACAAGTGCGAGGCCATCGGCCTCAACTACGTCTCGTGCTCGCCGTTCCGCGTCCCCGTGGCGCGGCTGGCGGCGGCCCAGGCGGTCCTGGTCAACGCGGCCGAGAACGACAAGTAGCCGATCCCCCGCATCAGGCGCCTCCGCCTGCGGACCCCCCTTCCGGGGCTCCGCCGGCCCGAATCACCGACGAAGCCCGGCCGCGAGGCCGGGCTTCGCGGCGTCCGGGATGGGATCATGGCGCGATGCCGCCGCCGTCCGCGCCCGACCGACGTCGCGACCGACTGCGCCGCCTGATTGTCGATATTGAGCCGCTCCGACGGGACCGCGACTTCCGGATGCTCTGGCTCGGCCAGGTGGTCAGCGGCCTCGGCCGCCAGGTCACCACGATCGTGCTGCCGTACCAGCTCTATGTCCTGACGGGGACCCCACTGGCGATCGGGGCCCTCGCGCTCGTGCAGGTCGTGCCGATCATGGTGTTCTCGCTCGGCGGGGGTGTCGTGGCCGATGCCGTGGACCGGCGCCGGCTTCTCCTGGCCACGCAGGCCGGCCTGGCGGCGGCCAGCGCGGCCCTGGCCGGCCTGGCGCTGCTGCCCTCGCCGCCGGTGCTGGGGATCTACGCGGTCGCGTTCGTCGCCGCCGGCCTTGGCGCGATCGACCAACCCGCCCGTTCGTCGGCCGTGCCGCGGCTCGTACCGCGCGAGCGGCTGCCGGCGGCCCTCGCGCTCGGCCAGCTCAACTTCCAGGCGGCGGGCGTCGTGGGACCGGCGATCGGCGGCCTTGTCATCGCGACGCTCGGAATCGCGGCGGGGTACGTCTTCGACGCGCTCACGTTCGGCGCGGCCATCGCGGCGTTGCTGGTGATCGCGCCGATCCCGCCGGCCCACAATGCCGCCCGCCCGAGCTTCGCCGCGGTCGCGGAGGGACTGCGCTTCGCGCGCCGTCGCCGCGCCATCCTCGGGACGTTCGTGGTGGACCTCAACGCGATGGTCTTCGGGATGCCGACCGCCCTCTTCCCGCTCCTCGCCCTGGACGTGTTCCGCGTCGGCCCGGCCGGGCTCGGCCTGCTGGCCGCCGCTCCGGCCGCCGGCGCCCTGGTCGGGGCGCTGCTGACGGGCTGGGTCGGGCGCGTTCGCCGGACCGGCCGAGCCGTCCTCTGGGCGTCGGCAGGGTGGGGTCTGGCGATCGCCGCCTTCGGCCTCTGCACGTTCAGCTTCCCCCTGGCGCTCCTCTTCCTGGAGGCGGCGGGCGCGGCTGACGTAATCACGGCGGTGCTCCGCAGCGCGATCGTCCAGCTGCTCACGCCCGACGAGCTCCGCGGGCGCGTGACGTCGATCCACATCCTGGTGGTGACCGGGGGTCCCCGCCTCGGCGACGTGGAGGCGAGCGCCGTCGCGTCCGTCGCCGGCGCCCAGCTGTCAGTCGTCAGCGGAGGGATCCTCTGCCTGCTCGGCCTCGTCGCGATCGTCCGGGCCTTCCCCGAGCTGGCCGCGTTCGACATGCGGGAAGTGGCCTCGATGGGCATGAAGCCGTCCGAAAGGCCACCCGGGCTGATGCCCGGCGACTAGCGGGCCCCGCCGTCCGCCCCCACTCACGGTGGCCGGCACCGATTCGGGCGCTCGCGACCGGAGGCGACTATCGTTGCCCGATGGCCCCCGGTCCCTCCGCCCGAATCCGTGCCGCCTTGCCCGGGCGATTGCCGCTCCTGGCGCCGCTCCTGGTGGCGGGGCTGCTGTCCGCCTCGGTCGTGCCGGCCGTCCAGGGTGCCGACCCCCGGAACGTGGACGCGATCGCCCGGGCCGTCAGCCTCCTGGGCGATCGCGCCGGGTCCGCGCCGGGGGCTCCGCCGCCCGCCGACCCGGCCCCGGGTGCGCCGAACGTGGTCTTCCACGGCGCACGGACCGATCGGGTGGTAGCACTCACCTTCGATGACGGCTATGCGCCCGCGAACGTGCGTCAGATCTTCATCGAGCTGACGCAGGCGGGGGTCCCCGCGACGTTCTTCGTCAACGGCGCCTACCTGCGCTGGGACCCCGGGCTGTGGCGCTCGATCGCCGCAGCGGGCTACCCGATCGGCAACCACACCGTGCTGCACGAAGACGTCCAGGGGCGGCCGCCGGGCCAGGTCGAAGCGGACCTGGTGCGCAACGCGCGGCTCGTCCAGCGCGTCACGGGTCACGCGATGATCCCCGTCTTCCGGCCTCCTTACGGCTACCACGACGCGGCGTCCGATTCCGCCGCGGCGGCGGCAGGCTTCCCGACGATCGTCCTGTGGGACGTCACCGGGGGCGACGCGAGCCTGCACGCCACCGACGCCAGCGTGCTCGCCGGCGCGAGCGCGGGTCGGCCCGGATCCATCGTCCTGCTCCATGCGGGGCCGTCGGTCACCCCGCGGATCCTGCCCGCGCTCATCGCCGCGTATCGGGCCCGCGGATTCGGGTTCGTGACGGTCCCGCAGCTGCTCGGGCTCGAGAACACCGGCCTGCGCCTCCCGCCCGCCCCGGGACCGGCCACCCAGCCCGATCCGGGTGGCGTCGCGGCGCCGACGCCGCCGGCCGTGGCGCCGCCGGGAGACGATCGCGGGACCGCGCCCGAGTCGCCGGGCGGCGTGCCGGTCACGCAGGTCGGGCCGGTCGCGACGCCGGGCGGCGGACCCGCGGGGGCCGAGGCCCCGGCCCCGGCCGCGATCCCGGCGGCTGCCGGATGGGACGCTGCGCCGGGCGTCGGTTCGATCGCCGGTCCGCCGGAGCCGGCAACCCAGGCCTCGCTTGCCCGTGACGCGGCATGGGCCCGTGGGTCGTCGCGCGACGGCCTGGTCGCCGTCGCGACCGTGGCGCTGCTGGGATTGCTCCTCCTGCTGGGCGCGGCTGCCGGCCGTCGCGTGCGCCGGGGCGAGTAGGCCCGTCCCGGATGCGTTCAGGGTCGGTTCGGTCGCTCGCCATCTTTGTCCCGCTTGGTTTGGTCGCGCTTCTCGCCGGGGCCGGGATCGCCGCGCTCGTCGCGCCGCCCGGCCCGGGGCCCGGGGCGAGCGTGGCCACCCCTTCGCAGGCTGCGGTCATCGCGGCCCCGTCGCCGGGCGCCAGCCCGACCGCACCGCCGCCGAGCGCGGTCCCGAGCCTGCCCTCGGCGAGCCCGAGCGCAACGGGCGCGCCGTCACCGAGCCCGACAGCAGGGCCGGCCAGCCCGAGCCCGTCGCCCGCCGCGTCGTCTCCGGGCATGGCGGACGTCCCGGCCCACGATCTGGCGAAGTTCGGGTTTGCCGCCAAGGGGATGCGCGGCGAGGTGATGGCCTTCGTCACGATCCCCGAGCTGGTGTACGCGCGCGACACGCTCGACTTCGCGGCCGTGTCGACGCTGGCGTTCTTCAGTCTCGAGGCCGGCAGCGACGGGGCGCTGGTCCACGACGGGCGCTGGCGGGCCTGGAATGCGCCGATCCTCGACGCGGTCCGCGACCGGGCCCACGCCGCGGGCACGAAGGTCGTCGTCTCGGTCTCGCGGTTCTCGTGGTCACCCGCCGGCACGGCCGTCACGAACGCGCTGCTCGGCAGCGCCTCGCGCCGCCTGCGACTGGCCCGCGAGATCGCGGCCGAGGTGGTCCGCCGCGGCATCGACGGCGTCAACATGGACCTCGAGCCGGTCCCGGTCGGCCGCCAGGCGGCCTTCACCTCGTTCGTGCGACAGCTTCGGAGCGCGCTCGACGACGCGGCTCCTGGCCTCCAGCTGACGGTGGCGATCACCGGCTACTACTCGTCCTACGACGTCCGCGGCCTGGTGGCGCCCGGCGGCGCCGACGCCATCTACGTCATGGGCTATCACTACGCCGGCTGGTGGTCGAAGGTGGCGGGCTCCAATGCGCCGCTCGGGGGATCCGCCTACAACGTGGCCAAGACGATCGCGAGCCTCCGCGCCAGCGGCATCCCGGCGGCTCGGCTGATCGTGGGGGTCCCGTACTACGGTCACCTGTGGCCCACCGCGTCCGGTGCGTTGAACGCGCGGACGACCGGGGAGGGAAGCGACATCCAGCTCGCGAGTGCCCTCACGATCCTCGGCAACGTCACGCGGCGCTGGGACCCGGTCCAGGCCGTGACCTGGGCGGCCTGGCACGAGAACGGCGGCTGGGTTCAGCTCTACGTCGACGACCCCCGCGCGCTGGCCACCAAGTGGCGTCGCTTCCGCGAGCTCGGCCTGCTGGGGACCGGCATGTGGACGATCGGGTTCGAAGGGACACCCGGCGCAGCGAACGACGCGCTCCGCGAGGCGTGGCTGACCGGCCCCTGACGCGCGCACCGGCGGCCGGCCGTCCCCACGGCTGACCGGTAGGCCACCGGGCCCGCCCGCCTCGGTTCAGGCGCGCTTCAGGTTTTGGGTATACAACGTGGGACGGGATCCCAGGACCCGACCCCTTACCCCCGACAGGAGCCCCGCATGGATCAGCCGCCATTCGCCATACCGGAGCTCGAGCCGGCGCCGCTCGCCGCGCCCGCCGACCTCGATGTGCCGGCCCAGGCGACATGGGCGCCCGTCGCCGGCGAACACCGCGCCGCGCCTGACCGGCCGCCGCGTTCCTCCGGCGCCCGACTCGTCGTGCTGGCAGCGGCGCTCTCGGCGCTCCTGTCGTCGGGGATGACGTTCGCCGCGTTCCAGCTCGATCGGGGCAGCGCGGCCGCGACGCCTGCTGCCGCGACGCCCGCTGCTGGAGCCGCCGCGGCGACGACGAACCCCCGGGTCCAGGGGTCGCTCACCGCGGTCGGGGGGGCGGCCGTTGCCACCCGGGTGGCGGCCGACGCCGCGCCTTCGGTGGTCACCATCGCCACGGAGCAGGCGGGCGCGTTCGATCCCTTCACCGGGAGCGCCGGTTCCACCGGAAGCGGCTCCGGGTTCGTGGTCTCCGCGGATGGGCTGATCCTCACCAACAACCACGTGATCAATGGCGCGACCACGATCACTGTCACCTTCGACGACGGTCGCGAGCTCGTGGGGACCGTGATCGCGACCGACCAGCAGCACGACCTGGCGCTGGTCCGGGTGAATGCCACGGGCTTCACGCCGCTCGCGCTCGGGGATTCGTCGACCCTGACCGTCGGGGAGGTCGCGATCGCGATCGGCAGCCCGCTCGGGACCTTCTCGGACACGATCACCCAGGGCATCGTGTCCGGCCTCGGGCGCACGATCGACGTCGGCGCGGGGCTGTCCCGGCGCACGACCCACCTGACCGGCCTCATCCAGACCGACGCAGCGATCAACCCGGGCAACAGCGGTGGACCCCTGCTGGATGCCGCCGGCACGGTGATCGGCATCGTCACGGCCAGCGCCAGCAACTCGCAGGGCGTCGGGTTCGCGGTGCCCATCGCCGTCGCGCTGCCCCTGCTCGAGGGCGCCGCCGGCAGCTGACTCGGCCGCGGCGGCCGGTCAGGTGTTGCGGGCGCCTCCGTCGCGGCCACTGTCCTGGTCGCCCTCGCGGAGGAATCGCTCGATCTCGGAGATGAGATCGTCGCCGGACGGGCGGCGCGCCTCGTCGACGGTGGATTCCAGCCGCTCCACGTAGGCGCGGGTCCCGTCGTCGGCGGCGGTGGCCGCGTCGAGGCGGGCCAGGACCTGGCGTGATTCGTCGCGCAGGGGACCCGGCGCCACGTCGTGGCCCAGGTGGCGACCCAGCACCCGCAGCAGCTCCACCGCCGCGGGCACATACGCCCCGGTCACGTAGTGGGGGACCTGTGCGAAGTATCCGACCGCCGGGATGCCGGCCCGCGCGATCGCGTGGTCCAGGATGGAGATGGCGGCCGCGGGCACCCGCAGGACACCCTCCGGGCCGGGCATCACGCTGGCCCGCAGAAGTCCCGGCGCCGACTCCGTCCCCAGGATCGGGACGTCGCGGGTGTGCGGGACGGCCGCCGGGATCGCCCCGAGGCTGATCCACTCGGCGACGCCGAGACGACGGGCGAGCTCGACCGCCGATCCCGCGAGCTCCCGCCAGTGGAAGTCGGGCTCGGGCCCGGTCAGGACCAGGACGTCCCGTTCGCCGATCCGGGTTCGACGCACGACGAGCTCAGGCCAGGTGAGCGTGGCCGGACGCCCGTCCACGATGTCGAGGGTCGGGCGGCGCGCGCGGTAGTCGTACAGGCGATCGTCGTCGAACGTCGCCACGCGCGTGCCTTCCGCCGCCACGTGGCCGGCGGCCGTGGTGGCCGCGCCGCCGGCGTCCACCCAGCCGTCGAGGGCCGCGATGAGGACCGGGGCCACGAGGTCGTCGGCGTTCTCGATCCGCAGGAACACCATGCCCCGAAGGATAGGGCGCCCGCGCACGCCTGCAGGATGGCCGTGAAATCGGTGCCGCGACATGCGACTCTTCGCACCGGCGCGTCCCACCCCGAAACAGAGCCAGCGTGACCCGGTGGCCCGGGTTGACGTGCCCTGGAGGTCGTGCATGGACGCAGGCGTGCCGAGTCGCCCATTTCACTGGACCCTGAAGCGCGACGGGATCATCGCGCCCGACGAACGGCTGCCCTGGGGTCAGACGCTCGCGGTGGGCCTCCAGCACATCTTCGCCATGTTCGGGGCGACCGTGCTGGGCCCGCTCCTGATGGGCTTCGATCCGAACACCGCCATCTTCTTCTCGGGGATCGGCACGCTCATCTTCTTCGTGGTCGTCGGCGGGCGGGTCCCGAGCTACCTCGGCTCCAGCTTCTCGTTCATTGCCGTGGTCATCGCCGCCAGCGGCTACTCCGGTAGCGGCCTGAACCCGAACATCGGGGTCGCCCTGGGCGGGATCATCGCGGCGGGTGCGCTGTATGCGATCGTCGGCGTGGTGGTCATGGCGGTGGGCTACGGCTGGATCGAAAAGTTCATGCCACCCGTTGTGACGGGTGCCGTGGTCGCGGTCATCGGCCTCAACCTTGCCCCCGTCGCCATCGCCGACCTCGCGGGCAAGGATGCCGCGACGACCTCGTTCAACCAGGCGATCGGCCTGATCACGGTGCTCAGCGTCGCCGCGGTCGCCGTCTATGCGCCGGGGATCCTGCGACGGCTGCCGATTCTGCTGGGCGGCGTGATCGGCTACGTCGTCTACCTCGCGCTGGCGAACGGCCTCAACCTGGGCCCGGCGATCGACTTCGCGAAGCTGGGCGACGCCGCCTGGATCGGCCTGCCCAACTTCACCGCGCCCACCTTCTCGTTCAATGCGGTGACCCTCATCGCCCCGATCGCGATCGTGCTGGTGGCCGAGAACCTCGGCCACGTCAAGGCGGTCGGCGCCATGACCGGCCGCAACCTCGATCCGTACCTGGGTCGCGCGTTCCTGGGCGACGGCATCGCCACGATGGTCGCCGGGTTCGGAGGCGGGACCGGCGTCACCACCTACGCCGAGAACATCGGCGTGATGGCGGTCACCAAGATCTACTCGACGCTCATCTTCGTGATTGCGGCTTTCGTGGCGATCGCGCTCGGCTTCTCGCCCAAGTTCGGCGCGCTGATCGGGACCATCCCCTGGGCGGTTCTCGGTGGCCTGGCGATCGTCCTCTTCGGCCTGATCGCCGCGACGGGCGCCCGGATCTGGGGCGAGAACAAGGTCGACTTCAGCGAGAGTCGCAACCTCATCACGGTGGCCGCGGCGCTCACGATGGGCGCGGGCAACTTCACGGTCAAGATCGGCGACTTCGAGCTGGGCGGGATCGGTACGGCGACACTCGCGGCGATCGTCCTGTACCAGGTTCTGACCGCCCGTGGGAACAGGGACGCCGGGGAGGTGCCAGCCTGAGGCTAGCCTCGCTCAGGTCGCGGTCGGTGGGCTGGCCGGCGCGGGGATCGTCCGCGAGCTCCCCGCGCTTGGCCGAATCGTGGTCTCGCGCCCGTCGCCCCAGCGAACCCGGTAGCGCGTCCCGTAGGACGCCTGGATCACCTCCAGGATCTCGCCTTCGCGGTCTGGCACGCCGACCTTCTCGGACTCGACGACGATGCGATCGCCCGTTCGCGCGTCCATCCGTCACCTCCGGTCCGGGGCGCCGGGTCCGCCGGTGACGGCTCCGCGCCCTGGGCGGAGGATGCACCGGTCGGGCGGCCGGCGATAGGGACCGAAGTCACGATCGAACGGCCAATCCCCCCTCGCCTCGCCGAGCGCGACCGTTGGCAGCAGGCGGGCGTGACAGGGACGAACGCACGCCCGACCGGCGCGACTCTTCGGGACGTTCGGCCCTCCGCACGCCACGAGCGGGACCCGTACGGTGGGTCCGCAGACATCCCACGCGAGGTAACAGCCATGAAGGTGCTCGTCAGTGCCGCCTCCAGGCACGGCGCGACCGCCGAGATTGCCAGGGCGATCGGCGAGACGCTCACGGAGTCCGGCCTGGAGGCCGTGGTCCTCCCGCCCGACGCCGTCACGACCCTGGCGGGGTACGACGCAGTGATCCTGGGCAGCGGCATCTACATCGGCCACTGGATGGACACGGCGAAGAACCTCGCGGAACGCCACGGCGCGGAGCTGGCGACGATCCCCGTCTGGCTGTTCTCCAGCGGGCCGATCGGAGAGCCGCCGAAGCCGGTCGAGGACCCGACGGACATCGCGGAGATCATCGAGGCGACCCATGCCCGCGACCACCGGCTCTTCGCCGGCAAGGTGGACCGGGCCGTCCTGGGCCTCGGGGAAAAGGTGATCCTCACCGCTGTCAGAGCGCAGGAGGGCGACTTCCGCCCGTGGGAGGACGTCCGCGGCTGGGCCGCCGGCATCGCGGCAACGCTGAAGGCGGAGGGACAGGCCGGCGGCGCGTGACGGTGGCGACCGGCGTGCGGCCGAACGGGGATCGGGCGGAAACGGGAGGTTGGGAGCAGGCGATGACCACGCTGGCGCGACGCGCGGCGGCCCTCTTCCTGGCCGCGCACGGCCTGGTCCACGTCATGGGCTTCGTGGCCGCCTGGCAGCTCGCCACGCTGCCGGAGATCAGCTACCGGACCACCGCCCTCAACGGCGCGCTGGAGGTCGGCGACGCCGGCGCCCGCCTCCTCGGGGTCGCCTGGCTGGTCGGCGCCGGCGGGTTCGTGGCTGCCGCGTGGGGCGTCTGGCGAGGCGCAGCCTGGGCGGTGCGCGGCGCCGTCCTCGGGGCGACCATCTCGCTCGTCGTCTGCGTCTTCGGCCTGCCGGACTCTTCCCGCGGCGCCGCGATCGACGTCGTGATCCTGGTCGGCGCCGCGGTCTTCGTCTACGCCCGGACGACGCAAGGCCCGTCACCCGCCCACTGACGGCCCGCCGGGGAGCGTCCGCAGTGGCCATTGCGGGCCGCCGCCGACGACCTCAGGACGTCGCGGAGCCGGGCGGCCGCTTCCGGTAGGATCGATCCTCGACCGGAAGGTCCAGCCCGACGAGGTCCACGCGCGTCGTGTAATCGCGCGCCTCCGGGGATGCGTCCAGGACTTCGACGATCGTCCGGAACGCCGCTGACGGATCCGGGGCGACCGCCGTGATCTCGGCGCCGGCGAAGGTCATCACGACCGACAGGATCTGGCCGTCGACCGCCTCGAGCGCCGGAGAGAGCACGCTTTCCCAGTGGCGGATCCACGCTGAGCCGGCGGCGCGCAGCGCGACGGGCGCGCCCACCACCGCCCGAACATGCGGGCCCGCGAACGCGTCGCCTGCGCCGGCATCGTCGGGACGCTGGCTCGCCTGCTCAGGCACGCCGCGCCATCCCGTCCGCGATCTCCCGCGCGAGGGCGAACCGCAGGCTGCCGTACGCGACCAGATCGATCCCGAGCCCGCCCAACCCGGCGAGCTGGGAGCTGTAGAACACGAACACCTGCGTGATGAGGATCCACACGAGGAGCCCGCGCATGAACCAGCGGAAGGCCTCGGCGCGGGAGCCGTGCAGGCTGAGGATGCCCCGGGCGACGAGGACCGCGCCCGCGAGGGTCGAGACGAGCTGCGCGACGGTCGCGGCGGTCGAGGTCTCCGGGGCGCCCGGTGCCGGTTCGGCCGTGGTGACGACGAGGACGCCCAGGACGGCCACGGCGGTGTAGCCGATGACGCCGACGACGAGGGCGCGCTCGGACCACGCGTTGGCCATCACCTGACGGTATCCGTTGCCCAGCAGGCGCCGAAGACGCTCGATCGGTGACTCCGTGTCGGGGATGCCCGGCAGCCCGGCCACGTACCTGCCGACCAGGATCGTCAGCTCCGAGTCGGGATCGGCCTGCCGAAGGAGGCGCGTGATCCGTGCCCGCTCGTCGGGCTCGATCGGTCGGTCCAGCGTCCCGCCCAGCCGGGCGAGAGCGTTCGCGAGCGCCTCGTTCGGGCGCAGCAGGCGGTGGCCGACCAGCGTCCGCGCGACCAGGAACGTGGCCACGAAGAGCACGTAGATCACGGCCACGGCCGGGCGGAAGAAGTAGTCGTTGTCGGCCGACACGAACTTGCCGATCTCATCGACGAACGTGCCGAAGCCGAGCCCGGCGACGACGGCCGCGACGTGCTGGACCGACCGGTCGAGGTAGGCGAGCAGGAGCAGAAGGGCGGCGAGCATGAGCAGCCCGCCCCACAGGAGGTGGGCGATGTGGATCCCGCTGGCGCCCAGCTGCGGGTATCCCGTGACGGCGAGGAAGGCGCGGATCGCCAGGAACGAGACGACCGCCGCGATGAAGAAGCTCTCCATGAAGGGCGCCGCTTCCGCGTTGCGCATCCATCGGGCAAGGGGTCGCTCGGGCATCACCGCGAGCATAGCGCCCCGACCGGCCCGCTCCTCTCTAGCCCGAAGTTCCAGCGCTCGTTGAGCGTGGCTGAGCACGGCCACGGCCGTCGCGTTCTGCCTACTTCCCGGCGGCTGAGAGGTTCAGCAGGGCGAGCGCACGCGCCTGGAGCGGGGTCGGGGTGGCGGTGATCTCGACCGCCG
>JBBQRX010000018.1:0-55177 GCA_038214375.1 Candidatus Limnocylindrales bacterium
GAACGTCTGCAACGTGCCCCGGGCATTCCGCCTGGTCTTCGGGTTCAAGGCGGAGGTCGTGGAGTACGACCACCAGACGTTCCACACGCCGCGCGCCGCGTATCGCGCGCCGTCGGTGATCCGCCTCCAGCACCAGGTCCGTCGACCGCGGCCGCGGGTCAAGCTCAGTCGACGTGAGGTCTTCGCGCGCGACCACCACACCTGCCAGTACTGCGGTCGGCAGGGCACCGATCTCACGCTCGACCACGTGGTCCCGCGCCATCGCGGCGGCAGCCACACCTGGGAGAACCTGGCGACAGCCTGCCGGACCTGCAACCACCGCAAGGGCGGCCGCACGCCGGAGGAGGCTCGCTTTCGCCTGCTGCGCCCACCGTTCGAGCCGCGTAGCGACGTCTACTCGATCTTCACGCCGTTCCTGGCGGACGTCCGGAACGAGCCGTGGCGCGACTACCTGTTCCTCGGGAAGAATTGACCGGCCTGCCCAATCGCGCGGCCGCGCCCGACGGCGGCGGACTCGGAATCCCGGCTGGCGTTCGATCGATTGCGAACACGCTCCGCGAGGCGGGCCACGAGGCGCATCTCGTGGGTGGCTGCGTTCGCGACCTCCTGCGCGGCGTCGAGCCGGCCGACTGGGACCTGGCCACCGACGCGCGACCGGAGCGCCTCGTCGCCCTCTTCCCGGGTGCGCTCTACGAGAACCGGTTCGGGACGGTCGAGATCGACGTCGACGGCGAGACGTTCGAGGTCACGACCTACCGCCACGACGGGCCGTACGCGGATCACCGCCGGCCGGACGGCGTGATCTTCGGGGACCACCTGGACGACGACCTTGCCCGACGCGACTTCACCGTCAACGCGATGGCCCTGGACGTCGGCGGGGTTCCCGGGTCGGTGGCCGACGAGGCGCCATGGCTCGGCCCGACCGGCGTTGATCCTGCCGCGATCCACGACCCGTTTGGCGGGCGAGCCGACCTTGCCGCCGGGATTCTTCGGGCCGTCGGGGACCCGGCCACCCGGTTCCGCGAGGATTCGCTGCGCATGCTGCGGGCTGTCCGCTTCGCGGCGACCCTCGGCTTCACCATCGAGCCGCTGTCGCTGGCCGCGATCGCGTCGAATGCCCCGCTGGCGGCTTCCCTCTCCGGCGAGCGAGTGCTCGCCGAGCTGCTCACGCTGCTCGCGGCCCCGGCACCATCGGTCGGCCTTCGACTCGCCCAGGAGACCGGCCTGCTCGCGGCGATCGCCCCCGAGCTGGCTCGCCAGCCGGGAATTCCGCAGGCCAAGGTGCCGAGCGAGGACCTCTGGGACCACACCTGCCGAACCGTCGATGCCGTCGCGCAGCCCTCCCCCGACGAGCCGCCGCTGCTTCGCCTGGCCGCGCTGCTCCATGATGTCGGCAAGCCAGCGACCTTCGCGGATGGCCACTTCGTTGGTCACGACACCGTCGGCGCGACCCTCGCCGAGACCTGGCTCACCGAGGTCCACGCCCCGCGCTTCCTGACGTCGGACACGGCGAACCTCGTTCGCCATCACATGTTCGCCTATGACCCGAGCTGGACCGACGCTGCCGTCCGCCGCTTCATCCGGCGCTGCGGCGCGTCGGCAATCGAAGACCTGCTCGACCTCCGGGCTGCCGACAACGTGGGCAGCGGGCTGCCGCCGGACGCGGGCGACCTGGAATCGTTGCGCGAGCGCTGCCGCGAGCAGCTGTCCGCACGGGTGACCCTCGACCTGTCGGGCCTCGCTCTCAACGGGGACGACCTGATGTCGGCGCTCGACATGCCCCCCGGGCCCGCGCTGGGCGTCCTCCTCGATCGACTCCTCGAGATGGTGGTGGTCGACCCAATGCTGAATGATCGTTCGCGACTGCTTACCGTCGCTCGAGAGCTGAGCGCGGCGGACGCGTCAGGCCTGGGCGGTCCCACCCCACCCGCGACCGAGCCGACGTGATCGAGCAGCTCCTGCGGGCCGAGAACGCGCTCGCGCTCGGGCTCCTCGACCAGGCCGAGCAGATCTATCAGCAGACGCTGGCACACGATCCAGTGAACGCCATTGCGCTGGTCGGGCTCTCGCGGGTCGCCCTCGAACGGGGCGATGAGCCCGCCTCGCTGTCCCTCGCCCGGCGTGCCCTCTCGATCGACCCCGAGAACGCGCAGGCGGGCCGAATGGTCGATCGACTCGAAGAGGTCATCCGCGAACGCGGTGATACGGTCCCACCTCCGGCAATCCCTGCCGCGCCCGAGGTCGCGCCGAAACCGCGCGGTCTGCTGCGCCGGCTCACCGGGAGATCTTGAGATGCGCGTGCTCGTGACCGGCGGGGCCGGATATGTCGGCTCGATCTCGGTCGAGGCGCTCGTCGCTGCCGGCCACGAGGTGGTCGTGCTCGATGACCTCTCGAAGGGCCACCGCGACGCGCTCCCGGGCGGGGTCCGTCTCGTCCAGGGCAGCTACGGCGATCCGACAATCGTGGCGCCGATGCTCGCGAGCACGCCCGTGGATGCCGTCCTCCACTGCGCTGCCCGCTCGCTCGTCGGCGAGTCCATCGTGGACCCGGCGCTCTACTACCGCGAGAACGTGGCCGGCGGGGTGGCATTCCTCGAAGCGCTGCGCGCAGCGGGAATCCGCCGCCTTGTCTTCAGCTCAACCGCCGCGGTCTACGGAACGCCCGCCAGTGTGCCCATCCGCGAGGACGCGGTGCTCGCCCCGATCAACCCGTACGGCGAGACGAAGCGGACCTTCGAGGGGGCCCTGCGCTGGTACGCGGGCGCTTACGGGTTGCGAAGCGTGAGCCTGCGCTACTTCAACGTGGCGGGCGCGTCCGGGCGGAACGGCGAGGTCCACGTCCCGGAGACCCACCTCATCCCGAACGTGCTGGCCGCTGCCGAGGGGCGCGCCGAGCTCACCGTCTTCGGGATCGATTACCCCACGCCCGACGGCACGTGCGTGCGCGATTACATTTACGTGGAAGACCTCGCGCGCGCCCACCTGCTGGCGCTCGAGGCCACGGCGTCCGACGATCCGCGTACGGCGGGGGAGCTGTCGCTAGGCGAACCCGCTCCCGAAGGCGTCGGGGCCCCGGCGCAGGGCAATGCCGCGGGGGCCGCGGCGCTCGCGATCAACCTCGGAAACGGCGGCGGCTTCAGCGTGCGCGAAGTCCTGGCTGCGGCGGCGACCGTGGTCGGCCACCCGATCCCGTACGCGACCGGCGAGCGTCGCGCGGGCGATCCCCCGATCCTCGTGGCGGACGCGGGCCGCGCCGATGAGATCCTGGATTGGCGCGCCGAGCACCGCGACATCGTGGAGATCGTCCGCTCGGCGTGGACCTGGCGGCAGGCACATCCGGACGGCTACCGGGCCTGACTGCTCGACTGTGCGACCGCCGTGGCGGGCCCCGCGACCACGGCCGCATGCCCCGGCGCCGGCCGCTCCCCCCTCGCCGCGCAACCGAATCGAAACGGAAGCAGGCCTGTCGCGCCACTGACCGGAGCGTCCGGCTGCGCGTACGGTCAGCCTCCCGGGACACTGTCCCCGGCGGCGGGCCAGCCGGCCGCGTCGCTGTCCCGCGGGCCACAGCCCAGCTGAGGACGAACCCATGAGCGCACTCGACCTGCAGACCTCCATCTCCTCCCACCTCCGCGCCCCGCGGCAGGCTGCCGTCGCGACCCGGCTCGACACCGGCACCGTCGTGTGTGACGCGTGCGGCTGCCGCCTGACGACCCGCGACAGCATGGATGACAGCGGCTTCGGTGGCGCTCGGTCCTGGTGGCATTTCGCCGGCCAGCCGGGTCGCGACGCGCGCGGCGACACGGTCGCATGCGTGGAGACAGCTCACCGCATCGCCTGATCCGGGATCGGGCCCGCTCGGCCGAACGTCCGGGCATCCGAACCCGACATCCGCCTCGACGCCCCGGTGCCCGCATCGGGGCGTTCGTGCGCCCGGCGCCACGCCTTGCGCGCCACTCCCCTGCGCCCGGCGCCACTCCCCCGCGCCCGGCGCCCCGCGCCGCCCTCCCCCGGGACCCCACCACGGAAGCGGCGCGTATGATCCGACAATGCATGCCGATCCGCGCTCCTGGCGGCCGCAGGCCTTCGGGCGCCGGCGCGTCAGTGACCTGTCCGACCCGGTGATCGAGCCGGGCTGGGACGGCGTGCGGGTCCTCGCCCATCTCGACATCCGTGCGGCCTGGGCCGAGATCCACGACGTCCACGGCGAGGACCTGACCGAGGAGCACGCCCCGATCGTGGACGCGCTGCTCGCCGCGACCGCGGCAGACACGGCGATCCTCGATGGCTACCTCACCGACCAGGCGACGCGCACCGGCGAGGGTCGCGCGATTGGCGCCATGGACAGCCCGACGATCGCCGAGCACGCTGGCCAGTTCTTCCTCGGCCGGCAGGGCGCGGAGATGATGAGCGGCCGTGGCCGTCGCGCTCGGACCGGCGGTTCGCGCACGGCCGACGATGTCGAGCGGGACCTCGAGGACGCGCCGATCGCGTTCGTGGCGGTGGACCTCGTCGCGCTCGACGGCCAGCCGCTCGTGGAGATCCCGCTGCTCGAGCGCAAGCGGCTGCTGGAGAGCGTGCTCGCGGAGGGCAACCTCGTCCGGCGGACCCCGTTCGTCCGGGAACCGGCCGGCACGTTCATCATCACCTGGCGCTCGCTCGGCTTCGGCGAGCTCGCCTACAAGGCCGCGAACAGCCGCTACTTCCCCGGGGCGCCCAACGAAGACTGGTGCCTGGCGCCGATGCCGCACCGCTGACGGCTGGGCTCACTCGCAGGCGCTCCCTCCCCGGCGGAGGCTCGCCCGTGCGGCACCGCTGACAGCCGGCAGGACCACCCACCGATGCCGCACTGCTGACGAACTCGGCGGGCGTGGTACGGTGCACCGGTGCCCGCTTCCCTCCTGACCCCGGCCATCACGGCCGAGCTCCAGCGCCTGGGACGCGCCGACATCATGGTCGGCATCCCGAGCTTCAAGAACGCGGCGACCATCGGCCACGTGGTGCGTGCCGCGCAGGCCGGCCTGGTCCAGTACTTCCCGGACCTGCGGCCACTCCTGGTCAACGCGGACGCGGGCTCGTCCGACGGGACGCAGCGCGTTGTCGCCGAGACCGAGCCGCCCGATTACGTCGAGCGCATCCTCCTGGTCCGACCGACGAACCGCCTGGAACGCCTGACCCTCACCTACCCCGAGGTCAACGGCGTGGGCGGCAAAGGCGCTGCGCTGCACACCATCTTCGAGATCGCGGCCGCCCTCGAGGTCCGCGCGCTGGTCGTCGTCGACTCCGACCTCCGTTCGATCGGGCCCGAGTGGGTCGAGCTGCTCTCCGGGCCGATCCTCAAGGGCGGCTACGACTACGTGACGCCGCTCTACGCACGCCACAAGTACGACGGCACGATCACGAACACCGTCACCTACCCGCTCACGCGGGCCCTGTACGGGCGACGGATCCGCCAGCCGATCGGGGGTGACTTCGGGGTCTCCGGCGATCTCGTCCGCCACTACCTTGCGCAGGACGACTGGACGCCGGAGGTGAGCCGCTTCGGGATCGACATCTGGATGACGACCCATGCGCTGACCGGTGGCTTCGCCGTCTGCGAGGCGCGGCTCGGGGCGAAGATCCACGATCCGAAGGACCCCTCGGGAGACCTCGGGCCGATGTTCCGCCAGGTCGTCGGGACGATCCTCGCGATGGCCGGCCGCCACCCCGATGCGTGGCTCGACGTGCACGGCAGCCACGAGATCCCCGCCTACGGCTTCGAACGATGGGTCGAGCCGCCCCCGCTCCACGTCAACACGCTGCGGCTCCTGTCCGAGTTCGACGCCGGGCGGCTGACGCTCGAGCCGACGTGGCGGACGATGCTGGCACCCGAGCACGCGCAGGCCGCGATCGAGATCTCCGAGGAGGCCGGACGGATGGCGGAGATCGCCAGCCGACGACTGGGCCTCGGCGGCGAAAGCGGCCCCGACCACCACGTCTCGACCGACGAGATGTCCGAAGCGGTGGCGCCGTACTGCTTCCCCGACGAGCTGTGGGCCGGCATCGTGTACGACCTCGTGGTCGCCGCTCACGCGAAGGTCCTGCCGCTCGAGACCCTCGTCGCGGCGCTCGTGCCGCTCTACTTCGGGCGGGTCGGCAGCCTGATCGTCGAGGCCCGGCACCTGGACCAGGACGGTGCCGAGGAGCGCGTGGAACGCCAGGCGCGCGCGTTCGAGCTGCGCAAGCCATACCTCGTCGAGCGCTGGAACGCTTCCGCGGGCTCCCGCGACGGCGCGCGACCCGGCGAGGCGGCCGAATGACCCAGCGGCCGCCCCTTCCCGGCCGGATCCTGATTCCGGTAGCGAACCCGGCCACGGCCGAGGAGCTGATCCGTCTCGGCGCCGCGCTGCTGGATCCTCGTTCCGGCGAGCTGACCGCGCTCGGGATCGTGGAAGTCCCCGAGGAGATGCCGCTCTCCGAGGGCGCCACGAAGGCGCGCCAGGCGCGGCGGCTGCTCCAGAAGGTGCTCGACTACGCGCCCGAGGGCACGCACGTCCGGCCCGTGGTCCGCATCGGGCGCCGCGCGGCCGAGGGGATCGTAGAGGCCGCGATCGAGCTCGAGGCGGATCTCGTCATCTTCGGCTGGGGCGGCCGGGTCGGCGGTCGGGCCGCGGGCGGCGCGACAGGCGGGGCGAAAGCGGGGTCCGGCTCGACCAACGGCGACGCCACGACCCCGGCTGCCGCGGTCTTCAGCCCGACCATCGACGCGGTCGTCCGCGAGTCGCCGTGCGACATCGCCGTCGTGAAGCAGCGGCCGATGGCCGAGATCAAGCGAATCCTCGTCCCCGTGCGCGGCGGACCACACGCGGAGCTTGCCCTCGACTTCGCCGACGCGCTGGCCCGCCGGCACGATGCCCGGGTCACGGTGCTCCATGTCGTGCCACCCGGCCTGACCCCCGCCGTGCGCGCGCAGGCCGAGCATGCGCTGGCGCTCTTCCTCAAGCAGCACGCGCGTGGCCACGCCGACGGGCTCCTCCGCGAGGCCCCGAACGTCCGGAACGCGATCCTCCGTGAGGCCGACAAGGCCGACCTCGTGATCATGGGTGCGTCCGCGGCGCCGGAGGGCTCCGTCGTCGACAACTTCCTGTTCGGCGTCCTGCCCGAGACGATCGCGGCCCGTGCGCGGCCGCCGGTGATCGTGGTGAAGACGCGCGAGCGCATCGACGTCGCCACGTTCGAGGAGCTGGCCGCTCGGGCCGAGTCGCTCGCCGCAGCCGAGCGGGCTGCCGAAGAATCCCGCGCCGTGCCCGCCCGCGTGGAGCGCTGGTTCGGCGAGTCGAACTTCCACCACGCCGAGTTCCGGGACCTTCGGCGCCTCGTCGCGCTCAAGGAGAAGCAGGGCGTTACCGTCAGTCTGATCTTACCGACACTGAACGAGGCCTCGACCATCGGGCCGATCGTCCGCCGCGCGCGGATGCTGCTCATGGAAGCCGTGCCGCTCGTGGACGAGATGCTGGTGATCGACTCGGCATCCGACGACAGGACCTGCGAGATCGCGGCCCGCGAGGGGGCTCGCGTCGTGCAGCACGCCGACGTGCTCACCCGCTACGGCTCGTACCGCGGGAAGGGCGAGTCGCTCTGGAAGAGCCTCTACGAATCCTCCGGCGACATCGTGGTCTGGTGCGACACGGACGTCCGCAACTGGCACCCGCGGATGGCCTACGGGACGCTCGGCCCGCTTCTCGTCGAGCCCCGGATCCAGTACGTCAAGGGCTACTACCAGCGCCCGATCGTGGAGGGCGGCGTGCTGCGCGAGGGCGGCGGCGGTCGCGTCACCGAGCTGGTCGCACGGCCGCTCATCAACCTCTTCTACCCGGACCTCTCCGGCTTCATCCAGCCGCTCGCCGGCGAGTACGCGGGGCGCCGGAGCCTGCTCGAGTCAATCCCGTTCTTCACGGGCTACGCGGTCGAGATCGGGCACCTGATCGACATCGCGGAACGGTCGGGCCTCGAGGCCTTGGGCCAGGTGGACCTGGAGCGGCGCATCCACCGCAACCAGGAGCTGGAGGGGCTCTCGCGGATGAGCTTCGTGATCATCCAGGCCGTGATGAAGCGGCTGGAGGAGCGCCGCCGCGCGCGGCTCTTCGCGGAGATGGGCTCGACGATGAAGCTGCCGCGCTCCGGCGCCGACCGGCTGGGCCTCGAGGTCATCGAGCTCGCCGACCGCGAGCGCCCGCCGATGATCCGGATCCCGGAGTACCTCGAGAAGCGCGCCGCGCACCAGGACGGGTAGCGGCGTGGCAAAGCCGGGAGGTCCCGACCGCCCGCCCGACCGCCCGCTCACCGTCCTCATCGCCCCCGACTCGTTCAAAGGCTCGCTGACGTCCGTCGAGGTCGCGCGCGCGCTCGCGTCGGGCTGGGCGCGTGCCCGCCCGGACGACCGCCTGGTCCTCGCGCCGCTCGCGGACGGCGGGGAGGGAACGCTCGTCGCGATCGAGGCCGCCGGCGGCTGGACGTGGCAGGACGCTGCCGCCCACGACCCCTTGGGGCGGCCGCTCACCGCGCGCTGGCTGCGCAGCACCGACGGGTCGCGCGCGGTCGTGGAGCTCGCTGCGGCGTCCGGACTCTCGCGGCTGTTGCAGTCGGAGCGCGATCCCGCCGGCGCGTCCACGTACGGGACCGGCGAGGTGCTGCGCGCGGTCCTCGACACGGGCGTCCGGCGGATCGACCTCGGTGTCGGCGGCAGCGCGACTACGGACGGCGGTCTGGGGATTCTCGCGGCGCTCGGGCTCGCGATGACGATCGAGCCGGCGGTCGCCGTCCACCTCGACGAGCTGGACCCGCGCCTCGCCGAAGTGTCGCTGCGGATCGCGTGCGACGTGACGAACCCGCTCCTCGGGCCGCGCGGTGCGGCCGCGGTCTACGGTCCGCAGAAGGGCGCCAGCCCGGCCGACGTGCGCGAGCTCGACGGCGCGCTCAGCCGCTGGGCCGACGCCCTGGAGTCCGCCACGGGACGTCGCGAGCGCGACACGCCGGGATCCGGTGCCGCCGGCGGCGCCACGTTCGGGCTCGCCTGCCTGCGCGAGCATTTCGGCAGCTTCGCGATCGTGCCCGGCGTGGAGCTGGTGATGGACGCGGCGGGCTTCGCGGCGTCGCTCGCGGGGGCCGATCTCGTGCTCACCGGCGAGGGCCGCATCGACGGCCAGACCGCGTTCGGCAAGACCGCGCTCGGCGTGGCGCAGCGGGCGGCCGCGGCCGGGGTACCGTGCATTGCCGTCGGCGGCGGCGTCGAGCCGGACGGGATCGCCGCGCTCGCGGCCGTCGGTGCCGTGGCAGTCCCGGTCGTCGAGCGCCCCCAGTCCGTGGAGGAGGCGATGGGCGCCGGCGCGACTCCGCTCGAGCGCTGCAGCGAGCGGCTCGCGCGGCTGGTCGGGGTCGGGCGTAGCCTGGCCGGACTCGGGTAAAAGCCGCCCCGCGCGCGCCCCATGGTCGGGCTGCCCGGCCAGAGCGGGGCTTCAACCGTCGGGGCTGCCCGCCCGCCTGCCCATATCCTCGCCAATGCTGCCCATATCCTCGCCAATGCTGCGCCTGCAATCACTATCCGGGAAGTTTGGACTCGGCGCGGCGACCCGGAGGCCGCCAGACCGGCCGTGGCCGGCGATTCCCTCGCTTGTGCGTCGCAGGCGCAGCAATAACGAGGAATCTGGAGCCATCTCGGCCCCCTTCCACCAACCCGAGTGCCATCGCCGGCGCCGCATCGTGGATAGTGATGCCTGGGCCCGCATTGGCGAGGATTTTCGGCGCTCAGCGCCCGGGAGCGGGACCGGCGACCGCCAGCGGCACCGGATCGCCCCCGCGTCGGCGCGGGCCACTTTCGGACCTCGGCCTTCCTCTCCACCCGTCCGGTTGACTAAGTCCGGGGACTAAGTCATGCTTCGTTCATGGTCGAAACCGTCAACGTCCACGAAGCGAAGACCCACCTTTCGCGGTTGCTCGCGCGCGTCGAGGCCGGCGAGCGGATCGTGATCGCGCGTGCCGGGCATCCGATCGCCGAGCTATCCCCGATCGCGAAAGCGCGGCCGCCGCGCGTTCCCGGAATGGATCGCGGCCGCGTCGTCATTCACGACAACTTCGACGACCCACTCCCTGAGTTCGAGGAGTACATGTGAGGTGCGGGTGCTGCTGGACACGCACGCGTTCCTCTGGTGGGTGCTGGAAGACTCGAGGCTCTCGGCTCGGGCTCGGACCGTGATCACGGCGCCGGAGGCCGAGGTCCTCGTCAGTGCCGTGTCGGCGTGGGAGATCGCGATCAAGGCAGCCGATCATCGCCTTGACCTCCCGGAGCCGGCTCAGGCCTATGTGCCCAACCGCATCGCCGCCAACGATTTCGTCGAACTTCCGATAACGGTTGAGCACGCGGTGGCCGTTGCCGGGCTGCCGCCGATCCACCGGGATCCGTTCGACCGACTTCTTGTGGCGCAGGCGCAGGTCGAGGGGATCCCGATCGTCACTTCCGATCCCGCGATCTCGCGATACGACATCGACGTAATCTGGTGAGCGAGGTATCAGCTCGTCGACAAGCCCAGCCCGCTCGCCCCGGCACCGCGGCCGCAAAGCCGAAGCCGAAGCCCCGCCCGCGTCGCCCCGTCGATCCGGCCCTCGCATGGGCGCGCAGCCTGCGCCGCCGTCGGCCGGGGCTGGTGGACTTCGTCGTCGAACGCCTGAGCCAGCTGTACGGCATCCCGGCACCGGCCCAGCGACTCGATCCAGTCAGCGAGCTGATCCTGACGATCCTCTCCCAGAACACCGCCGACCTGAACTCGGAGCGGGCGTTCGAAGCGCTTCGCGCGGCGTACCCGTCGGGCGGACCGGTCACGACCCACCGGCTGGTCGGGCCGGACGGTACCGAGGCGCCCCCGGAGGGCTGGGGCGGCGTCGGGCTCGGGCCGGGCGCGCCGCCGGACTGGTCGGCCGTCGAGGGCGCGGACGTTGGCGCGCTGATCGACGTGATCCGGATCGGCGGCCTCGCGAACCAGAAGGCGCCGCGGATCCAGGCGGCGCTGCGGACCATTCGCGAACGAAGCGGCGGCTACGACCTGGGCTTCCTTGCGGCGCTGCTCCCACGCGAGGCCCGCGACTGGCTCACGACGATCCCGGGGATCGGTCGCAAGACGGCGTCGATCGTGCTGCTCTTCTGCTTCGGGATGCCGCTGATGCCGGTGGACACGCACGTCGAGCGCGTGAGCCGCCGCATCGGCCTCGCGCCGCTGACCGCCGGCCCCGACATGCAGCACGAGATCTACGCGCACCTGCTGGCGCTCAACCAGTTCTACGCCGCTCACGTCCTGCTGATCCAGCACGGCCGCCGAACCTGCGACGCCCGGCGTCCCGCCTGCGACCGGTGCCCGATCGCCCCGCGCTGCCGCTTCTTCGACCCGAAGGCTGTCTGACGGCCAACAGGGGCTGGCGAGCTCCCGGCCTCGGGGGCCCCGGCTCGGGCTCGAGGACAGCCCCTCGCTCGGGGACAGCCGTCGTATGCTCGCGCCCTCTCGCCCCTGCGTACGGCCCAGAGGGACCTTCCCATGCGATACCCGTTACGTACATATCGGCGTCGATCGATATGTCCGCAACGCGCATACCGCAGGTGGGTACCTCCGAGCGGGAGTCAGGCGGGATCGGGAGCTTGCATACGCGAAGGGACGTCGCCGCACCAAATCGCGGGTCAGGGCGGCCGTGGCGCTGCTGTAGGGTGCTCCTTGCGTGACCGGCGGCTCCGGCGGATGATGCGTTCATGGCAGTCGAGTGGCGCGAGCGCATCGGGCGCGACCCGAAGGTTCGAGGCGGACAGCTCACGATCCGGGGTATGCGCGTCACCGTGCAGGATGTCCTCGAGCTTCTCGCAGGCGGAATGACGATCAAGGAAATCTGCCACGACTTCCCGTACATCGAAGAAGCCGACGTCCTCGCGGTTCTTGCGTTCGCCGCCGAGAACCTCCAAGACGTCAGGGCGTGAAAGCCCTTTACAACGGCATGTTGTCGCCAGTCCTCGTGCAGCGACTCGAGGACCTGTGGCCGGGATCCTTGCACGTCGTCACGGAGTACGGCGAGCGAGCCCAGGACGAGACCGTCTGGTCGGAGGCTCGGCGTCTGGGTCTCGTCGTCATCACCAAGGATCGTGACTACGCGGACTCGGTGCGCTTTCCTGGGCCTCCGCCGCGGATCGTCAGACTCATGGTCCGCAACGCTGGAACGGACGCTGTCGAGGCATACCTCCGGGAGCACGCCGCCGAGATCGAGCAATTCTCGACTTCGAACGAACGCTACCTCGAGGTTTGAGACCCTTCGCCTCTCCACGATGTGCGAGGTCCCCACTCCCCGTGAAGGACTTGACCGGATACCTCCACCAACACCGCCCGACTCACTCCATAGTGGGTCCGACCTCCAGCTGGCCCGCGACGATCATGTGTTCGAGGTCTTCGAGATCGGCTGGACGCCATGCCCTGGCGACGGCTCGGACGGCATCGAGCGTCTCCTCGGAGGCAGGTCCAAGCATCCGGCTGATGTCGGCACTGTCCTGTGGGCGGGCTGAGATCAGCTTCATGGCCACGACATAGGGCAAGGTGAGAGTTGGCAGACGCCTGACCCGGCGATTGTCTTGAGCGGCGGCAATCGCGGCGCGGCCCCAGGTTCCGGGAATGCCGATCAGGTCCAGGTCGGCGGTCTGTCGCGGGGGCATGTAGGCATTGCTGCACTGGGTTGACACAGGGGCGACAGAACGTTGACGGAATGACGACAGGTGCTACGCTCACCTGGCCACAACGGGAGCCGCCAACATGACGACCGCCGCCTACGCAGCCGAGGTCCGACGCGTCCGCGACGCCGGCGTCGAGACCGTCGACATCGCAGAAGCAACGGGCGTCGACACCAGCACCGTATCCGCCTGGCTCAACGCCCGACGTACGCCCACCGGCGACCGACGCAACCGGCTCGTCGAGCTTTCGGCGATTGTCGAACGCCTTCAACAAGTCATGGATCCCGCCTACGTCCCGGTCTGGCTCGTGAAGCCACTCACGCTCCTCGATGACGAGCGCCCGATCGAGGCGATCGCCCGCGGGAACTACCGCGCGGTGTCGCGACTGGTCGCGCAGCTCGAGAACGACTCCTTCTCCTGAGCAGCCCGCCCGCGCGGATCGGCGCGCGCAGATCCGGGTGACCCTGAGCGGGACCCGACCCGCGGCCCCGGCATTTCTCCCACGAGCGTGGGCTATCCTCGGGACGTGCTGATCCCCGGCGGGCCTGGCGGCCGCGAACGCCCGGCGCGACTCCTCCTCGTGGACGACGACGCGAACCTGCTGGTCGTCCTGGCCGAGCAGCTGCGCGCTGACGGCTACGACGTGGCGACGGCGCGGGATGGCATCGAGGCGCTGCGCCGCCTGGAGAACGCCTGGCCGGACCTCGTCCTGCTCGACATGATGATGCCGCGCCTCGACGGCATCTCGCTCGCGCGCGAGATCAAGGCCCGCGCGGACCTCCCGATCATCGTCCTGACGGCGATCGACGCGGCCGACTCGAAGGCGGAGCTCCTCGACGAGGTGGCCGAGGACTACGTCACGAAGCCGTACCACTACCCGGAGCTGCGGGCGCGGATCAACCGCGTGCTCCGACGCCTTGGCGACCGGCTGCCTGGCCAGCGCATCGTGCTGGGGCCGGGGCTCGCGCTCGAGCTCGGGCGGCGCGCGGCGACCGTCAACGGAACGGATATCTCGCTGACGCCCACGGAGTCGCGGCTCCTCTATGCGCTTGCCGCGAATCTCGGCCAGACCGTCTCGACCGAGACGCTCGTGGCCCGCGGCTGGGCCGACACCGACGGCGCCGACCCGTCCTACGTCTGGGTCACGATGCGGCGCCTCCGCCAGAAGATCGAGCCCGACGCGAACCGGCCGCGCCACCTGGTCACTGTCCGCGGGGTCGGCTACCGCCTGGAGGCGGACACGACCCTGCGAGAGGCGGACCCGAGCCGGCTGGAGCCCGACGCGACGTGATCCCGTTCCGGATCCGGATCCTGGCGGCGCTGCTGATCGCGGCGCTGGCGCCGCTCGCTGCGGTCGGCGCGCTGCTGGTGATCTCCGGCCGGGCGGACAGCGACGGCAGCATCTTCCGGATCCTCCTCACCGCGTTCGTGATCGCCGCACTGCTCGGCGTCGGGATCGCGTTCGTCGTGGCAGGGAGCCTCACCAAGCCGCTCCGGGCCCTCGCCACGGCGCTGGACCGGATCGCGGCCGGCGACACGAGCACGCCGCTCCCCGCCCTCGCGGACGACGAGCTCGGCCGCCTCGCGGAGCGCCAGAACCAGCTTGCGGGCGACCTTCTGCGTCGAAATCGCCAGGTGGCGCGCGTGGTCGACGCCGTGGGCACCTACTCGCCGCGCGAGGGCGCCGACCGCCTGGTGGACCTCGCGATCACCGACGCGCGCGCCGCGTTCGGGCTGATCGACGCCCGGATCGTGCTCGGCGACCCGTCGAGCATCCCCGTCGAGGAGCGCGTCCCCGGCGATCCCCTGCCGATTCGCGCGGACCTCCGTGCCGGCGCCGAGCCGCTCGGTGCGCTTGTCGGTCATGCCTCCGCGACCGCTCGTTGGGATCGCGCCGACCAGGATCTCCTCGAGCTGTTCGCGGCGGTCGTCGGCGTGGGCCTACGGAACGCGGAGCTGTTCGCGCGGGTCGCCGACCAGAACGAGCGGCTCCAGGCGCTCGACGCGGCCAAGGACGACTTCCTGCGCGGCGTCAGCCACAACCTCCAGACGCCGCTCGCGCGAATCCGCGCCAATGCAGACCAGCTGGCCGGCGAGCAGGCCGCCGCCGGCGAGCCCGACCGGCGCCTCGGGATCATCGCCGAGCAGAGCGACCGACTCTCGCGGATGGTCCGCCAGCTCCTGACAGTCAGCCGGCTCGACTCCGGCGTCCTGCGCCCAGTCGCGGAGGTCTTCGCTCTGGGCCCGCGCGTCCGACGTGCCTGGGAGGCACTCGGCGCGACCGGCGTCCCGTTCACGCTCGACGATCGCGCCGGCGGCTGGCTCGCCTACGCCGACCCCGACCAGATCGACCAGGTGATCTGGGCCCTCCTCGACAACGCGGTGAAGTACGGTGGCGGCACGCCGGTCAACGTGAGCATTGACCTCGTTCGCCGGGCAGGCGATGCCGCGGATGAGCGGGACGCGGCCGCTGGATCGGCGGCCCGCGGAGGTCTCGGTCCCGAAGGACGCGCGGCGGGCGGCGGCACGCTCCGCGTGCGCGTCGCGGACGCCGGGCCTGGGATCGCCGCGACCGATCGCGAACGCCTCTTCGAACGCTACGCCCGCGGCACCAGCCCCGGCGCCGAGGGGACCGGCCTCGGCCTCTACGTCGCCCGCGAACTGGCCCGCGCCAACGGCGGGGATTTGATGATCGAGCCGGCCCAACCGCGGCCGACGGATCGGTCGCCGGTTGGGGCCACCGGGTTGGGTGAACCAGCCGCCGCTGTCGGCGCAACCTTCACGCTCGCACTGCCAGCCGACTCCCCAACCGAGGCTTGACGGACCCGCGACAGGAATTGGGCCTTCGATCCAACCCGGTGCGCAGGCGCACTATCGGCAAGGTCGCGCGCAAGGTCTACGGGCAACCATGCGTGAGACGTCTTCCTTCCTCGAACAAGTCGTCTTGGGCACGCGAGGTTCACATGTTGCTCTTCTACCGCCACCGGGCGGAGCCTCGGGTCGCTCCGCGCACCGGCCGACGTTCCCGCGGACAAGCCGTCGTTGAATTCGCGCTGGTCGTTCCGGTTCTTGTGCTCCTGCTTCTGATTACCATCGACTTCGGGCGGGCATTCTTCACGTACGTCCAGGTGAACAACGCCGCGCGCGAAGGCGCTGCGTATGGCGCGGCACAGCCAACGGACACTTCGGGCATCACCACCCGAGCTCAGCAGGAGATCAACGCCCAAGCGCAGAAGGGTGAGAACCCGCTCTCGGTAGGGAGCCCGACATGCGCCCTCCCGTCCGGTACCACGATCGACTGCGCGATCGCGCCGGGTGGCGGCGGCACTGGCAATACGATCACCGTGGCCGTCAGCGAGAACTTCAGCTTCCTCACGCCGTTGATCAACGGCATCTTCAATAACAACTTCAACGTTGGCGCATCCTCGACGGCCGTGGTGCTCAACCTGGTCGCTTCAGGCGGCATCGGCGCTGGTACCTGTACGACCCAGCCGAATGCGAGCTTCGTGTTCTCCGTGTCGGGTAACACCGTGAGCCTCAATGCGTCAGCGTCCACGCCGAACAGCGGACTCTGCCAGATCTCCGGGTATAACTGGGACATGGGGGACAACGCGGACCCGGACCCGCCCATCACCGGCGTGACCATCGGCACATACAACCATGACGCCATACCGGTCCCCGGTTACACGTACGCCGCGGCGGGCTCCTATGTCGTCACGCTTGAGGTCACGAATCAGGCCGGAAACTCGACGACCACTCAAACGGTGGTCATCGGCAGCATTCCCACGCCAACTCCGTCGCCCACGCCAACGCCAACGCCCACGCCAACGCCGTCGCCCTCGCCCCTGCCAACCTGCTCGGTACAACCGGGGATCGCCCACCAGACCAATGGCGCAAAACCTGACCCGACCGTCACGTTCCAGGGGTCATACACCGGCATACCGGCTCCGGCGACCTGGAGCTGGGATTTCAGGGACGGCAACACCGGAACGGGCCAGAACCCCTCGCACACGTACACGGGCAGCGCCCTACCCACCAATGGCAAGGTTACGGTGGCCCTGACCATTACGACCGCTGCTTGCCAAGCCACCGTAAGCGACACCTTCAAGCCATGAGCGCCGTCACCCCCGCATGTGGCCGCCGGTCTGGCCATGGTCAGGCTCTCGTCGAGTTCGCCCTCGTCATCCCGATCTTCCTGCTGATGCTTTTCGGCATCGTCGACGCCGGACGCTACGTGTACATGAGCAGCGTCCTGTCACAAGCAGCACGCGAGGGAGCACGCCTCGCGGCTGCCGAGGCGAGTTGGATCGGCGACAGCGCACCCACGTTTCCCGACTGCGTCGTCCCGCCATCGACAATCACGAGCGCGAACCAGGGGGCGCATGTCTGTCCCAGAGACAATGGGATCGATCTTCCAGCGGACGCGCTGGTCGCCGCCAACAGGATGGTCGCCCCGTTCGGCAGCGTGAGCAACATCTACATCAGCTGCGACACAACTGCCAACGCCAAGACCGGCGCATGGACGTCGGGGACGGCCTGCACCGCAAACAGTGGCGCGACGGGACGTTTCGTGTCCGTGCGTGTACTGCTCACATTCACGCCCATCACCCCGGTCATCGCCCAGATCATGGGCACGATCACCGCATCCGGGTCCGCCACGATGGTCATCAACTAGGAGACTGAGATGGTTTCGCCTCGTCGTACCGGTGATCGACAGCGGGGGCAGATGCTCGCGCTCTTCGCGCTCATTATGGCGTTCGTCGTCATCCCGGCCGTCGGCATGGTCGTCGATGGCGGGTACGCGCTTGCACAGCGGCGAGCGGCCCAGAACGCATCAGACTTCGCTGCGCTCGCGGGAGCCCGGCTCATCGCCGAGAGGATCGGAGGCAACGCGACCGACGCGACTGACGCGAATATCCGGGCGGCGATCACCGCGTCGGTCGCCGCGAACAAGAATTCGTCGGTCACGTTCTGGACGCCTTCCTCGCGTGACACCAGCAACAACCCTTGCTTGAACCCGGGACAAACCGGATGTGACTTCCCGTACTACGTCAACACGAGCGGCGGGCCTGCCTGCCATGACGGCACCGGACTAGCTCAACTCTGCCCCTCGGACGCCAAGACGAGCTACGTCGGCAATGGTTTCATCTCGGTCGGCACGACCACGCTCGAAGCAGTCGGCGTTCGAGTAAACGCAAGCCTGAAGTGGGCGCCTTTCTTCGTGGGATCAATCGTCGGGACGTGGACCGCGACCGCGACTGCGACCGCGAAGGGCGGCTACGCGGCCGCCGGCCCGAGCGGGAGCGTTTTCCCGGCCGGCATCGCCGAGGCGTTCTTCGTGGGCCGCAGTCCGTGCACTGGCGCGGAGTCGACGAACGTTAATGGCCCTGGCGCCTGCGATCCCCAGCACATGACGCCTGGCACCCTGAACGTGCCAGGGGGATTTGGCTGGCTGAAGTTCGGCTGCAACGGGTATGGCTTGGGCCAGGTTCCGCCGGCCAACATCGGCGGGTGCCAGAACAACAAACCATTCCTGCAGACCGAGATCGGGCCGCCGTCGAATAGCTTTGGCTGCTGTACGCAGGTCAAGTTGCCTGGAAGCCCGGACTTCATCGGAAACCTCCCGGGCAACAAAGCGAGCGCGGACTGCTCCACCTACATCGCCAACAAGACGGTCGTGACGGTGCCCGTTTGGGACCACGCCTACGGCAATGGCCAGAACGCCTACTACCACATCGTGGGCTTCACGGGCTTCCAGATCACCGCGTGTCACGGTGGCAAGGACATCGAGGGCGTCTGGAGGCAACAGTTCTGGCTCGGACCCACGACGACCACGAACGTCGGCTTCGCCGGCCAGGCGCTGGCGGTGCAGCTGGTCCACTGACCGACGGCGAGCGGCTGGCCGGTGGCCGTAACGCACGTTGCATAGGATCAGCCGTCTCCGACGAGGGGGCGGCTGATTGTTCCCCCCGGGTTTTGAACTGTCTGGCGACGCCCTGACTGCGAGCTCCCAAATCTCGATCGACGCGTTCTCCCGTGACCAGCGCAGATCGACAACGTGAACGGCGCCGGCGTCGAGCACCGTGATCCGGGCATTCGACGGCCAGATCGTCCCGATCCCACTAGCACCGACCCGGCGTGCACGGCAGTCGGAGCTTCGTTTGGCGCGTATGCCATCGGCACAACAAGCCTGTTTGCGACGTGGGCAACGGTGCAACACCGTGCCCGGTCGGCAAGTTCGTGAGCATCGACGACAGCGACACGATCGGTGGGGGCTTCGGGGGCGGGACCGCGAACAGCAACGCGGTTGGCGTCCAGCTCATCAAGCAGGGCGCCGGACGAGACGGAGCCGATCTCGCTTTCAGGACTCTGCGACCCGCCCGCGCGCCAGCACGTCGACGTCCGTGCCGCGCCTCGCCTGCGTGGTGGTAGCCTCGTCCCATGCAGGATGCCGCCTCGCCCGACGGTGAGCGTGACTCGCTCGCCACGCCCCAGACCGTCCGGATGGTGCGCCGGCTCGGGGCGCCGCCGGCCCGCGTTTACCGCGCGTGGACGGTGCCCGAGGAGTTGATCCGCTGGTTCCCGCAGCGCGTCGAGGGCTCGCTCGCGGTGGGGACGCGCAGCACCCTGGTCTTCCCCGACCAGCGGGTGTGGTGGGACGTCACGGTGCTCGAGAGCGGTCGGCGGTTCGAGTTCCGCTGGCCCTGGCTGCCGGGCGAGACCTGGGAGACCACCGTCTCGGTTCGCCTGGAGCCCGCGGGTTACGGGACGCTCCTGACCCTCACCGACGGCCCGTTCGACCTGCGAGTCCCGGGCGTTCTCGACGCGTACGCCGAGGCGCTCGAGGGCTGGGCCGAGGCGCTGGCCTGGCTGCGCGGCGTCGTCGACTTCTCGTCGGACCTCCGCACCCGACCGTACTGATCGCCGTCGGGAGAACGCGCGGCGCGGGGATCGCGGTTGCCCAGCGGCGAGCAAGGGAATTCTGAGTGCGGACGCTCGTGGGGAGGCTGGGTCCGGACGATCCGATCGACTCCGGACGGGAGAGGGCGTAGGCTTGTCAATGGAGGCCAGAGCCGTGCCGACGGAGACGAAGCCAGCTATTACCCGAGACCCCGATCTCCACAGTGGTGCCCCCGTGTTCACGGGGACGCGCATCGCCGTCAAGATCCTGTTCGACTACCTCGCTGACGGCCAGCGTGTGGATGATTTCCTGAAGCACTACCCGTCGGTGACGCGGGAGCAGGCCGTTGCAGCCATCGAGGAAGTCGAGGGTCTCCTCGAAGCGACGGCGTAGATGCGCATCGTTATCGACGAGGACATTCCGAGCGAGTTGACACCGCGCTTCCAGGCACCTGGACACTCTGTCGAGCACGTCGAGGAGATAGGTCTCAGGGGCGAGCGCAACGGGGTGCTGCTCGCCGCCCTGTCCGGGGCCGCCGACGTTCTCGTGACCGGCGACACCAACCTCGGCCATCAGCAGAACCTGCAGAACTTCGACTTGGCCGTCATCTTGATCCACCCGCGCCTGCTCGTCATCGACCAGATCGTCCCCCTGATCCCGCTCGCCATCGCGGCTTATGCGACCGCGAAGAAGCACGCTGTGACCACTATCGGCTATCCGACGAAGCCCATGGGCAAGACATCCGCCACGCGGGCCGTCGCCGACTGACGCGTCCAGCACCACGCTATCTCCTGGCGCGTGGGCGTCGGAAATCCAGGTCCGCAACCGAGCTCCGTCGCGCGCTGCGCCGGTGTGATGTGTTCGGCATCGATGCGATTCATAAATTAACCGTTCAACCTTGACTCAGGCAGTGAGACGCGATACCGTCCCTCCTACCTGCTGGAGAAAGAGATGGCACTCCTTGGTCGTCCAATCGAGGCGGAGGCTCGCCTCCGGCACAAGAATCAACTCACCCTGCCCGACGCGATCGTTCGTGCGCTCGAGGCGGAGCCCGATGACGTCCTGGTCTTCGAGATCGATCCGGCGGAGCCCGGAGTAGCTCGCGTCCGACTCCTCCCTCGCGACTTTGCGGGCAGCCTTACGGGTGTCTTCGGGACGGCCGAGGAGACCCTCGAGTACGTCCGTGGCGAGCGCGCCGCCTGGGGCGACTGACCGGATGTCGGAGTCGTCACTGGTCAGGGCCATCGCTGAAGGTGATCGGCTCCTGCTCGACACCACCGTCCTGGCCGCGTTCTTTGACGCGAGCCATTCGACCCATCCCGTCGCGGCTTACATCCTGAAGGAGCTTGTCGCAACGGGCAGGAACCCGGCGGTCCTATCGATGGTGACCGTCATGGAGATCCTCGTTCGCCCGATGCGTGCGACGCCGCCAGGCCATCACACGGTCCTGGGGTTCCTGCGTACCTACCCGAACCTGACCTGCGTGCCGGTCGATCTCCAGGTCGCGCAGGAGGCCGCTCGCCTGCGCGCCGACCAGAGATTCGCCCCGCCCGACGCGCTGATCGTCGCCACTGGTCTCGCGACACAGGTACGCCACCTGGTCACGAACGACCACAACTGGTCCTCGAAGCTCGCGACGATGTCGGCCCGAATCTCCGTTGTCCGCTCGTCGTCCCACCTGCCGTTTCCCTGAAGGTCGGCTCAGAGGCCCTGCGGGCGAGACGATCGCCCCTCCTGCGACCTACGGATTCTTGAAGATGCGGTGCCCGCCGATGCGCCGCCAGCGAACGGCGAGCTCGCCGTCAAGCTGAACCCACTCGAACGTCGCCCGTCCGTCGGGTCCCGAGAAGCTCCAAGTCATCTCCAGGACACCCGGGGCCCCTTCCACGTCCTTGACCCGAAGCGACGATGGCCAGGCCGTGGTCGGGTCCCCGGCGTATCGATCGCAGGCGGCGACGAACGTCGGAAGAACATCCGCAACGTGTCGCCGCTCGGTCTCCGAGAGGCGCTTCCTGTCTGCTCTGAAGGCGTCGGTGACCTCGAACTTCATCCAGCCGTGTCAACCTCAGCCAGTGGCGTCATCAGCCGCGAACAGCGCGGCCAGGCCATCCAGCCCGTCGACCACGGTGGTGCGGCCGGCGGCAACGTCGCCATCTGCTTCGCGCTCCATCGCCTGCCAGCGCTCACTCCAGAACCATGCCTGGTCCGCGGGCACGGCGACCACCGGGACCAGCTCGATGCGACCGTCATCTCCTTCGACCAGCTTGATCTGGGCGTTGGCCTGATCAAGATGGAGGCGCCGGCGAAGGTCAGCCGGGAGTGCCACGGTGCCGCGGCCCTGAACGGTCAGCAGGTAGGTCTTCACGCCGTGCAGCATAGCAGTATTGCGGCGATTGTCGAGATCTCGGCTCAGAGCTCGCTCGAGGCCAGTCGCTCGAACTGAAGTCGCACGACCTCCCGCATCCCGGCTGGAAGCTCCACATCCTCGGCGTCGGCCTCGCCCATCCCGGCTTCGAGCTGCTCGAGGGCAGAGCCGATCGTCGAGCGGGCGAGCGAGTCTGGCACGCCCCAGGAGCGGGCCTCCTCGAGCAGATGCCGGCGGGTGATCTCATCGATCCGCCACTTGCGCCCAACCGGCAGCGCGACGTGGCGCTGGGTTGGCAGGAAGAACAGCGTCGGCGCGACATCGTAGAGGGGTGCGAGGGCGATGATGTTCGGGCCGACATGCACGACCGAGAGGTTCTTCGCGTGCGCGTCGGTGTTGGCGAGGGCGACCGTCACCACGACCTGTTCGAGGAGGCGGACCAGCTCGGCGGGCGGGTCCTGGGCGCGTGCGAGCAGGAGATCCGCGAGTCGCCGCAATGACGCATCGCGCGGTCCCTGGCTCCGCGGGTACTTCGCGGCTGGACCAAGTCCCAGCACCTGGCAGAGATCCTCCTGGTGCGTTCTCGCGATCGCGGCCCCCTGGATCTCGCGGTCATAGCGCTCGACGACAAGCGTCGGCCGATGACCTGGCGCCACGAGCAGGTCGGCCGTCGCAGTCCGCGTCACGCTGGCAGCCGCGCGGAGCGACCACCATTCCGCCGCAGCGAGCCCGGGGAAGCGGACCGGGTCGGGCTTGAGGATGTGCGTGCTGATCGCGCCGTCGAGCGGAAGGTGCCAACGACCGTCGACGCGCGCGAGCAGGAGCTTGTCCTGGGCACCGCCGAGCGAGAGTCGAACCTGGTGGTCGATCTCGGCGACGGCTCGAGGTAACGCATCGAGGCGTTCCCACACCTCGTCGTCCGTGAGCGCGTGATACGAGCCGGACGCCGGCATCCGGCCTTCGGGCAGCACGGACACCGCGCCCGCGCACTCCCAGCCGATGGCCGCGAGCAGGCCGAATGTGTCTCCCCGGTCCACGCCGCGCTCCGTCTCGGCCACGCTCCGGCGTTCCTCCTCCGGCAGCAGCCCGTCGAACCAGGCACGCGTGAATGCGGGCGACCACGTGAGCTCGTCGCCTTCCGGTGCGACGGTCAGCCGCGGAGCCCCCGGGCGGTGTCGATAGGTCACCGTCCGTCGATCGCGCACCAGTTCGCCGACGCGATCGGGGCCAAGCCAGACTGCGAGCGTGTCCGTCACGGGCCCGAATCTCCCTCGGGGATGACGGCGTCCTTGGGCGCCAGGACGAGCTTGTTCCCTAGCAGGGAGATGGCCCGCACGGCGACGGACACGCTCACCGGACCGCCGTGCTCGAGCGAGATGACTGTCTGGCGGTTGACGTCGAGCCACGCCGCGAGCTCGACCTGCGTCCATCCTTTCGCGCGACGGAGGGCGCGGATCGAGCGACCGAGCCCAGCCGGGTCGTAGATCTCGTGCATCGGTACGCCTCCGGGAGAAGATGCCTGTCAGACTCGACATTCGTGACGGCTGTCGTAATGTCTACCACACTGGATATTGTGGCCGTTCCGACGTGATGTCAACCAGGATCGACACTTCGTTGGATCCGCGCCGGGCGCCCGACTCGAGGCAGGGCGCCTCGTTGCCGATCAGCCGACCCCCCGACAGATGGCACGAGATCCGTGGGCATGCGCTCCGTCAGTCGTGCCCTGCCGACGCGTCCATGGGCTTGACAGCCACCAGGATGCCGACATACTTCTTGTGTTGCAACCATAGAAAGTATGGCGTACATGCTGTCCCGATCGGTCGCTCTCGCAAACACCGTCGTTATGCTCCACCCCGACACGCCGTTGACTGTGGGGCAGATCGCGCGCGCATCAGGCCTCAAGTACACGCCCGCTGAGTCGGCACTTGCGACGCTCGAGAAGCGCGGGCTCGTCCGACGCGTCGCGCGGGCGAACCAGGATGCCTTCGAGCCCAACCGCGACGACCCCCATTACCCGGTCGCGTATATGACGGCGCTGGTCGATCTCCCGATTGCGGAGGCGCTCCGCGGCGAGCGCGTGTACGTCGTGTTCGCGTACGGGTCGCTCGCTCGTCCCGACGGCGGGACCGCCCATAGCGACCTTGACTTGCTGATCGTCGGCGACATCAAGGACCGTGCTTCCCTGGTGGATCGCCTCGCACGCGTGGGAGCCAGTCTCGGACGTGCAATCGACCCCTTGATCCTCGACCCCATCCGATTCGAGCAAGCCAAGCGCAAGCACGACGCGCACGTTGAGTCGGCGCTCGCTGGCGTGCGCATTCTCGGGGCTGCCTGATGCCGACTCCGACGAAGGCGCAGCTCGAGACTGCTGGCAAGCTGCTCGTCAGGGCCGAGGCACGCTTCGATGGAGCCTCTGCTGCTGCCGCTCGGCTGCATCCAACAGAGGGAGAGTTCGACAACAACTTCGATGGAGTTGTGACCGCCATCTTCCATGTCGTCGACGGGTTCGAGCTCATGACATCCGGTCTTCGCCGCGAGGTCCGCGATGCGGAGCAGGCGACTCGCATCCGGTCCGTTGTGCTGCGCCTCGAGCAGGACAAGGTCCGCTCCGTGCCGCCGGCTTCTCGCCTGGTCGGGCTCAACTCCCGACGCAACACGTCGGTGCACGGGGAGTGGCTTGAAGTGCTCGACGCGGACGCGTTGCAGGACGCGATCGCGGCTGGCCGTGCCCTGCTCGCGGCGGTGCGCGCCTACGCCGCCAAGCACGGCATCGGGGTTTGACAAGCCGACACGGATCCGCTGGCTGAGGCTCGTCCACCCGACCCTGGATCCGACGCCGCACCAGACCCCGACCTCAGACGCCACCGACGGCGTCCAGGACAATCCGGCACACGAACATCGGCGCGCCGAACGCCAAGCGCGGGTCGATGCGATCGAGATAGACCACGACGTTCCACCGCGACGCGTCGTCGAGGAAGCCCATCGACGGGACCAGCAGGCCCTGGACGGCCGAGTGCTCGCGGACGAAGCGGACCGTTGTCTGCGTCCGGTCGACGTTGCCGATCCAATCGGCGATCTCAGGCAGCCCGATCGCCGCCGACGCCGCCGGATCGCGAAAGTCGATCACGCGACCGAGCGAGATCGGCACTTCCCAGACGTCGCGCCCCTGTCGCTCCGGTGCGCCCGCAGGCAGCTCCACGTGAATGTGGCGCGCGTACTCAGTCAGGATGACCGCAATGTCGCCGGCGAAGTAGAAGGTCGGCGTGCCGGCTTCGTTCCACCGGTTCCGCCGGGATCGGGCTGCGTGGGTTGCGTCAAGGATCCCCAGGCTGGCACCGGTCGGGACGTGGCGCAATCCGATACCCGACCACGCGTGCAGCAGAGCATCCAGGGCCATTTCGGCCGATCAGCCCAATTGGCCTTCGTACGCCTGGGAGAGGACGTCGAGAACGTCGTCGAGGTCGCCGCGAACCATCACGGCTGCGGGCGTCCGATTGCCAAGGCTCTGCCGTGGCGTCGCCATGAACCGCGCGAGGTCGTCGCCGTAGATCTCCTGGCCGAGTCTCACGATCTCGGCAAGCTCATCGAGGCGAAGGAGCGCGCGCGCGTTCTCCGTGTTTGCGCCGCCCTCCCAGCGCTCCACGGTGCGCGTGCTGACGTCCAGGACTCGGGCGACGGATTCGCGGGAGAAACCCAGGGCCGAGCGAAGGCTTCGCAGGTTCGTGCGGCTCAGCTGTGTCGTCATCCGGCCGGGTCCATCCTTCGCCTGTGTGTGGTGTACCGACATGTGTCGGTACACTGTGAACCGACGACGCCGCGTCGTCAAATCTGCCCCCCCCGCACGTCGTGTCCGGGCGTGCCCGAAGACACGGCGTGACGATACGTGAGGCAACTGCACCGGCGATCACCAACCCGTGACAGGCGGCGCGCCGCACGCTCGTCACCGGGGACGCGGCTGGCTTGAAGGTCTGGCACGTTTGAAAAGGATCACAATTTGACAACGTATGCAAAGGGGCAGACGCTGTTCGGGGAGGAGCGCGACGCATGAAACAGTTCTATTCGGTCTCGGAAGTCGCGGCCCGGTTCGAGGTCTCGAGCCAGGCCGTCCGCAACTGGATCGCTGCAGGTCGGCTCCAGTCCGTTCAGCCAGTCCCTGGCGGACGGAACAGGATCCGCGCAGGAGCGCTTCTCGAGTTCGAGGAGAAGAGCGGGCTGCGCTCATGGAACGCCCCGCAGACCGTTGGCGCTGGGGCGAGGGAGGCGATGGCGAGCTACCCTGCGGGCGAGCGATCGGCATCCGAGCTCGAGCGGATCGTCGATGCCATCGTGACGTCCATCCAACCCGATGGCGTGATCCTCTTCGGGTCGCGCGCCCGCGGCGACGACCGAGCCGACTCTGACTTCGACCTGGCAATTCTCGTGCCGGACGGGGTCGCTCGGCGGAGCCTGGCAATGCGCGCCTACGAGAGTCTCGCGACGGTGGCCGACCGGTCGGTCGCAGTCGACATCGTGGTCGTGACCCCGTCGATCCTCCAAAATGCACGGGATCGTCCGGGCTCGATCGCCGGGGCAGTGTCGCGCGATGGAGTCTTCCTCTACGGGACGCCGTCACGTGTCGCCTGACGAGGCGCGCCGCCGGGCCGTGGGGGCGTGGCTCGACGACGCACTCGCCGACCTTGCGAGCGCGCGATCACTGGCGGTCCACCGCGACGAGGGCACCGCTCCGTTCGCGTCGGCGTTTCACGCTGAGCAGGCGGTCGAGAAGGGCCTGACGGCCCTGCTCGTGTGGCACGTTTTCGAATTCCCGGCGCGGCACGACCTCGGGCTCCTCCTGAGCCGCCTGCCCGCTGGCTCGATCACGAGGAAGCTGAACGTCGCCGGCCTCACGGTGTATGCGGTCGAGCAGCGCTGCGCAGCCGGCCTGTCGAACCCGATGGACCCCGTCGAGAGACCCACCTGGGAAGAGGCCGAGGGCGCGATCACCGCGGCGGCAAACGCCCTGGCGCGGGTTTCGGCCGACCTGGCGTCGGCGGGCTGGGCGGCTACCGACTGAAGGTCTGCGGGGGGATGCAGTGCCGCGCCCGTACCGCCGTCGCCGCCCCTCGCGCCGCCCGACGCCGCCGGGTCGCGAAGGTCGATCACGCGACCGAGCGAGATCGGGCGCCGATGCGTCGTCAATGGCGTCCTACCCCTGCCTTCCGAGCGATCGAAGGCCGGCGCATGTCATCGGCACCTTACCGTTGAGGAAGGCCGCGAACTGGTCGAAGGCGAAGAAGAGGTCGATAGGCTCGCCCGAGAAATGATGGTCACGGTCCGGATGGGCAGGATCGACGCAGTGGGTGTGGTACGTGCCGTCGTGCCAGTGGAACCCGAAACGGCCAGGGCTTCCCCGCATGACGAGGTCATACCCATACCTGGTGAGTGCCCACCACGCGCCATCCTGGATCCACGTCTCGACGAGCTTGACCCTCGCGGTCGTTCGGGCGCCCCACCCCGGGTGCACCACCGTGAATACGATCGTCTGCGGGCTTCCCGTCTGCCGCGCAACATCGACGTGCCCAAGACGCCTGAATGCGCTCTCGCCAGTCGCGATGCGCTGATCGAGCTGCTGTTGGCGAAGCCGGGTCACGCCTGCCGCGAGGCGGGCAGATGCTCCGCGGAGATATCGCGCCAGATCTGATCGCTCTCCGCAGTCGAGAGCACGTGGTGGGTCGTCGCGTCGATCTCGCCAAATAGCTCCATGAGCGAGCTGAGCGGGATCCTGTAAATCCGCTCGGACAGCTGGAAGGCGAACAGCTTCTGCGTATGAATCCATTCTCGAACGGTGGAAACATGCACCTGCAAGAGGATCGAGACCTCGGCAGGCGTGTAGAAGGCCTTCTTCTGGAAATCCGTCCGCCTCATGACCTCCTGCGCGCTCATGCCCGCGATCATAGCGGATGGCGCGGATAGAGTGAGTAGTCGGGCCATGTCTCCACGATCGTCACGCGGACGTGCGCAGTCTGCAGGCCAGCGTCCTGCCGATCGCGCCGCGACGCGAACGCGAGCGCCATTGAATAGCCGTCGAGCGACATGCGGCCGACTCCCGGATCGCGTTTGCGGATCCGATCAAATGCGCGTGTGGCGAACCGTACGCAGGGTGGGCTGGGACGCCACGCAGTCCGGGGTCGCGGTCGAGGGTCGTGAACCCGATCACGTGATCGTGTGGCGTGTCAGATGATCGGGTTCGTGGGCCCGTGAGCGCTTGCGGCCGCTCGCTGCGCCTTCGGCGCGGGTCCAGGCGACGCTCGAGGTGCCGTACGGTTCGCCACGCGAGCAATTGATCAAGTGCGGTGGGCCCGGACCGCGGGACGGACGGTGAGCACGGGCCGAGTGGCGGACACCCGACGCAGGCCCGGACTGCCCGCGAGGTCCCTCCCCGCCCCGGCCCGCGTCTACCCGCGGTGCGCGAACGCCGCCGTGAAGAGCGCGCGGGCGCTCGGTTTCTGGCCGTAGGTGAGGACGCCCGCGGCGTAGATGCGGGCAGCCACCCAGAGGCAGATCACGATCGCCACGACCAGCAGCCCGGACGCGAGCGCGAGGTCGAGCCACCCGGCGAGGCCGGACGCGAACCGCGAGAGCATGAGGTACGGGCTGACGAACGGCACGAACGAGAGCACGACCACCCAGCCGGCATCGGCCGGGATGAGCCCGGACGACGTGTAGACGGCGATGAGGTAGCCGGCCATCCCGACGAGCGTCATCGGCGCGACGACCGAGTTGATGTCCTCCATGCGGCTCACGAGCGACCCGGCGGCGGCGTAGAGGACCGCGTACAGCAGGAATCCGAGCACGAACAGCACCGCGAACGCGACGAGGATCGCGGGCGTCAGGCCGGAGGCCGAGGGTGCCGCCGACGCCGCCGCCTCACCGAGGAGGATCCCCGCGATCCGGTCCTGCAGGAGGAGCGCGATGCCGGCCGGGATGATCGCCGCCACGTACTGGGTCAGGCCCAGCGAGCCGACACCGACCACCTTGCCGGCCAGCAGCTCGAACGGGCTCGCCGCGTTGAGTACCAGCTCCATCACCCGGCTGCTCTTCTCCTCCGCCACGGACATCGCCACCCACTGCCCGTACAGGACGATCGCGATGAAGAGGAAGATCACGAGCGCCTGGCCGGTGAGCGATCCGCCGATCTCGCCGGCGAAGTCCTTGGGCGCCTCGCCGGGCTTGAGAGGCGCCGGGCCGACCACGCTGACCGACGGCGGGACGCCGAGCGTCGCGAGCTTGTCGGCCGGGTAGCCGCCCCGGAGCAGCCGGTCGGTGGTGGCGAGCACGCTGGAGCCCTGGCGCAGGAGCGTCGGGATGCGCAGCGTCGGGCCGTCCTTCGAGACGATCGTGAAGGCGAGATCCCCGGCCGGTTCGCGGGCGACCTCGACGAGCGCGGTGAGGTCGCCCTTCTCGACGGCGCTGCGCCCGGCAGCCGCATCCGTGACCGAGCTGAACGTGAACGGGCCCTTGCCGCCCGGGGTGGCCGGCAGGTTGATGGTCGTGCCCAGGCGCGCGATCGGGTCGAACGAGAGCGTCGTCGACGAGTAGATGCCGACCTTGGCGGTCGAGTCGCGGTCGAGCCAGCGCACGGCGAGCGGTGCCAGGGTGACGAGGACCGCTGCAACCACCAGGAAGATCGTGGCCGCCTTGAACGAACGGGTTCGCGCCCGTACCAGGTATTCGCGGCGGGCAATGGTGACGACGTTGGCGAGCCGCAGGTTCATCGTCATGCCCTCCCGTTCGTGGGCAGGTGGGCCAGCGTGCGCTCCTCGGCGGGCGCCGAATGCCGGCCGACGAGGTCAACGAAGACCTGCTCGAGCGAGGGATCCGCGATCTCGAAGAGCGTCACGCGTTCGCCGCGCTCGATGGCCGCGTGGAGGATCGTCTCCGGGTCGCGCGGCGGCACCACCTCGATCTCGCTGTAGTCACGTCCGGAGCGGCCGACGTGAACGCCGTCGAGCTCCGCGAGCCAGGGCAGCTCCGGGTCGCCGGCCACGCCCAGCCGGACGACGCGCTTGCCGCTGGAGCGCTTGACGTCCGCGGTCGGCCCGTTCGCCACGAGGCGCCCGGCGTCGATGATCGCGACGGCGTCGCACAGCTCCTCGACCGTCTCCATCTGGTGGGTGGAGAAGATCAAGGTCTTGCCGCGCTCGCGCATCTCGAGGAAGGCGGCCTTGAGGAGCGCCACGTTGACCGGGTCCAGGCCGCTGAAGGGCTCGTCCATGATCAGGACGTCCGGGTCGTGGAGGACCGCCGCGACGAACTGGATCTTCTGCTGGTTGCCCTTCGAGAGCTCCTCCGCGCGCCGATCCGCGTACTCGGGCACCCGGAATCGCGTCAGCCAGCCCCGAACGTCGGCCGCGGCCGTCTTCCGGGGCACGCCGTACAGGCCGGCGAAGAAGACGAGCTGTTCGAGGACCTGCATCCGCGGGTAGAGGCCGCGCTCCTCGGGGAGGTAGCCGAACGTCCGGCGCGGGAGGTCCGTGGACGGCTTTCCCTGCCAGGTGACCGTGCCGGAGTCTGCGCGCAGGATGTCGAGGACGATCCGCATCGTCGTGGTCTTGCCGGCCCCGTTCGCGCCGAGGAAGCCGAAGACCTGGCCCGGCTCGACGGCGAAGCTGATGCCGTCGAGGGCCTGGGTCTCGCCGAAGCGCTTCCGGAGGTCGCTGATCTGGAGGCTCATGGTCGGCCTGATTCTCCGTTCGGCGCAGGGTTCGGAGCCGCGGACGATTGCGTCCGGCGCCCAGCCTAGCGGCCACGGGACCGCGGGTCGTGGGCAAGCCGGCCCGTCGGGCGGTCCAGATGGACCCTTTCGACCCGTGAAACCGCCCGTCCTCCGGGCGCGTACCCCTTTCTGCGGCGGGGAACCGCCCCGCCATGCCAGGAGGGCAGACTCATGCGGAGAACCCGTTCTCTACGCATTGCGCTTCTCGTCGGCGCACTCGCCGCCATCGTCGCGGCGGGCACCGTCCTCGCGGAGGATGGCAATCGCGGGATCTCGGACGGCGACCATGGGAACAACGGCAACGGCAAGATCCTGAACGCGACCCTTGCCGGGATTCCTGCCTCCCTCACCGGGCAGCCGTTCATGGGGGCGACCGGCGGCGGGGTGCCGTGGCAGATCGACCGCGGACGCGCGAAGCTCTCGATGGACGGCCGGCTGAAGGTGGATGTCCGAGGGCTGGTCCTCGCGGCCGGCACCAGCAAGGGCACGAACCCGATCGCGACCGGGCATGCGCTCGTGTCCTGCAGCGGCGCGGTGGTTGCGATGTCCGGCCCGGTCCCGTTCTCGACGACTGGGGACGCCAGGGTCGACACGATGGTCAGCCTGCCGGCGAGCTGCCTCGCGCCGGTTGTCTTCTTCGCCGGCATCACGGCAAATGGCGACCGCTGGTTCGCGGTGACCGGATTCTGAACGTCCCATAACTCGGGCCTCGGGCGTCGAGCTGGAGTTCGACGCCTGCCTCGACGATGCCCGCCGGCTCTCCCGGGACCTTCCGGGAGCGTCGACCGGCATGCCCACCCAGCGAGCGCGTACGATCGTGGGCAATGGACACCGCGGACGCGCTCATCGAGACGATCCGGCGCTCCGTCATCGGCGACGACGAGGCGGTCGCCGGGCCGTTCGGCGTCCGGCGCGTCACGTACGCGGATTACACGGCCTCGGGCCGGTCGCTCACGTTCATTGAGGACTACCTGCGCGACGCGGTCCTGCCGCTTTATGCGAACACCCACACGGAGTCGAGCGGGACGGGCCTCCAGACGAGCCGCTTCCGGGCGGAGGCGCGCGAGCTGATCCGGCGAGCCGTCGGCGCCACAGACGAGCACGCGGTGGTCTTCGTGGGGTCAGGTTCCACGGGCGCGATCAACCGGCTGGTTGATGTCCTGCAGATCCGGATCCCGGCCGACCTCGACGACCGCTTCGGGCTTCGCGCGATGGTCCCGACGGCGGAGCGGCCGATCGTCTTCGTCGGTCCGTACGAGCACCACTCGAACGAGCTGCCGTGGCGCGAGTCGCTGGCCGACGTGGTGGTGATCCACGAGGACGCCGACGGACGGATCGACGCCGCGCACCTTGCCTCCGAGCTGGAGCGCCACGCGGACCGCGCGCTCAAGATCGGCTCGTTCTCTGCCGCGTCCAATGTCACCGGGATCCTCTCCGACGTGCACGGGATCAGCGCGCTGCTCCACGCTCACGGCGCGCTCGCGTGCTGGGACTACGCGGCCGCGGCGCCGTACGTCGCGATCAACATGGCCGGCGACGGCCTCGACGCGATCTTCATCTCGCCGCACAAGTTCATCGGCGGGCCGGGCACGCCCGGACTCCTGGTGGCCCGCAAGGCACTCTTCCGGAACCGCGTCCCGTCGGTCCCAGGCGGCGGGACCGTGGCGTACGTCAACCCGTCCGAGCACCTGTACCTGGCCGACATCGAGCAGCGCGAGGAGGGTGGCACGCCGGCGATCGTCGAGTCGATCCGGGCCGGCCTGGTCTTCGGGCTGAAGGAGGCAGTCGGCGTCGACGCGATCCGCGCGCGCGAGGAGTCGTTCATCCGCCGGGCGATCGCTCGCTGGTCGGCCAACCCGAACCTGGAGATCCTGGGGAACCCGCGTGCGGAACGACTTTCGATCGTCTCGTTCGTGGTGCGCCACCGGCGGGGCAGCAATGGGCGCAGTGGCGCGGAGCCCGGGCGTGGGCGAGACGGCGAGCCCGAACCGAAGCCGGAATCCGAGCCGGCGCGCTATCTCCACCACAACTATGTCGTCGCGTTGCTCAACGATCTCTTCGGGATCCAGGCCCGCGGCGGCTGCTCGTGCGCCGGGCCGTACGGCCACCGCCTGCTCGGGATCGACCTCGAGCATTCGCATGCCTTCGAGCGCGAGATCGCGCGCGGTTGCGAGGGGATCAAGCCCGGCTGGGTCCGGGTCAACTTCAACTACTTCATCAGCGAGGCCGTGTTCGCCTACGTGCTCGACGCGGTGGACCTCGTGGCAGCCGAAGGCTGGCGGCTGCTCCCCGAATACCGTTTCGACCCGGCGACCGGGCTTTGGAGCCACCGTGGCGGGGTCGTCGAACCGCCGCTGTCGCTCGGCGCTATCCGGTACGACGACGGCTCGATGCGCTACGCGGCACACCGGCACCGCGAGCCCGAGGCGAGCCTCGCCGAATACCTGGCCGAGGCACGGCGGATCCTGGCGGAACCCACGTCCACGGCGGCCGGCGTCGACGGCCCGCTCGACGTCGGGACAGACTTCGAGCAGCTGCGCTGGTTCTGGCTCCCGGCAGAGGTCGCCCACGAGCTTGCGACGGAGCCGGCCCGCGGCTGAGATCGCCTTGCCGTGGGCGGCCGGCCTATCCGAACGGGTCGCGGACCTCGATCCGGGGGAACCTGCGGTAGTCGCGGTCGCGCGTCCAGATCGTCCGCACGTCGTTCTCCAGCATGAGCGTCACGATGTGCGCGTCGGGCACGAGGTTCCCGGAGGGCACCGCATCGTCGGCGACCTCGCAATACCGCATCCAGAAGCGCTCCTGCTCGCCGGTGGTCCGGACATGCGGACGCGCGAGAAGCTGCTCGATGTTGCCGATCGCCTCGGCCGCCGTGAGCGGCCGCGCAAAGATCGCTGAATGGGTCGCGATCCGGAGGTAGGCCATGATGGTCGGCCAGAACAGATAGGCGATTTCCGGGCCTTCCGCGAGGCGCTGAACGACCGCGCGCGCCGGGGCATGCACTGGGCTCGTCTCGTCCGACGCGTAGAGCAGGACGTTCGCATCGACGGTGAAGCTCAACGCGCGTCGAGTGCTCTGCGCACGGCCTCCGGATCGTCGAGGTCGACCAGCGCTCGCATCGGTCGCGACGACCAGGCGAGAAGTGCCGGCGGCCGCTCGGCGTCTCCGTCGCGCTGCATCGCCGTGCTCAAGAGCTCCGACACGAGCCGCCCCAGCGTCTTCCCCTCCCGGTGCTGACGTGCCTTCAGTTGCCGGAGGATGGTGGGATCGAGGTCGATGGTCGTCCGTGGCATGATGCGTGATGCTATCCAATTCTGCATCTGATGTCATGCCCGTCTCGGGGCAGCCGCGGGCAGGTGCGCGGCACGGACGGTCCCGGGCACGAAGAAGGGCCGCCGGCAAGTGCCGGCGGCCCGTTCGTGGCGTGACGAGGTCGGTCAGTGCGGCGGGCGTCCTGCAGCGACAGCCGCGCCGAGGCCGTTGACGGCCGCGTCGCGCGTGCCGAGCGCAGCGAGCCCGTACTGCTGCTCGATCGTCCGCAGAATCGACGTCGTGTCGTAGATCGTGTGGTCCACGTTCGAGCGCGTCAGGCTGCGGGCGATCACGATCGCCGGCACCCGGGTCCCGGGGCCGAAGAGATCCGACTGTCCGGTTGACGCCGGCGTACCGAGTCCCGGCGGCGGCACGTGGTCCCACTGCCCGCCGAACTCGTCGTACGTCACCAGGATCAGCGTGTTCCCGGCCTGCGGGCCGGACTCGACCGCCTTGATCAGGTCGACCAGGTGGTCGCTGCCGTTCGGCTCGCTGGTGTAGCCGGGGTGCTCGTTGTCGAGCCCGAGCGGCTTCACGAAGCTGACGGAAGGCAGCGTGCCGGCAGTAACCGCGGCAAGGAAGTCCTGCTCATCCTGGAGATGCGCGCGGCCCGGCTGCCCAGGCGCGTACCGGGCGAAGTAGTTGAACGGCTGGTGGTGCGTCTGGAAGGACCTGTCCGGGCAGAACGGGAAGCCGCCGAGCGCCGCGCCGACGGTTGCCGCGGGCGCTGAGTTCGGGTCGGAGCAGTCCGGGCCGCTGCCGTTCGTCCAGCCGGGCCCGGTCGTGATGCCGGCCGCGTTGTCCCAGCCGCCGGAGTACCACGCCCAGCTCACGCCGGCATCGCTCAGCTCATCGCCGATGGTCATCGGCTTCATCGGGTTCGTCGTGTCGTTCACCGCCGGCACCTGGGTTCCGAACAGGCTTGTTGGCTGGTATGGCGGCTGGACCGTGTTCACGGCGGCGCTTCCGCAGGCGAGGCTCGCAATTGTTGTCGAGAGCCCGCACGCCTGGAGCCCCGGCTGATCGGAGACCGTCGTTGTGGGCCTGTAGAGCGGGTAGGTCGCATTCGGGAAGCCAGCGGTGTCCAGGATCGACTGCTTGGCGGCCGGAATCGCCGGCCACGGAAGCGGCGCCGCCGCGACCAGGTACTGGTGATTGAGGAACGAGCCGCCGAATGCCGCCGCGAAGAAGTGGTCGGCGATGACGTAGTTCGGCGCACCGTTCTGGTGCAGGTACTGGTAGATGGGCAGCTTCGTCGTGTCGTAGTAGCCCATCGTCATGCCGGCCGAGTCGCTGCCGGTCACGTAGCGGTTCATCGCGCCGCCGTTGAGCTGGTACTGCTCCTGGTAGAAGCGATGGACCAGGTCGCGGGTGCAACCGCCGGGCAGACCCCTGCCGTTCAGGATGCCGTTGGAAAAGCTGAACAGGTGGTTCTCGTCAGGGCATGTCGTGGCGGTCGCCGGGATGAACTGGTCGATGTTGTACGGCGCATTCGCAAAGTGGCTCGAATAGGTGACCGTGCTGGCATCTCCGAGCGTGACCGTCTCGGGGCCGCACGTCGACGAGAGCGGGCTCGGAGCCGTGAGATTGACGTCCTTCTGGAGGAGGCAGTCGTAGGCGCTGCCGTTCTGGGCCAGCTGCGTCGTGTTCGCCTGCGTCGCATCGGCCCGACCGACCACGTTCTGGCCGTTCACCGAACCCCAGTTCCCGTAGAGGTTGTCGAAGCTGTGGTTCTCCTCGTAGATGACCACGATGTGTTTGAAGTGGCCCAAGGGGCCGTCCTTCGGGGCGGCGGCGGCGGGCGAAGCGGGCGCGAACCCGACCGCCACGAGTGCCACCGAGACGAGCACCGATCGCATGGAACGAGCGGATCGACGTTGCATGGTCCCCCCTTGCGCTGCATTCAACGGCCGTCGCGGAAGTCCGGAGGGTAGTCGGGAAGAGTCCGACGCGCAAGAGGTCGAGCCGCCCCGCGCGGGGCGAGGGCGCACGTGGTGAGCCCCGTCAGCTCCACTGATCAAGTCGGGGTGGACCGCGACTTCCGGCCCGTGTTGCTGGCGCTGCAACAAAGGGGAGGAATGCGGCGGCTCGATCGATCTCAGCGGCCGATTCGTTGCGCGCCATGCAGCGGATCGCCCACTCGAAGCGACTCGGAAGGCGACCACGGCCACTCTGTTGCAGCGCGGGCAACAGGTAGGTCCCGGGCAGGCGCCCATCGTCGGTTTGTTGCCGCGCGCGCAACAGGGGCCGCCAGCCTCAACGGCGAAGACGCCACCACGTCCCTCCGAGCATGCCGGCGACCCCGATCGTAAAGAGAGGACGCTCGCTGCCCACGGCCGATCACGGACCCGCGGCCGTCCTCTCGGCCATCCGGTCGTAGTGACTCCCGCAGCGGGGCAGCGCCGAAAGTCTCGCGCCGCCCGGACCAAGGACGCATAGCGGTGCGATGGGACGGATCCATGCTCGAAACGTGAACCCCGGGCCCCGCCCATGCCCCGCTCCCCATCAGGACCGTCGCGCGTGACAACCCCGCGGCGCGGTCAGGCGGCCAGGCTCCGAGGTCCGTCGCGCCGGGCCGTGCCCGACATCCCGAAGGTCCGCCGCCCGCTCGTCGCCGGTCTTCTCGCGGCGCTGGTCGCTTTCGGGGCGTCGGGCGCGGTTGTACCACCCCCCGCGGTCAACGCGGCCGACGCCACACCTCCAGGCGGCCGCCTGGTCGTCACGTGGCGGGCGGGCTTCCGGGTCGCGGGGTTCGGCGTCGTCTCGGTGCGCGTGCCCAACCCGCGACGGTCCGTCGTGACGGTCACGGGCGGCACCGGGTCAGCGGCCACCCTGACCGAGAGCCTGCGCGCGAACCCGGACGTGGCCTCGGTCGTTCCGGACACGATCCTCCACCTCGCCGACTGGCCGACGAGCGGCGCGCCCAGCGACTCCCTGTACGCGTCCCGCCAGCCCGACCTGTCGCTCATCCGCGTTCCCGAGGCATGGAGGACCACGACCGGCAGGTCGTCCACGATCGTGGCGGTCCTCGACAGCGGGTACACGGCGAGCCACCCCGACCTGGCGGGCGTGTCGGTGGTGGCCCCGTTCAACGAGATCGACGGGACGACCGACCTGACCGACGTCGCCGGCCATGGGACCCATGTCGCCGGAACGATCGTCGCCCGGGCGAACAACGGGATCGGGATCGCCGGGATCGCCCCCGGCGTTTCGATCATGCCGGTCAAGGTCTGCGGCAGCACGGACAGCTGCTGGAGCTCCGACGTGCTCGACGGGATCGACTACGCGGTGGCGCACGGCGCCTCGGTCATCAACCTGAGCCTCGGCGGAACCATGAGCGCGGCAAGCGTCGCCGCCTTCCAGCCCACCTACGACGCGGCCGAGGCGGCCGGAGTCGTCGTCGTGGCGGCAGCAGGAAACACCGGCGACACCACCATCGAATACCCGGCTGCGTTCAACCACGTGATCTCGGTCGCCGCAACCGGCGACGCGACCTCGAACCCGGACGGCGTCGCTGCCTTCAGCACCCGCAACGCGCACGTGGACGTCGCGGCGCCGGGAACGAACATCGTGTCCACCATGCCGGGCGGTGGCTACGGCACCGGCAGCGGGACAAGCATGGCGACGCCGCACGTCGCTGCGGTCGCAGCGCTCGTTCGATCGGTCCATCCCGACTGGTCCGTCGATCGGGTCGAGGCCGCCCTCGAGCAGACGGCCGTGGACCTCGGCACGGCCGGACGTGACGACACGTTCGGCTACGGCAGGATCGATGCCGCTGCCGCGCTGACCGGGTTTGCGGCCCCGATCCAGCTCGCAGCTCCGGGGCCGACGACCGCGCCGGCCGCGACGCCTGCGCCCATTCCCGCAACGCCCGGGCCGACGCCGACTCCCGGGCCGACGCCCACTCCGATGCCGACGCCCACTCCGCTCCTGACACCGACGCCTCTTCCGACCTCGGCTCCCGCACCCGATCCGAATGTCGGCCCGAGCCCGATGCCCACGCCCGATCCGAACGCGAGCCCGATGCCGGGCCCGGTCGTCAGCCCACAGCCGCTGCCTCCGGTCAGCCCGAAGGTCGCCCAGGTGACCCCGCGGACCGCATCGACCGGGGTCGGACGTTCCTTCCACCCGCGCGTCACGTTTTCCGTGCCGGTGACGGGCGTCTCGAACCGCACGGTGATCCTGACCGACCTCACCCGCAATCGGCGCGTGACGGCCAGCGTCACGTACAGTGCGACGACCCGGACCGCCACGCTGGTCCCCTCGGCTCGGCTCGTCGCCAACCACCGCTACCGCTTCAGCGTGACCGGCGGCGTGGCAGCGTCGGTCGGCGGCCGCCACCTCACGGCGACCTTCACCGCGCTCTTCCGCACGGGCCTGCGCTAGCGTCAACGGGCACGGCCCATGCCCACGTCGCATGACCGGAGGGCCCACGCCGAGTACGCGCGTCGGATCCGTACGTCCGGCACATGAACGCAACCCGGGTCTGCGGCAGATGCATGATCCGACCGAATCAGCCTCCCTGGACGCTTTGCGGACGGCGCGGGGCGGCGGATTCGCCGGTCATTCGTCGGATTCGTGCATCTTCTGCAGCGTTTCGACGCATGGGCCGGTCCGGACTTTCGGTCGCCCGTCAGGTCGTGCACGCGGTGAAATCGGAGGTGGCCGGCATGGCGGGCATCGAGACCCGGTGAGGCGGCCACGTCGGGTGTGACGCAAGCGCCGGCGATGCCTCGTCACATGGCACGTTCAGGTCGTCCGCTCGACGTATAGTCCAGCGATGCCCGAGACGACGAAGAGGACCGGCACGCACGACACCGACACTCGCTACCTCGTGGCGCCACGGGTGGCGCCGCCACTCGACGCGCGGTTTCGGCCGGCGGCGCTCGCCAGGCCGGCGCTCCAGGCCGCGATCCGCCGATCGGGCAGCGGCCGGTCCGTCGCGATTGCCGTCGAGCAGCCGGGCGGGTCGGTCTCCGTACGCGAGACGTCGGTCTTCGGCGACGGCCATCCGGACACCGGAGCGAGCTACGCCTTCTGCGAGCGTCTCCTCAAGTCGATGCTCTGGTCGCACGGCGGCAGCCGCATCTGGGTCGACGGGCCTCCAGCGCTCGTGGCGTTCCTTCGAAATCACTACCAGGCGGAACCGACGGGCGTGTTCGACGCGCGGATCCTGGGGGGCGAGGTCTACCTCGCTCAGCTGGAGGTGGTGGCCGCGGATCGTCGCGAGTTCCCCGCGTCCATGGAGGCAACGTCAGTGCTGGGGCGGCATCTCGACGGCTGTCGGATCGGCTTCGACCTCGGGGCGAGCGACCGGAAGGTTGCTGCCGTGATCGATGGCCGCGTCGTGTTCAGCGAGGAGACTGCCTGGGATCCGGTCGTCCATGCGGACCCGCAATGGCACCTCGACCAGATCGACGACTCGCTTCGGCACGCCGCGGCCCACCTCCCGCGCGTGGACGCGATCGGCGGAAGCGCGGCCGGCGTGTACGTCAACGGCGAGATCCGCGTGGCGTCGCTGTTCCGAGCGGTCCCCCGCGATCTCTTCGATCGGCGCGTCCGAGGCCTGTTCGGGGAGCTCCAGCGGGCCTGGGGCGGGATCCCGTTCGTCGTCGTCAACGATGGCGAGGTCACGGCACTCGCCGGGGCCATGCTCACCGGCGTGGGAGGGCTGCTCGGCGTGGCGATGGGCTCGAGCGAGGCGGCTGGCTATGTGACGCCGGCCGGGGCATTGACCTCGCGGCTCGACGAGCTCGCGTTCGCGCCGGTCGACTACGCTCCCGACGCCCCCGTAGACGAGTGGTCCGGCGATCGCGGCTGCGGCGTCCAGTATCTCTCGCAGCAGGCCGTCGGGCGGCTGCTGGCTCCAGCCGGGATCGAGGTGGAGGCCGGCGTTTCTCTGCCGGAACGTCTCGTCCTCCTGCAGCAGCTGATGGCCGGCGGCGACGGCCGGGCGGTGCGCGTCTACGAGACGATCGGGGTCTACCTCGGCTACGCCCTTCTCGAGTACCGCGACCTCTACGACTTCGACCACCTGCTGCTGCTCGGGCGGGTCATGACCGGCGCCGGTGGGGACGTCATCACCGATCGAGCGCGTGCCGTGCTGCTGGCCGAGGACCCTTCCGCCGCCTCCACCCTGACCTTCCACACCGTTTCGGAGCGGGAGAAGCGCCACGGGCAGGCCGTCGCGGCCGCGAGCCTCCCGGAGATCCCGCGCCGACCGGGCTGACCGCGCGGCCGCAGCGGTGGCGGTCGTCATCGGTCGCAGGCCGACGTGGATCACCCTCGTGCGGTGCTCACCGCGGGCTCCTGACGGGGCCGGCGTCAGCCTCCTGGCGTTCCAGCGGGCGGGATCAGATCGCAGTCGGGGGTCGTGCAGAGGGTCAGGCCAAGCTCGGTCATCCGCTCGGCGAGGGGGCTGAAGCCGAGGTTCCCGGCGAAGCTGCGGAGGCTCACACCGCCCGGAATCCCGCGAACGAGGACTGCCCCACCGGAGTCGCCGACATCGACCGGAATGTAGGCGGCGATCATGCAGGGGTAGAAGGCGGGGTCGCCGGTGCTCTGATTGGCGGCCTTTTCCTCCACCTTGCCGCTCCGGTAGATGTTGCGGCCGTCGATCTCGACCGGGTCGCCGATGGCGATGTCGGCGCAGGCGAGCGGACGGGTCCCCCCGGGGATGATCCGGTAGCCCGCCACCCCCATGTCGACGACGTTGAGATGCCCCCAGGGGATCCGATCCTTCGCCACCACCATGTAGTTGACGTCCGGCCCCGCGCACGGCAGCCCCGAGGCTGCGCAGGTGGTGACTCGGGCCGCCGGGCCGAAGACCCCGCGCACGCCGGTCCCGTCAGGATCGGTGGCCACGGACCCCGCGGCGGCGCAGTGCCCGGCCGAGATGAGGACGACCGTCTCCCCGAGTCGAGCGTAGAAGGCGCCGGTGCAGGCACCCCAGATGTGCTGGCCGGCGAGGACCGGCGGATCGTAGAACGGCGTGGTCCGATGGGGCGTGGTGATGGCCCGGACGGCCGCGAGGGAGCCGGCGCCGAGGGCCAGGCCGAGCATGACGACCAGGACCAGGCGCAGGAAGCGCAGCGACGCCCGAACCGGAACCGGCGGGACGGCTGTTTCCGATCCTCTCGCGCGCAGGTGGACCACGAGATCACTATGAACCCTGGACATCGATGTCGATGGTCTCGAGCTGGAATGAGCTCCCGGCTGGCCAGCTGGCATCGCGATGGGCTCGGAGCGCGGGCGTCGCCGGGGCAGACTGCGTCCGGGCGGCAGGTGTCCCCGTGTCGTGCGTCACTCCAGCACCGTTCCTTCGGCCAGGATCCCGAGATAGCGGTCGTAGGCGAAGACGCGGTTGCGGCGGTGGCCCGTCAGCTCACGGACGATGCCCAGGTCGACGAGCGCGTTTATGCCTCGCGAGGCCGTCGGATACGAAACGCCGGCCCGGCGGACAGCCTCCCTGACGGTGATCAGCGGACGGTCGCAGATGGCCCTGAACACCTGCGTCGCCGACGCCTGGGACCGATCAAGGGACTCGATTCGTCCTCGGTCCTCGCTCATCACACCGAGGAGCCGATGCGCCGTGTCGACCGAACCTGTCGCGGTGGCTTCGACGCCTTCGAGCACGAAGTCGATCCAGGCCTCCCAGTCGCCGTCGACGCGGATGGCTCCGAGGAGGCGGTAGTACTCGGCCCGATGCTGGTTGAGCCAGAGGCTCAGGTAGAGCAGCGGCTGGCGCAAGATCCCGGAAGCCGAAAGCATGAGGGTGATCAGAAGTCGGCCAACGCGCCCGTTGCCATCGAGAAATGGATGGATCGTCTCGAACTGCACGTGCACGAGAGCCGCGCGCACGAGATCCGGCATACCCGGGCTCTCCACGTGGATGAACCGCTCGAGGGCGGCCATGCAGTCGTGAATCTCGGAGGGCGGCGGTGGCAGGAACGCGGCGTTCCCGGGTCGCGTTCCGCCAATCCAGTTCTGCGACCGGCGGAACTCGCCGGGATCCTTGTGCGACCCGCGTCCGCTCGCGAGGAGGCGCCCGTGGATCTCGCGGATGAGACGATTCGACAGCGGGAAGCCGTCCCGGAGCCGGGCCAGGCCGTGTTCGAGGGCGGCAACATAGTTGGAGACTTCCCGGACGTCGTCGATCGGCACGCCTGGCGCCTCACCGAGCTCGAAGAGCAGAAGGTCCGAGAGCGACGACTGGGTGCCTTCGATCTGCGAGGAGAGGACTGCCTCCCGGCGGACGAAGCTGTAGAGGAAGATGTCAGGGTCAGGAAGGAGGGTCGCGACGGCATCGAGGCGCCCGAGGGCCAGGGTCGCCCGCTCGAAGAGGCGCTGGCGCTCGCCCGTCCATTCGAGGGCTGGCACAGGCGGCAGATCCGCGGGTCGGAACGCGCGCACCGGCTCACCGCTCTCGATCGACAGCAGCTCCTGGCCCGTCGGTCCCCGCTGCACTGGGTTCGTCTCCTCAGGATCGTGAATAGCGCAGAACACTAGTAACGATATCAGCGTTCGTGGTGAATAGCGAGGGCGGAACCCTCGGCCTGTCCGCTTGTGCGACTGGCCGCAACGCCATACAACTTCATACACGGAGTAGGCGAACCGAGGGACCGGGCAAGTGCCGAGCACGGACAGGGCTGGTAGACTGGCCCCCGCGCCGACATAGCTCAGCGGTAGAGCAGCTGTTTCGTAAACAGCAGGTCCTCGGTTCAAATCCGAGTGTCGGCTCCAGCGATGTGAGTTCAGGATGCCCGCCGATGAGGCGGGCGTTCTGCTGTCGGGAGCCGGTCGGTCCGAGCTTGCGGCGGACGATCGCTCGCCGCGCGAAGAACACGATCGTCGGGCGAGCCTTCGCCAGGGCCGGACCGTGGCGCCTGTTGTGAGGCCGCTGAGAGGGTCGCCTGGAGGAAGACTATGAGAGCGTCGTGGGGCACGGGGAACCTGAGACACTTACGGCGACAAAGGCTTGCAGATCCAGGAGACCCGATGAGCGAGCCCGACGAGCTGAGTTCCCGCCTCCGCGCGACTGCTGATACGTTGCTCGAACTGCGTTCGGCCGTGCTGGCTCGCGAGCCCTGGCCCTTGGCGGCCGATTTCGGACACAGCGACGAGGCATCCTGGGGTCCACCCGAAGTGCTCGCCCACGTGACCGAGATGCTGCCGTATTGGCTGGGTGAGGTTGAGCGGGTCCTTGCCGGCGGCCCTGGATCGGCCCCGTTCGGGCGGGTGGCAACTGACGAGGTTCGGATCGCGCTCGTTGGCCGCGACCGGACGGTGCCCCTGCGCGACTTGTTCGACCGCGTGGAATCCGATGTCGAGCGCTATGAGGGGCGGCTGGGCGGCCTCACGGCGGCCGATCTGGCACGGCAGGGCCTCCACCCGTCCCTCGGCCCCATGACGGTCGGTCAGATGCTCGAACGCCTGGTCATCGAGCACCTGGCTGAACACTCCACGCAGTTGCGCGAGACGCTCGAGACGCCGCCGACCTGACGAGGTCCCGCCCGGGGCGCAGGGCCACAATCGATCTTCCCAACCGACGGGTCACGGCCGCGGTCACGATGAGCAGATCTTGCGAGTGCATCCGTCACGACACCGTTGACGAACAGGGCGTGGAGAGTCACGTTCGTGTCCGGGCCAGTGAAGGCGCGGTGCTCGGGCCACTCGGGCTCGTGGATCCGCAGGCCCAGGCCGCCGCTTCGAAATCTGGGACGCTGGGAGGCTCGTCGCCCGAGCTCGTGACGATCAGCAGCACGTCGATGATCAGCTTGGCTGCGAAGCCGGGACCCTGTCGAGCCCGTGTGCTCGACCGCGATCACCGATCGGACAGCGCAGCGCGGATACGTTCGGACTCGCGGTCGAACAGTCGACGCCAGATAGAGTCGCACTCAACGACCGCGATCGGATCGGCGAGCCGTCGCAGCTCGCCGACGGTGGACGCGCGTATCTCGTCGCCGGTACCGTAAGGTTCAGATCTCGGAGCGGGGCTGGGCGTGCCCTTCAAAGGGCGCCGGACATCCGCCAACCGACCGGGAGGGGCATGAGCTTCGACCACCACGACCCGCGCTTCGTAAAGGATCCCGAGAGCGTCTTCGGACCGATCCGGGAGGAGCACCCGCTCCTGCACTCGGACCTGTACGGCGGCTTCTGGCTGCTCACGCGCTATGACGACGTGACGGCAGCGGCGAACGATCACGAGTCGTTCACCTCGGCTGTCGCCGGCACGACGCTCATTCCCTCCACGCAACCGCGCACGGACCCGCTGCTCCCGATCGAGCTCGACCCACCGGAGCACGCCCGATATCGGGCGCTTGTCAACCCGGTCTTCGCCAAGCCGCGCCTCGACGCCATGCGCCCCGACCTCGAAGCGCTCGCGACGAGGCTGCTCGAGCCGTTCGCGCGCAAGGGCGGCGGCGACGTCATCGCCGAGTTTGCCCACCCCATGTCGCTCGGCTCACTCGCGCGGCTGATGAACCTCCCCGTGGAGGACCAAGGGCGCTGGTTCGACTGGGTCGAGCGGATGTATTCGAACGCCATCCTCGACACGGATGACCACGCCGAGGCGGCCCGCGAAGCGGAGGCCTACATCGGCGCGCACATCGCGGAGCGCCGGACCGAGCCTCGCGACGACTTCCTCGGGATGCTGCTCGAGGCAGAGGTGGAGGGCCACCGACTGTCCGACCTCGAGGTGCGCCAGTTCGGGATGCTGATGCTGCTTGCGGGCTACGAGACGACCTCGGGCGCGATGGGCATGAGCCTGCTCCACCTCGCGCAGCACCCGGAGCAGCGCGCCCAGCTGTTCGGCGACACGGACCGCCTCATGCAAACGGCGGTCAACGAGCTCCTGCGTGTCGTGTCACCGGTGCAGGTCTTCGGCCGCAACGCGGCCCACGATGTCGACCTCCACGGCCAGACGATCCCTGCCGGCGACGTCGTCCTCCTCGGCTACGGCGCCGCGAACCACGATCCACGTGCCTTCGAGCATCCCGAGCGCTGTGTTCTCGACCGCCACCCGAACCGCCACGTCGCGTTCGGTTACGGCCGCCATCTCTGCCTGGGCGCGAACCTCGCCCGGCTCGAGCTCACGATCATGATCGAGCGAGTCGCCGACCTCTTCCCCGAGTTCCGGGTCGATCCCGAGCGACCGCCAACATGGAAACCGCGCGGCGACGTTCGCGCCCTGAGGTCGCTTCACCTGGTCGCCACGGCTTCCTGAGAAGTGGCTGCGCCACCAGGGCTCGCCCCGGTAGGAGGCTCCCGGCGCCACCGCGAGGACGGCACGCCCGCTGTCCCGGTCGATGCGCTTGACCGCCCGAGCCGGGAGGGCCAGAGTTGACGACAAGATCCATCCGGCCTTCGAGGCGCGTCCCGCCGACCGGCAGCTCGTCACACCGGAGCTTCTCACATGACCAAGACCGCCCACCGTCCCGCGATCTCGGGCGAGACCGGCACGCCCGCCGCCAACCAGTCCGGCGCGCGTACCAATCCCGATGCCTACGCCGAGGCGCAGGACTTCCTGCCGCTCGACGGCATCGACCACGTCGAGTTCTGGGTTGGCAACGCGCGCCAGGCGTCCGCGTACTTCCGTGCCCTCTGGGGATTCACACCGATCGCCTTCGCCGGGCTCGAAACGGGCGTCCGCGATCGCGCGAGCTACGTGCTGCAGCAGCACGACATCCGCCTGGTGCTGACGGCGCCGCTGACTCCGGACGGCGAGGTCGCCGACCACGTCCGGCTGCACGGCGACGGCGTCCACGACATCGCGTTCGCGGTGCCCGACGCCGCAGCCGCCTGGCGCGAGACGACTGTGCGGGGGGCGCGCTCGGCCTCGGTTCTGCAGGAGCTCGACGGGGGCGAGGATGGCGTCCTCCGCGTCAGCTCGGTGTTCACGTATGGCGAGGTCCGCCACTCGTTCGTCGACCGCCGCGACTACCAGGGCGTGTTCGCGCCGGGCTACCGGCGGATCAAGAAGCCTGCCCGTGCATTCGCCGGGCTCAGTCTCCTCGAGATCGACCACTGCGTCGGGAACGTCGGGCTGGGCGAGATGGACCGTTACGTCGACTTCTACCGCGACGTGTTCGGCTTCGCCCAGCTCATCCACTACGACGACACGGTCATCCACACCGAGTACAGCGCCCTCATGTCGAAGGTCATGACGAACGGCAGCGGACGCATCAAGTTCCCGATCAACGAGCCCGCCTCCGGGCGCAAGAAGAGCCAGATCCAGGAGTTCCTCGACTGGTACCACGCGGCGGGCACGCAGCACATCGCGCTGCGGACCGAAGACATCGTGGGCACGGTCCGCGCGCTGCGCGACAACGGCGTCGAGTTCCTGGGCATGCCGCATGCCTACTACCAGTCGCTCGCCGACCGCGTCGGCGACGTGGGCGTCTCCGTCGAGACGCTCGAGGAGCTGGGGATCGAGGCCGACCGCGACGAGGAGGGCTACCTCCTCCAGATCTTCACGCGGCCCATCCAGGACCGGCCGACCTTCTTCTTCGAGATCATCGAGCGCCACGGATCGCGCGGCTTCGGGGTGGGGAACTTCAAGGCCCTGTTCGAGGCGATCGAGCTCGAGCAGGCCCGGCGCGGCAACCTGTAGTCCGGGGAGGAGCGATGCGCCTCGCGCACGTTCGCGAGCGCCACGCGCCCGCAGGCGCCGGGTGGCGAGTCGCTGCCGCGCTCGACCCCGCCGCGACGAGCTGGCTCGACGTCGAGATCGCCCGTCGTCGGGCGGTCGCCGCCAACCGAAACCTCGCGCACGACAGCGCCCTGCACCGCCAGCAAGTCACGACGCTGGACGACCTCCTTGCCCGCGGGCTCCGGGTCGATGCGCTGGCAGATCTCGTCGAGGCGTTCGCCCCTCGGGCCGACAACGATGACGCGATCATGGACGCCGAGGATCTCGAGTTCGGGCGCCCGATCCTTCGCCCGCCCTCGTTCCGCGACTTCTATGCCTTCGAGCGGCACGTCGGCACGATCTGGCAGCGGCGCGGCCAGGAGATCCCCGAGGCGTGGTATCGGCTGCCGGTCTTCTACTTCTCGAACGTCTCGGAGCTTCGAGGTCCCGGGGACGCCGTCTGGGCGCCACAGGGCTCAAACGAGCTCGACTATGAGCTCGAGGTCGGCGCGCTCATCGACAGCCCCGTCCACGACGTAACCCCCGAGCGTGGCGAGGAGGCGATCGGCGGCTTCTTCGTCCTCAACGACTGGTCGGCGCGCGACCTCCAGCGTGACGAGACGGCTGTCCGGCTCGGGCCGGCCAAGGGCAAGGATTTCGCGACCTCGCTGGGCCCGTGGCTGGTGACGCCCGACGAGCTCGCCGACCGCCGGCGCCCAGGCTCGACCGGACCCGACCTCTCCATGACGGCAACCATCCGGACGTTCGACGGGAGGGTGGTCGAGACCTCGCGGGGGACGCTGGCGTCGGCCCGCCACGCGTTTGGCGCGATGATCTCCCGCGCCTCGGCAGACGTCCGCCTGCGACCGGGCGACATCTTCGGCAGCGGCACGGTCGGCGGCGGCTGCCTGCTCGAGATCCGCGAGGAGACCCTCGGCCGCTACCTCGAGCCTGGGGACGAGGTCACGTTGGAGGTGGAACGCCTCGGTCGCCTCGTGACCCCGGTGATCGCCCGACCACCATCCGAGACCGACCCGCGCCATGATCCCACTCGAGTCCGCGCGTAGACTGCCCCCCGCAGCCGAGGAGCCCTGCCCCCATGTTCTACGTCTCCCGCGGAAGCGTCCCCGCCACGCGCCACACGCAGCACCGCGCGCCGGACGGCGCCCTGTACGCCGAGGAGCTGTTCGGTGTCGAGGGGTTCACCGGGCGGAGCTCGCTCCTCTACCACCTCGTCCCACCGACGCGGGTGACGCGGATCGAGCCGCTGGGGCCGATCACGCTCGAGACCGCCGACGACGGATCGCACCACCACCAGCTGATCGACACCGCCAGCCTCGAAACGTGGGGCGACGTCGTCTCGGGACGCGTGCCGCTGTTCCACAACGCAGACGTGGTGGTGGGCGTGGTCCGTCCGGCTGACGCGATGGCGCCGGATACCTACTACCGCAATGGCGAGGGCGACGAGCTGCTGTTCGTCCACGAGGGGACGGGGACGCTGCGCACCAACTTCGGCGAGATCGTCTACCACCCGGGCGACTACCTGGTGCTTCCGATCGGCACGACATGGCGCCTCGATCCCGCGGCGGGTGTCCCGCAGCGGATGCTCTACCTCGAATGCTCGTCCGAGCTCGAGCCACCGCGACGCTACCGGAACGAGTACGGGCAGCTCCTCGAGCACGCGCCGTACTCCCAGCGCGACATCCGCGTGCCCGACCTCCGCGAGCCACGCGCCGACCACGGCGACTTCCGGGTTGTGGTCCGCGCGCGTGGTCGTCACACCTCCTACCACCTCGCCGCCCACCCATTCGACGTCGTCGGCTGGGACGGCTATCTCTGGCCGTTCGCGTTCGACATCGCGGACTTCCAGCCCATCACCGGTCGCGTCCACCAGCCGCCGCCCGTCCACCAGACCTTCCAGGCCCGCAACTTCGTGGTCTGCTCGTTCGTGCCCCGCAAGTTCGACTATCACCCGCTGGCGATCCCGGCCCCCTATTACCACTCGAACATCAACAGCGACGAGGTCATCTACTACGTGGCCGGCAACTTCATGAGCCGGCGTGGGGTGGGGATCGCCTCGTTCACGCTCCACCCGGCGGGCATTCCGCATGGGCCACACCCGGGGACCGTGGAGGCATCGATCGGGAAGGAGTCAACCGAGGAGCTGGCCGTCATGGTGGACACGTTCCGGCCGCTCTTCCTGACCCGCCAGGCCGCGGACCTCGAGAACCCGACCTACCCATACACCTGGCTCGAGACGCCCGAGGCCGCCGAGGAAGCGCGCCGCCTCGCCGAGCGCGGGCCGGAGGCGTTCCCGGATTGACGCCGCGTGCGCGGGCGGTGTGGGCGACCGGTGGCGCCCGGCCGCGACGACCCGGGCGTCGGCGACGGTCGACGCTAGTTTCGACGAGGCGCTGCCAGGCTCCGCGTGAGCAGCGGGGCCAAGAGGTTCTTTGACCGGTGCATCTCGGGACTGATGGTCAAGCCCGGTCCACGATCATCCAACCGACGGCGAATTCCTCACCTTCCTGCGCCGAGTCGAGCGTATCGCTCTCGATGATCATGCAAAACGCTGCATAACCTGAGCCGGGACCTCGGATTTCGTAAACAGGAGGTCCTCGGTTCAAATCCGAGTGTCGGCTCCATCCCGCCCAAGCGACGCCCTCCCGTGGTCCGTGGCACCTGGCTTCCCGCCCCAAACGTCATACTGCGGTTGCGTGCTCAGCGAGCGACTCGCCTGGGACCGAGGTTGTCGAAGGGGGCGAAGTTTCATGCCGTTCACGTTGCGCACCTTGCCCGGAGCGCGGCTGCGCGCGACCGCCGCGACGCTGGCCATCGCCGGCACGCTGGTCATCGCGGGCTGCGGAGGCGGCAGCACGCCGGCCCCGGCATCAAGTGCGGCCGCAGCATCGAGCGTGGCGGCCTCCATTCCGGCCGCTGCATCGGCGGGAACCGGAGCAGGCGCCGGCACATGCGGCGAGGCGACGGCGGCGCTCGTCAAGCAGCAGGTCACGCAGGCCGGGATCGTCTCGATCACGACCGAGGGCGGGTGTCACGACGTGACGATCGTCACCACGCTTGCCGCGGCCGACGTGGCGAAGGCACTCGCGATCTGCGACGCGGCCGCCGCGATCGCCTACCCCGTCGGCGACATCAGCTCGGTCACGGTGACCGGCGCCAACAACAAGGAGCTGTCGATCGGCGTCAAGGGCCAGGACTGCATCGGCGAGCCGTGATCGCCTGACTCGGTGCGCTCCGGCGGCGCGGGCCGGACGAGCTCGTGCTCGGTCTCGAAGAGGGGGGCAAGCCCATGAGGGACGCCGTCAACGTGTTCTCGCGGGCGTGTTCCTCGCCGTGTTCGTGCAGGTCGGCTTCGCGCGGCCTCTCCTCGCGGGGCTGGTCGCGCTACCCGTGACCCCGGGCGGCCTGAACGGCCTGATCGTCATCCTCCTGCTCTTCAGCCTCTGGCATGCCTCGATTGCGCTCGGTCTGCGGCTGACGGTGGCCTTCTTCGCGATCACCGCGGTCACGTCGTGGGCCTTGGAAGAGGTTGGCGTCGTCACCGGGCTCGTGTACGGCCCGTACCACTACACCTCGAGCCTTGGCCCGTGGCTCGGCTCGGTTCCCGTCCTCATCCCCCTCGCCTGGTTCATGCTGAGCTACCCGAGCTACGTCCTCGCCAACCTGATCGTCGACGGCTGGCCGGTCGGTACCCCGGGGGGCCGCGGCCACCTGGTCCGTCTGGCCATCGTCGGTGCCCTCGTGATGACCGCCTGGGATCTCGTGGTCGATCCCATCCTCTCTGGCCCGACCGTTGGTGCCTGGGTCTGGGAACGCGGTGGTCCGTACTACGGCGTCCCGCTCCAGAACTACCTCGGCTGGATCGTCACGACCTTCACCGTCTATGTCCTCTTCCGCTCGGTGGAGCGACGCTGGATGCCGCGGGTGGAGCCCGGCCGCCCGCGCTTCTCGACGAGGAACGCGTAGACCGCCTCGAACCAAGGCAGCGGTTGACCAGATGGGAGCGCAGGCTGCGACAGAGGCGGCATCGGGGTGTAGCAACGATCGAGCCGGAGTTCCCACCATCCGAAGCGTTGCTCCAACTTTGGCGCTGCGTTCTCTGATCTGGCAACTGATGACGGTGCAGGCTTGACGCGTCATCAGTTTAGGGAGCAGACTCCATCCGTGGATCACCAGGTCGCCGAAGCCCTCGCCCTGATCCGAGGCGGCACGCCTGCTCGGGATCTCGAATCCGAGTACCTCGAATTCAAGCAGCAGGACGGTGACACGAAGCGCACGCTCGAGAGCGTGGCCGACGCGGTCATATGCATGGCGAACAGCACAGGCGGGTTCGTCGTACTCGGCGTCCCGGATCGAAGCTCCGCAGCGGGCGCGACCTGGGGAGTATCAGCCGATGTCAGCGTCGACCTTCTCAGGCGCGGGATATTCGACCGGACCCGCCCGCCCCTTTCGGTGGCAGTCGAGGAGTCAACCGAATTCGGCGCACGGCTCCTCGCGGTGACTGTCCCGCAAGGGGCCACCTTCTACTCGAACGGCGCGGGAACGGCGACACGCCGCCTCGGATCGAACTGTGTGCCGTTCAGCCCGCAGGAGCAGCATCAGGCAGCAGCCTCGCGCGGTTACCTCGACTGGTCCGCGGAGGACTCGGGGGCGACGCTCGACGCGCTCTCCCGCGATGAAGTCCGCCGGGCTCGACGACTCCTGACGCTGGCGGGACGAGATGAACTCGCAAGGGCAGATGACACCCAACTCCTCCGTGACCTCAGGCTCCTGACCGACAGGGGATCACTCACAAGAGCCGGGCTGCTGCTACTCGGCGGTGAGGACGAGATCCGGCGCTACATCCCCACCTACGGGTACGCGTACCAGTACAGGACGAGCCCAGGGAGCGAGTCCAGCGCCCGGGTGCGTGGTCACCGACCGATCCTCGCCGCGATCGAGCTGCTACTCGATGCTGCAGGCTCGCGCAGCCGGGTCCACTCGATCTCGATCGAGGGCGGGGTGCAACTCCAGATGCAGGACTACCCGCCGGAGGCGATCCGCGAGGTAGTGGTCAACGGCTTCGTGCATCGGGAGTACGAGCTGGGCGCGTCGGTCGAGATCGAGCACGCGCCGGAATCGCTCGTGGTCGTCAGCCCAGGAGGGCTCGTGTACGGGGTGACCCCGGAGAACATCCTGACCCATCCTTCAACGCCGCGTCACCGGCTCCTGCTGGAGACGGTGACGGTGCTCCAGGTCGCCGAGCGCACCGGTCAGGGCATCGACCGAACCTATCGCGAGCTGCTCCGCGCCGGCAAGGCACCTCCCCGGATCACCGACGACGGCTCGCAGGTCCGAGTGGTGCTGCCCGGCGGATCAGGCAACGACGCGTTTGTGCGATTCGTCGCCAGCATCGACCCTGATCTGAGTCGCGACGTCGACGCGCTCCTCGCCCTCTCCCACCTGCGCGAGAGGCGCAGCCTTACTCCGATGGAACTGTCGGCGCTCGCACAACGCTCGCCGGCAGAGGCCAAGGATGTACTGGACCGGATCACCAACGCTGGTCTGATCGAACCGACCCGACGTACTGCTCGGCGTGATCTACCCACCTACACGCTCACACAGGAGGGGCTGGCTGGTCTGGGCCGAGCGGTTCGCTATTACTACCGACGAACCGATGACACCGACCGCAAGGTCATCGACCACGTGCGCGAGTACGGGTTCGTCACCAACCAGACCCTGAGACGATTCTTCAACATCGACGTTTACACCGCGCGTAACCTCCTGCAGAGCCTCCGCGACCGCGGCATCCTGGTGAAACTGGATCTAGGCCGGGGTGGGCCGGGCATCCGGTACGGCCTTGCGGCTCCCGTCTCGGCGGAGCGCCGTCCACGTGCCGTGCGCGCCGAGCGAGACGATGAGGCCGCGCCGTCTGAGGTGCAGCTCGAACCGCCTTCGTCTGGCGGACCGGGGGAATGATCGATCGGCGAGTGCACTGCTGACTCGTGTCAGCCAGCAATGTAGCGAAGGCCGCGACCCACGGCGAACCACGTTACGAGCCGTCGAAGGTTCAGGCTCTGAGTACGAAACGGCACCCTCGTGGCCGCCGCGAACCCCTCGCGCCCGGTTTCGTAAACAGCAGGTCCTCGGTTCAAATCCGAGTATCGGCTCCGGCGATCGCGACAACGAGGCAGGCCCTGGCCTGCCTCGTCAGATGTCCCCCCAACTCGCCAGCCGTTCGTCCATCGGTTGACGCCTTACGAAGCCACGGTTCGCCAGGGTGTCAAAGTAGTGAGGATCGTGTTTGCAGCGCCGGCGAGACTCTACGTTGACGGGCTGGTTGGCATCCCCGAGGAGCGAATGGACGCCTGGTGTGCCTCCTTCGCCGGGGCGTGCGACCGGGTGGCCACCCTCTCGGTCGAACTTGCCGGAGACGTCGCCAGGCCCGAGGCCGAGTGGAATGATAGGGCTGGATGCCCACGCCGCTCGGTCCGCGATGTGGGCAAACAGTTTCATCCAACCACCGTCTCGATTCAAGGGTGCTTAGGCCGAACTTCCAGCGCTGTTCCCGGCTGATCCTCCCCGTTTCGTGTTCAGGTGGCTCGGGTTCTGCGCATTGCGTCCATCACAGTGTAGCCAGACAGGGACTTGACATTCGGCGGGTTTGTGCGACGATTCGCGCATGTCGAAGCGAGCCAGCGGCGCGATGCATGTGGCCAGAGTGAGGCGGGTCCACGGGGAGAAGGAATACGTCTCGGTCCTGCTCCGCCAGTCGTACCGGGAAGGATCCTCGGTCAAGCACCGGACGCTCGCGTCGCTGACCGCCCTGCCCGAAACGGTCATCGATGCCATCGAGCGCTCGCTGCGGGGTGAGCGGCTGGTGCCGGCTGAGGCCGTGCTGCGGATCGTCCGGAGCCTGCCCCACGGCCACGTCGCCGCGGTCCTCGGGTTGCTCCGCTCGCTCGGGCTGCCGGGCATCCTCGAGCGGCGCCCGTCGCGGATGCGCGACCTCGCGACGGCGCTCGTGGCGGGCCGCCTGATCGCCCCCGCGTCCAAGCTCGCCACGGCGTCCCTGCTCGGCCGGACGACCCTGGGCAGCTGCCTCGGGATCGAGGGCGCCGACGAGAACGAGCTGTACGGGGCGATGGACTGGCTCCTCGCGCGCCAGGCCCGGGTCGAGCGTGCGCTCGCGGCCCGCCACCTCGCAGCCGGCAGCCTCGTCCTCTATGACCTGACCTCGGTATACGTCGAGGGGAGCCAGTGCCCGCTCGCGCGGCACGGCCATTCCCGCGACCATCGGCCCGACCGCCCGCAGATCGAGTTCGGCCTGCTCACCGACAGTCGGGGCTGCCCGGTCGCGGTCGAGGCCTTCCCGGGCAACACCGCCGATCCCGCCACCGTGGAGGCAGCGGTCGAGAAGCTTCGGGTCCGCTTCGGCCTGACCGACATCGTCCTCGTCGGCGACCGGGGGATGCTCACGCAGGCCCGCATCGAGCGCCTGCGGGAGACCGGCGGGATCGGCTGGGTGAGCTGCCTTCGGGCGCCGGCGATCCGCTCCCTCGTCGAGGCCGGTGACCTCCAGCTCGGCCTTTTCGACGAGCGGGACCTTGCCGAGATCACGAGCCCGCAGTTCCCGGGCGAGCGGCTCGTCGTGTGCCGCAATCCTGCCCTCGCAGCGGAGCGGACGCGCAAGCGCGAGGCGCTCCTCGTCGCGACCGAGACGGCCCTCGCGGTGGTCGCCAGCATGGTCGGTCGGGGCAGCCTTCGGAGCGCCGCGGCGATCGGCCTGCGCGCCGGGCGGGTGGTCGACGCGAAGAAGATGGCCAAGCACTTCGAGCTCGACATCGCCGACGGCACGTTCGCCTATCGCCGGCGCAGCGAGGCGATCGCCGCCGAGGCGGCCCTCGACGGCCTGTACGTCGTGCGGACCTCCGTCCCGGCCGAGCGCCTGGGCACCTCGGCCGTCGTCGAGACGTACAAGCGCCTGTCCGCGGTCGAGCGCGACTTCCGGGCCCTCAAGGGGGACGACCTCGCCGTCCGGCCGATCTTCCACTGGCGCGAGGACCGGGTGCGGGCACACCTCTTCGTGTGCTTCCTCGCGGCCTACCTGCGTTGGCATCTCGAGGCTGCCTGGGCGCCGCTCCTGTATCGCGACGAGAACCCACCCGTCCGAACCGACCCGGTCGCGCCGCCGGAGCGCTCGGGGGAGGCGCTCGCGAAGGAGCGTGACCACCGGACGCCCGACGGCCTGCGCGTCGGCAGCTTCCGAACCCTCATGGCTGAGCTCGCCACCCTGACCCGCAACCGGGTCGTGCCGGCCGGGCTCGGCGCGGAGGCGGCGTTCGAGATCCCCTCCGAGCCCACGCCGCTCCAGGCCCGGGCGTTCGAGCTCATCGGGGTCAGTCCCGCGAGCGTGTAGACAGAACGCCGCAGCTCAGCGAGCCATCTTCGTGCTCGAATCTGCTCTCCGGGCGCTGGAAGTTCGG
>JBBQRX010000019.1:0-52774 GCA_038214375.1 Candidatus Limnocylindrales bacterium
AAGCCGAGCCAGATCTTCGACCGCGACCAGGAGTGGTCCGACCTCGAGCGGTTCGCGACGCAACGCCAGCACGGCCCGTCGATCGGCGTCGTCTACGGCCGACGACGTCAGGGCAAGAGCTTCCTGCTCCGTGCGCTTACCCGCGAACGTCGAGGGCTCTACCACCAGGCCCTCGAGGAGGAACGCGAGCCGGCCCTGACGCACGTCGGGGCGCTGGTCGCCGCCGATGCTGGAATCGGCGGAGCGGTCAGCTACGCCGACTGGAGCTCGGCGTTCGCTGAACTGGTTCGCCGTGCCGGCGCCGACCGCCCGATCATCCTTGACGAATTCCCCTACCTGGTCGCGAAGTCGCCGGAACTGCCGTCCGTCATCCAGGAGGCCTTCGATTCCGCGCGATCCGACCAGGGACAATCGTTCAGGCTGCTGCTGTGTGGCTCGGCGATGTCCGTGATGACCACGCTGCTGTCGGGGCAGAAGGCCCTGCGTGGACGCGTGTCCCTCGACGTCCTCATTCGTCCATTCGACTACCGCCAGGCGGCGGCGTACTGGGGGATCGCGGATCCGCAGACCGCGTTCCTGGTTGACGCCGTGGTGGGCGGCACGCCCGGGTACCGGGCCCTGCTGCCGGGGCCGGCGCCACAGACGCCGGGGGACTTCGAGCAGTGGCTGTTCGACGGGATGTTGAACCCGTCCAGCGCGCTGTTCCGGGAAGCGGACTATCTGCTCACAGAAGACCCCGCAATCTCGGACCGCGCGCTCTACCAGTCCGTGCTCGCGGCGATTGCCGAGGGGCACAACACGCGCAGCGCGATCGGAGGCGTCCTTGGGCGCGAGGATGCCGCTCTTCGTCATCCGCTCCTGGTACTTGAACGCGCCTCGTTCATCCGGCGCGACGAAGACCTCTGGCGTTCGAAGCGTCCGCTTCTTCGCCTGGAGGACCCGTATCTGCGGTTCCACTTCGCGGTCGTCCGCCGTGACCTCGCTCGGTTCGAGGCGCGGCTGACGACGGAGGCATGGACGGACGCCTCGACGACCTTCGACTCCCAGGTAGTCGGACCGCATTTCGAGCAACTTGCACGGACGTGGGCGCGATCCTACGCATCCGCGGCGACGCTCGGGGGACGGCCTTCTGTCATCGGGTTCACGCAAGTGAATGACGTAATGGCGCGGAGCCGGATCGAGCTGGACGTCGTCGCAGTGGCCGGCAACCCGAACGCGGATCGACCGCTGGTCCTTGCCCTCGGCGAGGCGAAGGGCGGTGTTGCCGTCCGAACAACCGCGGACCTGCGCAAGCTCGAACGGGGCAAGGCGATCCTTGGACAGAGGGCCAGGGTAGACAGCGCCAGGTTGCTGCTGTTCTCCCGCTCGGGATTCGAGCGCGAACTGCTCGATCTTGCCGCGCACCGGGATGACATTGAACTCGTGGACATCGAACGTCTCTACCGAGGCAGCTGAAGCTGCCAACCGGCTGTGACGCACGGGTCCTCCCACCACCTGCCGGCAGGTCCCGGCGAGCGGGCGGGACGGCCCTTTCGGCAGGCGCCAGATGTGCGCCACGCTCTCGGGCGGAGGTATGTCCAATGCGAATCCGATTCGTTCCCGTCGCCGCCCTCGGCGCCGCCCTGACACTGCCTATCGCCTGGGCGCGCTGGTACGCGCCCGCGGTTCGCGCCTGGGGAGCCCGGCCGAATGACACCCATCGCCCGCTTCCCGGCGACGACCTCGTTGCGGACCCGGACATCCGGCACACGCGCGGCATCACGATCGCGGCGTCGCCCGAGGCGGTCTGGCCCTGGCTGGTCCAGCTCGGCCAGGGCCGAGGCGGGCTGTACAGCTACGACTGGCTGGAGAATCTTGCCGGCTGCGACATTCGCTCGGTCGATTCGATCGTGCCCGAGCTCCAGGCGCTCGCCGTCGGCGACATCGTGTCGCTGCGCAAGGGCGACATGCCGGCATTCCTCGTCCAGGCCATCGACCCTGGCCGCTCCCTGGTGCTCGTCGCACGCGATCCCGCGACTGGGGCGGCCGCGCACGCGGATTCAGAAGTGCCGATGGCGGTGGACGAGTCCTGGGCGTTCGTGGTGGAGCCTGACGGCGAGGATGCCACGCGCCTCCTTGTCCGGACCCGGCGTCGAACGCGGGGTGCCCGGTTCGACCGGTTCGCCTGGTCGATGATCGAGGCGGCGTCGCTGCCGATGGAGCGTCGGATGCTCCTCGGGATCCGCGATCGCGCGGAGCGACTGGCCGGGAACGGGCTTGCCGAGGGGGCAGCGCCCGCCTGAAGCCTCGGGGCTGTCTCAGCAGCAGGTGCCTCCGCACCGAAGCGAGTCAGGGCTCGCCGCGAACCCAGGCGGTGCGCTGCCGGGCAGCCGGCGTCATCTCGAGGGACCCGTCCCCGCGGACCCACCAGGCAGCGAGGCCCATCGCGCGGGCGCGCCCGGCGATCCCGGTTGCTCCCTCGAGGAAGAGCGCCTTCGACCAGACCTCCGCCCACGCCGGGTCCGGCCCGGAGACCGTGACCGAGACGAGTCCGGCACCCCCGGGCTCGCCGGTCCGTGGGTCGAGCAGGTGGTGCACGTCTCGCCCGTCGACGGTCCGCCAGCGGTGCACGGCGATCGACGAGGTGCAGATCGCGCCATCCTGCACGGCGACGATCGCCGGTTCCCCGCCACCGACCGGATCCTCGATCGCGATCATCCACGGGCCACCCTGGGGTGCGCTTCCGCGCGCGACGAGATCGCCGCCGGCCTCGAGCAGCGAGCCCGCCCCGGGGCGGTCGAGCTCGGGCAGGAGGTGCTCGAGGACCCTGCCCGCCCAGCGGATCGCGAGGCCCTTGCCGATGCCGCCGAGATCGACGGGTGCCGCGATCGCAGCGCGAGCCCCGCGCGGATCGCCGTGCAACCAGCGGCCGTCGGCGAACGTGGAGCGACGCCCGGCCGCGGCGACGGCATTCGCGATGGCGCCTGCGGCGACCTCCGACCCAGCCGTGACCCCCGGCCCGCGCGTCACGCCGACGTAGCCGAGCCGTTCCAGGTCGCGGAGAATCCGCGCGTCGAAGGCCCCACCGGTGATGCGCCGCGCCCGATCCGCGGCGGCGAGCGCCGCGACGAGGTGGGGGTGCACGGCGAGGCCGGCCGGATCCCCGGCCACGGCATTGAGCCGAACGAGGTCGCTGGTGGGGCGAAAGCGCGAGAGCGCATGCTCGATCTCCTCGATCGCTGCGGACACGCCCTCCCAGGCGGCGGCAGCGCGGTCTGGCGAGGCGCCGACCACGGTCAGCCGGAGCGGCGACCCCATCGCCCGCCGCTCGAACCGTGCCGCGCCATCCGATGGGCCGGCAGTCACCGGCCCGGGCTCCGCGCCGATGGCCCGGTCCGCGCTCAGCAGGGTTTGCCCGAAGCCGTCGTGCACGCGTTGACCACCGGGCGGCTGGCCGGGGCCGCGGCGCCGCTCGAGACGACCGGGAGGGGAGCGACGTTGAGAGCCGGGACACCGCGCCCCTGGGCCGGAGCCGCCGCTCCCGAGCTGGAGGCCCAGGAGCCGCCCGAACCGCCCGGGGCGAGCGAGATGCGCGGAACCGACAGGGCAGCCGCCAACCCGGCCGCTGCCTGCACCTGCTTGCCGAGCGTGGCCAGCGACTGCTCGTGGCCGGCGATTGCCCTGGTGATCGCCGCGTATTCACTCGCGGCATGGGCATACGCACCGGTGAGCGTGCCGAGGTCGGCTTCCATCGCGTCGTGAGCGGTCCTCAGGCCCGCCACCGCGCCGGCAGCCGGTGCGCGGTCGGCGGCGAGCTGCGTGTCGGCGGCCGACTGGAGCCCGGAGACGCCCGCGAGCGACAGCGCGTAGAGCCCCGCGGTCATGCCGACCGCCACGACCACGTGGACCGGGCGGCGGGTCGCAACTCCCGTGCGGGTCACGTCTGCCGTGCGTGCGGCCGCCTGCGGCGGCACGAGGTGGACCGCTGCCGTGCCCGGCGCTCGATCCGGAAGCGCCTGAGGGCCAGGCGACCGCGACGGCAGGGCGCGCGCGGCGTCAGTCATCCCCGACCTCGCCCCCGGCGGCAGGCGTCCCGGACGCACCAGTCGTTGCGTGGACCGCGGGCCGCGTGGCAGTGCTGCTCGCCCGCGAGGTCGCGGTCGCGGGCCCGGAGGTCTGTCGGGTCACGGTCGCCAGCCGCGCGGCGGCGGCCTGCCGCGCGACTGCGGCCTGCAGGGAGGCGCTCGCCGTCGCGACCTGCTGGTCGAGCGCCACCAGCTTCTTCCGGGCCGCCGCGACCTGCGCCCGCAGCGCTTTCGCGGTGCCGGCGTCCGTGGAGATGCGGCCGTTCGCGGCGTCGAGGGCGGCCTGGAGCTGGGTCGTCTGCGAGATCGCCGCCTGCAGACGGGCCTGCAAGTCGGACCCGCGGGCCTGTTCGTTGGAAAGTTGCGCGGCGAGGCGCTCGGGGCTGACCGGCGGAGCCTGGAGCGGCGCGGCGGCCGCGGTCCACTGGGCGGCGGCTTCGATCGCGGCGGCGCCGAGCCCGAGGCTGCCCACGACGCCGGCCGCGACCGCCGCGCGGCGCGCGACGACCTTGATCGTGCTGTTCATCACATTTCCTCCATCGGGACGGCGCCAGCGCGCGCCGGGGCGACGCCAGCGGCTGCCGGAAGCCGGCGTGTGTGGAGCTGGCGTGGCGCATCCGGCAGCGAGGTCGCGAAAGTTGGTCGCGCCTTCTTCGAGACCCAGTAGCGGTAGGCGCCGGCCAGCGTGACCAGCAGGCCCGTCCCGACGTAGAGCGGCACGAGCGAAGTGCTGTCCGTGCCAGCGAGCAGGCCGTGGAGCCAGGAGACGATCCACGCGACGAGCGCGAACCGGTGAAGCTTGAGCCAGAGGCCCTTCGGCAGGAGGCCGGACCAGCGCCCGGTGATCCCCGAGACGAGCGCCGCGTACAGGCCCAGCGTGCCGAGCGCGACCGGGGCGCTGCGGTACGAGGAGAGCCCCGGCACGAACGAGCCGGCGATCCCGACCCCTGCGTACGGGTCGAGGACGATGCTGACGATGTGGGCAACGAGAAACGCGACGACGAAGACGAACAGGTTCTCGTGCCACGGGAAGAGGCGCTTCGAGAGCTTCCACGTGGACTGGTTCGTCGGGTGGCTGAGGATGAGGCCCAGGCTGACCAGCACGGTCAGCAGCACGTAGGCGGTGATCCCGGTCGCGCGGCCAGCCAGCCAGACCCGCATGTGCGCCTGGTAGTCGGAGGTCGCGGGCACCACCTGGCCCGTGGTGAACACGATCAGGATCCCGAGCAGCGCGCCAAGGATGACCCACGAGCGGGCGCTCAGGCGCATGCACTGCTCCCGGCCATGGCGCAGCGCGTGGCGACAGGTTCGGACATGATCAGGTGCTCCCCGGCGATGCGATCAGGCGCGAAGAATCGCCCGATCCTCGTCTGAGGCTCGTTCGCCCGGGATGGTTTCAGGTACCTTCGGTGGCCGACCTCGCCGGATGGCGGCGCAGCAGCCCGCCTCGCGGCCCGAGGGCAAGTGCGAGGAAGAAGATCGCCGTCTGGATCAGCACGATGGACGCGCCGGACGCAAGGTTGAGCCAGAACGAGACGTAGATGCCCGCGATCCCGGACCCGATCCCGATCGCGATGGCGATCGCCATGAGACGGCCGAACCGGGCCGTCAGGAGCTGCGCCGTCGCTGCCGGCGTGGTCAGCATCGCGACCACCAGGATGATCCCCACGGCCTGGATGCTCACCACGATGGTCAGCGCGATGAGTCCCAGGAAGAGATAGTCGAGGAGGTTTACGTTGAGCCCGGATGCGCCGGCGCCGAGCGGATCGAAGGTGGCGAACAGGAACTCCTTCCAGAGCGCCCAGATCACCAGGATCACCATGCCGCCGAGGATCGCGAGGCCGATCAGGTCGCCCAGCCCGATGCCCAGCACGTCCCCGAACAGGAATCCGAACAGGTCGCCCACGTAGTTCGGGATCGCGCTGTAGATCGCCACGCCCAGGCCGAACATGCCGGCGAAGAGCACACCGATGATCGCGTCGGACCGCAGCCGGGCGCGGCGGCTGATCCAGCCGATCCCGAGCGCCGTGGCCACAGCCGCGATCGCGCCCCCAAGGTAGAGCGAGCCGCCGAAGAGGTACGCCATCACGACGCCGGGGAATGCCGCATGGCTGATCGCGTCGCCCATGAAGGAGAGCCCGCGCAGGACCATGTAGCTTCCGACGACGGCGCACACGAGCCCGACGAGCCCGGCCGCCAGCAGGGCCCGGACCCCGAACTCGAACTGGAGCGGCGCCAGCAGCGCGTCCATCATGCCGCCGGCTCGTGGCTCACCGGTGCGCTCCATCGTGGAAGTGCTTCTCGCGGCCGGGCGGCTCGTCGTGATGGTGGGCGTCGTCCACCAGGAGGGGCTCGCCGCCGAGGACCAGCAGGTGCCCCCCGTACGTGCGCGACAGGACGTCGCGGTCCAGCACGAGGTCCGAGCGTCCGTGCGCGATCACGGTGCGGTTGAGCGCGAGGACATCCTCGAAGTGCTCCGCGGCGGCGGCGAGGTCGTGGGTCGTTGCGATGACGGTCTTGCCGCGGCGGGTCTCCGCTTCGAGGATCCGCATGAGGTCCTCCTGGGTCGTGGGATCGACGCCCGTCACCGGCTCGTCGAGCAGGTAGAGGTCCGGGTCGGCAGCGAGCGCACGGGCGAGGAATGCCCTCCGCCGCTGTCCGCCCGAGAGTCGCCCGATCTGCGTCTGGGCGTGGTCCGCCATCCCCACGAGCTCCAGCGCGTCGGCGACCGCGCGGCGGTCGGCCGCGCCCGGCCGCCGGAACAGCCCGAGCCGCGGGTAGCGGCCCATCACCACGACATCCCACACGGAGACCGGGAACTCCCAGTCGACCTGCTCGGCCTGCGGCACGTACGCGACACGGCGCGCCTCGCGGCCGGGCTCGGCGCCCAGGACGTGCACGTGGCCGCTCCAGGGCTTCAGGAGTCCCGCGACCACCTTGAGGAAGGTGCTCTTGCCGCCGCCGTTCGGCCCGAAGACGGCGAGGAGCGTCCCGCTCGCCACGGCCACCGTGATGTCGGTGAGGGCGGCCCGTTCGTCGTACCCGGCGGTCACCTCCGAGAGGACGACGGCGGCATGATGGGCGGCGTGCTGGAGCTCGTGCCCGGTGCCATACGCGGGCAGCTCCCGGCCGGCCGGATGGGCGCGCTCGGTCGGGCGCGGGTGCTCGAGCGGGTCGGCAGCCACGCCCGGATCGGCCTTCCCCGCCGCGCCGGCCTTCCCGGCCGGATCGGCGGCGTGCGGGTCGATCATCGAAGCGCCTCGACGACACGGTCCGCGTTCCAGCGCATGATCGCCTCGTAGGTGTCGAGCGGCGGCGGCCCGAGCGCATCGTTGTAGAGGTTGCTGACCACCGTCACCCCGGCTTCGGCTGCCAGCTGCTGCTCGACCTTTGGGTTGAACTGGGCCTCGCTGAAGATTGCCTTGACCCCGCTGGCCCGGATCGAGTCGATGAGCGCGACGACCTGGCCCGCGCTCGGGTCCTGGCCCGGAGCCGGGACCACCGTGCCGACGATCGTGAGCCCGTAGGCCGCTGCGAAGTACGGGAACGCGTCGTGATACGAGACGAGCTTGCGGTTCGCCGCCGGGAGCGTCGCGATCTGCGCCCGGATCGCGGCGTCGAGCGCGGCGAGCCGCGCGAGGTACGCGTCGCCGGACACCCGGAGCGCGGCCTGCTTCGCCGGCGCCGCGGCCTCGAGCGCGGCCACGATCCGCTGCACGTACAGCTCCGCGTACGCCACGTTGAGCCAGAGGTGCGGGTTGACGGACCCGGAGCCGCCCGCGGTTGCGCCGCCGACTCCCGCAAGGTAGGTCACGCCGGGTTCATCGGGACCGAGCTCGACGAGGGCGCCAAGGGGGCGCTTCGCCTCGGCAAGGAGCGGCCTGAGCCAGTCGTCGACCCCGAGGCCGTTCATCACGACCAGGTCCGCACCGGCGATCGACCGGACATCCGAGGGCGTCGGCGCGTACGTGTGTGGGTCGCCCCCTGCCGGCACCAGGCTCGTCACCCGGACCGCGGCGCCGCCGGCCTCGCGCACGAGGTCCGCGAACACGGTCGTGGTGGCGACGACGTTGACGGCATCCGGGGCCGGCGAGGGGAGCGCCGAGCCGCCCGGTGCGCCGGTCGCGCCGGCCCCACCCCCGCATGCACCGACCAGCAGAGCCAGCACGACGGACGCCACGACCGGGAGGCGCGTCGAGCCCGCCCGCGTCATGCCGGCACCGCGACCGGGGCGCCCGTCGAGCCCGCCCGCGTCATGCCGGCATCGCGACGCGCCGGCAGTCCGGGCAGAGCCCGAACAGCTCGAGGCGATGCTCGTCGATCCGGTAGCCCGTCTTCCGGGCGATGTCCCGGGCGAGCGCCGCGAGGCCGAGGTCGCCGATCTCCACAGAGCGGCTGCAGCGCCGGCAGACGACGTGGTGGTGATGCGCCGGGCCGCACGGCACGTAGGCGTGGTCGCCGGTCGGCAGGTCGATCCGCTCGAGCGCTCCGATCTCGGCCAGGAGCTCGATGGCGCGGAAGATCGTTGCTCGCCCGATTCCCAGCTGCTGGCCCCGCGCGTCGGCAACCAGGTCGGCGGCGGAGAACGCCCCGTCCCGGGCGTCGATCAGGGCCGCGACGGCGCGGCGGCGCCCGGTGAGCCGGCGGCCGGCCTCTTCGAACGCGGTCTCGAGCGGGGTGGGGTCGGACATGGTCCGCGCATGATACTCGATCTCGATCAAAGTGATACGCAGTCTCGATTCGGACGCGGCTTCGAGCCGTTCGGCCCATCCCCGCGCACCCGAGGGCACCCTACGATCCGCCGGACCGCTCCATCGCGCCGCCATCGGAGACCGTCATGCACACGCTGCGCCGGACCCGCCTCACCCTTGTCGTCGTCGCGAGCGTCGCGCTGCTCGCCGCATGCTCATCGGCTGCTGCACCGCCCTCCGCCGCGGTCAGCGTCACCGACGCGTGGGCACGCTCATCCTCGGCGACGGCCAGCGCTGCGGCGGCGTATGCCACGATCACGAACGCCGGCGCGACGGCAGACGCGCTCGTCGGCGCCTCGAGTCCCGCGGCCGCAACCGTCGAGGTCCACGAGACCGTGGCCATGGGTTCACCGGCCGCGTCGAGCGGCGGGATGATGGGGATGCGGCCGATCGCGCGCGTCGAGATCCCGGCCGGCGGCAGCCTCCAGCTCAAGCCCGGTAGCTACCACATCATGCTCATCGGCCTCGTGAAGGACCTCGCGGTCGGCGACACGATCGAGCTTACGCTCCGGTTCGAGAAGACGGGGCCGATCACCGTGAAGGCCCAGGTCCGCGCGAGCTGAGCGCCCAGCCCACCCGACCATGACGTCCCCCTCGCGTCCCTCGTCCCCGAACCGCCTGCCGGTCATCGCGAGCGTGGTCTTCGCGATCGCCGCTGCAGGCGGGATCGGCGTCGGTCTGCTCGGCGTCGCGCTCGGCGGGCCGCCGGCGACACCGGCGGGGGACGGACGGATCGCCTGGCCGGCCGCGACCCCAGACCCGCTGAAGCGGCCAACGGCGATTGTGCCGGTGGTCCCGGCGCCGGCGCTCGTGCTGACCGACCAGGACGGGCGGCCATTCGACCTCGCAAGCGCCCGCGGGACACCCGCCCTCGTCTTCTTCGGCTACACGCACTGCCCCGACGTCTGCCCCACGACGCTCGCCGACGTGCGCGACGCGGTGAGACGGAGCCAGGTCCCCGTGCGGGTGGTGTTCGTGACGATCGACCCCGCCCGCGACGATGCAGCAGCGCTGAAGCAATACCTCTCGTTCTACAACGCGGGGTTCGTCGGGCTGACCGGCACCGCCGCCGAGATTCGTCGGACCGCGGACGCGTGGGGCGTCCAGTTCGCGCGGATGGACAACGGATCGGCCAACGGGTACGCGATGGCGCACACGGCCGACGCGTTCCTCGTCGATGCCGCGGGCCGGCTGCGCGACCGGATCTGGTTCGGCGCCGGCCCCGATGTCTTCGTCGACCGGATCGCGTCGCTCGCCGCGCGCCCGATTCCCGGGGACGGCGCGAGCCCGGGTCCCGTGGCGAGCCCCCCCGCTCTCGCGACGCCGGCCGCGACGCCACTGGCCGCCGCATCGCCGAGCGGCTCGCCGTTGGCCGCGGCATCGCCGAGCGGCACGCCGGCGGTCGGATCGACCACGGTGCTCCCGACGCTCACCACGACCGTCATCCGTATCGGTGCGAACCGGCTCGTGATGACCGTCGCGGACCCGAACAACCGGGAGCTCGCCTTCCCGGACGTGACTGCCCATTTCACGTTCCGCGACACGGACGCGGCGGCGCCGTCGATCGCAGTCGACGGGTACTTCATCTGGGTCTCCGTCGGCAACAAGGGCGCCTTCGTGGTGGACGTCGTGTTTCCCGTGCCGGGCGCCTGGACCGGCACGATCGCGCTCCAGAAGTCGACGGGGCCGATCGGCGCTGCCGACTTCCCCTTCAGCGTCGTCAACCGGGGCGCCACCCCCGCGATCGGCGATCCTGCGCCATCGATCCACACGCCGACCGCCGCCGATCCGAACGCCGGCGAGAACCTCTACGGCATCACGACCGACGTCTACCCCGACCCGCGCTTCTACCAGTTCTCCGTCGACCAGCTGCTGGCCGCGCACCGGCCGTTCGTGCTGACGTTCTACTCCCCGGCATACTGCCCGACCACCGCCTGCGGGCCGCTCCTGAAGAACATGAAGGCGATCGCCGACGAGTTCCCGGACGTCGCGTTCGTGCACGTGGAGCCGCACGCGATGACCAACTACGGCGGGCGCCTGATGCCCGACTACAGCACCGGCCAGCTCGAGTTCAACGACCTCGCGAAGGCCTACGGGATCCCCGTGGAGCCGTTCGTCTTCGTCGTCGATGCCGCGGGCCGGGTGGCGGCGAGCTTCGAGCTGATCGTCGGGAGCGACGAGATCCGGGCCGCGATCCGCGCGGCAACCGGTGGTGGCGCCTGACCGGGGGCTCGCCCGCGAGTGATGTCGCGATCCGGCGCTATGCCTGCAAGCGGCCTTGACCTCGCAGCGCAAGGGCGCTTGACCAGTCAGGGCCCGCGGCGCTAGATTCGCGTCGCGTTCGCCGACAGTCCGCGGACCGTTCCGTGCGTCCCCCTTCGAGGAGCCTCCCCGCGTGTTCGACATCGGCGCATTCACGAGCGGCCTGCTGACCGGCCTGCGCGAGGGCGTGGAAGCCGCCCTCATCGTCAGCATCATCTGCGCGTACCTGGCCCGCACCGGCAACGCGGGCCAGCTTCGCCGAGTCGGGATTGGCGTGGCAGCCGCCGTGACGACCAGCGCAGCGCTCGGTTTCCTGATCTTTGCGACGCTCGGCGAGCTTCCGAGTCCATGGGAGCAGGTCTTCGAAGGGACCACCATGCTCGTTGCCGCGGCAGTCGTGACCTGGATGCTCTTCTGGATGCGGCGCCAGGCCAGCGTGGTCGCGGGCCAGCTCCACCGCGCGCTCGACCGGGTCCTCACGGCCGGAAGCGCCTGGGGCCTCGCCATCCTCGCGTTCACGGCCGTCATCCGCGAGGGCCTGGAGACGGCGCTCTTCCTGGTCGGGCAGGCGACCGCCGCCACGGCGTCGGTGGGCGGGTTGGGTGCGGCAAGCGTCCTGGCCGGAGCGACGGTGGGCCTGCTCATCTCCGTCGGGCTCGGCTACGCGTTCTATCGCGGCAGCCGCCGGCTCAACCTCGGGCGGTTCTTCCGCTGGACGGGCGTCCTGCTCGTCTTCATCGCGGCCGGCCTGCTCGGCAGTGCGGTGCACGAGTTCGTGGAGATCGGCTGGATCACGGTCGGTACCCGGACGGCGTTCGACGTCAGCGCAATGCTGCCCCACGAGGCGGGGGTCGGCCTCTTCCTGCGGGCCCTGTTCGGCTATTCGTCGACGCCCGAGATCGTCGCGCTCGCGACGTGGGGCTCGTATCTCGTCGTGGTTCTCTCGCTCTACCTGCGGCCCCTGCCCGCCCGGCCGTCCGGGCGCCCGGAGCCGGCCCCGGTCGCCCGCGCGTAGCCGCGCTCCGGGAGGACGGCCGGCCGCCCGACGGGGTACGCTGCATCCACGACCCCATCCGTCGAATCCTCCCTGCAGCGAGAGTCCGCATGTCCACGAATTCCAAGCCGCCCGGCGCGCGCCCGCCGAAGACACCCGGCGCGCAGCGTCCGCCAGCCACCAGGCAGGAGCGCCGCGACGCCGCCCGGCGCGACCAGCGCCTCGCGTCCGCCCGCACCGTGGCGGTCACACGGCCCGCGTGGCAGTCGCCGATGCTCCTCATCACGGCTGCCGCGGTCGTCGTCGGGCTCGTGGTCGTGGTCCTCGCGTCGGGCGTCCTGAGCCCGAAGGCGACGGTCGGCAACCTGGTCAAGCCGCTCCGGCCGGCGCCGGTCGCCCTCATCGATCCCTCCAACCCGCGTGCGCTCGGTCAAGCCAACGCGCCGGTGACGGTCGAGGTCTGGTCGGACTTCCAGTGTCCCGCCTGCGACACGTTCGCGACGACGATCGAGCCGGACCTGATCTCCCAATACGTGGCGACCGGCAAGGCCCGCCTCGTCTACCGCGACTTCGCCTTCATCGATCGGGGAGCCGCCGACGGCGAGTCGCAGCAATCCGCCGCCGCGGCTCGGTGTGCCGGCGACAAGTTCTGGCCGTTCCACGATTACCTGTTCGAGAACCAGAAGGGCGAGAACAAGGGCATCTTCACGCCCGCGTTCCTCGCCTCGGTGGCGGATGCGGTGAACGTCGATCGAAGCGCCTACGACGCCTGCATGGCGAACGGTGCGGCCGACTCGGTGGCAGCCGTGAAGAAGGAGACGGCCGAAGGCACGACGGCGGGCATCAACCAGACGCCCAGCATCGCCCTGAACGGCAAGCTCCTCAAGGGTGGCGCCCTGCCCATGACGACCCTTGGGCCGGCCATCGACGCGCTGATCCCGGCCGGATCGGCAGCCCCGGCGGCCTCGGCGTCGCCGGCGGCCTCGGCTTCACCGGCAGCATCGGCGTCGACCGCGCCCTGAATCCGCCCCGGCTTCCGGGTACCGCGCAGAGGCTCGCCCGCGTTCCGCTGTGCGATGTCGCCTCATCGCGTGCCGGCACCGCCGTCGGCGTACCCGGTCAGCTCAACGTACCCTCTCCCGGTCACCGGGCGGCCGGCACGGGTCCCGGTCACGCGCTGCGAGCCCTCCCAGTAGACGACGCCCGTGGTCGGCCGCGTATCGAGCTCCTGGTCGCGCACGGTCGGCTCGACCGTCACGTCGAGCGCGGCACCTGCGATCCGGACCCGCCAGCCAGACGGGTAGACCGCGCCGGTCCGTGAGCTCGTCCAGTGACCGATCGGGACCACGGAGATCTCGTCGCGGAGGATCGGCCGGGCTGTTCCGTCGGGGCGGACGAGCGTCCCGTAGACAAGCGGATAGGTGCCGTCCGTGCTCCGGACCAGCGAGACCGTGAGGTCGGTGCCGTCGTCGAGGTTGAGCGCGAACCAGTCCCAGCCGCCGCCGCCGACGGCGATGAAGTCGCCCCACTGGTGGTCGAACCAGGCGGTGCCGGTCACGGCAAGGCGTTCGCCGTTCACCACGAGCGTGCCGCCTGCGGTCATCCGCGTCCTCGAGTAGTAGTACGAGCCGCCGGCGACGCCGAAGTCCACCCAGCCGTCACGACCGTGGAGGGCAGGCGGGGCGAGCGGAGCGAGCCCCAGCTGGAGGCCGAAGCCGTTCGGCATGGTCGTCGCCACGGCCTCTGCGGGGCCAACAACGGCCGAGAGCGCGTCACGGCCCCCCGATCCCGTCATCGTCCACGCCGCGTTCGCCAGGGTGGTGGGTCGGGCCGGATCGACCCCGGCGAGCGAGAGCGCGAAGCGGCCGGGCGGATCGCGCGGAGAACGATCCACCTGGGGCCCGATCTCGCTCCGCTGGCCGTACGCGAAGCGATGCCCGGCCTCGTCGGTGACCGCGAGATGGCTCGCCCAGCTGACGGGGAAGCCGCCCCGTTCGGCGCGGAAGACGACGTACTCGAAGCCGAACGTCCGTCCGTCCGCGGCCGCCAGGTGCCCCGTGTAGTACCACCACTCGGTCAGGCGGTCGTGCGGGCCATCGTCGCGCGGCAGGACCACCGGCCGCGGGTCGGCCGGGGCCGCGGGCATCGCGGTCCGCGGTGCTGCGCTCGGTCGTGCAGCCGGCGGGTTCGCCAGCACCGGACCCGAGCACGCCGCGAGGACGAGCGCCAGGAGCCCCGGGAGAAGGCCGCACAGGGGGCCGCGCGCTCCGGGTCGGCGAGCGCGAGCGAGCGCCGTCCTGGCCGTCATCGGAAGCGTGCCTCGAGCTCCGTCTCGGTGCGCGGCAGGCGGTCCTGGAGCAGCCGCGCGAGGCGGGCCGGGAGCCACCAGTTCCACGTCCCGAGGAGCCGCATCGTGGCCGGGACGAGGAGCGCCCGGACGACCGTGGCGTCGATCGCCACCGCGAGCGCGACGCCGAGGCCCAGGGCCTTGATCAGCACGATATCAGCGAAGACGAACGAGCCGGCCACGACCACGACGATGAGCGCCGCCGACGTCACGATGCGCCCGCTCCGCTCGAGACCCTGCGCGACGGCTTCCGTGTTGTCGCCGGTGCGCTCCCAGGCTTCCTTCATCCGCGTCAGGAGGAAGACCTCGTAGTCCATCGAGAGGCCGAACAGGACGCAGAAGAGGATCACCGGGAGCGTCGTCTCCACGAACCCGAGCGGCTGGAAGCCGAGGAGCCGGGAGAGGTTGCCATCCTGGAAGACCCACACGAGCGCCCCGAACGCGGCCGTGATCGAGAGCGTGTTCATGATGATCGCCTTGAGCGGCAGCCAGACCGATCGGAGGAGCAGGAAGAGAACGAGGTACGTGGTGAGCACGATGAAGAGGCCCGTACGCGGAAAGTCGGCGGCGATGCGGCTCACCGTGTCGCTCACGTCAGCCGCGCCGCCACCGACCGAGACGTGCACGCCGGCCGGCGGTGCCAGCGGGCTCGTCGGATCGCGCAGGTCGCGCACGAGCGCCCGCGCCTCGTCGCGGTTCGGGCCGTATGCCGTCGTCACCGTGAACGCGGTGAGGTCCCCTTTGGTGGTCGCGGCCAGCGCGGTCGCGGTGAACCGGTCCGGCGGCCCGCCCGGGCTTGCGTACAGGAGCTGGTACTGGAGCAGGCTGATCCGTGGATCGACGTCCACGAGGCCGTCGACGCGGGCGACCCGCGGGTCCGCGGCGAGGCGCCGCGAGTAGTCGTACAGCCGCGCGATGTTGGCCGGGTCTGTGGCCGGTCCGGCGGTCCGCACCGCGAGCGTCAGCGGCGCGAACGCACCCTCGCCGAAGTTGCGGACGAGGGTCTCGTAGGACGCGCGTGACGGGATGCTCTCCGGGAGGATCGTCGCGTCCGGGGCATTGAACCGGACGTGGAGGAAGGGCGTGCCGAGCACGAGCAGGAGCCCCAGGGTCGGGAAGAAGACCCGCAGCGGATGCCGCATGACGCGCCGAGCGAGTCGTGCCCAGGCGCCCTCCGAGCCGGGATCCGGGCGCACCCTCCGGACTGCAAGCGCGTCCACGCGCGAACCGAGGATCGAGAGGAGCGCCGGCTGGAGCGTGAGCGCGGCTGCAACCGCGATCCCCACCACGAGCGCACCCGCGATCCCGACCGATCGCAGGATCATGAACTCGAACAGGACCAGGCCAAGCAGCCCGAGCAGCACCGTCAGCCCCGAGAAGAAGACAGCCCGCCCGGCCGTCGCGACCGTGACGCGGACGGCGGCCTCCACCGCCGCGGGGTCGGCGCGGGTGCCCGGGGGCGTCCGGCGTGCCAGCTCCTCGCGAAAGCGGCTCAGCATGAGGAGCGAGTAGTCAACTCCGAGCCCGAGCCCGAGCAGCGTCGCGAGGTTCAGCACGAAGATGCTCATCGGCGTGATGCTCGCCAGGGCGAAGATGAGGGCGAGGGCCGTGACAACCGCGGCACCGCCGATGAGGAGCGGGACGCCGGCCGCGACCACCGAGCCGAACACGAGCAGCAGCGCGATCGCTGCGAGCGGCAGCCCGACGAGCTCCGCCCGGCGCAGGTCCGCCTCCGACACCTTCTGGATGTCGCCGTAGAACGCCGGTCCGCCGGCAAGGGTCACGCTCACGCCCGGCTCGGTCCGCAGCGCCGCCTCGATCCCGGGCAGCGCGGCCGGCGAGTCGTCGGGCGCGATGTCGAGAAGCACCACGTCATACGCCACGCGCCGGTCGGCGGAGACCTGGGCGGGCGCCAGCAGGTGGCTCGCGATCTGTCGGACGTACGGGGCGGCCACGACGCCGGACGTGGCCCCGCGAACCGCCGCCTCGAAGGCCGGGTCACCTGCGAGCGCCTTGCCGGTCGACTCGTAGACCAGGACGAGCGCCGACGGCGGCGCACCAAGCTCCGTGACGAGCGTGGCCCGTGCCCGCGCCGACTCCAGGTCGTCGAGCGAGAAGCCGCCCGCCCGAAGCGCGCCCGGCGCCCGGGGTGCGAACGGGATCGCGACCAGCACGAGCAGAACCCACGTGGCGAGCACCCACCAGCGGCGGCGGTAGGCGAATCGGCCGAGGCGTTCGAACGCGGTCACGATCGTGGTTCGGGCGCGACGCTGTGCCGGATGTCGGTCACCGGATCACGCCCTGGAAATCGCGGGCACCTCCTCGACGAGCGTCGTGAACGTCACCGAGGCGGCCTCGCGGATCGTCGAGAGCACCGAACAGTAGCGATCGACGGACAGTTCCACGGCGCGCTCCACCCGTTCGCGGTCCAGGTCATGGCCGCGGATCGTGAAGCGCAGCGCGACCCGTCGAAACGTCCACGGCGCCTCGGTCTGCTGGTCCCCATCCACGGCCACGTCGATCGTTGCCACGTCCTGGCGCTGCTTGCGGAGGATCTCGACGAGGTCCCATGCGGCGCATCCCGCCCCGGCGACGAGGAGCAGCTCCGCGGGACCCGGGCCGGCCGCCGGTCCGTGCGGGCCGCTGTCGAGCGCGACGTCGTCGGGCTCGCCGGGTGCCTCGAAGACGACATGCGCGCCGCTGTGCCCGGACGCCTCGAAGCGGGCGGTGCCGGGGCGCCACGCGAGCTGGATCGACTTCATGGGCGGGTATCTCCGGACTGGCTGCGAGCGGGCGGCGCGGCCTGGCGCCGCGCGACGAACTGGGGCCATCATGCACCCGAACTCGGGGCGGCCGGGATCTGGCCCACGTGTGGCACGCGATGTGCGGCGCCGCCCCCCGTCTTCCCCGGGATAGTAGCCCGGAGACTGGTATGTGACTCACCCGGATGCGCACCGGCGCCGAATGCCCGGATCGGGTGCCTCAGCCCGGTCGGCCGAGCGTGAATCACGCCGCGTCGGGGGAGAACCGCGAGCCGCTCGCACGTCCAGGCAGGCGCTCGGGGTCCCGCGGTCCACATAGCAGTCGCCCGGCGAATAAGCGGAAGGATCGGCGGCCGCGTCGCACGAGCAACCACGTGGCACGAGACGACGAGCGTGGCGCAAGACGACGAGCGTGGCACGAGACGACGAGCGTGGCGCAAGACGACGAGCGTGGCGCGAGACGACGAGCGCGTGGCGCGAGAGGACGATCGTGTCGCGAGACGACGATCGCGTGGTGGCGCGCGCCTCTGGTATTCTCCGCCCGTTCAACCCGCCCGCTCCCCGCGCGGAGGCGCCCGGTGCAGCTCTTCGTCACGGCGATCCAGTACCCGATCCAGTTCGGCATCGCGATCCTGGTTGCGGGCGCCTTCGTGACGATCTTCCTGCGAGCGGCGATCTCGCCCGAGCGCAAGACTGGCTCGATTGGCTGGGTTCGCGCGATCACCGGCCCGAACGCGAAGATCTTCTTCGCCATCCTCGCCCTCGGCTGGGTCGCGGTCTCGGGGCTCCTGATCCCCTCGTTCCCGAACACCGCGAACTCGCCCTACGGGGCGGTCGCGCTGATCGCGATGTTCACGGGCTTCTTCATCATGATGGGACTTCTCTGGGCCGTGATCGGCGAGTAGCGCGGACGCGATCAAACCGCGCGCAGGCGGCCTGAAACCTCGGCCGACCGCGCTCAGCCTCTCCGCCGCGCGATCCAGACCTCCTCCGACGGCCATCGGCGCGCCCACTCCGCCGTGACGAACGGATAGCGGGTAGTCGCGCCGGCCGGAGCCCGGAGCTCCACCAGGTTCTCCACCTCGAAGCCGCTCGCGCGCAGGAGCCGGATCATGTCGCCGTGGCCGAGATTGAACTCCACCGACGCGTCGTCGGTCCACTCGATGCGTCCCAGCCCACCGAAGTGCGACCGCACGAGACGCGCGTCGGCCGGCACCTCCTCGTCGGGCGAGCAGAGCACCAGGAGCGTGGAGTTGCCGAGAAAGATGAGCAGGCCGCCGGGGCGCAGGAGGCGGGCCGCCTCGGGAATCCAGCGGCACGGGTCGCACCAGATCGCGGCGCCGTACTCGCTGATCGCGAGGTCGAACGAAGCGTCGGGCAGCGGAACCGCCTCCGCGTTCGCCTCCAGGAGCGGAAACACGAGGCTGTGCTCGCGCTGGAGCTCCCGCGCCGTCTCCAGCTGCGCGGGCGTGATGTCCACGCCGACCGGGCGGGCGCCGCGGCGCGCCAGCCAGGCCGACACGTACGCGGTGCCGCAGCCGAGCTCGATCGTGTCGAGGCCCGCGACCTCCGGCAGAATCCGTGCCTCGGAGTCGGGCACGCCCCAGATGCCCCACGTGAACTCGTGGTCCGCCCAGGCCCGGCGGCCGGGCTCGACGTAAGCGGGGGCCTCGTTCGTCCAGTAGGCCCGGTTGGCGATGACGTGCGCGGGGAGATCGGGTTCGCTCATTCGACGAACGATACCGGCTGGACCCGGGCGCGAGCGCCGGGTATGATCCGATCCCGTATGCAGAGTGCATAGTCTTTATGCGTCGGAGGACGTGCGAACGGGACAGGCGGCAGGCTGCCGACCACCCGCACGCGGCCGCCGCGCCAGCATGGAAAGAGCCAGCCGATGTCCGTCCAGGAGCAGAGCTCGGCCCTCGACCGGGGGGCGGGCGAGCCGCCGTTTGTCAACCGGCGAGATCCCGCCCGCCGTATCGGACCGGACGGGAAGCCAGCCGTGAGCCGCCGAGCCCCGATGTGGGCCGACGTGCCCGACGAGAAGTGGAACGACTGGTGCTGGCAGCTCTCCCACCGCGTCAACGAGCTCGCCGAGATCGAGACGATCCTCAATCTCACGGACGACGAGCGGGAGGGCCTCTCCGCGCCGGACAAGTTCCGGGTGGACGTGACGCCCTACTTCATCAGCCTGGTGGACCCCGACGATCCGGACGATCCGATCCGTCGGCAGATCATCCCGACCGGCCGCGAGCTCCGTTCCTTCACCGGGATGATGGAGGACTCGCTCGCCGAGGATCGCCACTCGCCGGTCCCGGGGCTGGTCCACCGCTACCCGGACCGGGTCCTGATGCTGATCACCACGCAATGCGCCAGCTACTGCCGCTACTGCACGCGGAGCCGGATCGTCGGCGACGCGAGCCAGAACTTCAACCGGAAGGATCACGAGGCGCAGCTGGACTACATCCGTCGGACGCCCCAGATCCGCGACGTCCTGATCTCCGGCGGCGACGGTCTCACGCTTGCGCCGAAGCTTCTCGACTCCGTGCTGCGCGGCCTGCGAGAGATCCCGCACGTGGAGATCATCCGGATCGGCTCGCGGGTCCCCGTCTTCCTTCCCCAGCGGATCGACGAAGAGCTGGGGGAGATGCTCGCTCGGTACCACCCGGTCTGGCTCAACATCCACGTGAACCACCCGAACGAGATCACGCCCGAGCTGGCTCGCGCCTGCGATGTCCTGGCGCGCGCCGGCGTCCCGCTCGGCAACCAGTCGGTGCTGCTGGCGGGCGTGAACGATTGCGTCCACATCCAGCGCGACCTCGTCCAGCGGCTCGTCGAGATCCGGGTCCGGCCGTACTACATCTACCAGTGCGACCTGGTCGAGGGCGCCGGTCACTTCCGGACGCCGGTCGGCAAGGGCCTCGAGATCATGGAGGGCCTTCGCGGCCATACCTCCGGCTACGCCGTCCCGCAGTACATCGTGGACGCGCCCGGCGGCGGCGGGAAGATCCCGGTCATGCCGAACTACCTGGTGTCGTATTCGGACCACAAGGTCGTGCTCCGCAACTACGAGGGCTACATCACCACCTACGAGGAGCCCACCGCATACACGCCGCACGACCGGGCGACCTGCCGCTGGTGCCAGAACCCGCGCCCCGAGCCGGGGCAGGAGGGCATCACGGGGCTGCTCGACGGGAAGCGAATGTGGATCGAGCCGGCCGGCTTCGTCGAGACGCACGCCCGCGGCAACGAGGAGGCGCACCGCCTCCAGGATCCGTCGAAGTGGGTGCCGTACGGGGTGGGCGCGCTCGAGGGGCAGGCCGGCCGGCCGCTGCCCGTCCTCCAGGCGACGGCCGGTGGCGGGAGCATCGCCTCCGAGACGGCCTACGGCCCGGGCGAGGAGCCGCGACCGGCCGATGGCCTGCCTACGGCGACCGCCAACCACGAGCTCCTGTAGGGACGCCTCCGCGCCTCAGCCGCCCGTGGTTGCCCGCTCGGCGACGTCGAGCGAGCGGAGCGCCGCCTGGAGCTGGGTGTCCGTGCTCCCGCTGATGCCACCGCTCCCGAGCGACGCGAAATCGTCCGGCACGAGAAGGTTCACGCCCTGTGCCAGCGCCACCGTCTGGTCCGGCGTCAGGCCCTCGCGCCAGATCGCACGGCCCCTGGGCGTGAGCCAGCGCTCGGTGCCGATCGTGACCGCAGACCCGTCCGAGAGGGGAAACGTCCCGACCACGGTGCCCGTCCCGTACGTCGTCTCGCCGACGACCGTCGCGCGCCCCGCGTCCTGGATCGCGCCCGTCACGATCTCCGCCGAGCTTGCCGTTTGGCCGTCGACGAGGACCACGAGCGGGATGTCCGTCGCAACGCCGCCTCCGGCGACCTCGTGCGGCACCTGCTTGCCGCTGCGGTCCTGCGAGATGTAGACGACGCCCGAGCCGAGGAACTGGCTGGCGACCTGGACGGCCTCGTTGACATAGCCGCCCGGGTTCGCGCGGAGATCCAGGACGATCCCGGCGGCGCCCGCCCCGCGCGCGGCCTTGATGGCGTCGATCAGCGCCTTCGCTGCGCCAGTCGAGAACGACTCGAGCCGGATGACCGCGTCCTGCCCGCCGGGGGCCATCGCCCAGCTCACGAGCGGGAGATTGAGCTTCGCCCGGACGATGGTCAGGGTTCGCTCGGACCCGTCTGGATCCTGGACGACCAGGGCGACCGGGGTGCCCTCCGGGCCGCGCACCTTCACGACGATCTGCTCGATGGTCTGTCCTGCGACCACGTTCCCGTCGACCTTGAGGATGAACTCGCCCGCCCGCAGGCCTGCCTTCTCGGCAGGGCTGCCCGGGAGGACCCGGACAACCGTCGGGGCGTTGTTTCGAAGATCGAGCACCGCGCCCACGCCGACGAACGTCCCCGACAGGGACGCGTCACGGGCTGCCACCTCCTGCGGCGTGAGATAGCCCGTGTGCCCACGGTCGTTCACGGCGTCCGTGAGCCCCTGGATCGCGCCCTGCAGGAGGGTCGCCGGGTCCAGCCCGGCCGAATCCACGTAATTGGCCCGGAGAAGCTCATACGCCTGGTCCAGCAGCGACCAGTCCGGCGCGCCCGCCGACGCGGCCGGACCGGAGGATCCCCCGGGGGCCGCGGACGACGCCGGCGCGCCGGGCGATGCGTACGGGGCTGGCGCCGCCGACACGGCAGGTGCGGCTGACACCGCGGGCGCGGCTGAGGCGGCCGGGGCCGCAGCCGGTCCTGCGCCCGACTCCGGCGCCGTGAGCCGCCCGAAGAGAGACCCCGTCCCGAACAGGAGGACGGCCGCCAGCGCGAGCGCCACGAGGGTCGCGCCATGTCGGCCTCGAGTCGTCGAAGCCGTCGCAGGTGGCGGGCTCAGGGGATCGCTCACCGGCGGGCTCACGAGTGGCAACACGAGCGGGCTCACCGGTGGCAACACCGGGAGGTTCGGCGCGTCAGGGACAGGGGGGCCTGGCTCGGCCTGGAGGCGATCGTCGTCCATGCGAACGAGGATGCACCATCCGGGCTGCGGACGCGTGGAGGTTCGATGAAGAATGGCTCACCCGGAGGCCAGTAGATCGGGCGCCCGCCCCGCGCGCCCGGTCCCGGCGCCCGCCCACTAGCCGGCGAGGAGCGCGTCCCGGATGCCGGCCGCCCAGCGCTCGATGGCGATCCAGTCGCGGTGGTCGCCGAGGTTCGTCCGGGCGAGGCGCGAGAGGAGCCGCAGGCCCGATGCCACGTGGTGCGGCTGGAGCGAGCCAAGGAACAGCGCGACATCGCGGGGGCCGATCCGCCCGATCACCTCGACGAGCTCATCCGGAAGGTCCGCGTCGATGTCGGTCGGCACATGGTCCAGCGGCCCGGACGCGAACAGCCAGGTCGGGATCGACGCGAGCGCCCGTTCATGGAGGGCCAGGAACTCGTCGGCGCCCGGCAGCCAGCCGCCGTCGTAGACGATCGAGCCGAGGACGGCCGCCCGTGCGCCGCCCAGGTCCCGGACCGCGTCGATCGGTCCGAAAGCGACCGGAAGGCCCGCGCTGCGGAGGATGTCCGCGACCGCTGCCGCGATCCCGTGCGTGGACTCGTGCCGAGTCCCGTATGCGACGAGGACCTCGCCACGCATCGCTGCACCTCCTGCCACGCCGTCAGTCAGATCGGCGGGCCGTCTTCGGGCCGGATTCTCCACCCGGCGCGCCCCGCCCGACAGTGCCGGAGGTCAGGTTGTGGTGGGGGAGCGGGGGCCAGTGTATCGTCGGCCGCATGAGCGAACCGCGACCCGCCGTCCCGGGCGGCCTGCGCGTCGGTCCCGCCCCGGCCGGGCTTCCCGACCCCGACCTCGCGCCCCCGGTCATCGCCGAGCCCGGCGACCCGTTCGGCGTGCTCCGCGTCCTGGAGCTCGTGGCGCGCGTGGAACGCGGCCGTCCTCTGCTGCTCGACGATCTCGTGGCGGCGCTCGACGCGCGCCATCTCGACTGGGCGTTCGACCGCGCCGTGGTCGCGGATGCGCTCGTCGCGCTCCAGGCCAACTGGATGGCCGACTTCCGTAATGCAGCCGGGATCGTGGTGGAGGAGGGGCCGTACGGCCCAGCGCTGGCGCTGGAGGATTCGGTCCGCATGTCGGCGTGGCTGGTCGGACAGGCACAGCGCGCGGCCGCGGACTGCCGTCGCGCGCTCGCCGACTTCAGCCGCGGCGAGGGCCGGAACCGGTCCGGCTGACCGCCTGTCGCCGTCGGGCCGGACACCTCCTGGGGCTCCGCGAGGGACTCCGCGCGAGCCTACCCGGGCCGCGCCGCCGGCCCGCGCCCGAACCGGGCCATGATCTCGACCACGCGCTCGCCCTCGAGCCCGTGGGCCGTGATGCCGTTCGCCCCCGTCATGGTGCCCGCCGTCAGGAGCGCGTTCACGATCGCCTCCTCGGTCGCCTCGACGGCGGCCTGGAAGAGCGGCGTCATGCGGCTGTCCTCGACCATCCGGACGTCGATCACCCGCCGCGGGTCGGGCTCGGGGGCGGCCTCGGGGAGCCCGCGATTGCCCGTGGCGAAGGCAATGAAGATGTCGCCCGACGAGGTCGACGCGATGCCACCCATCCTGGCGATCCCGAGCCCGGCCCGCTGCGCGAGCCGCTCGCACTGGTGCGGGAGCAGCGGCGCGTCCGTGGCGAGGACCACGATGATCGAGCCGCCTCCGGCCGCCGCCGCCCCGCCCGTGCCCCCCGCCCGGGCCAGGGCCATGGCCGCGTCCCACGGGCTTGGCACGTCGGTCGTCGGGATCGCCTCGCCGATCGGGACGCCGTCGATCCGGAGCAGCTCGCGGCGACCGTAGTTCGCCTGGACCAGCGCTCCGACCGTCCACTCGCCGCCGGCCTCGACGACGACTCGCGACGCGGTCCCGATCCCGCCCTTGAACTCGTGGCAGAGCATCCCGGTCCCGCCGCCCACCGCGCCCTCGACGACCGGGCCACCGGCGGCTCCGCTGAGGGCCGCGTCCAGGTGCTCCGCGCGGACGTGGAACCCGTTCATGTCGTTGAGCACGCCGTCGTAGGTCTCGCCGACGACGGGCAGCGACCAGAAGTCGGCGCCCGCGGGATGGTGGCGGATCGCGTGGGCAATGAGCGCGTCGCGGACCACCCCGACCGAGTGCGTGTTCGTGATGGCAATCGGGCTCGTGAGGAACCCCGATTCGCGGACCCATTCGAGGCCGGTCATCTCGCCGTTGCCGTTGAGCCGGTGGCAGCCCGCGAAGACCGGCTCGACGAACGGGTCGCCGTCATGCGGGATGACCACGCTGACGCCCGTTCGGACCGGGCCCCGCCCAACGACGAGCGGCCCGTCACCGCGGACCAGGGTGGCGTGGCCCACGCGGACGCCCGCCACGTCGGTGATCGCGTTGAACGGCCCGGGCCGGAGCCGGCCGAGGACGATCCCGTGGTCGCGAGCTCGCATCGTCCGCCTCCCCGGCGTCAGGCCCCGGCGATGAACTGCTCGAGGGCTCGCCGATTCGCCACTGTCAACCCGCCGGACCGCGACTTGAGCTCGAGCCGGGGTGCCGGCAGGCGGTCCGCAAGATGATTGGCCATCCGCGCGAACATGCTGCCCGTCGCAAGCTTGTAGGTCGTGAACAGGCCGACCTTCGGGCCCGTCATCGCCGGAATCGCCCGGGCAAAGTCCACCCACGGCTGGTCGGGATGCTGGCGCACGATCATCAGGCCGCTGGTCCAGCACCCGAGAAGCAGGAAGTCCACGTCGCGGAGCGCGTGGACGTCGCAGTCGCCGACGGAGACGACCCGCGGCTCGATGTCGCGGCTCGCGAGGAACCTGCCGATCTCTTCGGCGAGCCGTCGTGTCGTGCCGGTCCGGCTGCGGTAGACGATGACTGCCCGTCTCATCTGGGCTTGCTCGCTCACTTCGGGTAGCTGCCGGTGACCTTCTTCACGAACCCGTGAAGGCCGTGAAAGAACGGCGTGCCCGGCAGGAACATGTACGGACACTGGCCGGCCACCACGTTGACGTCGTGCGCATCGCAGTAGGCGACGGCGGCCGCGCTGACCGCGCCCGGACCACCACCCGCGCCGCGATGCATCCAAACGTTGGTCACCCCGGCGTCGACGCAGTCGTGAACCACCTGTTCCGTGGCCTGGGGCGGCGTCATGATCACGACGCCCTCGACGGGCGGCTGGATGTCCTGGACGCGGGCGTAGCAGCGCTGGCCGTCGATCTCGGTCGCGTTCGGGTTCACCGGCACGGCCTCGTACCGCCGCTGGCGAAGCTCCTGCCAGATCGTGTTCGAGAAGTGCTTCGGATCGCGCGAAACGCCGACGACGGCGAGGCGCTTCAGCCCCCAGAACTCGTCGATCTGCCGCCTGGTCGTGACCATGCCTGCCTCCACTCCGTCGCGGACCGATCCGCGCGCACATGGTCAGACGTCCGGGCCGGGCGACGCCAGTGCTGAACGGCCCGAGGCCGGCTCGACCGGCCTGCCCCGATAATCGCGCGGTGCGCGCCTCTCCGGCTGCGTCCTCACGGAGCGCAGCCACTCATCCGCCGCGGCTCGTCATCGAGCGCCTCCCGGCCCTCGATGGTCTCGAGCCGGCCGACGCGGCGGAGGGCTTCCGCGACCTGCCCGGCCTGGGGCTGCTGGAGAGCGCGCGCACCGGGCGGGCCGGACGCTGGTCGATCCTCGTCGCCGACCCGCAGGAGCTCCTCGTGGGTTCCTCGCCCGGCGCGGATCCGTTTGCCGGTGCTCGCCGGGCGCTCGCGCGCCTGGATGGCACGCGACTCCCGTCCGGCGTCCCGCCATTCGCCGGCGGGATCGTCGGGCACCTTGCCTACGACCTTGGGCGCCGGTTCGAGACGATCCCGGATCGTGCCGTCGACGACCAGGGGCTGCCGGACCTCCGCCTCGGGTTGTACTCGTGGGCCGTTGCCTGGGACCGGCGCGACGAACGGGCATGGCTTGCGGCGCGCGCCGTCGATGCCGACACGGCCGCCCTGGCGCGGACGGTGGCGGTGATCCGGGAACGAGCCGCCGCGATCGCGCGTGCGCCTGTCGTCGGAGCACCCGGATCCGGGTTCAGCAGGGCCGGGTCAGACCCAGCCATGGCACGGTCCGGGGTCGCGCGACCGGCGCCGATCCCGCCGCTTGTCTTCGCTTCGGGGACCGACCGTGCCGCCTGGGATGGGGGCGTTGCGACGGTCCGCTCCGCCATCGAGGCCGGCGAGCTCTACCAGGCGAACCTCGCGCGCCGCCTGGCCGCCCCCTTCGATGGCGACCCGTGGCCGGTCTACCGGCGCCTGCGAGCGGGCGAGCCCGCGGCATTCGCCGCGTATCTCGACCTTGGCCGAGAGCGGTCGGGTGGACGACGGGCGATCATCTCGGCCTCCCCCGAGCCGTTTGTCGCCCTGGATGCGGCGAACACCATCCGCGCGGACCCCATCAAGGGGACGCGGCCGCGGGGCCTGACCCGGGCGGAGGATCGCTTGCTCGCCGCGGAGCTCCTTGCCAGCCCCAAGGACCGCGCGGAGAACACGATGATCGTGGACGTCCTGCGCAATGACCTGGGACGCATCAGCCGCCCGGGGAGCGTCCGCGCCCCACGGCTCTGGCGCCTGGAGCGCACCCCGAGCGTGCAGCACCTCGTCTCGACGATCGCCGGCCGACTGGCGCCCGGCCGGGACGCGTTCGACCTGCTCGCCGCGACGTTCCCCGGCGGGTCCGTCACGGGCGCCCCGAAGATTCGGGCGATGGCGCTGATCGAGTCGCTCGAGCCGGTCCGGCGCGGTCCATACTGCGGCGCCGCCCTGTGGGTCGATGCCGCAGGTGCCATGGGATCCTCCATCCTGATCCGGACGTTCGTCGCCGACGGGCGGCAGCTGACGCTTCACGTCGGCGGCGGGATCACGTGGCGCAGCGACGCCGCGGCCGAGTGGGAGGAGACCCGGACGAAGGCACGCGGCCCGTTGCGCGCAATCGGCGCGCGGGTCGCCGGAGAGGACGAGCCGTGAACGAGAGCCACGAGCCGGGCGATGCCGGACCGGTAGCCTGGGTGGACGGCCGCCTCCTGCCTGCCGACGCGGCGGCGCTTCCGGTGGCCGACCGCGGATTCCAGCTGGGCGACGGCGTCTTCGAGACGCTCCGCGTTCGCCGCGGCGTGCCGATCGAGCTGGACGGCCACCTGCGCCGCCTGCGCGCGGGGCTCGCCACGCTCGAGATCGGGCTCGCCTGGTCCGACGCCGACGTCGCCGATGCGATCGCGGCCACGGTCGCCGCCAACGCGCCCGGGGATGCGGCAGTGCGCGTCACGGTCTCGCGCGGCGCGCCGCCCTCCCGCGGGCTGCTTCCCGCCGGGTGGCACGACCTCCGGGCGACGCTCGTGGTGCAGGCCTGGCCGAACACCGGCGTCGCGGTGACGCTCCGCGAGCGCGGCGTCCGCGCCATCGTGGCGAGCGCGCGCCGCGACCCGGCAAGCCCGCTCGCTGGCGTCAAGACCGTCTCACGCGCCGAATATGTCTGGACGAAGCTCGAAGCGGACCGTGCCGGCGCCGACGATGCGATCACGCTCACCCTCGACGGGCACGTCGCGGAGGCGACGACCGCGAACCTGGCCCTGGTAATCGGGGACGAGCTCCGGACGCCGCCGATCGCGACCGGCGTGCTGGCCGGCACGACGCGCGACTGGCTGCTCGGCGCGGAAGGCGCAGCTTCCGTCGGCCTGACCGCCGGCGAGGCCGTGTTCGGCCTCGAGGAGCTTCGCGCGGCCGATGAGGTGATCCTGTGCTCGTCGGTGGCCGGCATCCTGCCGCTCGTCGAGGTTGACGGGCGTCCGATCGGGGATGGCAGGCCCGGCCCCTGGGCCGGCCGGCTGCGCGACGCACGCGAGGCGTGGATCGCCGCCCGTTCCGGCGGGTGACACGGCCGGCGGCCGGGCGGGTGACAAAGGCCGCGGGTGACTCGGCCGGCGCCGGTGCGGCGGGTTACTCGGCCGGCGCGTGACACGGCCGGCGCCAGCCGGGCGGCCTACACTTCGCGCGTGACTCGCGATGAGCTGATCGAACGCACGAGGACCCTGGTCTCGGAGGGCGAGACTCTCGCCGCGGCGCCATCACTCGAGGCCCTTCGCGGCTGGCTGCAGCGCTCCGACGAGCTGCTCGCGGCCGCGTGGGGGAGCATGGACCGCTACCACCTGGCCTGGCTCATGGTCGGCAAGCCGAAGGGGATCGTGCGCGGCCGGCCGATGACGCCCGACGAGGAGGGGCACTACGTCCGCGATGTCGCCGAGCAGAAGACGAGCGCGCTCCGCATGAGCCTCGATGCCGTCGAGCGCCAGGGGATGCCCTTCCGGGGTGAGACCGGTGGTGTCGGGGCCGGCAGTGGGTCGGGCCATCCGGCTGGCGATGGCCGTGCGCCCCGGGACCCAGGCGAGCCCGGCGCTGCCTCCCACGTCCGCGGCCGTTTCGGCCTTCCGTCCGAGGCCGACGACCTGGCGGAGCGCGTCAGGCTGGCCCGCGGGCAGGCCGCGCTTCACGCCGACCACGACGTGCCGCGGGCGCCGCGGCCCCCGCGGATGCAGCGCTGACGGGCCCGGAAGCAGATGGGGTCGTCCCGACCCGCGATGACCACCCCCGACCCGCGATGATCACCCCCGACCCGATCGCCCGCGACTACCTGCTCCTCGCGCTCCGGCTCGACCGGCTGATTCCTGGGCTGGTGGACGGCTACTTCGGCCCGGCCGACCTCCGCGCGCAGGCCGAGGCCGAGGAGCCGGCCGCGCCGTCCCGGCTTCGGGATGACGCAGCCGATATCCGGGCGCGGGTCGTTGCCGAGGTTGCCGAGCCTGACCGCCGGCGCTGGCTGCTTGCCCAGCTCGTCGCGCTCGAAGCTCAGGCGCGGGCGGTCGGCGGCGACCCGCTGCCCTACCTGGAGCACGTGAGCGCGTGCTTCGACTTCACGCCGGAGCGGATCGACGAGAGGATCTTCACGGCAGCGGCCGCGGACCTCGGGCGGCTGCTCCCCGGCGACGGGCCGCTCGCGGAGCGGATGACTGCGTGGGACGCCCGCTTCACGGTCCCTCCGGACCGCCTGCGGGGGGTCATCGATGCGCTCGTGCCGGGGTTTCGGGAGCGTGCCCGGTCGCTCTTCGGCCTCCCGGCGGGCGAGGACCTGGCCGTCTCCCTGGTCCAGGGCCAGCCGTGGTCCGGTTACAACTGGTACGACGGCAGGCTGCGGAGCCGGGTCGAGATCAACACCGACCTGCCCAGCCGCGCCGCCGACCTGCTGAGCGTGCTGCCGCACGAGACCTACCCGGGCCATCACCTCGAACACGCCTGGCACGAGGCGCACCTGGTGGAGGCTGCCGGACGCCTCGAGGCGTCGATCCTCTGCATCAACGCGCCCGAGTGCCTCCTCTCCGAAGGCCTCGCGGACCTGGGGCGCCGGTTCGCCGTCCCGCCGGCCGACGAGGCGGACCGGCTCGTCGAGATCTACCGGCTGGCCGGCCTGGAGCTGGCGCGCGATCCGGCCACCGCCCAGGCCGCCGCCGCGGTCCAGGTTGCGATCACCCGCGCCACGGCCGCCCTCGGCGGCGTTCGCGGGAACGCGGCGCTCATGCGGCACGCGGACGGAGCGTCGCGCGAGGAGGTGCTCGCCTACCTGGAGCGGTACCTCCTCACGACCCCCGAGCGGGCGGCAAAGCGGCTCGAGTTCATCGAGCATCCGCTCTGGCGGACGTACGTCTTCGTCTACTTCGAGGGCGAGCGACTGCTTTCACGCTGGCTCGAGCGGGTCCCGCCGGCCGGGCAGCCGGCACGCTTCCGGCGCCTGCTGACCGAGCAGCTCACGCCGGGCGCGATCGTCGACGAGCTGGCCGGGCCGGCGGTCACGGGCTGATCGCACGCTCGAGGAGCGCGCGGTCCTCGCCGGGGCCGTCCCAGCTCTCGAACGCCGGCACGCCGTACAGCTTTCGAGTGCCGGGTCCGGCGTTGGGGGCGAAGCCGAGGGCGGCGAAGAACGCGAGCGCCCGCCGGTCGTCCGGCGGGCATGCGGCCGTCACCCGGCTCGGGCCGATGCCAGCCTGTTCCGCGGTGAACCGGCCGACGAGCGCGCGCCCGATCCCGCGGCGCCGGAATTCCGGGTCGACCGCGACCTGCTGGATGACGGCCTCGTCGTGGTGATCGGGCGAGGTGAACCCGAGGAGGATCCCGAGCGGCCGGCTCCCGAGGTCGGCCTCCGCGAGCCACGAGGTGCCGGCCACGTGGCGAGACCAGGCACGGCCGGGGCCCGTGGATCCCGCCTTGTCGGACCAGGCGAGGAGACGCTCGTGGAGCGCCGCGAGGTCGGCCTCGCTCGGGTGGCGCAGGGAGTACGCGGGCGGTGGGCGACGCTCGGGCGCCTGGTCGGGCGGGAACCAGTGGTCGAAGCTTGGGAAGTCGGGCATCACGAAACCTCCGTTGCTCAGCGGGTACCGGCAAGCGCGCCCGCAGCCGCCGCCGCGACCTGCAGCGGGACCAGGAGCCCGTAGACCTGGTCGAGGAAGTCGAGCGGCCCAAGGTACGCGCCCGACAGGACCCAGTTGACGCCGAGCGCCGCTCCGATCGCGACGACGGCAAGGACCACGCCGACCACGCGCCTGGTGACCGCACCCACGCGCGGCCCGGCGCCGTACCGGACGCATGCGCCCACCACGAAGCCGATCGTCGCGGCGACCACGAGCAGGCCGCCCGTGGCGAGGAACAGGACCGCGATCGCGACGTGGGCAGCCGCGCCGATCGCGGCGGCCGAGAGCCCAAGGAGGATGGCCCTTCCCCGGCCGCCGGGTCCCGGTTCGCCCGTTCCCGCCCGCCCGCTCGCGGCGTACCGCTCGGACGGGGCACGCTCGAGGAGCCGCCGCGGTGGGACCTCGCCGGGATCTCGGTCGGGCATGGGTCGATGGTACCCGCCGTGGCGTGGACCGCTGGTAGACTTCGGCCCGTGAGCCACCCGGCCCTGGGCCTCCCCGATACCGACATGACCGCCGGCACTCCCGCCGCAGCGGACCGCATCCGCGCCACGCGCGGTCGGTTGGCGGCGCGCGCGCTCGAGGCGGCGATCGACAGCGACCCCACGCTTCGCGAGCGCCACGGCGAGGCCGGCCTCCGGCACCTCCTTCGCGACCTCGACGGATACCTGGAGCGTGTTGCCCGCGCCGTTGCGTCCGGCGACCCGGCCCAGGTCCGCGAGTGGGCCGAGTGGGTTGTCCCGCTCTTCCGCAGGCGCCGCATCCCCATGGACGACCTCATCCTGCTCTCGGAGGGGGTGCGGGTGGCGCTCGCGGCCATCCTCGCGGGCCCGGAGGGCGTCGCCGCCAACGCGGCGCTCGACGAGGGGATCTCGGTCTTCCAGTGGCACCGCGGCATCGCGGGCGACGCCCGGACGCGCAACCGCTACCTGTTTGCGCTCTACAAGGGCGGCTGACGGATGACGATCAAGTGGGTGCAGGTCGATCCGCTGGTGATGAACGGCGAGCCGTTCTGCTACGGCAGCCGGCTGACGGTCCACCAGCTCCTCGAGATGCGGCGGGGCGGCTACGACCTCTCGCGGATTCTGACCGACCACCCAGAGCTGCGGTGGATGGGGATCGCGTCCGCGTTCTGCTACGCGGCCGATCATCCCGACCGCTACGCGGAGTTCCTGGCGGCTGACGGATCGCTGGTCGGGCCGGGCTTCACCGAGGCGGAGGCGGCCGGCTTGCCCGTCGAGCTGCGCCGCCCGGGCGTGGTCGTGGGCGCTCGGGCAACCGCCCGTACCTGAGCCCGCGCCCCGACGCAATCTCCTCCATTTCGCACACGCGGCGTGCGAACACGACGTGCCAGCACGTCGATCGTCCATTTGACGCACTTGCGACTGGCCGGGCGAGTCGTCGCGAGTGGCGCAATCAATTCCGACCTCCGCGCTCGTCTTTCGGGGCATCGGTGCTACGCTTTCCCGGAGCCGCCGCGAATCGCGCGGCACCACCGGGAATCAGCCATGACCGATCAGCCCATCGTCGCCGACCCAACCGCCGAGCCTGCCGCCGCCGTGCCCTCCGCTCCCGCGTTCGACGCCGAGCGGCGTGCCAAGGAGCTCGCGATCCTCGATGCCCTGCGCGAGGTCGTCGACCCGGAGATCGGGATGAACGTGGTGGAGCTTGCCCTGATCAAGCAGGTGATCATCGGCGAGACCGAGTCGGAGGTGAAGATGATCCTCACGACCCCGTTCTGCCCGTACGCCGGCTCGATGATCGCGCAGGTCAAGGAGCAGGCCGAGACGGTTCTCGACCATCCCGTGAAGGTGACCCTGCTCGCGGAGCGCTGGGACCCGCGCGACGCGGGCCTCATGTGGTGAGCGAGGAACCCCTCGCCAGGCGCGCATCCGCGGTCGCCACGAGGAAAGGTGACGACGGCACGACCGGCCTCCTGTTCGGAGGCGATCGCATCCCGAAGGACGATCTCCGCACCGAGGCCTACGGGACCCTCGACGAGACCGTGGCTGCGCTTGGGCTGGCCCGCGCGGAGCTCGACCTCAAGCGTCGCCTCGACGCACTTCCGCCGGCGCTCGCAGAGATCGAGCCGCTGGTCCTGCGCATTCAGCGGGAGCTGTTCGTCGCCGGCGCGGAGCTGGCCGCGAACCCCGCCGCGTGGGAGCAGCTCAAGGACGGGACGACCCGCATCTCCGCGGCGATGGTCACCGGGATCGAGACACTGCTCGCCGATTACGAATCGCGGATCGAGTTCCCGCGCGAGTTCGTCGTGGCCGGCGAGACGCGCACGAGCGCCGCGCTCGAGCTCGCCCGGACCATCCTCCGGCGCGCGGAGCGCCGGGCCGTGACGCTCGATCGCGCGGGACTGGTACCCGGGCCGCACCTGCTCGCCTACCTCAACCGGCTCGCGGATCTCCTGTGGGTCGTCGCGCGCGCCGCAGAGCAGGCCGAGGCGCACACCGCGACGGCGGCCAGGACCCGGGAGCGCGCCCGGCGGCGCTGATCCACTTGCCGCTCCCGAGCCCCGCCGTGCAGGCTTTCGGGGTTGCGCGAGAATAGGGGGACGGAGCAGGTGCTCCGGTAGCCACGAAGGAGATTCCGTTCACCATGATGACGAACCGGTACGCGACACCGAGCCGCGTGGGGGTCCGCCCCGATGCGCGGCTGGCGCAGGCGTTCCTGACCCAGGCGTTCTTCTGGATGTTCCTCGGCCTGCTGCTCACGACCGCCATCGGTGCGGTCGTCGCCGGCATGACCGACGCGCAGTTCACCGGCGTCGCCGGACTTGTCCTGCCCCTGATCATCGCCCAGCTGGCCATCGCGTTCACTCTCACGCTCGGCATCCGCCGGATCCCGGCCTCCGTCGGGCTGCTCCTCTTCTTCGCGTACGCGGCCCTGACGGGCGTCACGCTCGGGTTCATCCTCCGCGTGTACGAGCTCGGCAGCGTCGTGGCGGCCGGGAGCGCGGCCGCTGCCGTCTTCGGGGCGGCTGCGATCTACGGGGCGGTCACGAAGCGCGACCTCTCGAACCTGGGCGCGTACCTCTTCATGGGCGTGATCGGGCTCGTGGTGGCCAGCCTGGTGAACATGTTCATCGGCTGGAGCTGGCTCAGCTTCGGCATCTCGGCTGCCGGGGTCGTGATATTCACGGTGCTCACGGCCTACGACGTCCAGCAGATCCAGAGTGGCGCCGTCGCGGCGTGGGCCGGCGCGATGGAAAAGGGCGCCGTGATGGGCGCCTTCAAGCTCTACCTGGACTTCATCAACCTGTTCTTCATGCTGCTCCGGCTCTTCGGGAACCGGCGCTGACCGAGCTGCGCGGCCCTAGGCGGCGCTGACCGAGCGCCTCCGCGACCTCGAAGCGGCGCGGCGCTAGGCTGCGCTTTCGCCCGCGGTGGCCGCGAGGTCGCGCACGCGATCCGCGATGAGCGCCGCCTCGGCCTCGTCGGCGGGGAGCGGCGTCGCGAAGAGGAAGCCCTGGCCGCGGTCACAGCCGAGCTCGATGACCGCGGCGAGCTGGTCCGGCTCCTCGATCCCCTCGGCCGTGACCTCCAGACCCAGGCCGTGCGCGAGCGCGGCGATCGCGGCGATGATCGCGGTGTTCGCGCCGGGGATCGACAGGCCGGTGACGAACGCCCGGTCGATCTTGAGGGTGTCGAGGGCCATCTGCGACAGGTAGGCGAGTGACGAGTAGCCCGTCCCGAAGTCGTCGAGCCCGAGTCGAATGCCCAGCTCGCGCAGTGCGCGGAGGGTCACGCCGGTCGTGGGCGCATCGCTCATCGCCACGGTCTCGGTGATCTCCAGCTCCAGCGACGCGGCCGGCAGGTGACTCTCGGTGAGGACGGCGGCCACGGACGCTGCGAGGTCGGGCTGGGTGAACTGCCGAGCGGAAAGGTTGACGCTCACGATGAGCGGCGGGTCGGAGGGCAGGGCGAGCTGCCACGCGCGGGTCTGGCGGCAGGCCTCGGCCAGAACCCACTGCCCGATCTCGTGAATCAGCCCTGTCTCCTCGGCCACCGAGATGAAGGCCTCCGCCCCAAGCAGGCCGCGGGAGGGATGCTCCCAGCGGACCAGTGCCTCGTGGCCGACCACCGTCCCGGAGCGGAGGTCCACGAGGGGCTGGTAATGGAGCCGCAGCTCGCCCCGCTCGACCGCGTGGCGGAGGTCCGTCTCCAGCTCCAGCAGCGCCCTGGTCGCCCCGCCCATGCTCGCCTCGAAGACCGCCACGCGGCTCAGGGAGCTGGCCTTCGCGCGGTAGAGCGCGATCTCCGCGTCGCGGAGCAGGTCGGCCGGCCCGCGCGCAACGTCGGTTGCGATCGCCACGCCGACGCTCGCCCCGACGTTGATGTCGCGACCGTCCACCGGGAACGGCGCCGCGAGCGTGTCCACGAGCCGCTGCGCGATCAGCCGCGCGCCGTCCTCGTCTGCAGTCCCATCGAGCAGAACCGCGAACTCGTCGCCGCCCAGCCGGGCCAGCGTGTCGCCCGGCCGGAGCGCCCCGCCGAGCCGCGCCCCGACGGCCGCCAGGATCTGGTCGCCGATCGCGTGGCCGAGGCTCTCGTTCACGACCTTGAAGCGGTCCAGGTCCAGCAGCAGGACGGCGACCGGTGCCGGCTCACCGGGTCGCGCGGATGCGAGCGCGGCGCCGACCCGGTCGAGCAGGAGCGAGCGATTCGGCAGCGATGTCAGCACGTCGTATGACGCCTGGCGGACGAGGCGCTCCTGCATCGCCGAGATCTCCGAGGCAGCTGTCATCCCGCCCCCGCGTTCCGGGGGCCCGGCGTGACGCTGTCCGGCCTTCGCGACGTAGAGGCCTGCATCGGCGAGCGCGACCAGGTCGCTCTTGGTCCGCCCGTCGTCCGGGTACATCGCGATCCCGATGCTGATCGTCACGCCCGGCCCGTCGTCCAGCCCCCGGATCGCCGCCACCCCGGCTGCCAGCCGGTCCGCGACGACCTCTGCCTCCGCCCGCTCGACCCCGGGGAGGAGGATCGCGAACTCGTCGCCGCCGTAGCGATAGACGCGATCGCCGTCGCGCACCGCCGCACGCAGCGCATCCGCGACCGCCCGCAGCAGCCGGTCGCCGGCCGGATGGCCGTAGCCGTCGTTGAAGGACTTGAACCCGTCGAGGTCGAGCATGAGCAGCGCGAATGCGCCTGTCGCAGCGGCGCCGGGCAGCAGGAGCTCGTCCACCCCGGCCTGGAATGCCCCGTGGTTCCGAAGGCCGGTGAGCGCGTCGAGGTCCGCCCGTAGCACGGCGGCCTGGAGCGCCTCCGCGGTCTGGAGGGCGATGGAGGCCTGGCCCGCGAACAGCTTGACCAGCTCGAACTCGTCGTTCGTGAAATGCGACTCAGCCTCGCCCATGCGGCCGACGTTGAGCGTGCCGATCACCTCGCCGCCCACTCGCAGCGGGACCACGATCAGCGATTCGGGCTCCATCGGAGTGCCCGGGATGTTCATCGCCCGCGGATCCAGCTGGGCATCGTTGGCGAGGATGGCTTCGCCCCGCTCGACGGCCCAGCCGCTCAGGCCGCTCGCGATCGGGATCTTCTCGGCAAGGATGATGTCCGCGAATCGGTCCCGCGCCAGGACCGCGACGCGGACGCCCTCCTGGTGATCCAGGCGATAGATGGTCAGGTTGTCGTACCGCACGACGGTCTTCAGTCCGTCCGCGATCAGGTCGAGGATCATCCTCGGATCGCCCCACCCGAGGAGCGTCTCGTTGACGTCGAGCAGGGCGCGCTGGCCGGCGAGCCGCTGCTCCAGCTCGAACTGCTGCCTTCCGAGCCGCTCCATGTTCTCGGCGTTGACGAGCGACTGCGCGGCGAAGCCGGCGAAGATCGAGAGCGTCGTCAGGTCATCGTCGGCGTAGCGGTCGAACCCGAGTTTCGAGACGACGATGACGCCGCGGACCACGTCCTCGTACGTCATCGGGGCGAAGAGCATCGACTCCGGATCCTTCTCCGAACCGACCTTCAGGCGCCGCGGGTCGGTGCGCGCGTCGGCAAGCCGGAGTGGCGTGTTGTTGGCCGCGACCCACCCGGTGAGCCCGCGCCCGATCTCGACCCGCAGCGCGTCCCGCGACGGATCGGACTCGCCAAGGAAGAGCCCGCCGAAGGCGATGGGCTCGCACATCCCCGACGCATGATCGACCGCGTAGACGCGCGCCGAGTCCGATTCGAAGACGTGCCGGATCTCGGTGACGATCGCCTGCCCGATCGCGGCGACCTCGTGGATCCCGTTCAGGTTGCCGGCGAGGTCCTTGATCGCCTCGAGGCGGGCCGCGAACGCCTGGACGCGGCCGTAGAGCCGGGCGTTCTGGATCGCGATGCCGGTCTGGGCGCCGAATGCGGCGGCAAGGTCCAGCTGGTCGGCGGTCCATGCAATCTGCCCGGCGCGCGAGAGGACGATGATCCCGAGTGGCTCGTTGAGCACGAAGACCGGGACGTAGCAGTCGGCTCCGGCGTCACCCGCCGACTCGGGGGTCCGTTTGGCCGTCGAGCCCGTCGCGTGGCGCTCGACCACCTCTGGCTGGAGGTTCGCGACGGCACGCAGGGCCGCGGCCGCGCCCCGGTGGGTCGTCCCCCGGTCAGTGGGCAGCTGGCCCGAGAAGGCGTCGACCAGCGAGGGTGCCAGCCCGTGCTGTCGGACGAGGCGGAACGGACGATCGCCCTCCTCGAGGACCCACAGTCCGGCGCCCTCGACGTCGAAGAGCTCCACAGCGTGGCGCAGGACATCCTCGGAGATCCGGCCGAGATCCCGCTGTCCACTCGCCTCGGCGATTCGCCGCACCGTCGCGGCGCGCCCCGCTGACGGGCCACCGTTGTGGCTCCCCGGGCTCGTCGTGGCGTGCGCGGCGGGCACAACCGGTCCCGGAGGTGTGTCGGGGGCGGTGTCGGTACGAACGACCACGGGGCTCGTGTGTGCTCCCAGGTGGGCCGACCGGCAGACGTGCCGTCCGGAATCGGAACGCGGACGGGTGCACCGTAGCAACAGGTCGGCACATCGGCGATGACCCGTGAGTACTCCCCCGGCTGGGTGGGGTGCCGTCAGTCCTCGATGGCCGGGAGCGGGAGTGCGAACCCCAGGAGGCGGACCCCGGGCATGGGCTCCCAGTCGCGATCCGGCCGCCGCGCGAACCCAAGCCGCAGGTAGATCGACTGGGCGTCGCGCATGTACGGGCGTGAGTGCAGGAAGATCGCGGCGCGGCCCTCCGAGCGTGCACGCGCCACGCAGGCAGCGGCCAGTGCGGTCCCGACGCCGCGACCGCGGGCGGCCGGGTCCACTGCGAGCATCCGGATGGCAGCCTCGCCCGGCTCGAGGAGCTCCGCCCAGGGGCTCTCCGGGCCCGGGACATACGTGACGCACCCGAGGGGCTCATCGGCGCCGTCTTCGACCGCGGCAAGCACCACGGCCTCGCGTGCCCGGCGGGCCACGTCGCGCAGCTCCGCCTCGTAGCCGGGCTCGTCGAACTCCGTCAGCGACCGGTACGCGGCCACCACGAGCTCGCCCAGGCCCGCATGCTCCGTGGCGAGGGCCTCGCGGACGACGATGGGCACCTGTCGCCTCATTCCGCGACCAGGCGATTCCCCGCCATCCACGGCTCGCGCAGCCTCGACGGCCGCGTCGAGGGCACCGCGTCGCACGGCGTCAGCGTCCGCCACGATGCGCCAGCCAGGACCGGGTCGTCGGGGAGGGGCAGGGCCATGGCCCCGATTCTGCGGCATCCGGCCGCTCAGCGAAGCGCGCGATGTGGCGACGGCTGTCACCGGCCGGGGCCGGCTCGCGGTGCTGGATTCTGCTCCTTGACGGCCCGTGTGCAGCGCACTACCATCGCGCGCACGCTGCCACTTGGCGGCACAGGCGGAATACGCGATTGGGGGGTCTACGCAGATGCGTTTCCAAACCAGGCGCCCAAGAGGCGGGACCAACGCAAGGAGAGCGCTCGAGCTCGTCCCAGGGATCGCGCTCGTCGCAGGGCTCTTGCTCGCGACGAGCAGCGTGGCCGCGGCAGTCCCGGTCACGCCCCAGTTCACGATCGCGGCGGACCGTTTCCAGGCCGTCCCGGTGGGGCACAAGTGGGCGTTCAACGACTTCTTCCCGCGTAGTGCGACGATCGCACAGGGAGGAACCTTCCAGTTCACGAACGGGGGCGGCTTCCACACCGCGACCCTGCTTCCGTCCTCGTGGACAATCGCCGCCGACCAGGATGTCAATGGCGTCGCGGCCGCCGACCTCGATGACACGACCCTGAACCCGGGTGGTCAGCTGAAGGTCGTGGAGAACCTGTCCGCGGTGGCGCAGGTTCCGGCCCAGGGGTGTGGGACGGCAGATGCGCCATGCGTGTTCGACGGCACCTCGATCGTCAGTATGGGCGCGCCGCTCGGGCCGCCCCCGTGGGCGCCGTTCTTCGTGACCGTGACCGCAGCACCGGGCACGTACTCGTTCCACTGTCGGATCCACTCCTCGATGGGCGGCAGCCTGACCGTCGTGGCCACGGGATCCGCGGGGACCACGACAGCGGCGTCGGCCGACGCGGACGCGGCGGCCCAGGCGGCTGCCGACGTCACGGCCGGCCTCGCCGCGGAGGCCGCGGTCTCCAAGGCGGCAGTGAGGGTCAATCGGAACGGGACCAGGACCTGGACGCTTCACGTCGGGACGTCCGACCCGGCCGGTCACGTGGCGGTCCTCGACATGCTCCCGCGAACGGTGTCGATCAAGCGCGGCGACAGCGTCGTCTGGCGGCCGCTCGACCGGCAGGAGCCACACACGATCACGTTCCCGAAGGACCTCCAGACGGACGCGGTGCCCCTGTGCGAGGGACCCGGAGGCAGGGACACGCCGGCGGTCCCGACGGTCATCCCGCCCACCAGCCCGTTCGACTTCATGTGCAACGGGCACCCGGCGGACGAATTCGAGTTTGCGCCCGGCAACGGCGTCAAGCACGTGACCTCGCACAAGACGATCTCGGATTCAGGCCTGGTCGGGTACCCGACCGTCGCGGCCGGGTTCGACATCCCGGCTCTGGCCATCAAGTCGAGCTGGACGGTCAGCTTCGCTGGCGCAACGCGCGGCACGTATCACTATGTCTGCCAGATCCACGACGGCATGTCGGGGACGATCGTCGTCCACTGACGACGACGACCCAGCAGCAACGCGGCCGCGCCGGTCCCCCGGCGCGGCCGCTCCATGTCCGGGGCCTAAAGTCACTCGGGAGCCGGACGTGTCCCGCGGGCGGCGCGGCCGCTCCATGTCCTGCGCCTACAGGTTCCCGGAGGTGTCGCAGCTGTTCAGGGAGCCGTCCTGCCAGCCCGTCGTGAACCATTTCTGGCGTTGCGCCGACGAGCCGTGGGTCCACGACTCGGGCGTGACCCGACCCTGGAACTCGGCCTGGATGCGGTCGTCGCCCACGGCCGCTGCCGCGTCCAGGGCGTCGGCGACCTGCGCCTTCGTGAGCGGTTTCAGGTAGCCGGTCGCTTCCGCGTTGTGCGCCCAGACCCCGGCGAGGCAGTCGGCCTGGAGCTCGGTCCGGACGGACTGGCTCGACGCGCCGGCCTGACCCGAGCTCGAGTCGAGCAGGCCCAGCAGGTCCTGGACGTGGTGACCGTACTCGTGCGCGAGGACGTAGGCCTGGGCGAACGGCCCGCCGGTCGCCCCGAACTTCGTCTTCAGCTCGTCGAAGAAGCCAAGGTCGATGTAGACATACCCGTCCGACGGGCAGTAGAACGGCCCGACGTCGGTGGAGGCGGGGCCGCACCCCGTCTGGAGCGTGCCCGTGAAGAATCGCGTGATCGAGGGCGTGTAGTCGTTCCCGGCCTTCGTGAAGGCACCCTTCCAGTAGCTCTGGATGCTGTCGACGTAGCCGACGATCCGGCAATCGTCTCGTGCGTTCGCGTCGGCCCCGGTCCTGCATTCGGCGGCGAGCGCCGACGATGGGGCGGGCGCGCCGGCGGCTCCCTGGCCCAGCGTCTGGTCGAGGAGCGAGCCGAGGCCGCCGGCCTGCGAGCCGTTGCCCCCGAGCAGCGTGACGACCACGAAGACGACGATCCCCAGGAGCCCGCCTCCGCCCGCGAGCGCGGTCCGGCCGCCGATGCTCCGGCCGCCGCGGACATCCTCCACCTGGGATGGATCGAGATTGACGTTGTCGTTGAAGGTCATGGCATTCGTTTCCCCTGCGGACATCCATCTTGGCAGCCCTGTCATTACAGGCCGCAACCTCGGCGGCTCCCGGACCGTGCATCCGCGCATACTTTGCCGATGACGACGCACAGCCCCGCCCTTTCCTCGCTGCTCGATGACGCCCAGGCCATCCTCCCGGACCTTGTCGAAGTGCGCCGGCGCCTCCACCGGAGGCCCGAGATCGGCCTGGACCTGCCGGCGACCCAGGCCTCGGTCGTTGCCGAGCTGGAGCGAATGGGCCTGGCGCCGCGGGTCGGTCGGTCGGTCAGCTCGGTGACTGCCGTCATCGAGGGGGCCCAGCCGGGCCCGACGCTCGTCCTGCGCGGCGACATGGACGGCCTGCCACTCCAGGAGGACACGGGGCTCGACTTCAGCTCCGAGGTGCCGGGCGCGATGCACGCCTGCGGCCACGACACGCACGTGGCGATGCTCTTGGGCGGGGCGCGGCTCCTGGCCGCCCGCCGCGACGAGCTTGCGGGCCGCGTGCTGCTCATGTTCCAGCCGGGCGAGGAGGGCTTCGGCGGGGCGCGGTTCATGCTCGATGAAGGGCTCCTGGACCTGCCCGCCGCCGAGGCCGCCGACGCGGCCTTCGCGATCCACATCTCGACGACGTACCCGACCGGCACCCTGAACCTCCGGCCGGGGCCCGAGATGGCCGCCGCCGACTTCATCCGGCTCACGGTCCGTGGACGCGGCGGCCATGCTTCGGCACCGTTCACCGCGCTCGATCCGATCCCCGTCGCGGCCGAGATCGTGCTGGCGCTCCAGGCGATGGTCACCCGCAGGATCGACGTTTTCGACCCCGCGGTCGTCACGATCGCCCACATCCGGGGCGGCACGACCAACAACATCATCCCGGAGACGGTCTTCCTCGAGGGAACCATCCGCACGGTCTCCGAAACGACGCGGGAGGCCGTCCACGCCAACGTCCGCCGGGTGGTCGACGGGATCTGCGCGGCGCACGGCGCGGTCGGCGAGCTCGAGATCGAAGCCGGCTACCCGGTCACGGTCAACGACCCGGCCTTCACCGCGTTCGTCGCGTCGGTCGGCGCCGAGCTGGCCGGCCCCGAGGCCGTGGTCCCAATGCCCGCACCGATCATGGGCGCGGAGGACTTCTCGTACGTGCTTCAGCGCGTGCCCGGGACGATGCTCTTCCTCGGCGCACGCCCACCCGGGGAGGACCCGGCAACCGCGCCGGGCAACCACTCGAACAGGGTGGTCTTCCACGAGCCCGCGATGGCCGTCGGCGCGGCCATGTATGCGGCGGTCGCGCTCCGGCACCTCGCCGGGGGCTGATCGTCCGCAGGACGCCTGCGACCGAGAGAGCGCCCGATTGCCGAAACCGCCGTGACCGCCGTGACCCTCCCGTTGCCATCGTTCGTGCCACCGCAGCTGGCGGCGCGTCCGCTCGTTGCACCGTTTCTGAAGTGGCCGGGCGGGAAGTCCCGGGAGTTGCCGGCCATCGCGGCGCTCGCGCCGCCGCTGACCGGCCGGCTGATCGATCCATTCGTTGGGGGCGGTGCGGTCCTCTTCGCGGCTCCCCCGGACGTGGCGGCATGGGCCAACGACGCCTGCCCCGAGCTGGTCGGCCTCTACGCGTCGGCCGCGGCGCGCGACGAGGCGGTGGCCGGCACGATCGCCGGGGTCGCGCGCGCATGGGAGGGCCTCTCCGGCCTCCCGGCGCTCTACGCGGAGCTGGCCGCGGCATTCCTGGCGGACGCTCCCGACCGCACGATCGCGGCCCTCGATGGCCATCGTGCCCACCTGCGACAGCTCACGGACCGCGCCGGCCCGACGATCGCCGCGACCTTCGGGGAGCGCGTGACCAGGGAGCTCCTCGCGAAACACGACCGGATGCGGGGCGTCCAGCTCTCGGTCGGCCGGGACCTCTCCGCCGTCGACCTCCTCGCGAACGTCGAAGGTTCCATCCGCTCGTCGTTCTACATGGCGATCCGCAGCCGCTACAACCGCGCCCGGCTGGCGGCGGTCTCAGACGCCTGGCGGCTCGCAGACTTCCTCTTCCTGCGCGAGCTGGCCTACGCCGCGATGTTCCGGTTCAACGCCGCGGGCGAGTTCAACGTCCCGTACGGCGGCCTCACCTATAACCGGAAGATGCTGTCGGACAAGGCCGATCTCCTCTTCGGCGTTGCGGCCCAGGCTCGCCTGGCGAACGCGGAGCTCCGGTGCGGGGACTTCGAGCCGTTCCTCGCGGAGGCCCGCCCGACCGCTGACGATTTCGTGTTCGTCGACCCGCCCTACGACAGCGAGTTCAGCGACTACGACGACCGCCCGTTCACCGCGTCCGACCAGCAGCGCCTTCGGGATACGCTCGCGCGGATCCCGGCGAAGGTCATGCTGGTGATCAAGGACACGCCGGCCATTCGCGCCCTGTACCCCATCGACCGATGGCACGTGCTGGGGGCCGGCAAGACCTACGCCTGGACGATCAAGTCGCGCAACGACCGTGTCGCGACGCACCTGACGATCACGAACTACGAGCCGGAGGCGGCGCCGATCGCGCGATAAGCCTCGCCGCCCCCTCCCGGGCGCGACTCGCTCCTACCAGTAGCGCGCCGTCGCCATCGCGACAACGGCGACGACGATGAGCGCCAGCGCCACCCGGGCGAGCATCTTCAATCGAGCCTGGACGCTGGCGAGGTCCTCCAGGACTGCGGGCGGGGGCGGGCCACCGGATGCTGCCCGCGACACGAGCTCGAGCAGCCTTCGGGCGTTCGGCCTCGTCCCGAACAGCCCGATCAGGAACGCCGCGATTGCCGCCGCGGCGCCGATCGAGAGCACGATGCCGAACCTGGACGAGGCGAAGGCTCCGAGGCCATCGAAGCCGTTCGCGTCCCGCCAGTAGAGGAGCAGTCCCGCCACGACCGTGGTTCCGCCGAGCGAGAGGAGCCACGAGACGAGCTTCCTTCGCCCGAGCAGCTCCATCATGAACGGGCCGGCTGCTCCATCATGAACGGGCCGGCTGCGGGGCCGATGGCCGCGGCGCTCGGCTGGATCAGGACGACGAACAGGAACACGGAACCGGCCCAGGCCACGCCCGCCGCGATGTGAAGCACCCGGAACACGAGCATGAAGACCGCTGCCTCGTCCATGCCTCTCCCTCTACGTGCCTCTCTGCGGGTTCCCGCGCATGTTCGGCTCCACGTGGGTCAGGGTCAAGCGCCAGGGATGCTGGGCGGGCCACGTTCACCGGCGAAGGCGCCACCGGCGAAGGCGATCCCGGGACCCGGCCACCCGGCCGCTCCCGCGTTGACGCTCCCGCGAGACTGGGTGTATCATTTCCGACTGAAAAGGTCGGAATTACCCGCGCACCCATACCCGCACACCGCGGCGCAGCGGCGACCGAACCCGGGTCGGCCCGCAGACCGCGGCACCGCGAGGAGCAGACCCCTGAGCGTTCGCACGTTCCATGCCTCCGGCGCCATCTCCTTCAGCACGAAGGGCGAATACGGCGTGCGAATGCTCGTCCAGCTGGCCCGCCGCTGGCGGCCGGAGTCGCCCGTGCCGGCATCCCTCGCGGAGGTCGCGCTGGACGAGGCGCTGCCGCGGGCATACCTGGAGCAGCTCGCGATCCCGCTCCGCGAGGCGGGCATCGTCGCCTCCACCCGCGGCGCCCGCGGCGGCTACGCGCTTGCGCGCGACCCACGCGAGATCACACTCGGAGAGGCGCTCCGCGCGCTGGAGGGGCCGCTCGCCCCGATGATCTGCGCGTCGGAAGACCCGAACCACGTCCTCTGCGACCGCCTGGGTGCCTGCTCGGTGAACTCCCTCTGGGTGAAGGTCCGCGACGCCATCAGCGGCGTCCTCGAGACCACGACCCTCGCCGACCTGATCCCCGCGCCCCACCTGATCGAGCTCGACATCCGCGACCGAACTCCGGTCCCCGCCTGACAACCGCGGGCGCATCGACCCGCCCATCAACCCAGGAGCCAACCCGACCGTGAGCGACCAGTACCTCGAGATCCGCGACCTCCATGTCGCGCCCATCGCCGCGCCCGACACCGAGATCCTCCAGGGGATCGACCTCGTGATCGGCAAGGGCGAAGTCCACGCCATCATGGGGCCGAACGGGTCGGGCAAGACGACGCTCGCCTACGCGCTGATGGGTCATCCCGCGTACAGGATCACGAAGGGCGAGGTGACCTGGAAGGACCGCAACATCCTGGCGCTCTCGGCCGACAAGCGGGCGCGCCTGGGCATGTTCCTCGCCTTCCAGAATCCCATCGCGGTCCCCGGGCTCTCGGTGGCCAGCTTCCTGCGCACCGCGCTCAATGCGAAGCGGCAGGGCATCGACTCGAACCCGGACATCGACCCGACCGATCCCACCCGCGGCGGCATCGGCATGGGCGAGTTCCGCAAGCTCATGCGCGCGAAGATGGCGATCCTCAAGATGGACGAGGCGTTCGCGATGCGCTACGTCAACGAGGGCTTCTCCGGCGGCGAGAAGAAGCGCCTGGAGATGCTCCAGATGGCCGTTCTCGAGCCCGAGATGGCAGTCCTCGACGAGACCGACTCGGGCCTGGACATCGACGCGCTCCGGATCGTGGCCGAGGGCGTCAACGCGATGCTGAACCCGAACCTGGGCGTGCTGCTGATCACGCACTACCAGCGCCTGCTCAACTACATCAAGCCGGACCAGGTCCACGTCCTCGCTCGCGGCCGGATCATCAAGAGCGGCGGGAAGGACCTCGCGCTCCGGCTCGAGGAAGAAGGCTACGCGCCGGTTCTGCTCGAGGCGGGCTACGACGCAGACGAGACAGATGCCCCGGAGCTCGCCGAGCCCGCGGCGGCGCATTGACGCCATGACGGACCTCGCGACGAGCCCGGCAGCCCCGCCGCTCGCCGGCGCGCCCGCACTCGCGGTCGCCGGGGGACCCGCAGCCACGAGCAACGATCCGCGCGGCCCGCTCGACCCGCGCGCGCTCGCGGCGGACTTCCCGATCCTGGCCGAGCGGCCCCATGGCAAGCGGCTCGTCTACCTCGACTCGGCCGCCACCAGCCAGAAGCCGCTGGCGGTCATCGAGGCGATGGACGTCTACTACCGCGAATACAACGCGAACGTGCACCGCGCGATCTACGAGATCGGCGAGCGGGCGACGCAGGAGTACGAGGCCGCCCGCGGCAAGGTGGCCCGGCTGATCAACGCGCCGGCCGCCCACGAGATCGTGTGGACCCGCAACGCCACCGAGGCCGTGAACCTGGTCGCCTACAGCTGGGGGCGCGGGAACATCGGGCCCGGCGACGCGATCGTGCTCACCGAGATGGAGCACCACGCGAACCTGGTCCCCTGGCAGATCCTGGCCCAGCAGGTGGACGGCGACCTGGAGTTCATCCCGATCACCGACGACGGGCTGCTCCGCCTCGACGTCTTCGAGGTACTCCTGCGGCTCCGCCCGAAGCTCGTTGCCTTCACCCACGTCTCGAACACGCTCGGGACCATCAACCCGGTCCGCGAGATGGTCGAGATGGCCCACGCGGCGGGCGCGCTGGTCCTCGTCGACGGCGCCCAGGCCGTGCCGCACCTGCCGGTCGACGTGCAGGCGCTCGGTGCCGACTTCTACGTCTTCTCCGGGCACAAGATGCTTGGCCCAACCGGCTCCGGCGTCCTGTGGGGCCGGCGCGAGCTGCTCGACGCCATGCCCCCGTTCATGGCCGGCGGCGACATGATCCGCGAGGTCAAGCTGCGCCGGTCCGAGTACAACGACGTGCCCTGGAAGTTCGAGGCGGGGACGCCGGATATCAGCGCGGCGATCGGCCTCGGCGTCGCGGCGGACTACCTGCGCGACCTGGGCATGGACCGGGTCCGCGAGCACGAGCGGGAGCTCGTCGCGTACGCTCTCGAGATCCTGCCCCGCGAGGTCCCGGGCATCGTCCTCTACGGGCCTTCCGCGGACCTGCGCGGCGGCGTGATCGCGTTCAACCTGCCCGACATCCACCCCCACGACGTCGCCCAGATCCTCGATCGGTCCGGCGTCTGCGTCCGCGCCGGCCACCACTGCACCATGCCGCTCCACGAGCGCCTGGACCTCGCCGCGACCGCCCGCGCGAGCTTCTCCGTGTTCACGACGCGGGACGACATCGACGCCCTCGTCGCCGGCCTCCGGGAGGTCCAGCGGGTCTTCGGCGGGTAGAGCCCCAACGCCATGCTGGGAGCGGCCGCGCCGGCAGATCGCCCCTTGACCCGAATGTACGGGATTCATACCATGACGGTATGAAGACAACGGTCAGCGAGAAGGGCCAGATCACGATCCCGAAGCGCCTGCGCGATCGCCTCGGGCTGCGGCCCGGGACCGTCCTCGACTTCGAAGAGGCGGGCGGTCGTCTGGTCGGCCGGAAGCTCGTGCCCGCCGACCAGCTGGATCAGCTCGTCGGAATCCTCCCCCGGCCGCGGGGGGGCACTGACGCAATGATCCGCGAGCTCCGAGGCGCCGCGCCGGACAACGCCGACTCGTGATCACCGCGGTCGACACGAGCGTCCTCCTTGACATCTTCTTCAACGAACCCGACTTCTGCGGGCCGTCGCTCGAGGCATTTCGGGCGTGCCTCGCAGCGGGACCGGTCGTCGCCTGCGATGTCGTGTGGGCCGAGGTTCGAGCTGTGTTCGGGGACCACGAGGCCGCCAGCCAGGCCCTTGCCGGCTTCCCGGTCACCTACTCGCCGATCGACGTCCGGGCGGCTTCGCGGGCCGGCGCAGCCTGGGGCTTCTATCGGCGGGGAGGCGGTCCCCGCGCCAGGGTGGTTGCCGACTTCCTGATCGGTGCACATGCCCTCGAGCAGGCCGAGCGGCTGCTGACGCGTGATCGCGGCTTCTATCGCAACGCGTTCGCGGGCCTCGTCATCGTGGACCCTTCAATTCACGGCGGCTGATCAAGCCAGCTGTTCGGCGCAGACAGGGAGACGGGCAGGCCTGCGCATCGCGCAGGAAACGCGGCGAAGGACTCGGTCTCAGACCGGCAGCGTGATCCCCAGCTCGTCGAGCGAGTCGAGCAGCTCCTGGGCGTCGCGATAGACGCGGAAGGCGCCCGCCTTGATCAGTTCGTCCTCGCCGTAGCCGCCGCTCAGGAGGCCGACGCTCAGCATGCCCGCCCGGCGCGCGGCCAGCAGGTCCCAGACCGCGTCGCCAACCACGTAGCAGTCCTCGCGGCGCACGCCCATCCGCTCCTGGCAGGCAAGGAAAAGGTCCGGCTCGGGCTTGGCGCGGAGGACATCGCCGCGGTCGATCACGACGACGCCGGCGGGCACACCGAGCACCTCGAGGGATGCGTCGATCTCCGGGTGGACGCCGGACGTTGCGATGCCGAATGGCACGCCGCCGGCGTGGAGCCGCCGCAGGAGGTCGCGTGCACCTCTCAGCGGCCGGCGGACGGGAAGAAGCTCCACGTAGAGCTCGCCGTGACGCCGCGTCAGCCGCTCCTGCTCCTCCACCGTGAGCAGCCGCCCGATCTCCCGCGCGACCGCCCGGGTGAACAGGCCGCCGCTCATGCCGATCCGACGATGGATGCGCCAGCCGTCGATGACGAAGCCGCTCTCCTCGAAGGCCTGCTGCCAGGCCACGACGTGCGCGTAGACCGTGTCCACGAGGGTGCCGTCGAGGTCGAAGATCAATGCGCGCATCGCCGAATTCTGCCACGCGGCGCGGGCCGCGGGCACGCGACACCTGGCAGTCGGGCCGGCTGCAGGGCCCTCATGCGACCGGCGGGGTATCCGGGGCCGTAGACTCGTCGGCGATGACCGCCTCGGCGCCGCCTGTTCGTCCCGGCGCGGGGAGTGCCGAGTGAAGGTGCTCTTCGTGGGCGGCACCGGCTTGATCGGAAGCGCCTGCACGCGCCTGGCCGTCGAACGCGGCGTCGAGCTCTTCCTCCTCAACCGGGGGAGCGATCCGGGTCGCGCCGGCGGCGCCACGACGCTCCTGGCGGACGTTCGCGACGAGATCGCTGCCGAACGGGCGCTTGCCGGCCACCGGTTCGACGCCGTGGTGGACTGGATCGCGTTCACGCCCGGTGACCTCGAACGCGACCTCCGGCTCTTCCGCGATCGAGCCGACCAGTTCGTCTTCATCAGCTCGGCCAGCGCATACCAGAAGCCGCTGGGCCACTGGCTTCTTCGCGAGGATTCGCCGCTCGCGAACCCGTTTTGGGACTACTCGCGGAACAAGATCGCCTGCGAGGAGCGCCTCTTCCGGGCGTACCGTGAGGATGGCTTCCCGGCAACGGTCGTCCGTCCGTCGCTCACCTACGGCGACACGCAGGTACCGCTTGCCGTGAACAGCTGGGAGCTGCCGTTCACTTCGATCGCCCGGATGCGCGCCGGGAAGCCGCTGATCGTTCCAGGCGATGGCACCTCGCTCTGGACGATCACCCACAACAGCGACTTCGCCAAGGGTTCGTCGGCCTGCTGGGCCGCGACGACGCAATCGGCCAGGCGTTCAACGTCATGTCGGACGAGGTCCTCACCTGGGACGAGATCTACCGGCAGACCGCCGCGGCCGCGGGCGTCGAGGCGAAGATCGTCCACATCGCGTCCGACTTCATCGTGGCCTGCCTGCCGGAGATGGCCGGCACCCTCCTCGGCGACAAGTCGGTGAGCGCGGTCTTCGACACCACGAAGATCAAGCGCTTCGTCCCCGACTTCGAGGCCACGACGCCGTTCGCGGAGGGGATCGGGCGGACCATCGCCTGGTTCGACGCGGACCCCGCCCGGCAACTGGTCGATGCCGCGATGGACGCGCGCTGGGACCGGCTCATCCGAGCCTACGAGGAGGGCCTGGCGGACGCGGTCGCGGCGTTCGCACCAGGTGACTGAAATCCGACCCGATCGGTCGGAATATGGGCCCGAATCGATCGACCGCGCTAGACTTCACGGCCCATGGACGACCTCTACCGCGACTACATCCTCGAGCACTACCGGCACCCGCACAACTTCGGGATCATCGAGGCGCCGGATGCGCGCTACGAAGGTGCCAACCCGCTGTGCGGCGATCGGATCACGATGATGCTCGGGATCCGCGACGGGATCGTCGCCGAGGTCGCGTTCACCGGCCGTGGTTGCGCGATCAGCCAGGCGTCGGCGAGCCTGCTCACCGACGAGATCAAGGGCAAGCCGGTCGACGAGGTCGCGAAGCTGACCTCCGCGGACGTCCTGGACCTGCTGGGCATCGAGATCAGCCCGGCACGGCTCAAGTGCGCGCTGCTCAGCCTGGACACGGTCAGCCATGCGCTCGCGGAGCGGGGAAGCGCTGCCGCCGGGGCGGCCGCCGACGCCGGCGCGGGCACGCCGCCCAGCCCCGTCGCATCGGCCGAGGCCTGACCCGCGGGTTCGGGCTACCGATGACGATGTCCTACGCCGACCTGCTGCGCAAGGCGCGCGCGGCGGTCCGGGAAGTCACCCCGCGGCAGGCCGAGGCGCTGCGCGGCGACCCGGCGACCCTGTTCGTCGACGTCCGCGAGACCGACGAGTGGGAGCGTGGGCACATCCCGGGGGCCGTGCTCGTTCCGAAGAGCCACCTCGAGCAGGAGATCGAGACCCACGCGGCCGATCGCGCCCGGCCCGTCGTCCTCTACTGCGCCGGCGGAATCCGCTCGGTCTTCGCAGCCCGGGCGCTCCAGGAGATGGGCTACGCGGATGTCGTCTCGATGTCCGGCGGGTTCACCGAGTGGACCGCGCTCGGCCTGCCGTCGCTTCGGCCGACGGGCCTGAGCGCCGAGCAACGGCGTCGCTACAGCCGCCATCTGCTCATGCCGGAGATCGGGCCCGAGGGGCAGGCAGCCCTGCTGCGATCGAAGGTGCTGCTCGTCGGGGCGGGCGGGCTCGGCTCGCCGGCGGCCCTCTACCTGGCTGCCGCAGGGGTTGGAACGATCGAGATCGTCGATTTCGATGTCGTCGATGTCAGCAACCTCCAGCGCCAGGTCCTTCACTCGACCGCCGGCCTGGGCATGAAGAAGGTCGTCTCGGCGGAGGTGGCGATCCGCGCCCTCAACCCGGACGTGACCGTTGTCGCCCACGACGAGGCGCTTGGCCCGGCGAACGTGGAGCGGCTCATCGCCGGCTGTGACGTGATCGTGGACGGCACCGACACGTTCGAGACGCGCTACACGCTCAACGACGCGGCAGTGGCTGCCGGAATCCCCGTCGTCCACGCATCAGTCTTCCGGTTCGAGGGCCAGCTCACGACCTTCGTCCCGTTCGCCGGCCCGTGCTACCGGTGTCTCCACCCCGTGTCGCCCCCGCCCGAGCTCGCGCCTGGGTGCTCGGTGACCGGCGTTCTGGGCGTGGTCCCTGGGACGATGGGACTCCTCCAGGCGACCGAGGCGCTCAAGCTCCTCCTGGGGATCGGCGACACGCTGTCCGGGCGGCTCGTGCTCTTCGACGCGCTCGATCTCACGTTCACGGAGCTGCGAATTCGGCGCGACCCGGACTGCCCGGTCTGCTCGAACGCGGCCGTCGAGGCGCGCGCGGCGGGGCGGCCGCTGCCGATCCCCGCGGGTCCCGGGTCTGCGGGTCCCAGTTCCGCGGGGATGCCGGGCGCGCCGGGTCCCGGTTCCGCGGGGATGCCGAGTGCCCCGGTGTTTGCGAATGAAGGCCTCGCGTTCCCATTCCCGGCGCCTCCGCGGGAGATCATCGCCTGACCGGCGCGCGGCCGGCACCCCGGGTTCCCGACGCGATCCAGCCCGGCCCCGCTCGGACTCGGCTCCCCTGCGAGATCCGCGACATGCTCGTCGCCCATGCCCGAGCCGAGGCCCCGAACGAGGCCTGCGGGCTCATAGCGGGGACCGGCGCTGCCGCCGAGCGCGGATTGGCAACCCGGTGGCTTCCCGCGCGCAATCGCGCCGCGTCGCCCCTTCGCTACGAGGTCCACCCGGACGATCTCGTGCGGGCCGTGCTGGCCCTCGACGACGCCGGCGAGGTGATCTGGGCGATCGTCCATTCCCACGTCCGGTCGCCCGCCCGGCCGTCGCCCACCGACGTGAGCCTCGCCTTCTATCCGGATGCGCTGTATGTGCTGGTCTCGCTCAGCCCGACCGAGGCGGACCCGGCCACCGGCGCCGAGAGCGTCCGTGCATGGCGAATCGTCGACGGGCAGGTGTTCGAGGTGGCGCTGGACGTCGCGTGAGCCCGGCGCGTGACCGCCGCGATCGGGCAGCGCGACCGGGAGGCTCCGCCGGCACGTAACCGCCGGCGACGGAAGCTCTGCCGGCGACGGAAGCTCTGCCGGCGACAGGCCGCCCGCCGGCGTGGAAGCTCTGACGGCGCGCAGCTCCGCCCGCCGCCGCCCCGCCGGCACGTCACCGCCGGCGTGGAGCTCCGCCGGCGTGGAAGCTCTGCCGGCGACAGGCCGCCCGCAGGGAAGCTCCGCCCGCCGTCGCCCCGCCGGCACGTAACCGCCGGCGTGGAAGCTCTGCCGGCGACAACTCCGCCGGCGCGGAAGCTACGCCCGCCGCCGCCCCGCCGGCACGTAACCACCGGCGACAGCTCCGTCCGCGCGGAAGCTCCGCCCGCGTGGATTCGCACGTGAAGTCCACACCGCGGGTCCGAATGCGACCCAGAATCGCCGCGTCCCTGTGTCCCCCACGACCGGGCGACGGCTCGATATGCACCCTGAGCACGGGAGGCGCATGTCCGGTGAGCACGGAGGCCGCGCGAACCGGCAGCCAACCCGCCGCGCGATACCAAACGAGCCTCGGCGGGCGGCGAGTGTTGACTTGACGTGCGATTCCGCGCGTTCACAAGAGGTCGGGCTTCCGGCCACGCGACCCGCCCGGGCCGAGGAGTGTCCCCCCGAGTGGTGGGATTTGAGCGAGGCTCCTGACGCCGGCTGAGCCGGACGGCCAGGGGCCACCGGTGTGATCCTCAGCGTGTTCCGACCAAGGTTCACGACGAGGAGACAATCCGATGGCCCTCTCAC